>CAIVZM010000001.1 GCA_903910385.1 uncultured Armatimonadota bacterium
CATAGTATACTCTTGACATACTATGATTCAGGAGGTATCTATGTGAGCCGAGACTTAGGCAAAGGAGACCTGACCGCTCTCGTGCTGGCGGTGCTGAGTAATCAGTCGCTGCACGGCTACGGTATCGCCCGTGAAGTGAAATTGCTCAGCGACGATGCACTCATACTCAAAGAGTCCGCTCTCTACCCAGCGCTACGAATCCTGGAGCAAGACGGGATGATCGAGGGGCAATGGCAGGCACAAGAGAAAGGCGCAGACCGAAAGGTCTATACGATCACCGATAAGGGGATACAAGAAGCGCACAGGCGCACCGAGGAGTGGAAGAACTACACAGCGCTCATTGACAGGGTGCTGGGTAAACTCGCTCCCAGAAAACGGAATCGAGAAAGGATGGGTCATGTACAAACCGCTTGAAGATTATCTGGCGCAAGTCGCTCAGCAAATCGCCTCCCTCCCGAAACCCCGCCGCGACGAGGAACTTAAAGAGATGCGCGGTCATCTTCTCATGGCAGTCGCCGCCAACCAGGAGCAGGGACAGTCGGAAGATGTGGCGGTAGCGAACGCACTGAAAGCGTTTGGCGCTCCCGCTGAGGCAAGCGCGAGTGTCCTCATCGCCTGGAGGGTATTTGTGCGAAAGCACGTACGAACAGGATTCTGGAGAATGGGGGGCATCTGGTCGGCATTTTTTGGCTTTATGGCGATCTTCTCTTCGAATGAATCAGACCGCTCGCATTGGCTGATTGCCTTCGCCTTCACCTGGATCGTGTGCTTCGTGGGTATGGTCGTTTCGCCGCTCTGGTCGCTGAGGAATGTACGGACAACCGCTCACGGTGCGACAGGGGCATTGCGCCGGGGCGAGTAACACCCGTTATTTTCTCCCGTTTCGCGCCGTCGCGGTGTTGGGGACTCTCACCGTTCCGGTGCGGACTTCGATGCTTCCGATTCCCCAGCTTTCGTCGTTCAACGCTTGCAAATTCTTCCCACTGAAGACGAGGACAAGATTATCTCCTCGATGCGCGAACGTGAACTTGAGCCGGTAAACGGCATCCATCGGGCGATTCGGCAAGTTGAGAACATTGTTGGCGATAGCGCCCGTTCTGCCCGGATAGTATTCCAGAGGGTGCTCGCCGGGGAATGACTGTATCGGGATGGGGTTCGCCAGTTTTGCCAGTAATGAGCGATGTATTGGCGAACGAAGCTCGTAACAGCATCGCGCCATCCAGAACCCTTGCTTCCCAGAGATCGGGGCCGTTGCCATCGTCGCTACGGTTCCCGTCCCAGGAGTTGATGATGTAGAGGTTCATCACCACCGTGATCTGCGAATGCGCCGGGAGCTTTGTCAGCGTCAGACGAATGTCCTGCCCGCCGAATTCGCCAAGGAAGCGCTTCGTCTTGCCCGGAATCGTCGTGGTGTGAAGCGGGGCGAAGAACGCTCCTGTCGGCGATGTCGTCCACTCTGATCCGACCGTCTCCGCGAACGTTTCCTTCCGGTAGGAAATCTTCTCGACCACTCCTGAGGTTCGGACTCCCGCATTCAGGCGGTTCCGAAGTTCGATTCGCGCCTCCGTGTCGCTTTTCGCCGCCAGATATTCGGTGAGAATCCGCGCCGTCCCCGTTTGTCTGCGCCTTTGCGCCAGCCCCAGTGGGGTCAGTCCCTCTTTTGTCGTCGCGTTCGGGTCGGAACTCATTGCGAGAAGAAGGCGCGTTTCGTTCTCTCTGCCGTTCTCCGCCGCCACATGGAGCGGTGTCCGTCCGTCGTCCGTGCGGGACGAGAGATCCGCCCCCGCTTCGGTCAGGATCAAAAGACTGCCGAACCTGCCTTCCCGCGCCGCCTGATGCAGGGGCGTGTAACCTTCATACACTTTGTTGTTGATCAGCGCTCCCCGTGCGATCAACAACCGCTCGATATCCTCGTAGCCGAAGTAGGCGGCGGTTTCCAGCGCAAAGACATTTCCCTTACGTCGGGCGTTCACCTCCGCTCCGGCATCCAGTAGCGCCTTTACCGCCTCTCCGCGATTGTTCCAGACCGCATGGTGCAGGGCGGTATTTCCTTCCGCGTCGGTCGCTCGGATATCGGCGCCGTTCCGCAGGAGCAATGCGATCATGTCCATCTGCCCGGTCACCGATGCATCCATCAGCGGCGTTCCCCCGTCCAGTGTCTTTTCCGGTGCGATGATCCGAATATCCGCCGGGACTCCCGCTTTCAGAAGATACTCTGCAATCGGGACATGACCGTTCCATGCCGCATGGTGCAACGGAGTGTTGCCGTCCTCGTCCCGCGTATTCGCCAGCGACGGGTCATTCGCCATCAGCCGCATCACTTCGTCCAGATTTCCCTCGGTCGCCGCCTGATGCAGGGGAGGTCGGTTGGCGAACGCCAGGCGCGGCGCCGCCAAGAAAGTCAGGAGCGCCGCCAGCATCAACAATCCGGGGAGGATGAGTCCCCTGGTAGGAAACCTGTAGTGAGTAGACATTGGGATAAAGTGAAAGGGATCGGCAGGGAAGCCGCCCCATTCTCAGACTTATTTTCCCCCAATCCTCTTCAAAATGCCCATCTGACGAAATTCCTGAGGGGAAAACATCCTAACGATGGATAACAATATGTCTTACTGCTTAAAGCAGCGAAAGGACAGACAACATTGAAACTTTTCACTTCATCAAAGGGTAACGCCGCCTTTCCGGGTATCGTCGCCTTTCCGGGTATCGTCGCCAATGCCGTTCGTGTATTGACTCTGGTCGCCAGTGTGGCGCTTCTTACCGTCGGGGGTTGCGGCGGCGGTTCCGGCAGCGGGAATAGCGGCGGGACAGTCGATCCCATCGTCCCACCCGTTCCCGGAAAAGCCGATGTCGCCCTCTACCACGTTCTGGGCGATTCCAAAGGCAACAAGACCAAGTACGGTACCGTGTACCCGTCGCTCAATGGCGAAGGTTTCGGATTCAGCGATATACCGCCGATGCCGTATGGTTACGGCTATTCCTCATCGGGAACCGTTCCCTCCCGAATTGTCATCAAAGGGGACGATCTCACCCGGATTCTGTGTGATCAGACGTTCGATCTGGCTGTTGGGAAGACCTATTCCCTGTTCCTGCTGGGCGATGCCTCGTCGGACGCGCCGGGAGTGCGCCCGACCATTGTCGCGGGACTCCGCAATTTCGACAATCTGGCGGCGGGCAAGACGCGGATTCGCTTCGTCAACGCTCGCATCAAGTCTTCCGCCATCGATATCTGGTTCCGTTCCTCATCCGGCGACCGCAAACTCTTCTCGAATATCCCCTTCGGCGGCCTCACTGACTACGCGGATTTACCCGCTTCCACTTCGGAAAACGACGTAAAATTCATCCTCACGCCGGTCGGCGCCAGCATTCAGGAAAACCTCGACGACAATCTGGCATGGGGGAATGTGATACTGAAAGCCGGAGAGAATATCGCCTACGCCTACACCTCCGACACGTACTACCTCAACGGCTACCGCATCCTCGCCTACGAGGAACGCGCCAAATAATTGATCCGGTTTTCGCCCTCATGCCGCCCTCACCCCCCCTCGGCTCCTGAGAGAGCCGATTCCTCCCCTCTCCCCAAATGGGGAGAGGGGTTGGAGAGGAGGAAACGTGAAGAGAACTCGGCAAAGGTATCGACAAGAGATAGGTTCGATGGTCATGATAACGCCCTCCCTTACCCCCTCTCCCCATTTGGGGAGAGGGGAGGAATCGATTCTCTCAGGAATCGAGGAGGGGTGAGGGCGGGGTGAGGGCGGGAAGCAATTTCGACCTTGGGCTCCGAAAGTTCCGGCAATTCTAAACTTGACACACTAAGAGAGGGCGTTTAATTTGTTGGCGTATTGGGTAAGATACGCTATTGCGCGCGAAGACTTTTCATCGGCAGAGTATGAGAGATGCCTCCATGTCGTCAACCATTATGACGCTTGAATTGCGGGAACAGCGAATGCTGGAAGACTCTGATGCAATTTTGTGATGAAATAGGCGCAACATGCGAGAATTGGTCAACGCCATCTAATCCGCGCGCGATTTAGCGCTTCCTTAGCTGTATCTGTTGGGGCGTCTCGCTTTCGACGACGGGTGTAACGGGAGCGTAGGAGAGCGCTGAAGCCAGTTCGCTGTGCGCGTCGGCGACACTGGTCGCTTCGGAGGCGACCCGCCGCGCCGATTCGGAAAGCGTTGCCAGGTCGTTCGCGGTGGCATGGTCGGCATTGCCGTAGCCGACATCCAGCGCCGCGATTCCCTCGCGCAAACCGGCGATCTGCGCTTCCATCTCCGCTCGAAGCGCGGTGATACGCCTTACGCCGAGGGAGGAACGCTCATTCGCTTCGATACGGCGCAGAATAGCGCTGGCGCGTCGTTCCTGCGATTCGCTGATCACCGGATCGGATTGATGCAGCGCTTCGTTTTGCAACACTTCCGCTTCCCGGCGCAGGGCAGCGGTATCCACCGACGTGACAGATACCACAGGCAGTCGGTCAATCGCCTCACCGAGCGCGGTGATCGCCGCCTGAATATTCGCCTCCGTCTCCGGGCTGACCGGAGATTTTTGCCGGACAGTATCCCGTAGTAGACGCAAATAGGAGATTTCCAGCTCCGTGCCGGTAGTCACTTCGTTTTCCAGCAGGTAGTCGATCTCGCCTTCCAGAACCGGCTTTTTATAGCAATTCTGAAACGATGCTCGCGCCCACGGAACCGCCGACAGGTAAGAGACAACGGCAGTCAGGGCGGCGGTAATCTGAAACGGCTCGACATAGCCGGTCTTCTTCATCAGAATAGCGCTTATCAGTAAGCCAAGACCCCCGGTGATTGTCGGGACCGCCCACATGGTTGACAGGGTAGACATGGCGGCGGCGGAAAGTCCGGTCGCCGCTTGTTCGTCGGTGAGTCCGCTGTTCTTTTTCCACAGTTTCCCCAGCATCCCGATATGCGGCGAAGGAAGCGGCCCGGAGGGGATATTGACGCCTTCTGTCTTTCCCTTACCAAAGAGACCATACGTGCGCCGTTGAATAATTTCAGCGTGCTGACGGTCGCGCAGGTGTTGCGGAAAGATTTTCATGTCGTCTTTCCAGATTATACCTGCAAACCTTTGCGCCCTCACCCCGCCCTCACCCCGCCCTCACCCTTCCTCGTCTCCTGAGAGTGCCAGATTCCAGCCCGCCCTCACCCCCCCTCGATTCCTGAGAGAATCGATTCCTCCCCTCTCCCCAAATTGGGAGAGGGGGGAGTTGGCGACAGAACAAGTGTGGGGAGTGGCTTTCCCCGCCCTGCTCTTAGGCGCAATCGCCAACCGTCGGGTATCCGCTTGCGGGTGGAACGGGATTGAGGATGTAATTAAGTCTGTATTCGCATTTGTAGGGCGGCTGCTCCGTCGTCCGCCGATTCCCTGCCTATCCGCACGGTAACGCGGAACGGTGCAGGTCGCGATTTATCGGCGAATGACGGGGCATTGGCGAATGACGGGGCATTCGCCCTACAAATGCGAATATAGACTTAACCACTGGATGTTCCATGACGCTCGAAGAGGAGTATCCTTGATAGCGCCCCACCTACTGTGCAGGTCACCGCCGCCCTTTCCCCACCCACGGCGGGGTTACAGAACGAAAGTGAAGTCATGACAGGGTGGCGCAAGAAAGGGTTGGCGTAAGGGTAAGGGCAAGCCCTACCCCTACGCCAACCCTGTATCTAAACCCCCTCTCTTGAGAACACAGAACGGCTTGAAAGGCAAACTGGGATAAGGGGAATATCCCCCTCCGATTAGCCCCTCTCCCCATTTGGGGAGAGGGGAGGAATCGGCTCTCTCAGGAGCCGAGGAGGGGTGAGGGCGGGAAGCAATCGATTCTCTCAGGAATCGAGGAGGGGTGAGGGCGGGAGAGGGCGAACCAAACCCTCACCCCTCCTCGATTCTCTCAGGAATTGCCGTTGATTTTATCGCGAACCACCACTTTGGCGCGACGGGCGCGAAGCACCGGCTCCTTGCGGGACTTGACAACGATTCTCGACGGAACCTCCGGCGTGGTTTGCGCCTTTGCGGGACGCGCTGTCGCCGGGGTGATCTTGCCGCCGAACTTGGGTTTGATCGTGACGACCGCTTTGGAAGCCATCTGACGGGCGTACCATTGTCCGATTCCCGCCGTCACTTCACCCGTGGTCAGCAGGTACGACATCAGGAAGGCGCGTATCAACCCCAACTGACGGACAGGATGGAACGGCCATTTCCACAGATCGACATAGTAGCCGAAGGGTTCCGGTTCCAGCATTTTCAGCCCGCGTCGTTCCCGGAGCGCCTGAAAGCGTTCTGCGCCTTCGCCGCTTCGGAAACAGCGCAAATAGAACGTCGCCAAATTCATCTTATGCGAATGGCGCACCACGGCTTTGGGCAAAAACTCCATGGTTCTGCCCGATTCGAGCCAGCGCAGACAGAAATCCCGGTCTTCGCACGCCCACTCAAACGCCGTCTCAAACCTGCCGATGGCATGGAATCCGGACGCGGAAACCGCGAAATTATTGGCGGTAAAGAAACGCTTATCGCGTTTCCACTGCGGGAAATAATCGTAATGGAAATCGATCAGCATCTGGCAGGCGGTGGAGTACGAGTTCAACTGCAACGAATTGAACGTCTTGCCCCCGACCATCGTGTCCGGTTCCAGCAACAGGAACGCATAAAAGGTCTTCAGCCAATCCTCTTCCGCCTCGCAGTCATCATCGATGAACGCCAGATACGGACTCTGCGCCACCCTCGCGCCGGAGTTTCGCGCCAGGGACGGCCCCTGATTTTCCTGCCGGACATAATGGACATAGACGCCACGGGGACGGTGCATTCCGCGAATGCGGGCTTCCTCCGTGACAACCTTGACTTCCTCGGATAACGCCCCCTTGGAACCGTCATCAACCACGATGATCTCGTAACTTCCCGCCGGAAAGTCCTGAACGATCAGGGTAGCCAGACAACGCCGGAGCGCTTGGGGACGCTCAAAGGTTGGGACGATCACTGAAATGCGCGGCGGATTGATCTCCCAATCGCTGAGCGCATCGCCGAATCCTTCTATCATTTTGCCATCCTTTTGTGGAATGTGATCGGTACCGTCTCTTTACAGGAGAATGTCAGGCAATCATGGGGACGCGAAGAAAATCGCACCGTGTTGGTGTCATTCGAGATGGTGTCATACGAGACGAAATGGTACGAGATGGACTGACACGAGATGGAGTGATACGAAATGGTGGGAAACAGGTTCTTATCGTTCATCATGTTGGAAAAAGCGATCATATCGCCGAATTCAGCCTTCCTTTTAGAAGGAAATTATTTGGAGATGATTCATTATACTGTGTTTAGATATATAATTCAAATAATAATGCATTTATAGGAGAATTTAAAATCATTTACGGATGATGAAATACACTTTAAAGATTAAAAAAGATATCTCTGATTCTATTAAAGCAAATAAATGCAACAATCGTGGCATAATATTATGTGTCGCGTGAAATCAAGCAAAGAATCATCAGAAAGCGGTGACATCATGTCCGCAGACGATATTCTCGTGTTTCCAAAGGTGCAAATTTGCCATCAAAAGTTATCAACGCCGCAATGATTTCAGCAACATGACATCAAAGTAATTGTAACAAATACCGAAACGCATCCGCGACCGTCATCATTTAGGGTACAACAGAATGACCTGATTTCAGATGGATCAGAGCAAAGGAAACCAGAAATGAAGAAAGTATCCGGAGCGTTACTGTCGCTCCTGATCATCGCCCTCGGTGTGATTTCCCCAGCGATGGCGCGAAGCGGAACCGTCACCTGGTCGGGGCGCGTGGATGACAAATTGGAAATCGTGATCAGCGGACGCTCGGTCAGTTACCGGAATATTTCCGGCAATAAGCCCACCGATATCAATTATCGCTTCAGCGAAACTATGCCGTCGGAAAACATGAATATTCGCGTGATCCGACGCACCGGTCGCGGGTCGGTGACAGTGTCCCAAAGCCCGAACCGGGTGAACGGCTATGCGGCGGTCATCCGCATCGATGATCCCAACGGCGGCAGCGACCGTTACGAGTTCGAAATGCGCTGGGACACCAACGGCAATAACGGCAACGGCAACGGCTACAATAACGGCAATAACGGCAATAACGGTAATGTCGGCAGCGGCGAAATCCGCTGGAGCGGGCGGGTCGATGGCACGGAAGATATCCGAATCAAAGGCTCCAATGTCTCCTGGAGTCGGGTAGAGGGGAACGGCGCGACCAATGTCAATTTCCGGGTCGGTAGCCCGCTACCCTCCCGCGCCGTCACCTGCAATGTGAACAAACGGCAGGGCAGGGGGCAGGTCTATGTCCGCCAGCAACCCAACAGCGGAAATAACTATTTCTGTATCATCCGCGTCGTGGATAAAGCCAACGGCGACGATTTCTACGACTTCACGCTCCGCTGGTAAACTTCGTTGAAATAATGCGGCTGTCTCCGAACCGCAATCTCTCCTCTACCGGCGCATCTTCTCGTCAAGCGCCGGTAGATTCTCCCGCCCGGAATTTCCGATGATGGAATATCCAATTTCTTCGCGTAAAAATGGCATAGCATATTGCAAAATGAATCAAATCGTTGACCTGTAATAATAATATTCAGATAATAATTTTAATATATTTATGATTATGTTAATATGTACACACTAATATATATTTTTGACATATTTATGTGACATAAAATGAATTATTACGGGTTAACATTTTAAAAAAACAATTATTTTGCTATTTATTTTTATTTTTACGAAAATAAATGTAATTTTCCATATACTTCTCGGTTATTTCGGGTAATATAAGATGTCATGTGAACACGGAGGTTCAAGGACAACATCAGCGAGGCTAACTTGCGGGAGAAAGCCTCTCTGGTTTCCTGACTTTCTCGTACATATGGATCATCTACGGATGAAACTGATGAGGCCGACGAGAAATCAGGCGTTGGCAAGCCGTTGGGACACAGTTTCTACCTTGCCTTTAGTAGGGAGAACTGTCCTGGCGGCTGCCATAAGAATCTCCCACCCTGCGTTTGCAGAGTATCTGTTACTGCGCTTGCCGAGAATCTGTTACTGCGCTTGCCGAGAATCTGTTACTGCGCTTGCCGAGAATCTGTTACTTTCTGCGCGAAGCCACCAAAAATGACGCCACGTTTACGCAGGAATCCCCCTTCTCTATTTCAAACAACTATATTACCTACAACTATATTCCCTACAACGCCTCGCCCCTGTAGACAATACAGATGTAAAAACTATATAATCGCATGCGTATACATACCTCATAAGCTCTTAGTGGTTTCATGGTAGTGGCTTCATGGTAGTGGTTTCATGGTGTTAAATATATGGCGACTGTTCCTCAAATGTGGAACCGATTGAAGGAGCAATATTCCGTCCTCGGTTTTCAGCAGACGGGTAAATTGTATCTTTCCCGATTCTTTGGCCCAAAAGAAATTACGATACAGATTCCCGGCATTAAAACGCCGTTGACACTGCGTAGCGACGAATCGGATCGCAATGTCCTGCATCAAATCTTTTATGAAGGCGATGGCAATGTCCGATTGAATGCCCCCCCGCGCCTGATCATCGATGCCGGAGCGAATATCGGATTTGTTTCTGTCATGCTGGCGAACCAGTACCCCGATGCCCGCATTATCGCCGTCGAACCCGATGACGAAAATTTTCGGCTCGCAAGTCTCAACTGCAAGCCCTACCCCAATATCACGTTGATCAAAGCGGGGCTATGGTCATCCAATGTTCATCTGGCAATCATGAACCCGAACGCGCAATCGTGGGAGTTCCAGCTTGGCGAAGTCGATCCTTCCACCCCCAACGCCATCAAAGCGGTGACCGTACAGTCCATTCTGGAAGAGTCCGGTCTCAAACGCATCGATTACCTTAAAATGGATATCGAAGGGGGAGAGACGCAGCTATTTTCCCACCCCGACCGTGACTGGATCGATAATATCGACTGCATGGCAATCGAAATCCACGGCGCGGAAGCGGAAGCCGCACTGGAAAACGCTCTGAAAGGCTCAGACTTTATCAAAAGCCGAAAAGCCGAAAAGTTCGTGTTTACCCGTCCCGTGGGCGCTGCCATCAAAGAACGAGAATGATCGACCAAAAAGTTTTAGCCGATAAAAACCGTGACGCCATGAAATCTCAAAAGACCCTCCCGCCATTGCCGCACCGGAAAGCGATAAGCCGCACATTGCTCTACAGTGTGTTGACGGCGGCGCTGATCGGAGGGGGTTGCGCCTGGGCGCAGGATACATCGCCGACCGCAACGGCATCTGGCGATATTGCAACAAACGCCGGTATCGGGATCGATCAGGTTTCCACCTTCCTGTTCCTGACACTCGGCCCGCTCAAGATTCTCGGTCCCTTCGCAAAAATGACGCGAGGACTCCCCGAAAAATCCAAACGCACCCTCGCGTTACAGGGGACTGTCATTGCGACGCTGGGCGCTCTGGCGGCGGTCTTTCTCGGGACGAATATGATTCAAAAGTGGGGAGTCACCACTGGCGCGTTGCTCATTGCGGCGGGAATCGTCCTCTTTCTGGTCGCGCTGCAGGCGGTCATGAATCAGTTCACGGTGACGCCACCGCTGTCCCCGGAGACTGCCTCCAACCCCACGGGCGAAACGGCGACACCCGATATCTCCGCTCTGGACATCTCCACTCTGGACATCTCCACTCTTGCGTTCGCTCCGCTGGCGTTCCCGACCATTATCACGCCCTATGGGGTAGCGGTCTTGATCGTCCTGATGACCCTCCGTGATAAAGTCGAATACGGTTTGTACGGCATTCTGGGAATCCTGTTCGCGGTTCTGCTATCAAACCTGGTCGCCATGCTGTTCGCAGATCGATTATTGAAACTTCCCTTCGTTCCGCCCGCTCTGGGAATCCTCGGCGCCGTTCTGGGAATCCTGCAAGTAGCGCTGGGAATTCAGGCGATTGTCTCGGGAATGCGGCTGCTCCACATGATTCCCGGCGCATGACGCCCTCCCGGTCATGCGTTC
>CAIVZM010000002.1 GCA_903910385.1 uncultured Armatimonadota bacterium
CGCCATGATCCGCCGCCCAGATAATGCCATTGGCGACCCCAAAATCAGAACCGCTTCCGTCCGCCCCGAGAACTTTGATTGGCATGATCTTGATGAAGCTCTGGGCATCGGAATTCAGAGGGTTCCAACCAGCGACCCCGGCGATGCCGATTTCATTGTTAACGCTCGCCGCCGCGATTCCCGCGCAATGTGTTCCATGAAAATGATCGTCATTCGCATTGTCAGAGTCGTTCACGGCGTTGTAGCCGATAACCTTGTCGCTGGAGTCCCGGAGCAATTTATCGGTTAAATCGGGGTGGTTATAGTCCACACCCGTATCTGCGATAGCGATAATTGTCTGTTCTTTCGGTTTCCAGATATCCCACGCCATATCCGCTTTGATGATTTGAGGTCCATACTGAAGCGTGGCATAGGAGGGGTCATTCGGAGGGGTGCAGGCGTTCAAAACGCCGTTTTGCTCAACGTAAGCGACCTGGGGATTCAGGCGTAGAGCATTCATCGCTGTCTGCATCGACACCCCTTCATGCAATTTTACGCGTGTCACCCCTAATTGCGATATTTGTCCGAACGCTTCGCCATAGGGGAAATCTTTTAAAACCGGTAATCGCTCCGAACGTTTTTCCGTGGCAGTCGGCGTTGAGCGCAACCTTACCAGCAGTTCGCCTTTAATGAAATCAGCCTGTTGAGCGAATACTGACGAAATCGACGTCAATATTATGAGAACGGTCGCCAATAGATAAATAGCAACTCGTCTGGATAAAAAGGAGACTAGCTTCATAACGAATCCCTTCTGAGAACGACAAATCATCTGCGGGTCTTTACTCCTCTGTCAGGCTTCGATGCTTTGCATTGGAAGCGGCTCACGCCCGGTCGTCTCGCAAACACCATTCACCGAAAACCTGTTGATTACCTTCTGTATTCGTTTCAGGATTACTGGAGAGATTTTTACCGAATCATAATTTGGCGCCTTACTGTCTTTGCATATTTCTGGAGTATGATTAGACCATGGATATTCGCTATTATTCACTAAGACAAAGCCAAGTCTCTCTTCTGTGGCGACTGATAATTCTTCTGTATATTGCGAGCATTCTGCCCCTGCAAGCGCAATGTCAGGTTCTCTATAACGGAAGCCTTAACACCTTTCCGGCGTCTCAGGGATGGACAAGCGTTTCTTTTGCTTCATCTTCCTCTCTATCGTCAGGTTCGGTAATTTTCGATTCTACCTTTTCGGGCAATAACGGGCTTGGTGGCTTTTCACGGAACGATCATATTCTGAATATTAATGATGGCTATACTCTGACGCTGGAAATGCAGATTCTGTCTGAATCACATTTCTCGACGGATCGCGCTGGCATTTCGTTCATCGCTCTGAGTAGCGATTTGAGGGGTGTAGAGTTAGGATTCTGGGCAGACGAGGTTTGGGCGCAAAATGACACTCCGACACTGTTCAAGCATGGTGAAGGCGCCGTCATCAACACCATCTCAAAACAGCATATGTATACCATTCAATTTTCCAGCAGCGGTTATCATGTCTTCGCCGATGGAAATGCGATCCCGATTTTAAATGGAGCATTGAGAAACTATTCCGCTTTCGGAACGCCGTACAATATCCCCAATTTCCTGTTCATCGGCGATAACACCCGGTCGGCGCAGGGAAGATTCGCCCTATCCTCCTTAACCTTGAGCGCATCTGCGCCGGAACCATCCGTCCTCGGACTATTGATCCCGGCGCTTGGCATGATAGGAATTTCAGGATTCTTATCAGGGCGTCGGCGTTTTTAGCTTTTCCATTAAGGACACAGGAATATCGACAGGCGGGCCATCCTTTGTGGTCGGTCGTGTAAACTGCTGACCGTAGGTTGCTGTACCGGTCAGGAATCCGCCATTTTCCAGATAGAAACGATCTTTTAAAACGCCTCCCGACCAGTCATGACGCACCAGAGGCTCATTACGAGCGGTATGTGTGAATCGGGCGACGGTCAATTCCTGCCATTTACCATTAACATCCAGAGCAAACTGCCGGGAGAACTCCGCTAGACGCTGTTTCTGCCCGTAATCGCCGCCGAAGACTTCGTTGAACGAATAGAGACCGTTGAGATAAGCGCCATCTCTGGGAGCCCGGAAAGAAGCGATCAAGTCCCACCGCTTTTTCTCCGGGAAGTAAAAGTAGCCGGAGTATACAGTTGTCTTACCTTCTGGTCGCGCTGTGACGAGAAATTTCTGGGGCTGACCCGTTTTCCAGGCATAAACAAGATGGCTATGCCCACCCGTTCCTTCATTGCCAAAGCTGTCAGTAAAAACCCCGTCGCCTTTGGCGAGTAGTTGTACCCGGTCTTCCAAAGGCACTTTATTTCTATCGACCGACTCATTCCCTGCATCCCAGACGCTGAAGATAATTCGGCGTTCATGAGGACCATTTACCTGAATGCCGAAGTAACCCCTTCGAAATCCGAGTGCGCAGTAGTAGGTGTGGATGGGATCCGCCGTCGCGGTCACTTCAGCATAAGCGGCAATCGCTGCGAACTTATCTGGCAAAGGGTATCCGAGATGGACGGAAGCCGGAGAGCGCCAGCGGGATCGATTGAAGTTCGCCGATTCCATATCTTTACCGGACAAGCTCAGAGCAACGGGCGATCCAAAAGTCGCTCCGGACTTTCTGACTCCGGATAACGCAAACCGCCAGTAACCCGGTTGAGGAGTCGTAAACTCGCCAAAATCTACCGAAATATTCTGACTACCACCTCTTATCGTCCGTATTGCCGTCGGTAACTTTATTGCTTTAGCGTTCGGCATCTTCTGTCCCGAGACGGATAACCGTAACTCAACGCTTTCGCCGGGTGGCAATTGCAGCATGAGATTCGCATGGATTACGCACGGAGTCTTTAAATCTCCATACCAGACGATTTCCTGACGGTTGGATGTCCAGTTTTTCACCGGTGCGTTTTCTTCAAACTCTACTCCTGACGCCTCCGGTTCCTCATAAGCGCAGTGAGCGGGAAGGGCAAGCGCCGGTTCCGTAGACTGCGCGACTGCCGCGTGTGTACAGGCGAGCGTTGAAGTAAGCAGGATCGCCAGAGACAGGACTTTTTTCATAGGAATACAATCGTTGTAAACGGCAAAATATTCCTTCCTGTATTAATACGAAACTATTGTCGTGTATTATAAATCGTGATAATATCGTGTGGTGATTCATAAGTCCGGAAACAGGACAATATCTGGACAATATCTGGAAGGCGCTATTATGGACAGTGGAAATGGCTTGAAGACCCCGATTACGGTTGCGTATGGCGACGGAATCGGTCCGGAAATTATGTCAGCGGCGCTGCGAGTCCTCACGGAGGCAGGCGCACGAGTGGAATTCGAAACTATCGAGATTGGCAAGGCGGTCTACGAACGCGGCTTCAGTTCGGGCATCGAACCCGCTTCCTGGGAATCGTTGCGAAGAACGAAAGTCTTTTTGAAAGGTCCAATCACGACGCCACAGGGTGGAGGATTCAAAAGCCTCAATGTAACCATCCGAAAGTCTCTCGGTTTGTATGCCAATGTACGACCCTGCGTCGCTTACGCTCCTTTTATCAAGACCGCACATCCGCAGATGAATGTGGTGATTGTCCGGGAGAATGAAGAAGACCTCTACGCAGGTATTGAGCACCGCCAGACCGATGAGGTGATGCAATGCCTCAAACTGATCACGCGACCCGGTTGCGAAAGAATCGTTCGCTACGGATTCGAGTACGCTCGGAGTAACCAGCGGAAAAAAGTCACCTGCATGACCAAAGACAATATTATGAAACTGACTGACGGTCTCTTTCATCGAGTATTTGATGAAATCGGAAGGGAGTACCCCGATATCACGCAGGAACACCAGATTATCGATATCGGCGCCGCTCGACTCGCCGATACTCCTGAAAGGTTCGATGTCATCGTAACCACCAACCTGTATGGCGATATTATCTCCGATATTGCGGCGCAGGTCGCCGGATCGGTTGGGATCGCTCCCTCCGCCAATATCGGAGCGTCAGGCGCGATGTTCGAAGCAATTCATGGCTCCGCCCCCGATATTGCCGGAAAAGATATCGCGAACCCGTCCGGCATCCTGCTGGCGGCAGTTATGATGCTGGCGCATATCGGGCAGAGCGATATGGCGCAAAAAATTCATAACGCATGGTTGAAGACCGTCGAAGACGGCATCCATCCCGCCGATATCTATGGAGAAGCGAGCGTTTGTCGCGCAGGAACGCAGGAATTTGCGGACGCCGTCATTGCGCGATTGGGTCAGGAACCGCAAACGTTGAACCCGGTGACATACCATACCGGCATCGAAGGCGCCGAACCTAAAATAGCGGATATCATCGCCCTCGATCATACGGCACGCGAGGCAAAACCTGCAAAGAAAGCGAAGAAGGACTTGGTGGGCGTCGATGTGTTCCTGCACTGGTCGGACGGTACGCCTGAAAAACTTGGGGGACTGCTACAGAGTATCCCAATCGACTCGCTCAAACTTGAAATGATCACGAATCGTGGTGTCAAGGTGTTCCCCAACGGTCTTCCCGAAACTTTTTGTACTGACCACTGGCGCTGTCGGTTCAAGGCGACGACGACTGACGGCACGATTTGCCACAGCGATATTCTGACGATTCTCGCCCGAATTACCGGTATTGGTCTCGACTTTATCAAGCACGAGTCCCTCTGTAATTTCGATGGTGAACCCGGATATGCCATGGGGCAGGGGCAATAAAACGATAAAGCCGCAGGGAGTAAAAACTCCCTGTGGCGATTTTATGATGTTCTTTGGAGATCAGGCGGTCAACTTCTCCAAACCGCCGAGGTGGGGACGCAAAGCCTCCGGTATGGTGACGCTTCCATCTTCCTGCTGGTGCGTTTCCAGAAGCGCGGCGACGACTCGCGGAAGCGCCGTTCCCGATGCATTCAACAGATGCGGGAACTCCGGCTTCGCGTTCGTTTCCCGACGGAAGCGTATGTTGCCTCTCCGTGCCTGAAAATCAGTGCAGTTCGATGCGGAGGAAACTTCCAGCCATTTACCGATTCCCGGCGACCAGACTTCGACATCGTAGGTCTTCGCGGACGCAAATGAGATATCGCCAGCCGCCAGTTGCAAAATACGATACGGCAATTGCAGAAGTTCGAGAGTTTTGCAGACTTCGTGCGTCATTTCCTCCAGCGCTTCGTACGAAGATTCCGGAGCTACGAAGCGGAAAATCTCCACCTTATCGAACTGATGGATTCTTTGAAGACCGCGGGTATCTTTACCAGCGGCTCCTGCTTCACGACGCCAGCAGGGGGTATAAGCGACATACTTCAGGGGAAGCGGATTAGGATCCATCAGTTCATCACGATGGATATTGACCAGAGCAGGCTCCGCTGTCGGCAGTAAAAATAGATCGTCTTCCGAATCGTGATACATCTCGGGAGTAAACTTGACGATATGACCGGAAGCGGTCATTGAGTCGCGGTTCAGAACATATGGGACGCCGACCTCACGATAGCCATGCTTCAGAGTATGTAAATCCAGCATGAAATTGATGAGGGCGCGTTCGAGTCTTGCTCCGAGACCACTGTAGAGAACGAACCCGCCGCCGGAAAGCTTGACGCCACGTTCAAAATCGATCATGCGTAAGGATTCTGCAATTTCCCAGTGCGGCTTCGGCGTAAATCCGAAAACCCTCGGATCGTAGGGCCAGGGACGGATAATGGTGGCATCCTCCTCGCCGCCCGCTTGGACAGTGTCATGCGGAAGATTCGGCAACTTAAAAAGGATGGCTTCCTGGCGAGCGTCCAAACTGCGCACGATTTCTTCCGTCTGCTGAAACTGCGCCTTCAGGGCAGAGGAACGCTCAAGGATTTCGCTGGCGTCGCCACCCGATTTCTTTGCAACGGCGATTTGCGGCCCCAGTTTATTCTGTTCTGCGCGTAACGACTCCATTTCGGTCTGTCGTTTGCGTCGCTCCTCATCGATGGAGAGCAGTTCATCAATCAGGGCAGGGTCTTCTCGGCGTTTGGCAAGGGCTTCCTTGACCTTTTCCGGTTCGGCGCGTATCAGTCGAATATCCAGCATGATATTAGATGGTAGCACGGCGCAACGATTTACCGCAAGGGCGATAACGGCTAAGCGAAGGAATGTGCGATTCGAAGAAGGAACTATCGAGAAACTAGTTGCTGACAAAAAGCGTAGATTCAAATACTTATTTGTAGCTAACTAATAGACAACGACAGGATATGATCCCAATGGAACCGGATGAAAAGTCTGGCGACCCCCAGGATAATAAGTTTGACCGGGTCGCGGAAGATAGCGATATTCAGAACGAAATCTTAAAAACAATAGAAGCTAAGGAATCCGCAGAGACGGATCAGGATGACGAAAGCGCCGAACCAGACATTCAGGCGGCGCTCGCTGCCCTGTTTTATGAGCCTTTTCCACAAAAACCCTTTGCGCTGGTTCCCGAAGGCGGAGAGAAATCTCCCGAAGCCACTGATTATGTCATTCATAAGGATATCGCAACCGAGCATCAGTGTGTCCTGATTTTTGATTCCATTGTGGACGCTTTTGCAGTCGCAGAAGAATACAAGCAGGAAACGGGACGTAAAGCGGAGGCGATAGAGTGTGATGTCTATTCGCTGGAAGAGGATCGTTTCTGGGTGAAGTTTTATCGTTCCAATGGCGCTATCGCAATGATGTCCCTGCCGGATTATAAGAGCGCGATCCACTTCGACCAACCGTACGAATAAATGCGCCCCTCCTCGGATTCCACCATAATCTCTTGCAAATTGAAGGTTAGAAATAGGGTGGGGGTCTAAGGAGGCAATCCCGGTCTTTCCCGATGCGCTGAATCCGTTGACGGGTCGCGCACGCAGGAGGCGTATTGTGTCCCGAACTGATCGTTTTGCCATCCTTACGCCTTCGTTGGCGTTCGTTATCGCGCTTTCTTCCTCATCCGTTTATGCTAATCCGCCTGTAAGCAATGAAAAAATCACCACTGTAAAAACTACCAGTGCGAAAACTACCAGTGCGAAAACCACAACGGTAACCGGTGCAAAGACGACGCAATCCATGCTGGTAGCATCACTGACAGGGAAGCCGACTCGCGCCGTGTCGCCGACAGCAAAATCATCCCTCACGAAATCTTCGGGTAAGCCAGGCGTGGCGATCATCCCTATTCCTGCCACTGTCAGGACGACCGCCGCTCGCGTCCCCGGATTCAACACTCCCGGCAATGTCGCAGATTGGCGTGTGGCGGCGGTAGAAATCACCGCCGCTGGACGGGGCCGAATCAATTACGAAGCGGGTGTTATGAAGGCGATTGGTCTGGGCGCGATGGCGCCGCCGACATTGAAGAAAAGCCGCTCGCAGGATATTTTAGACGCCCGTGAAGCGGCGCTCGCTGATGGTCTACGGGTCTTGAATATTGCGGCATCGCAGGTACGTGTGACGGCGGATACCCGTGTGGCTAATTATATTCTCAAGAGCGACGAAATACGGGTGCGTGTCGAAGGCGTGGTCAACAACGCAGAAGTTATCGAAGAAAAAATGTTGCCTTCCTCCGGCGTCTACCGTGTGATTGTGATGGCGCGGCTAACCGGCCCCAATTCGTTGCTGGAAGCGGTTTCTCCCTCGACTCCCGAGAAGGGGGACCCTTCCGAGATTGCCCGGTTGGCGGCGGATACCGCTCCCGTTGTGGAAAAAACAGCGCCGGCAAAACCGAAAGGCTTCGCACCGGGAGACCCTGCTCCGGGAGGCGCAGAGTATACCGGATTGATTATTGATTGTCGCGGTCTGGATATGTCTTCGTGTATGAGTCCGAAAATCTACGATGAAGATGGCGATGAAGTATACGGGACGATGAAAGTCGAACCGGAATATGTCATTGAGACCGGAATCGCATCTTTTCCACGATCGATGCAGGAAGCGCGGCGTTCCTCTCGCGTTGGTGACCGACCACTTGTCATCCGAGCGATACGTGTCGCGGATCAGAATCGCTACTATGCTGTCATTCCCCGATCTCTGGCAGACAGAGCCCGTGCTGCGAATCAAACATCGCGCTATTTTGAGCGCACCGCAGTTTGCCTGGTGCTGGACCCAATTCGTTGAGAAGATGATTGAAAGAATGAACCGGACGGAGCATAGGTAAGGATACAGTTCCGGGACAAAGATTCGAACTTTGATTCACGGCTCCAAAAACCGTTGTCCTGCCATTGGACGATCCCGGAATACTAACCCCGGCATTATATCTTGACTTCCCGATTTCGCCAAATGAGAAGAAACACAGAAGAAACATAATAGGCGGCGATATGCTACAATCGGGAAGGAGAAGCCGTCTATGATACCCCTTCGGGATGAAAACCCGACCCGAATCACCCCTTATGTGACATGGGGATTGATTATATTGAATATTTTTATCTTCCTGTTAGAGGTCAGTGGCGGAATGGTGGAAACCCCTCGCGCCCTGACGGGATGGATGGCAGGATGGACGATGGTTCCAGCGGAAATAACTCAGGGGCGTGATTACGCTATCAACGGTCCCACGATTCAACCCTTCTATTTGACGATTTTTACCTCCATGTTTCTTCATGGCGGTTGGTTACATCTCGGCAGCAATATGCTGTACCTCTTTATCTTCGGCAACAATATCGAAGATGCTCTCGGTCACTTTAAGTACATCGTTTTTTACCTTCTTTCGGGAATCGCTGCGGCAGCGTTGCAAATTTTCTGGTCGCCAGATTCAGCAGTACCCATGCTGGGAGCGTCTGGAGCCATCGCAGGGGTTCTCGGCGGCTATCTGATGCTTTATCCACGAGCGAACGTGAAGACTCTGGTCATCCTGTTCATCATTATCACCGTGATAAATGTTCCGGCGTATCTCCTGTTAGGATTGTGGATCGTGGGGCAGTTCTTCTCCCAGTTCACCAACTCCATGGCGGAAATGGCCAATGGAGCGGAACAGGGAGGGGTCGCTTATCTGGCGCATATCGGCGGTTTTATCGCAGGTATGGTTCTTATCCGTTTGATGGGCGGACGACCGACCCGTCCGCTGGATATGCAGGATAGTCCTTATGCAGAGCGCTATAACACCCCTTATCGTCGCGGAGATTGGCCAAATTACCGGTTCAAAGCATGGTAATTGTGACGATTGGGAAATATTGGTTCCGTCCGGTTTCCATGAACCTCTTCCTTTGCCTGACAGTTGTCGTTTTCCTGATCGTTATCGCGTCGCCATCCAGTTTTGCCGGACCTCCGGAACTGGAAATCGAGCGTTTCTTCGGGGAAAAGGTTTCCTGGGCGTTGCGCGGCAATCAGGGGATTGATACCGATCCCCTCCTGAACAATTGGGTGCGCCGAATCGGAAATGAAGTGGCGGAAGTTTCCCCCCGTCAGGAACTGCCCTATCGTTTCGTTATTCTGGGGTCTGATGCCGCAAACGCTCTCACCGCGCCGGGCGCGAATATATTCGTCACTCGCGGCCTTCTCGATGCTGTAGATTCCGACGATGAACTGGCGGCAGTGTTGGCCCACGAGACAGGGCATGTCACGCAGAAACACGCCAGGGCGCAGATAGAGGAAACCGCCGCCGCATACGGAATTCTTGCGGGAATCCAGCGAGTCGGCTATCCAAAAGCGGCTCAGCTTGGCTTTTATGTGAATGTCTTACGGACTCTGGATCGAAGCCGTCACATGGAAGAACAGGCGGATCAGTATGGGCTGAAGGCGACCACGGAAGCGGGATACGATGCGTTGGGCTTCATCCACTTTCTGGATGGGTTCGATTTGCGGCGCCGATCTGATCTGGAAGATTACTTTTCAACTCATCCCTCGCCTGCATACCGTCTCGAAAAAGCGTCTGAAAGCCCGTATGTGCGGAAGGATAATCCCGGCGAACGGGAAGCGATTGCGGCATCGTTCGAGGCGAGAGGAATGCCGATTTCTGCGGCGAAAGTTCGCGCCGGAAAAGACCCTCTGACATTACCTCCTGTTTCCCCGTTGCCAATATTGCCAGAGTATATTCAGCGAGACCGTGAAAGCGTTCTGAAACGCGAAGCGGAACTGCGCGGCGGCTTAATGAGCGTCTACAAATTGAATCAGGCAAACTATGCTTTACGAACAATTCTGCTGGTCAACGGTCAGGCGGATGTTTTCTGGCTGTATTTTGCTTCACGCGCCTTTGCCGTACAGACTCGTTGCGAAGACCTGTATTCACGAACGCTCCGTCTGACACGCACCGCGCCGGGAACCTTTGATGCGCTTTCCGGGCAATTCACCCTGGCGCCGGGACCATTGGCGATAGAGGCGGCTTTGGGACGATCCGAAAGTATACAGGCTCTTGCCCGTGCGCAGGGCAGCCCGACGCCATTACGCCGCGCCGCAACCGCATTGACCATCGTTCTTGCGGATTTGAACAACCGCTTTTACCGACCAAAAGGTTTTGTACGTTACGCACGCTTTGCGGTCTGGGAAGGGTTGATCCGCTTCGCAGAGTCCGAACTCGCTCGTGTGGACAAACAGACCGGGCAGGCATGGCGTCTGCTGGCGACTGCACGGATTCGGCGATATCAAACGGCATTGACATTACTTGTACCGCAGGACGATATACAAAAACGCGCTCTCTGGTATGAGCTTGCCTCGAGGCGCTTTGGAATCTGGTTTCCAGTATCTGGACCAACCGGGGAAGCGACTGTACGAGCGGCGCTGGCGCTGGAAATAAATAAATCAGCCTCGGAACTGACTGCAACTCGTGGCGACACTCTCTGGGCGGATTATGTTCTGACTCAAAAGGGAATCCCAGAAAATATCGCAACCGCTTTGCGGATGCTGACTCTGGATGTCGAGCGTGAACTTTCCCTGCCATGATCGTGACATTCCGATAAGATAGAACGTTTAAACGCGGCTTGTGGCGTTACAGTAGTCCCGGGACGATACAGTGCAGGAAAGATAGTGCAATTGGAAACGGATGATAAACAAAATAGTCGGAGAGCAGCCCTTTGGCGCGTGTTTCTCTGGGGTCTGGTACTGGTAGGTCTCGGCGCCTCCCTGTTTGCGGCAGCGAAAAGATGGCAGACCGAGACACGAAATCGGGCGGTGGAAATTGTACTCGATTTTGCGGAAGTCCGCGAAATATCGGCAGCGGAAGGGAAGACGACCGCAGACGTTCTCAACCGATTCAAACGTGCAGGAGTTTCCTCTATCGCACTTCAGGAGGATACGATTGCTGGTCTGGCGGAGCAACGTCGCATTGAGATACTTTCGACAGGCAGCCTGAATTCCTTTAACATGAGCGTCGCCGGCGCAGAGACGGTCAAGCGGGTTATGGCGGCCTTGAAGGCGAAGGTTCCGGGCGGATATGCCTCTGACGTTTCCGATCCTATCGCTGTCTTCTTGACGGTAAACGCTCCCTATACTACCGTACGTTCACTGGGAGTCGGTCTGGAACCACGCAATATTGCTCAGATAAAAAAGGCTGGTCTGCAGGTAGTCGGGCGCGTCACTAACTTTAACAGCGCAACGCCGCAAAGTATTCGCTGGACTCTGGAGAATCTCAAGGCTTCCGGGGCGCATTCCGTACTATTCGCGGGAGAAGACGTTCTGGGGTACAAAAAATTCCTCTTGTCAGACCCGGAGAAACCATCCGTCCCGTCGACCGCTTCGGTATTGAACGAACTGGGGATGACCGTAGGCATCGTCGAGTTCACCAAAATGAAGGGCATGGAAGCGCTGGCGAAGCCGAATGCCGATATCGCGGTGCGACTCCATACCATGACCGGGCCGGAAATGTTCAACGCCGAAATGCCCTCCGCTTTGCAACGCTTCCTTCTGGCTGCCCGCGAAAGAAATATTCGACAGTTATTCGTCCGAATGTTCATGGCGGAATCTCCTCTTCTGGATACGAATGCGACATTCATCGAAGATATAGTCAAAGGGTTAGATCGCGGTAATCTGGTTCCGGGTAACGCTCATAGCTTTCAACCGCTGTCGACTCCCCTCTGGAATCGGGCATTGATCGGCATTGGCGTCGGATCCGCATTCCTGCTTTTAGTTACGGGAATCTTGGGTAGAGTCCGGGGCATTACGGGGTTTTTATTGGCAGTTATCGCTGTGATGCTGGTTACCCTTCCCTGTCTCTCGGGGACGCTGGGCGTCAAATTATCGGCGTTCGCCGCAGGTTGCATCTATCCTTCGCTTGCCCTGCTGTGCACAGACTGGCTTCGCCCCCGACATCAAAGCCGCGCCCCGATCTTACTTGCTCTCGGCAGGTTTTTCGTGATCTGTGCGATCACAGGATTGGGAATTGCGTCGATTGTCGGTCTCCTGGCAGATCGCCTGTTTTTAATCAAAGCGGATGAGTTTGCGGGTATCAAAGCGGCGCAGGTTGTCCCGCTGATTCTGGTTTTTCTTGTTGTGGGTTTGAACTGGCGGGCAGATATCTACCGCACCTTTGGTCAGGCGACGGAGAATTTGCGCCGTCGTGCATTGGACTTTATCGCTCAACCCATTGTTTACTGGCAACTTCTGGCTTTAGTAGCAGGGCTAGTCTTATTTATTCTGATGCTAGATCGCTCTGGTAATGACTCTGGAGTCGGCGTCTCGGTGTACGAACTCAAACTACGCGCCATTCTGGATCGTTTTCTATATGCCCGTCCACGGTTCAAAGAATTTCTCATAGGGCATCCTGCTCTGTTGTTGTCCCTGATTTTTGGGGTTACAGGGCGTCGGCAGTGGGCGATACCGCTTTTTATCATTGGCGCTGTCGGGCAGATTTCTTTGTTGAACACCTTCTGCCATTTGCATACGCCATTGCTGGTAGGTCTCTGGCGCGCCGGACTGGGAATCGGCTTTGGAATCCTGATCGGTCTGGTATTTTACGCGTTGATCGCATTGTTCACCCGACCAGGTAAACCTTCGTCAGTCACTCCTTTATTGGGAAATAGCGCTCTACGTGGTCGACCGAACGAAGGCGCTGGCGTATCCACCGACCCGATTGATGCAGAAAAAACGGAAGCGGGGAGGAATTGAACATGCCCGCGAGAGTGCGAGTCGCCGCCCTCGGCTATTACGGTTTTGGGAATCTGGGGGATGAGGCAGTGCTTGCAGGTATCCGAACCACTCTGGACGAAGTCTTCCCTTCGGATTTTACCGTTCTGACGGCGAACGCCACCGAATCATCACGATTACATCCCGGTACAGGCACAGCGGAACGATGGAATCTACGCAGTATGGGAAAGACGCTTCAAGGCACAGACCTTTTCATTTTGGGCGGCGGATCATTGTTACAGGATGCCACAAGCATCAAGTCAATTCTCTGGTATGCTATCGCCGCCCGGATTGCCCGACGTCACTCTCGCAAGGTTCTTTGGTGGGGGCAGGGCATTGGCCCGTTGAACTCTCCAGCGTCCCGTCTGCTAACCCGAATGATCGCGCATCAGGCGGATGCCATTACTGTCCGTGATAGCGCCTCCGCCACACTTTTGAAGGAAATCGGCGTTCGTGGGTCTATATCTATAGTCGCTGACCCTGCCTTTGCTTTGAAGCCCGCTACGGAACCAGATTCATTCCAGACTCGTCCCAAACCGGAAACTATCATGGCATTACGTCCCTGGCGCGAGGATGCGGGGGTCATATCCGCATTTTCGGCGACATTCGGCGGAAAAAAAGAGATAACGGGGCTGCCAATGCATCTTCCCGGCGATCAGGAATTTATGAATCGGATTTTTGGAACCTCTTTTTATCAGACGGACTGGCGCTTGGGTGGGATGACCGTGGAACGAACCCTGGGAATCATAGCTTGCGCTCAGTTGACGGTGGCAATGCGCCTACATGCCTTAATCTTTGCCGCCCGGTGCGGAATTCCCTTTTTGGCGGTTTCCTATGATCAAAAAGTGAATGCTCTGGCACACGCCGCTGGTCAGGATGACGCCCTTATTTCTGTGAAGGAACTGACTGCAGAAAGATTGACGTCTGCACTGGATCGGGTTCAGAATACGACGGCGAAACGTCGCGAGCGCTTGTCCAATTTTGCCTTGGCACAGGGAGAGCTTGCGCGCATTCCGGCTCGAATCGCTGCTGGACTGGTTTGAGTAGAACCGTGGGAATGATTTAGCGTGACGGATTTCGACGTGCAAAATAATCTTAATGAATGCCCGTTTTTCTCCCGGCGTAGTGTGGCATTGCCGCTCTCCGTTCTCACGCTGGCATTAGTGGCGTCCACCGGGAACGCCCAGACCCCACCGACGGAACCTATCGTCCAACCGTCTGTCATAGTTCCGAAACAGGAGATGCCACCAGTCCCGGAGGCGAAAACCCCTCTCGTTCCTGTTCCTCCCTTTCAGGTTGGTCCGCCTGCGCCACTAGGAAATCCCGAAGCCAGATATCCAACGAACTATCCTCCTGCCTTGCCTGCGGACGCCTATGTTGTGGAGAAGCCGACCGGCGATCCAGCCAGAGATGATGTCATGGCGAAACCAAAACTCAGCACGGCGGAACGTCTGCTGGGCAAATGGGGGAAAGGTCTTGTCATAACCGGAAGCGCCGGCCTTAGGATGCAGAATAACTCCGTCGCCGGACAGGGTGATGGGCAACGCTCGTTCTACGACCAGTACAACAATAACCTGGATTACCGCAGTGCGGGCGCAATGCAGAGCAATGCAGACCTGACTATTCAGGGAAAAGTCTTCAACGCTTTCGATGTCAACGCCCGACTGAATACCTCCCGCTATGGGAATCGCTTCGATCAGGTTTTCGCATTCAACTACGAAAACAAGGACAAGACTACCAGCGTTAAACTGGGAAATGTCAACGCGTCTTTGCCCGGTAACCAGTTCGTCACATTCAGCCGTTCCCTGACCGGCGTCGCCGGAAGCAGGGATTTCGGCAAAGGAAAAATCAAAGGCACGGGTGTCGCTTCCCTGACGCGATCCCTGACAAAACGGGGTTCGTTTAACGGAAAAGGAATCAGCGGGCCGTACTTCCTGAACGCTTCCTCGCTGGTTGAAGGTTCTGATAAAGTTCAATTGAACGGTAAAGACCTGATCGCTGGGGCGGATTACCATGTGGACTATCTTTTAGGGCAGATCGACTTCCTGAAAGGTCGCATTATTAACCCAGAAGATACGGTCGTTTTTACTTACGAATCGTATGCGCTGAATACTACGCCCGGCCTTTTAACGGGTACGAGATGGGATTTCGCTGACCGAGGCAATAACTATGGCGTTACCTACCTGCGCCAGAATGCTACCGGGACTCGCGCTACCGATGGCGATGTTACCGAACGTTTTCCCGTCTACGCCGACCTGCGATACAAATATCAATTATCTTCCGCTATCAATCCGTTGTATTACAATCAGGTGGTGGTGCGCTGGAACAATCGGACGCTGGTTGAAAATGTAGATTATGTCCTCAACCGTGAATTGCGTTATTTCCAGCTTTTGACCGCTTCGCTTCCGCCCGACACTTCCCAGACGGGAAATGTCTCTCTTGCCGTTACTTATCGACCGGTGCGTTCCTATTCGCTTCCCGGTGACCGCGATGTTCTCGGACTGGACGCTCAGTTGAGATTCGCGAAATCAGGGACGGTAGCATTGCAGATGGGAAGTAGCGGAGGACAGGATCCCACGCAAAAGGGTATCGCAATGGATATATCGGGAGCATGGCAGGCTCCCGGCTCCGGAACGAGAAACCGTTGGGGGATTCGTGCGGGATTTCGCAATATCGATGACACGTTCTCGACTATCGATTCCACCGCCGCCGCCTTTCTGAGCGCCGAAAGGGGATTGCGGTTCGGCTTCGATTACCAGTTCGACCCTACGCTGAGTCTGAAAACCAACTTTACTCGTTCCCAAATTGCAAATAAAAACAACACCATAGGATCTACGATAACCACGGGGAAAAGTAGCCTGAACTGGCAAAGCAATGATAGCTACGATATCGGCATAAATTATAATGCGCCACGGTTACCGGCTATTCGGTTAGAGCGAAGGCAGACGGTTCAGGGTAGCGGTAGCTCGACCAATCGCTTCGAATCCACAAGCCTTTCGGCGAGCCAGTCTTTCAGTTCGAAATTCACGTTGCGGGGTGAAGTCGCGCAAACATTGTCCAAAGGGCGGAGCGTTTTTTCCTCTTACTACAACAACTCCGTCTCGACGACAGCCAGCGGTTCCGGCACACTTCTGGATCAAATCCAGAACAACAGTTCCACTACAGACTCCCAGTACCTTTCCACCCGGATCGATGCATCGTATATCCCGGTCACCTGGCTGACGCTCGGAGCGAATGTTGGCTACTCCCGCTCGTCTAATGCTTCTCAATCCGCCTCCAATACGGGAAGCCGGACCGGAAACAATGCCCGTTCCCTTGGGTTCGATGCGACGTTGACCCCTATCCGTGCGATGAGCGTAACGCTCAATTTCTCGGAATCGTCCAACGGCCAAAGCCTTTCCAACTTTTATAATCCGAGCGCCGGAAGCGGTTCCATCATCCCCTCCACCACCTCCGGTCAACGGACTCGCTCCTCTGCTATGAGTCTCACCTATTCCCCTCTCGATTCGTTGAACCTCAGCGCTGGAATAAGCCAATCTCTGTCCTTGATACCCGGTTATGATAATTCCGATAACCTGAGTTATAACTTCACCACAAACTACGTGCCCCGTGACTGGCTCAATATGTCCATGAACTTTTCGGATCAGAAGTATACCTATGTCGGGGGGCAGGGGGATTCAAGCTCGCGAATTCTGACCGGGACGGTTTCCGTTGGGCCGATCAAACGAGTCAGTACGTCTCTGACATTAAGCCACTCCAATTTCGGTTCCGCTCTAACGCCCGTCTCAACTGGAGGCGATTATGGTCTTGGAGGGGTCGGCGGAAGCAATACCACCGGTTACCAGCAATCAGGAAAGAACTTTTCCGGCCAGTTGAGATTCGACTACAATGTGGGCAGGAATCGATTGATCGTTTCAAAGTACGAATTCATCGATCAGCGTTCACCGTTCTATGATAGTGGAACGGGAGGAAGTCGCGCCGGAACGGATTTCTATCGTGGGGTAGCCAGCATCGGCTTTGCATTGCCTATTCTGGAAGTTATGTCGTTCAACGTGGACTTCAACCTGATCCATCTGAACGACCGTGCCGATTCCAAATATTCCTATCGCGCACGAACGATCACCGCAGACCTCTCTGCTCGATTTTAGGATCGAAACGGATAAGCTTCCTCAGCGCCATCTGGAAAGAAAAGACGCTGAGGGAAGCGAGGTCGGAATCAGGCCGTTTCGATGGCGTCCAGAGCCAGTGAAGCGCCGCCGTAGATACCGGCATCGTCACCTAATTCCGCAGGGACGATTTTGCAGGATTTCACCAGGGTGGGTATGCCATTGTTCCGGGTGGAACGGCGAATCGGTTCCAGGATTAATTCGCCCGCCTGAGCGACTCCGCCGCCGATGACGACCATCTCCGGATTGAGCAGATTGATCATGCTGGCGATTCCGTAGCCGACATACGTCCCCACTTCTTCATATACCTCAATCGCAACGGCGTCGCCTTCTGCGGCGGCATCCGCAATAATCTTAGGTGTAAGAAAATGCCAATCCTCCACGCGTTCGTTCAGGATGGTCTTGCGCCCGTCACACATTTTACGTGCTGCTCGTTCACAGATAGCGGCAATCTGCCCCATGCTTTCCAATGAACCGAACGCCGATGCGCCGCCTCTTTCGCCTGCCGCGACGATAATATGCCCGATCTCTCCGGCTCCGCCGGTGGCGCCTGTCCACAGTTTGCCATCGAGAATAATCCCGCCGCCGATACCTGTGCCCAGAGTGACCATGACAATCGTTCGGGAACCACGACCGGCTCCAAAACGAAATTCGCCGAGCGCTGCCACATTGGCGTCATTTCCCATAAAAACGGGAAGGTTGAGCATCGCTTCGATGGGGGAGGCAAGGCGAACGTTACGCCAGGGGCCGCCCTGTTCGAAAAAATTCGGCGCCCAGAGTACAACGCCATTCTTATCATCAATATGTCCGGGTACACCCATGCCGACGCCCGCAACTTCCTCTGGCTTTACGCCAGCGGACTGCATGGCAGTTTGCGCCGCATGGACAATCTGTCCTGCAGTCTGCGCCATACCTTCGGTCGCAAAGGATGGGGCGCGTCCCGACCCTTTCAAATTACCTTGTTTATCCAGTACGGCGGCTCGTACATTCGTTCCGCCTAAATCAATCCCCAGTACATAGGGGGCTTCCTTGTTTAATTGCATTATCGCGGCTTACTCCACTGCGTTTTTCCCTGCCAGTATAGCGAGGGTTCTGGCAGAGTGTCAATCCGTTCTGTGTCATCCGTATAATCCTACTATCTCACGAAAGCCCGTTCAGGGTAATCGTATCAGGGATAATTTCATTAATGCTTTTGCATCAAAGATGGAAATATAAAACCGGAGGAGGCTTCCTCACCCCCTTCAGACAGCATAAACAATGCATAGCCGCCATGAAAAGTATCACACTCCTTGGTTCTTTCCTCTTCCTGAGCAATTTCCAATCCCGAAGTGCGAAATTGCGTGTCAAGTGGAGGTCAGTGGAGGCGAAAGGTTGTATAGAGAGGATTCACCTCCGTATTCAATATCCGCTCGCCTCTCATGTTTGGCAAACGTTCGTGCAAACAAAAACACTACATCTTGTAGTCAAACAGCCGTTGACGATCTATATACAGTGGTATACGAGGGGAAAATTGACGATTTTTATCGGTTTACCATTGACATACGTCTGTGTGGGGGTTACAATCGCCTCAGTGGTGGCAAGTGGTGACTCAGTGGAGGCATGTGATTGTTTCGTGGGGCGCATTATCATTCTGTGGATGACAAGGGGAGAGTGATCATCCCTTTGCGCTTTCGTAACGAACTCGGCAACACTTTTGTAATCACCAAAGGTCTCGACCGATGCTTGTTTGTGTTCCGGGAAGACGCCTTCTCTGAAATGGAAAAGAAGCTTGAGGCGCAGCCAGCGCTCGACAAGCACACAATTCGTTTGCAACGATGGTTTTCGGCGGAAGCGTTGGAAACGCAGGTGGACAGTCAGGGGCGCGTCGCGATACCCAGTAACTTGCGGGACTTTGCCGTCATAGGCGAGGATGTTGTGATCGTGGGAGCAGGCAGCCGAATTGAGATATGGAGTCGGGATGGTTGGGATGCTTTCAATGCAAGCTTGACTGACAGTGATATCAGCGAATCCGCCGCCGAAGTCGGTCTGGGAAAGTAAATTGCGTTCCCACCGAACGTCCTGAAGTAATCTGAGAAGTATATTGAGACCCGTTATGAGCGCATATCACACGCCCGTTATGCTGGTGGAAGTTCTGGAATCGCTTTCGCTGGCGCCGGGACAAACGATTGTCGATGGCACTCTGGGAGGCGGAGGGCATTCCCGTCCCATTTGTGACAGGATTGCGCCAGGCGGAATGTTGATCGGGTTGGATCGTGATCAGGATGCGCTGGATGCTGCGACGCTCGCTTTATCCGATGTACCCGAGACGGTGGCGGTCAAGTTCGTACGCTCGAACTACGCCGATATCGCTACGGCTTTAAACGGTGTCGGGATCGAAGCTGTAGACGGAGTATTGCTGGATCTGGGCGTCTCGTCGCATCAGTTGAATACGCCGGAACGCGGTTTCGCATTACGGTATGTCGGTCCGTTAGATATGCGTATGGATGTGTCCTCCGGTCAGACAGCAGCGGATTTATTGAACACGTTGCCGGAAGCGGAAATCGCTCGCATTCTCTTCGAGTATGGCGAGGAACCGCGAGCCCGCCGTATCGCGGCGGAAATCGTTCGGCGACGAGCGACGCGACCGCTGATAACGACCGAAGATCTGGTGGACACGCTTCGAGCGACCATGCCTTTTCGGACACGACCCGGTGAGATTCACCCGGCGACAAAAACGTTTCAGGCGATACGGATCGCTGTCAATCAGGAACTGGATGCTATTGAAACGGCGTTGAGGGCGGCGACAAACGCATTAAAACCGGGAGGTCGTCTGGTAGTGATTGCATATCACTCATTGGAAGACCGAATCGTAAAAAATACTATGGCTGAGTTATCCGGCAAACGTGTCGAGACGGACTTTCCGTCAACTCCGTTGCCCAAGATCGTGGAAGTAAAAACAAAAAAACCGTTGACGCCAACGGAAGAGGAAATTCGCGCTAATCCACGGGCGCGCAGTGCAAAAATGAGAGTAGCGGAGAGGAGGCCGTAGTCAGATGTAGACAAAACGGCGGCAACGATCGTAGCGAGGAAATACTGGAGGGTTTCCCCGCTTTTAGAGAAATTGTCGTTGTCTATATCTTGACTGCGCCTCTCCTAAAGGGGGAACCGGAGTGATCGCGGAGCGGGTCAAAAAAAATAAAACGGCTGTGAATCGGACGATTCAAGACCGAGCCAGTCTGTCGCAAAACTGGGAGCCTCCCCGGAAACGACAGACCATGGCATATCGTGGTCCTCTCATTCTTCGAGGAGCCCAGGAGTTACGCTTTCGCTCGCCAGAAGCGATGGTGGTTCTGTTTGCCTCTTTTTTCGTTTCATTATGTTGTTTCTATGTCAACGCATATGCACGCATTACGTCAGATGGTATCAATGCCGTTAAAATGGAACGCCTTGCCATAGAGGCGGAAAATGAGACAGAGCGTCTTCAAGCGCAACTCAGCCTGTTGAGCAATGCAGCGCATGTCGAAAAACGCGCCAGAGACATGAAGATGATCCCCGGAGCGACGACGGGGCGGCTCCTTTCTCCAATCAATCCCAACGCTGTTTTAAACCCTGAAACGACAGGCGGGATCAAGGAAAGTCCCGCATTGACCACTCCAGTAAAGGACGGTAGTCAAGATATAGCGCCGGAGGCGACTCCCTGACATGGCGACAACACGTCCCCGTCCGCGTGCTACCTTCCGTGAAAGTACACCGCCTGTTCTGTCTCGACGTGAACCCGTAGCGTTACGAACCACGCCACCCTCCTCCCGTGCCGGAGCCAAACCGTCGGCAAAGACCAGAGCGGTTGCGAAAGTTCGCAAAGAGGGCTTCGATATAACAACGGACGCCGCCACTATTTCGGCGCGTATTCTTCCGCTTTGCACGATAACTGGTGTATTGTTTCTTGCACTCGTCTGCCGGTTGGGCTATCTTCAGGTAGTCAAACATGGAGAATTTGTCAAACGCGCCACGGACGCTCGTGAACGCTTTAAGACACTGCCTGCGCGTCGAGGCGCCCTTTTAGACCGGATGGGAAACATTCTCGTTCAAACGGAACCTACCTGGGATGTTGTTGTAGACCCTAACATCTGGTTTGCTCAGTCGGATTTGAAAAAGGGAGAAACGCCGGAAGTCTTGCGACAACGAGTGGGATCGGCGCTAACCACCCTTCTACCCGGTGTCGATGTCATGGGCATCCTCTCCGAACGCGGTTTCGTCAAGGGTAGCACCGGTCGTTTGCGACCTATAGATGTTGCGAAGCGACAGTCCGAAGACATCCGTCAAAAAATCAAAGATGCGAACCTGCTGGGGGTTGGGCTTCATCGCAGTGAAAAGCGTGTTGCCATAGATGGCGGTTTAGCCCCGCAAGTTCTGGGCTTTATCGGTGTGGATGGTAATGGATTGAACGGACTGGAATGGAACCTGGATAGCAAACTGGCAGGGACCGATGGCAGTCTCAACGCGGAGTTCGTCAAAGGCCGAGCTATTCCGGGGACGGTTAGAACGGATACTCCGCCGCAACATGGGCAGGATACCGTCCTCACTCTGGATGCGGATATCCAGCATATCGTTCAGGATTCACTGGGCAAACAATTCGAGAAGACAAAAAGCGATGCTGCCATTGCAGTCGTGATGGATCCGAAAACGGGGGATATCCTCGCCCTTGCGAATTACCCGATGGGCGATATCAATGAGCCGAAGAAGAATGCCGAGGAGTGGAGTAACCGAGCCGTTACCGCCATGTACGAACCAGGATCGACCCTGAAAGCAATTACCTTCGCCGCCGCTTTAGAGGAAAAAGCGATTACGTTGCAATCCGGTTTCGATTGTCCCGGCTTCATGAAAATAGGACGTCAGACGATACATTGTCATGATAACGAGCGACACGGATCACAGGATGCCAGTTCCGTTCTCGCCAACTCGTGCAACATCTGTACCGCTCTGATCGCCCGACGACTCTCCAAAGAGAAACTTGGCGCTTATCTTACGACATTTGGTTTTGGCGATAAATGTAGGTCTGGTCTGCCGGGCGAAGCGAAAGGACAGATTGTTCCTCCCTCTATCTGGTCTGATATTCGATGGGCGAACGTTTCTTTCGGTCAGGGAATATCTGTCACCGGACTACAACTGGCGTCTGCCTATTGCGCTATCGCTAATGATGGCGTCCGTATGCAACCCCGGATCATCTATGGGGTAAGATCCGACAGTGGCGAAATCCATCCGGATGCGATTTCCGCTGGTAGACGGGTCGTTTCCGCCCAAACAGCGCGAACATTGCAACAAATGCTCACAGACGCGATGGAAAAAGGCACCGGAAAACCGGCGCGTCTGGATGGATATTCGGCGGCGGGAAAGACAGGTACCGCGCAATTTGCGGAGAACGGGCATTACGGTGGCAAGTTTGTCTCCTCGTTTGCTGGTATGGCGCCATCAAAAGACCCGCAACTCGTCATTCTGGTTTCTCTGGTCAACCCTAAAGGGGAGCATTATGGCGGAACGATGGCGGGGCCGGTTTTCCGTGAAATCGCAGAGAAAACCTTCGCATTACGGCGCATACCTCATGATTTTCCGTCACTGGCGGAGCGTGTCAAACTCTCGAAGAAGACCGGGAAATTACACTCCGTTCGTGATTAATGGGAACATTCAATGATGCATTACGCCTTCAGGAAGCGCGATGCAACACATTCCGGGACAGGAGGTCCCCGGTGAAATGTTCGTGGGAAGCGGAGATATAATAACTACGAAGCAGTCCGGAAATACCGGACGAATCTCTGTCTACCGACGATAGAGCTTCGAATTGAGAAAAGCGCCGCTTTTCACCTTAAGAATTCGCGCAATGAACTTTTATACTCTCCAACAACTTGCAGAAGCGATTCCGGGAGCGACGATCCGGGGTTCGGCGACTATCGCTCCTACAGGTTTGAATTACGACTCCCGGCTTGTGACATCGGGAGACCTATTCGTCGCGATACCGGGCGAGCGTTTCGACGGTCACGATTTTATTGCTGGAGCAATCGCGACAGGTGCATCATCGGTAGTCATTGAAGCGAATCATGCGTCGAATTTTACCTCTTTGTCGATTCCACAAATTATTGTGCCGCACGTTCGGTCCGCTCTGGCTCCATTATCCTGTCGCTTTTACGATTCTCCTACACGGGAACTCTATCTGTCAGGCGTCACCGGTACAAACGGTAAAACTACCACAACCTTGATGATCGATAGCGTCAATCGCGCTGCCGGTGACATTACCGGCGCTATCGGGACTCTGGGAGCGACTATCGCGGGCAAATCACTGCCGCACGATAGGACGACGCCGGAAGCCCCGGACTTGCAACGACTTTTTCGTGAAATGCAGCAGGCAGGCGCCACCTCAGCGACGATAGAAGTCGCTTCTCATGCTCTGGTGATCGGTCGTACTGAAGGTTGCCTGTTCGATGTTGGCGTATTCACCAACTTGACTCAAGATCATCTGGATTTCCATATCACGATGGAAGCGTACCGGGACGCTAAAGGAAAGCTGTTTAGGGAATATGCGGATGCGGCGCGGGCGGCAGGGAAAAAATTCACTGCCGTTCTCAATATTGGCGATGATGCCGGAAAGCATTATTACAAACAGTATAGCGCAAGTTCGTTGCTGACGTACTCGCTCGAGGGCATTGCGGATATTACTCCCGAGAATATTATCAAAGCGGTGGATAGCGTCTCTTTCATTGCGAAGACGCCACAGGGAGATATCCCGGTAAAACTGGGATTTGGCGGGACATTCAATATTGCTAACGCACTGGCTGCGGTCGGGTATGGAGTGGCTCGCGGACTGTCTTCGCAAGTGATTGCGACTGGATTGGCAAAATGTTCTCCCGTTCCGGGACGATTCCAACCCGTGCAGTCCGGACAGGAATTCGCTGTTCTGGTTGATTACGCTCATACCCCCGATGGTATAGAAAATGTGTTGCAGTCGGCGCGACCTCTGACACCCGGCAAGTTGATCATCGTCTTCGGTTGTGGCGGAAACCGTGACCGAACCAAGCGCCCAAAAATGGGGAAAATCGCGCAGGAACTTGCCGATATTGCCGTAGTCACCTCCGATAATCCACGCCATGAAGAACCCGAAGAGATAATCGATGAGATATTGAGTGGCATGAAAGGCGACGGAGCGGAGGTATGGCGAGAATCGGACAGAAGGGCGGCAATTGCGCTCGCTGTCGGACAGGCGAATCGCGGGGATACAGTTGTGATAGCGGGTAAAGGTCACGAAGACTATCAGATACTGGGCGATACTACCATTCATTTTTCGGATGTCGAAGTTGCGGATGAGGAAATACGAAAATGCTTCGGTCAATAACGCTGGATGAGGTTGTAGAAATCACCGGCGGAGCGTTGGTGGATGGCCCGGAAATAGGTGATAAATCTGGAGAAGAAATCTGTACCTCTGTATCCACCGATACCCGCACGATTCAGAAAGATGCGCTCTTTGTCGCTCTGAAAGGGGAGAACTTTGACGCGCACCTCTTTGCGGTCAGCGCTCAGGAAAAGGGCGCATCCGGTCTGGTAGTGGATCGTGCGATGCATCTTTCCGAGATTCATGTTCCCCATGTGGTTGTCTCGGATACCCTTCACGCTCTGGGAGATATCGCTCGCTACGTCCGGGACGTATTTCAAGGCCCGGTTATAGCCGTCACTGGAAGCGTTGGGAAGACGACAACCAAAGAAATTCTTGCGACCCTTCTGGAGACGAATTATGCCGTTTTGAAAAGCGACGCCAATTTCAATAATGAAATCGGAGTTCCGCAGTCAATTTTCCAGATGGAACCGACACACACTGCCGCCGTTCTCGAAATGGGGATGCGTGGGGCGGGACAGATCCGTCGTTTGTGCGAAATCGCCGCGCCAACTATTGGCGTCATCACAAATATCGGTCAATCCCACATCGAACTGCTGGGTTCGCAGGAAAATATCGCTCTGGCGAAAGCGGAATTATTCGATATGTTGCCTGCGGAAGACTCGCTTGCGGTGTATCCTGCTACGGACGCGTTCGCCGGGGTTTTGAAATCCCATTACCGGGGTAAGAATACCCTCACTGTCGCAGTAGACACCCCGGCAGACGTCCAAGCGACTGATCTTTCTCTACACGATAATGGCTGGCGATTTACCGTCAATTCTCCCTGGGGAACGCAAAAAATGTTTTTGCCGTCGCCGGGGCGCTTCAATATTCAGAACGCGTTACTTGCCATTGCTGTCGGCGGTCATCTCGGTATATCAATCGATGTCATGGCAAAGGCGCTGTTGCGGTGGACGCCGCCGCCGATGCGTCTGGAAGCGATTCAGTCGCCGAATGGGATCAGGATCATTTCAGATGCGTATAACGCCGCTCCGGATTCGATGAAAGGCGCTCTGGAAACGCTGCGCGATACAGTCGCCGGGCCGGGCGGTAAGAAGATCGCCGTTCTGGGCGATATGAAGGAACTGGGGCGTTTCGCAGATGAGGCGCATACCCTGATCGGACGCGCCCTTGCACAGATTGCGCCGGATATGCTGGTTCTGGTCGGCGAACTGACCAAAAAGACGGCGGCAGGCGCACTGGGCGGTGGCTACCCTCTGGAGCATCTGCATCAATTCGAAACGACGGCGGAAGCGGTGCAACTCCTGCCTTTGGTCGTCCAACCCGGCGATGTCGTTCTGGTGAAAGGCTCAAGGTCGATGGGACTGGAGCGTGTGGTCGAGGCGTTAGGCGGAAAACCGACGGATCAAGGAACGGAATCTTCCCTTCCAACAGGAAACGCCCCAGCAGGCGGTGCTATTTCCCTCCCCTCCGACAGGCAAAGTGTATCCTATCTAGAACTGGACGATATGCCACAGACGGCAGGCGAGGATGCACCGTGATGATATCTCCCGCCATCCCATTTTTGATCGCGCTTCTGGTCGCGCTTTTCGCGGGCAAACCGGCTATCAACGCTCTGAAAGCGGGTAAGACGGTACAACCGATATCCCCCGACGCACCGGAGAAACACCGACTGAAGCACGGAACGCCGACAATGGGCGGACTGTTCCTGTGCACCGCTGTAGTCATCGGCTGTATTCCCTTCCTCAGGGAACCGGGCGTTTTGTCCGTGCTTGTCATCTTCCTCGCCGGCGCAGTTATCGGATTTATGGACGATCTGGGAAAAGCGCGTAAGAAGGAAAACAAGGCGGGGCTCTCCGAGCGGGTTAAGCTGGGCATGCAGTTGCTCGCCTCTGCGATCTTTGTCGGGGCGCTCTACTATGAAACGATGGGACGAACGTCCGTCACTACCACAATCTATCCCGGTTTTCCGCTGGACCTCGGTTGGTTTTACTGGCCGCTGGCGTTCCTGTTTGTGGCGTTCTTCGGGAATGCCGTTAACTTTACGGACGGCCTGGATGGATTGGCGTCCGGCGTCACTGCGATAGTGGCCCTGACCCTTGCCTTACTCGTTTCCTATACCCATGGAACGCCCTACTTTTACCTTGCTGTCGCCGGGGCATGCGCCGGATTTCTGTACTGGAACGCTTACCCGGCGCGGGTTTTCATGGGCGATACCGGTTCACAGGCTCTGGGGATGGGCATGGCTGCCGCAGCGCTAACTTACAAACAGGAAATCCTCTTTCTCATCATCGGAGCGATCTATCTTGCGGAAATCGGTTCTATGATGCTTCAGCGTTATGTCTTCAAATATCGACGCATCCGCTTTGGAATAGAATATGCGAAAGCGAACCGCGTATTCCTCCGCGCGCCATTGCACCACCACTTCGAAGAACTGGGCTGGCATGAGACGCAGGTTGTGACGCGATTCTATGTGCTGACGTTGATCGCGGCGGCGATTGGCGTCCTGCTTGCGCCCTACGTCACTTATCTCCTACTGGAGCGTGGTTGAGTCATGATGAATTCGCCCGCCGCTGCGGAATTTCAGGGGAAACGAATCGCAGTCATTGGTCTGGCTGCAACCGGATTGGCGACCGCTCGCGTTTTACGCGATTGCGGAGCGATTGTCACTGTCTACGATGGAAAGGCAGAGGAGAAGCTGGATGCCGCTCGTGTCGCTGAAGTGCAGTCGATGGAAGGCGTCCGTTTCGAAGCGGGAAATAATGAGGCTGATTGGACTGCGACCGATCTTATTGTCCCGAGTCCCGGCGTTCCCCGATACGCTCCTGTCCTGACCGGAGCGGTGAAGCGGGGCATTCCTGTTCTGGGTGAAATCGAAGTCGCTTACCGTCTGGCGCAAGCCCCGATAATGGCAATTACCGGAACAAATGGCAAGACGACGACTACAGCATTGGTTGGAGCCATCTGTCGTGAGGCGGGACTGGAAACGTGGGTGGCGGGCAATATCGCTGAGGACGCCGGGAAGCGTCTTCCCTTGATTCAGGCAGCTATCGAGGCTCCGGCAAGCGGGGTCATTATCGCAGAAATATCATCATTCCAACTGGAATGGGTCGAGCGATTTCGTCCCAAAATCGCCGCATGGCTCAATCTGGCGCCAGATCACATGGATCGTCATCGGGATATGGAAGAGTACGGGCAGGCGAAGACGAATATATTCCGAGCGCAAACCCGTGGCGATTTCGCTATTCTTAATGCGGATGATGAATCTGTTATGCGCTTCAGCGAAGGGGTAGGAAGAGGCAGGCGACTCCCTTTTAGCCTTCGTATTCACCCACAGGCGTTTATTTTCAACGATGGCGAGTATATTCTTCAATGGACGGATTTCGGAAAGCCAGAACTGGGTGCACAGGTCTGGTTGCGTAACGACGAAGTCCCGATTCCCGGACAGCATAATGTCGCTAATGTAATGGCGGCGCTGGCAATGACGACCGCTTTCGGGATCGAAGCTCTGGATGCGATGAAGGCGACCCTGGAATTTAAAGGGGTCGCCCACCGCATGGAATTGGTCGGTGAGGTTTACGGAGTCCAGTACATCAACAACTCCATGTGCACGAACCCGGCAGCGGTAAAAGCGTCGGCGGAAGCATCCCCTAAACCATTGATCGCTATATCCGGTGGCTTCCATAAAGGCGGCGATCTCTCCGGTATGGCGGAATCGCTGGCGCGAAATGCGAAACGCGTCATCCTTATCGGGCAGGCGACCGCCGAACTCGCTGATGCGCTCAAAATGCGAGGTTTTTACAATTTCGAGGCAGCAGACTCATTACCGGACGCCGTCCATCGCGCTACCAAAACAGCTGAGGCGGGTGATACGGTGATGCTGATTCCAGGTTGTGCGAGTTTCGATATGTTCTCAGGATTTGAGGAACGCGGTCAGGTTTTCCGGGACGCCGTACGGGAAATGACGATTGCGTGAGTGGATAGAGTAAAGCCGTGATGGATGCAGGAAAATGAGGTTTTCCTGGAATGATTGCTTGTGCGATAAAGTTTACGGAAGGACGAAACGATGGCAGTAGCGATACGTTATTCAGATATCGGTAACGACAACAGGGAAGAAAAGAATATTGACTGGACGTTGTTTCTGGTCACTATTCTGTTGCTGTCATTCGGGATCATCATGGTATTCGATGCGTCCTATTCGCACGCTTTTCAGATTCATAATGACAGCGCCTACTGGGTGAAACGTCAACTGCTGTTCGCGGGAATCGGTCTAGCGGGAATGTTTATTGCGACCAAGATCAGTTTCTGGAAATGGCGCAGCATCGCTGTCGCTTCGATGGTGATTTCCGTTATTCTCCTGATTGCCGTACGTTTTATCGGGCATGAAGCGATGGGAGGGCAACGCTGGATCGGTATCGGCTCCTTCAAGTTTCAACCCTCCGAGTTTGCTAAGTTGACATTGGTGTTTTACGCGGCGCACGTCCTAGCGAACCGCCCGAGGCTTGTTCGGGATTTCTGGAGCGGCGTTCTCCCGTTTCTTCTGATGCCGTTGATTGCAATCTTTCTGGTGGAACGACAACCAGACCTGGGGACAGCGGTCACAATGCTCCTGACGTTATTCGCTGTTCTTTATGCGGCAGGAGCAAGGGTAAGATGGCTCATGGCGCTTCTGGCGTTCTTCGCCTGCGCTGCGGCAGCGTTCACATTGCTTCATTCAGGACATAACAATTTCCGTTCTAACCGTCTAGTCGCTTATCTGGACCCCTTCGCTTATTCTAAGGATGCCGGTTACCAGATGTCTCATAGCCTCACAGCGCTCGGAACCGGCGGTCTATTTGGTGTCGGTTTCGGAGAATCGCGGGAGAAATTGCTCGGAAATCTTCCCATGCAACGGACGGACTTTATCTTCGCGATTATCGGCGAGGAATTGGGACTAGTCGGCGCTTTTCTAACGTTGTTCGCTTTCGGGGCCTTGTCGGCAAGAGGATGCCAGATCGCCTACAAAACAAAGGATGCTTTCGGGAAATTGCTGGCGATAGGGATCACAGCGATCACAACCGTCCCCGCTCTCCTGAATATCGCTGTCGTTACCGGGACAATCCCGACTACCGGAATCCCGTTACCCTTCATCTCCTACGGTGGTTCCTCCCTTATCTTGACTCTTGTCAGTATCGGTATCCTGTTGAATATTTCCCAGAATGGGGACTATAAGGACGCTCGCCCCAACGCACGACGTGAACGCGAGCGTAACGCCTGGTCACAAGATAGTGGAAGGACTGGAAGCGCCATCATCGCCAAGGAGCGATTGAAAGGAACATACAGATGACCCTGCAAGCAAGATACAATTACGGCAAATGAAAAAAGAAGAAATTCCCGAATGGCCGCGACCGCTTCCAGAGAATGGGGAGCTCTATTTTGTCGGCGTCGGCGGTGCGGGGCAGAGCGCCATCGCTTATGTTTTAGCGGAACGAGGACGAAAAGTCTCTGGTTCTGATCCTGGTATATCACTGGCGACAAAGAACCGACTGGAAAGTGTCGGAGTGACGGTATATCCCACGCATGATGCTTCTCAGGTGGGACAGGCGGTAGCCCTGATTGTCTCGGATGCCATACCGGAGGCGAATCCCGAGGTTCAACTTGCCCAAGAACGAGATATCCCAATATATCGTCGCCCGGAAGCGCTTGCCTCTCTGGTCAACGCGGGACGCGGGATCGCGATTGCCGGAACCCATGGCAAGACCACAACCACCGGAATGGTCGCTTCTATTTTGCTTGCAGCAGACCTTGATCCTACCGTTTTAATCGGGGGCGATCTTCCCGTCATCGGCGGTAATGCACGGAGCGGACTCGGAGAGTTTATCGTCGCGGAGTCCTGTGAGGCGTATGACGGATTTCTGTATCTGCATCCGGAAATCGCGGTGATTACCAATATAGAAGCGGATCACCTGGACTATCACGGTTCGGAAGAAGCGGTTTTCGCCTCCTTTGAGCGTTTCGCTGGGCAGGTGGAAGATGCCGGAGTAATCCTGTTTTGCGGTGATGATGACGGCGCGAGCGAACTTGCTGGGAATCAGGCTTTTGCGCTGGATCGCACCCGGTTTTCCGTCGAACAGCGCATGTTCATCGCCTATGGCATCGATGACGAAACGAATATCGTTTCCGCTACCGACATCAATCTTGCACCTGCCGATAACCCGGGAGGCGTCTCCTTCCGTCTACTGCTTTCGGGGCAGGACTATGGCATGATCCGGTTGAAATCGCCGGGGCTGCACAATATTCGAAATGCTCTGGCGGCGGCGGGAGTCGCATGGCTTTTGGAGATTTCGCGGGAAGCGATTTGCGCTGGGCTAGAAGGATTTGGGGGAACCGGAAGACGTTTCGAACGGATTGGCGAGGTAAATGGGGTTCTGATTGTGGATGATTACGCTCATCATCCTACTGAAATCCGTGCGACGCTGGAAGCTGCACGCGCCGCTTACCCGGATCGTCGGCTTGTTGTGGTATTCCAACCCCACCTTCCCTCACGCACCCGTGATTTCCTGACGGAATTCGCAGATTCCCTATCAGATGGCGCAGATGTCATTTATCTTACAGCGATTTATCTGGCGCGAGAAAAGCCCATAGACGGCGTTTCTTCAGAATCTATAAAGGAATTGATCCAGCGCAGGAAACCGAGTGTGCCGGTTCGCTACGTTGCGAACAAGGCCGATCTACCCGAGGCGTTGTTACAGGATATTCGACCTGGCGATCTGGTATTGACGATGGGGGCGGGCGATATTCGGGCAGTCAGCGAAGCTCTGCTCTTCGAACTCAAGCGAAACGCAGATTCTTTACAAGGATAAAAGCATGAAGCAGCAATTGAAAGTGGCGGTATTGATGGGGGGGAAATCTGCGGAACGTGAGGTCTCGCTGGCTACGGGTCGACAGATCGCCTCTGCGCTGGATAAGGATAAATATGCTGCGACGACCATAGACGTGGATGATTTGCCTCATTTGGCGATTACCCCGTCGGAGGATCGCCCCGATATCGTTTTTATTGCATTGCACGGACCGGGCGGAGAAGATGGCTCAGTACAGGGATTTCTGGAAACGATTGGGATTCCTTACACGGGTTCCGGCGTTCTGGCATCCGCACTGGCTATGGATAAAGTAAGGACGAAATACCTCCTGTCCACTGAGTCGATCCAGACCCCACATGGCATGGTCTATGAAAAACGAGATGCTGCGCCGCGCCGTCGCGCCGGTTCGGAAGTGACGCGCAATCTGGGATTGCCGGTCATCGTGAAACCATCACGGCAGGGGAGCACTTACGGATGCACTGTGGTGCGCGACGAAACGGAAGTCACTCCCGCATTGACGGAAGCGTTTCGTTATGACACGACGGCTCTCGTAGAGCAACGGATTGTCGGGATTGAGATTACGGTGGCGGCGCTTGGCAATGATGACCCGTTCGCCTTACCGGTTATCGAGATCGTTTCTAAAGATGGATTTTTCGACTATGTAGCCAAGTACAGCTCCGGGGAAAGCGGCGCTGTGGAAATTGTCCCTGCGCGAATCAGTGAAGAACATACGAAGGAAGCGCAGGCAATCGCGCTTCGGTGTCACCGCCTGCTGGGTTGTCGGGGCATGAGCCGCACTGACATGTTCGTGACAGAGGATGACGAGATTATCACTCTGGAAGTGAATACGATTCCTGGCATGACTCCAACCTCATTGCTACCCAAGGCAGCTGCCGCCGCCGGGATCGAGTTTCCTGAACTGCTCGATAAACTCATCGAATATGCATTGGAGAAACCTTAACCTAATCGCGCCGTCCAATAGCGAAAGATATTCATGAGATACGACAAATTTATCACACAGAACAAGCGCCCGAATCCGAAGACTCCCCCGGAGCCCGCGCCGCCGCCGCCCGCGCCATCCGCTGGGAGCCGTCCTATGAGTCCGGTGCAAAGAGCTTATTATGGTATCAATGCCCCTGCACCGGAAAACCCGCAGGTGGTACATCGTCAGGATGCCGCTACGACTCGTGGGCGCAAAGTTCGCGCCCGTAACCGACGCGCCCGGAAGTTCAATATCTTTCGTATCGCGCTTGGAAGCTTTGCGGTCATTTTGCTCATTGGCAGCGTCTACACGCTTCTAACGCACCCCATTTTCAATGTGAAGGATGTAGCGGTGGAAGGAAACCGGTCAATCGCCACTGAGACTATACTCAAGCGAGCGGGAACGATGCGCGGCAAGAATATTGTCCTTCTCAACACGACGCAGATTCAATTATCCCTGCTCAAGGAACCCACGTTTGAGTCTGTGATTGTTTCCCGAACCCCGCCCAACGGAATCAAAATCGCAGTTCATGAGCGTGAACCCTGGGCAACCGTCAAGACGATAACCATCAAGGGCGTCTCCTATTTCACCATCGACCGTAATTTTGTTCCATTACGAGGAGCTTCGATCCCGAATAAAGAGCTTCCCTTGATTCGTCTCGATACCCAAAGCCAATCCAATCATGCGGTCATAACATTGGGCAAAGCTCTATCTGTCGTCAGTCTCAACGAAGCGGCGATTTGTGTGGACTGGGCAAAAAAACAAACAGATTTCCCTCTCGAATCGGTCGTAATTGCCTCTGATGGGAAACTGTGTTTAAATAGAGTCGGGGGCGCACTGGCGCAGTTGGGTTCGCCGGTAGACTTAGACCGGAAACTCGTTGCGCTGCAACTGATTTTGCAACAGCCGGACGTTCGAGCGAGAGAGTGGACTTACATCAATCTCTTTGCCTACGACGCTCCGGCGGTTCGTTTCAAGCAGGAAGCAACTCCTGTCGCCTTGTTAGCGGCGAACAATACGAACCACATTCATATCAGCGATAGCGGCGACGCGCCTTCGCCTGCCCGCGGCACTGCGGGTGGAACGGAATTGCCGTGAGCGTTTTTATTTCCTCGGTTCGCCATCGTCCTTGGCTTACACAGGTCACCCTGCTTGCAGTCCTTCTGGGCGCCCTCCTTGCCTTATCTTTGAAGACACAAGACCGAATCCGCAGTCAGCAATTGCCGAATATGCGGATCAGCCAACTTGCCGCCGCCTACGCCGATTTGCGGGATTCCAATCTGGAGCAATCCAAACAGATCGCCGATCTGCGGAAACAGTTGACAAAGTATCAACAGGCCGCTTCGGAAGACAACGGGAATGCGAAACTTCTGTCAGCCGACTTGCAAAAGGCGAACTTGCTGGCTGGATTGGTGCCGGTTTCTGGACAGGGAATTATCGTGACTTTGAAAGATGCGCGAAATCCTCCGCCCAAGCCTGCCGATATGTCGCAGGAAGTCTATATAGAGACATTACGCCCTTATTTGATCCATGATCAGGACATTCAGGCGGTGATTAACGAACTGCGAGCAGCGGGAGCCGAAGGGATCGCCGTCAATGATCAACGGGTAGTATCTACCACCGCCGTTCGATGCGTCGGCCCTACCGTACTGGTGAATAATGTAGCTACTAACGGCTCACCGGTCAAGATAAAAGCGATTGGGGATTCGGACACTCTCGGCTCATCCCTCATGATGCCAGGCGGGGTCAGTGATCAGTACAAGATCACCGACCCCTCTATGATATCCGTCGACAAAGCTAAAGAAATCATTCTCCCCGCCTTTGCCGGGGCGACGCCGATTCGATTCGCACAACCGGCGACTGAAGCGAAAGCGGAACAGGCGCAACGCGAATCCGAGAAATCCGCAGCGCAGGCTCCTGTTCCTACAGAGGACGCCCCCGAAATCAAGAAGTCGCTAGGTAATCGGAATTGAAAGGCGGGAAAATACAATGAGCGCTTTACGTAACGCGATCCTTCCTATCACCGGTCTGACCGCTGGTTTTTGTGCGGTCTATTTCACGCAGGCAACCGTACCGCCTTTCTGGGGGCCGTATTTGAGTCTTGCGGCTCTTGCCGGATTAGATTCTATCTGCGGAGGAATACGAGCAGGAATAGAAGGTAAATTCGCCGACGATGTTTTTCTCTCAGGCTTCTTCCTGAATACACTCTTTGCGGCGGCGCTTGCCTATCTGGGTGACCGGATTGGCGTTGATCTGTTTCTGGCTGCGGTTGTCATGCTCGGCGGCAGGGTGTTTCTCAATCTGTCTCTCATTCGCCGCTATGTGCTGACTCAGGCTCAATTGATGACAAAGAAGGAAGGATAGCGAGATTATCCGTTGCCGGTTTCAATATCGGCCAATTCAAAAGTCTATGGCGAAAGGGGACATTGTAGTCGGTCTGGATATCGGTACGACGAAAATCTGCATTCTTGTCGCTGAAGTGATCAGCGATTCGGGGCAGGTGAATATAATTGGCGTCGGCGTTTCGCCGTCAACCGGTATCCAGAAAGGCGTAGTCACCGATATCGCCCGGACGGTGCATGCCATCAGTGATGCGACGGAGAAGGCGCAAAGGATGAGCGGCGCGGAAATTCGCTCAGCGATTGTGGGTGTCACCGGAGAGCATATCTCCTCGATCAATTCCAGAGGCGTCGTCGCCATCACACACCATGAACGCAAAGTCACCGATGATGATGTGGCGCGTGTGGTGGAAAACTCCAAGATTATCGTCCTGCCTGGCGATCGGGAAATCATTCACGCGATCCCCCGTGGATTCAGCCTGGATGGTCAGAACGGCATTCGCAGTCCTGTTGGTATGAGCGGGACGCGGCTTGAAGTCGAAACCCATATAGTCACCGGGGCGACCTCCTTTCTGCAAAACGTTATTACCTGCGTAGAGAAGGCGGGACTCGCGGTCGAGGATATCATACTGGAACCAATTGCGACGGCAGACGCCGTCTTACATGATGATGAACGCGAAGTGGGAGTCGCTCTGGTTGATATTGGCGGAGGAACCTCCGATCTAGCAGTATTCCGGTCCGGTGACATTTCTTATTCCGCTGTCGTTCCTATCGGCGGGCGCTATGTCACACGCGATATTGCGGCAGGCCTTAGAGTTACTCTGGAGGAAGCGGAAAGAATCAAGATCGCTCATGGCTGCGCTAAAGCCCGATTGGCGCACCCCGACGATATGTTCAAATATACCGAACTTGGTACGGAAGAGATCAAGACCGAATCGGCGCGGACGTTGGCGGAAATTATCGAACCGCGCGTCGCCGAGGGCTTCATGATGCTGAGACAGGAACTTGCTCGTGCGGATCGCGCCGTCATGTTACCGGGCGGGATTGTCCTTTCTGGTGGCGGGGGAATGCTTCGTGGCGTTCGCGAACTGGCGACGGAAATTACCGGTCTGCCCGCACGAGTAGGTTCTCCTTCTGGTGTCGGCGGGATGGCGGACACTGTCAGCGCCCCGCCCTATGCGACTGCGGTCGGTCTGGTGATACGTGGCGGCTTTGCACGGGCGGGAAGTCCGCGACGTGAATCGTCGGACGGCCTCCTTGCCGCCCTTACCGATTGGTTCCGTAAAGTTGTACTTCGGCGCTAATCAGCGGAGTCGACAATCTACAGAAAGTCCAGCACGTTGACTGCTTGCATCCGGGCGCGTCGCGCCGCTTCCAGACCTGCTGGCGCATCTTCGTAAACGATACAATTCTCCGGCGCAACGCCGATTTGTGAAGCCGCTTTCAGGAAGACATCCGGCTCCGGTTTGCCACGTTCCACATCGCCGCTACCGACAACGGTCAGGAAGAGGTCGGTGATCCGTAATGTCGCCAGCGTCTCTTCCACCAGTGGACGCATGCCCCCGGACGCCACCGCAAGCTTAACACCCGCTGCATACAGGCGACGCGCCTCCGCCACAACGGGGAGTATTGGTTGCACTCCAGGAATGAGAAGCCGGTAATTCATTTCTTTCTGGTGAGCTGTCTCATCGGGATCCATTTCCAACGAGTGTTCTGCATTCAACCGTATAATGATCTCTCGTGCGGTGACGCCGCCCCAGGCATAGAATTGCTCCTCGGGAAACGGGCATCCAAGCGGGTCTAGCGTTTCTCGCCATGCCATAAAGTGTAAAGGCATCGTATCGGCGAGAGTGCCATCGCAATCAAAAATCGCCCCGACGGGCAAGGGATCAACGGGCATTGGTATCAGGGTAAGTGACGGAATTGAGTCCATGCTCACATAGTAACCTATCGAACAAGGGTCAGGCAACCGTAAAATCTGCAATGCTCCGCTGCCGGCTCCGGATTGTTGATGTTGTCATGCTGCACGACATCGGTTACTATCGGGATATGAACGCTCCCTTAATCTGGCCCCGTTCTCTCAAGTCCGCCAATTCTGGAGGAACGGTAGGGCTTTGTTCGCCGTCTGGCCCCTGTCCCTCCGGGACGGTGCAAAGAGCGGTTACCGCTTTGGAGGCTCGCGGACGTCGCGTTATCGTTGCGCCGCATACCGAAGGCAGATGCGAGGAACTGAATTATCTGGCAGGAACGGATGCGCAAAGAGCGGAAGGGGTAAATTATCTTCTCCGGCATCCGGAAGTCGATGCGATCCTTTGCACGCGGGGCGGCTACGGCGCCGGCAGAATTCTTGATCGTCTGGACTACGCGGCATTACGAAACTCTCCCCGCCCCTTCATTGGGTATTCTGATATAACCGCCCTTTCGCTGGCGTTTGCGGCTCAATCTGGGGTAATCAGCTTTTCTGGGATCATGGCGACGGGTAAAACCGATATCGGCGGTGAATCGCCTGATCCGTACAGCGAAGAAAGCTTATGGTTCATTATCGGCGAAGGAGACTTCCCGCGTGCTTTAGCCAGCCCGGAAGATTCCGTATGGTCAATCCATCGCAGGGGTGAAGGCGGCAGAAGGATCAGCGGACATCTCTACCCTGTCTGTCTGTCCTTACTGATATCGTTGTTAGGAACGCCTTACATGCCGGATTTGACAGGCGCGGCGCTGGTGATCGAAGATGTGGGGGAGTCGCTGTATCGTATAGATCGAATGTTGACGCAGTTACGCTTGAGTGGCGTTCTGAATCGTGTCTCCGCCGTTCTTATAGGGACATTCAACGGAACCAATGAAGACAATACGATTCAGGAAAGCTTGCCACAGATGGTGATGGATATGACGCCCCAATCCGTCACTGTGGTGTCAGGAGTCGCTTATGGGCATATCGCCCGTCGGTTCACTCTTCCGGTTGGGGCGATGGCGGATATCAATATACTTGAGGGAACTTTCACCTTCAGGGGGAATTCCCCCTCATGAAATTTACTGTCATTACACCGACGCTCTCCCTCTCGCCATCGTATGAAGTCGATATAGATAATGCTGTCGCAAGGGTGTCGGACTGGCGAAAAGAGATCGGGGACTCTGTATTGACAGGAGAAACTATCGCGCTTCTGAGCGTCGCGGATCAAACTATTGCCGTTCCTTCTCCAGTCCCCGGTATTCTGACACGTCGGTACGCCGGCTCTGGTGAACAGGTTGCATCTGGCGAACCGTTAGCTCTCCTTTCGGGCGTTCCTGTATCGCTTGTCGGGAGCGCAGTGAAGTACCGAATCCCGATAACTCCCCCTGTCAACCCACTCGTACACGATAATTCCTCCGAAATTTACAACTTCACTTTGCAGGAACGTTCTCTGGCAAGCCACGATGTGAAATCCGTCACCACTGCACCGCCCATTTATACGGTCATTCAGGCGGAAGTCTCGGAAGCGCAACGGCTTGCCCATTCCTTTGGCATATCTCTGACCCCCTTTGTGATGCATTGCCTGGCGTCTTCCCTGACCCGGTTTCCTCGTTTTAACGCTTCGGTCATTTCAGAAAGTGAATTACAACTGCATAGAGGCGTCCATATCGCCTGCTTACAAAGGACATCTGAAGCTCTCTTTGCGCCGGTGATACGGAACTGTGAACGAATCAGCTTACTGAGTCTCGCCCGTGAACTTTCGGAACTACGCTTCGCATCCGTTGCAGGGACGCTATCCCCATCGGCGATGCGCGGATCGACCATTTCATTTTCCGAAGTTAGCGCCCCGGTTCTCTATCAAACAGGAATTCTGCGCTTGCCACAGGCGGCTATCCTGACGCTTTCCGACTCTTCGCCCGGTCAAACCAGGATTACGCTTTGCCTGACCCACGACGCCCGTGCCGCCTCACCGGAACTGGCCGCAACGTTTCTGGACGACATTAGACGTAATCTGGAGCGTTGTGAATTTCTATTCTCCGGTTAAGGCGCTCAAACTTCCCGCAGAAATTCTTCAAGGTGATGTGGTTCAAGATTTCCGCCGGGATATCCGCATCCGGGAAAGAGGAAAAACCGTCGCTTTGGAGTAAATTAAACACACTGTTTGAAATTTAGCGATATGTCGCTCCAGCATGGGCTTTACGCCACAGAGGTTGATTGAATGAAAGCCGTCGTTATGGCGGGCGGGGAGGGAACGCGACTTCGTCCGCTCACTCTAAATCGCCCCAAACCGCTCGTCCCGGTTCTCAATAAGCCCATCGCGCAGCATATTATCGAGCATTTACGCCGCGCTGGGATTACCGACATCGTCGTCACGCTTTATTATCTCGCAGAAGAGATTCGTGGTTATTTTGGAGACGGCTCCGACCTTGGCGTGAACCTGATCTACTCCGTGGAAGACACTCCTCTCGGAACGGCGGGTTCTGTTAAGAAAGCGGAAAAAGTTCTAAAGGATGAGGCTTTTGTGATCGTCTCAGGTGACGCTCTGACAGACCTCAACGTAGAAAAAGCGTTGGCGTTCCATCGGGCGCGAAATTCTGAGGCGTCCCTGATACTTCAGCATATTGATAATCCGCTGGAATTTGGCGTCGTCATGACCGAGGAGAACGGGCGCATCGTGCGCTTCATGGAAAAGCCTTCGTGGGGCGAGGTGTTCTCGGATACTGTCAATACAGGGATGTATATTCTTGAGCCTTCCGTTTTCGAACTGATGGAACCGAACAAGAACTACGACTGGTCGCAAGATATTTTCCCTCGAATGCTGTCAGAGAATCGTCCGCTCTTCGGCTACGTGATGGAAGAATACTGGACAGACGTCGGTTCTCTCGATCAGTATCGTCAGGCTCAGTATGACATGCTCAATGGTTTGACTTCGCTTCCCATTGAAGGGCGCGTTCGTGACGGCAACATCTATATTGGCGAAGGCACCGAAGTCGATCCTGACGCAATTCTGAAAGGCCCGTTGTTCATAGGGGCGAACTCGCGCATCAAAGCGGGAGCAGTTATCGAACCGGATACTGTCGTCGGAGACAATGCCATCATTGAAGATGGCGCAACTCTGGAAAAAGCCGTTTTGTGGGACTCCGTCTATGTAGGTAAGAATGCTAATATCAAGGGATGTACCGTCTGTCACCATTGCACTATCAAGGACAAGGTGGAAATACATGAAGGCGCGGTCATCGGGGATCGTTGCCACATCGAAAATGGCGCAGTGATTCGCCCCGGCGTGAAATTGTGGCCCGATAAAGTTATCGAAGCCGAAGCGATTGTGACGGATAGCCTGATCTGGGGTGCGAAATCGCACTCCACTTTGTTCCGTGGTCTCGGCGTCCCCGGCATCACGAACATCGAATTGACTCCCGAATTCGCCACCAAACTTGGAGCCAGTCTGGGAGCGTACTTGAAAAAGGGGGCGACTGTTGTTTCCGCCCGTGATGGTCACCCGGCATCACGGATGATCAAACGCGCAATGCTCTCCGGACTAATGTCGGTAGGTTGTAATGTCATCGATGTTCAGACCCAACCTCTGCCGCTTCTACGTGTGGCGGTACGGAGCAACAATGCCCAGGCGGGGATCAATGTCCGTGTCGATCCGGAGCATCCGCGAAGCACCGTGGTGGAATTCTTCGATAAACAGGGAATTTATTTGACCAAAAGCGCGGAACGAAAAATCGAGACTATTTTCTTCCGTGAGGACTACGGCAGGGCGGATATCGATGAGATTGGAGAAATAAACTACGACATTCATTCCCTGGAACAATATCGCGAGCGCTTCTTCGCCCGAATCAATGAGAAAGATATAGCAAGACGTCGGTTCCGCGTCGTTGTCGATTATGCCTTCGGGAGAATTTCATCCGTTCTGCCGGATTTGCTAGGGCGACTCAACCTCGATGTTATTGCGCTGAATGCCTATTCGGATCCTGATCGCGCCCCGAAAACACCAGGCGAGCGGGAAGGCTTGATGTACAATCTCAGTCAGGTCGTCACGACATTGCGATGTGATCTGGGCGTTCAATTCCAGTCCGATGGCGAACGAATCGCCTTGATCGATGAAAAGGGAGAACCGCTTGCCGGAGCGTTGTTACTGGCGACTATCGCTTCGCTGGTGGCAGAGACTCGCCCGGGAGCGAAGGCGGCGGTTCCGGTAAACGCACCTTCTGTGATCGAGCAGGTCATGCGCCGAAATGAGGGCGTCGTCCACCGCACCAAGACCGACCCCCGATTCTTGATGACGGTAGCGGCGCATACCGGGGAGAATATAGCGATCGCGGCGGACATGAATGGTGGGTTTATCTTCCCGGAGTTTCATCCCGCATATGATGGACTGTATGCCTTTGTCAAAACGCTCGAAATGTTGGCGTGGTTACAACGACCGCTTTCCGAGTTTGTCAAAGAATTACCACCCATTCATCTGGCTACTCTCACCGTACCCTGTGGTTGGGAAAACAAGGGGAAGGTTATGCGCCGCCTGACAGAAGATTCACTCTCGGGCGCGAACAGCGTAAAAGTGGAGTTGATTGATGGAATCAAGTTGACGCAATCCGAAGGCGAATGGGTGCTAATTCTTCCGGATGCCGCCGAACCTCTCTTCCACATCTACGCTGAAAGCGCTTCACAGGATGAAGCGATTGCAAACGCTCGAGAATACGTGCGGAAGATCGAAAGTATCATCGATTAGGCGGGAACGTCAAGGAGTGTTTGATACTCACACAAAGGGAGAACTCTCACGAAAGTTCTCCCTTTGTCATTTCGAATCGCTTTAGCGGCGAACCAAACATTCAGGAAGGGGCTACCAGTTACTCCCAGGGAAGACTCGCAGGGGAGGACGGGCGCTCGGGTTGTTCGCCATCAGGCGTTTCGTCTTTAGGAGACGCTGGTTTGGCAGACGTCGATCTGTTTTCCGGTTGAGGTTGCACAGGCGGCGCTTCCGCTGTTTGTGCTCCCGGACGTCGTTGAATAGATCCCATATTGATCGTTCCCATTTCCCCGGTCGGAGGCGGAGGAGCCTCGACTACTGCCGAAGCGATCACGCTCCCAGGCAGTGACGAAGGGATAGGTCGTGACGTTTGGGTGGTTGCAGATGTGTTCACGGGACGAGGAACGGCGCGGAAGGGTAGGGCGCAATACAGTTCCACATCTCCCGTTTGAAGATCCAGCAAGGCAGTCACATTACCGGGTATTTTTCGGGGCAGAAGACGGTCATCGGCATGAGTAGTTCGATGAGTCAACTCGCCATTTGGCGTGGTGACCTGAAATTTACACATTCTTCCAAAGCTATTATCGCCTCCCACATTGTCTGCGGATAATACTCTCGCCATAACGGGAACCCCGTTTTCCGCCAGATGCTTTACCCGGGCGATATGACGGTTATTGAGAGATGGAACAATCAGGACGGCAGTCACCATGCCCAATATGGCGATAGCGATGCCGGTAAAAGTCCAAAGGGAAAGCCCCCGGCTCGCTCCAAATGCAAGAAGAATGATTCCTGCGATCATCAAACCTGCGCCAATTCCCTGAAAAAGGAGCGAGTTCGGCTTGTTAAGGTCAGGATATCCGGACGGAGCGATACGCCGTGGCGTCGGCTCCGACAACTCCGGTTCCATCGTCCAACTTTCCTGCACATTCACATCGGCTGCCGCCATCGCGTTTTCCTGCCTCGTTTCTCCGGTCTACTTTGTGACATCTCCAGCCAGAGCGGCCGCGACCGCTTCTGCCAGCTTATCAGGTTCAAAAGGCTTGGTGATATATTGATTAACTCCAATGCCCAGTCCTCGTTCAATATCTTCATCCTGCGCCTTCGCGGACAGCATAATGATAGGAATCATCGCTAATTTTGGGTCAGCGCGTATTTCCGTCGCTACCTGGAAACCATCCTTGCGCGGCATCATAACATCCAGTAATACCAGATCAGGGTGAACTTCCCGTATCTTCTGTAATGCCTCTTCACCGTTGGTCGCTGTGATCATAAGATAGCCGCGCCGCTGCAAAACGAAAGCCATCAGACGAAGTAAAGCCGGTTCGTCATCAGCAACGAGAATTGTCTGCGCGACCGCTTTATCAGGTTTCGCATCGGAAAGATTTACCATTAAACCGTCTCCATCATACGAGAAAAGGTTCGGGAAATGCAAGCATAAGAGGAGAGAATGAGGCTGCATCACCACAAAGTGACGATTACCAGTGAAAGGTGCCTAAACTTAAATTTATTGATATCGGTAATGCCGCCAGCCCGGACGCGGGAGAGTCGTTTCCTCAAAGCGAAGTTGTGCAAGCGTTGCAATGCCACGTTCTGACAGATAGTAACCCCTACTCGTAATGGCGTAGGAAGGATCTTCTCTCAGGTTCAACCGAAAGGGGATATCTTCCACTGCAAGAGTGATAATCTGACGTAATTGAAAGGTATCCAGCATTTCAATGGCGGCTCGCGCTTCGTCTGCGGCTTCGCCATCAGCATCCATCTGTAACACACGTTGAAATTCGCGTAACGCGGGACCAACCATTCCCTGCTGTTGGAGCAAAACGCCGCGCTTAAAGTGATGCGCGGCGTCATGGGGGTCCAGATTTATCATTTCCTCGGTGACCTGAAGCGCTTTTTCTATCAGACCACGTTGGAGGTACGCGGCGGAGAGAACATCCCGTGCCGGCAGGGATCGCGGCGCAAGAGACAGGAGTACCTGGCACTCATGAATCGCTTCTTCCCATCGTCCCACTTCAAGACACATCTCGGCAAGGGCTTCGCGGGGTGCGGTAAGTTGCGGAGTGCGCCGGACGGCGTTTCTTAAAACCTCTAACGCTTCTGCGGGCCGTCGCGTTTCTCGCAACAATGCCGCAATTCGCAGAGGAACTCTAGTGGAACCGGGAAAACTGGTATTAAGTCTTCGGAGATGAGCGAGAGCTTTGTCTAATTTGCCGGAGGCGATCAGGGCATCCGCTCGTCGGAGACCGCGTAATTCTCGACCTTCTGGTTCAATGCGTTTGCGAACGGAATGATGAGACACAGTGGACGATGTCTGAGGCGGGGGGGTATTTTGCAACGATCCCATCGGAACCGTTTCCGGCATTATCATCGTCGGAATCGCCTTGGTTGACACGTTGCGCTGCTACGCTCCTCTTTCCGCACCAGAACAGTACTCAGATGTCCGTTGAGTTGCGGTACCGCCCGCTGTTCTTCTCGGCGCGTCCCTATTATATCATGAGGGGATAAAGTGGCAAAGGCAAATAGATAGTAAACAAAAAATCTACTCTTGATATCTACACAGATATGCTCCGAAACTGGTGGACGCGATCGCTACTCGAAACGAAAAGGTCTTCCGCTTTTCAGCGAAAGACCTGTTGAATATCTTTTCAATATCTCGTTTTTGATTTTATTTGCTGTATTAGGTTTTCTATATGAAATTATTCGTTATTCGGTTGTCTCTATGCAATTGTCCGTATTCTATTCTGCCACTTTAATTATCTCTATTCAGTTGTGCGGCGCTATTCACTTTTTCGGCAGTTTGTTTGGGAATATGAAGCCAGTGTTTCATAACCCTTCGTAATACAAGACGGCTTATACGGAGCAACTGTTCCCGGTTTTATGAAAAGATTTTCGTATATCCCTCCGAATCGTGCGCGGAATGATTTCGGAGGTTACCGTAACGACACATTAAGAAATGGCGTAATGGTAAAATAACAGAGAATGGAAGACAGAGAAAACAAGGCGAAAAAAGACCTTTCGCTCTCGGTAACAATTCCCGCTTACAATGAAGCGGCGCGGTTGCCGCGCACATTGCACGCCGCGGTCGAATACCTGGAAAAAAGAGGTTTGCCGTACGAGATTCTGACGGTAGATGACGGTTCACGGGATCAAACGGCGGAAGTGATCCGTCAAACCGCCTGCGAACTGGCTCCGATGATGACATGGGGAACGATCGAACCGTTAGGATATGATCGAAACCGGGGTAAGGGATACGCGGTTCGTTACGGAATTCTGCGTTCATCGGGAAACCACATTCTTTTCATGGATGCGGATCTGGCGACTCCCATGGAGGAATTGGAAAAGTTAGAAGCGGCGCTACGCCCGGAATTCCGTATCGAAGTCGCTATCGGTTCCCGCCCACTTCGTGAATCGCAACTGGTGGTACGCCAACCGCTCCTCCGTGAGGTTGCGGGAAGGGCATTCAATAAAGCGGTACAACTATTAGCCACCCGTGGTATCGCCGATACCCAGTGCGGATTCAAACTCTTTACGCATTCCGCAGCCCGGGAAATCTTCTCTCGCTGTACGTTGGATGGTTTTTCCTTCGATGTGGAAGCCTTGTTTCTTGCACGCCGTCTTGGGTACGATATAGCGGAAGTTCCCGTCCGGTGGGCGCACCAGGAAGGTGCGGCGGCGTTTGCGACACGGGGAGCTTATTTACGCGCCGGAATCAAAATGCTTCGTGACCTGATTAAAATCCGTCAAACGCATCGGTCAGTGCGTCCTCTCTCTCCCACTGTCATTGTTCCGAGCCGGACGATTCCGCCCGCATGAGAGAGCTAATGCCTTCAGAACGGACGCTTTTTACGACGTCTTCCGCTATTGTTGCAGGATTAGGCGCCGCGCTCGCCTATTATTCTCTTTGCATCGAACCGTATCGCGTTCAATTGACTTTCCCGACTATCGTTGCGCCTAATCTTCCTGAAGCGCTCGAGGGAGCTACCATCCTGCTCCTGACCGATCCTCATGTCAGTGACTATGGAAAAAGGGAAAGTCTTGCGCTTTCTATCTTGCAGGAGATGGTTCAAAGCTACCCGGCGCCTGATCTGATGGTCTGGGGCGGCGACTACCTGCTGGGAACTGATTCTGTCATACCCGCGATGCGCTTCGTGAAAGATGCTTCCAGCCTGTTTCCACACACCCCGCAGTATGCGATTCTGGGAAATGCAGAGCATAAATTCGGAATAGCCCAACAACGGACATTGCATCAGCAAATGCGCGCAATGGGTCTTCGCCTGCTGATCAATGCATGGGAACCACTTGTCATTCGCGGTGAATCGATCAATATCATCGGTGTCGATGATCCCTATTATGGTCATGCTGACCTCGTCGAAGCGATGAGGGGAGCATCGGTGGGCGAAACATTCACTTTGCTGCTCTCGCACTCTCCCCAACTGGCGGTTCAAGCGGCGCGATTGGGAATCGATTTGATGCTGTCCGGTCACACGCATGGGGGACAGGTGCGCCTTCCAGTGATCGGCCCCCTCAAAACGCAGAACCCGTTGAGTCGCCGTGTCGATCAGGGGTACTTTGATCGCGCCAGAATGCAGAAGGCCCTCGGCTTCGATCCGGGGGGCGATATGGCAACCTTTATATCGCGTGGTCTGGGATCCGCGAATGTGCCTCGTATTCGCTCTTTGACGCCGCGATTTCTGTGCCTGCCGGAGATCGCACTGCTGACATTGTCGCAGCGCCACTCTTTCTCATCAGCGCCTGATTGGCGATAGTCTCCTTTATCCGAAGCGATGGGCATTGGACGGAATGAGAAAGAGCAACAAGCATAACGGAAGTCCTGCCAGAAGAATTCCTGCAGTACGGACCGGCGTCCAGTTCAACACCAGTCGGGCGATCAAATAAACTCCGTAGATTAACCACACCATGAAGGCGAGAAGCGTTTTGGGGTCGGTAAGCCATCCTTCGGGAAGCCCGCCGCGAACGGCAGGCGTCAGTCCCGCAAGAATACCCAGCGTCAGAAGCGGGAATCCGATAGAGACCAGCGTGAATGCGGTTGATTCGATCAGTCGAAGAGAAGGAAGACGATCCAGCCACTTCAACCCATTCTTCGATTTCAGTATTCGATGCTCGATCAGGTAAAACGCCGCACAACAGAAAGCAAGCACAAAGGCGGCAATAGAAGCGATAATGGCGGTTATATGCAGAGAAATCACGTTAGAGGCAAGAAGTTCCTCGTGATGGTCTGCCACGTTTGCTCCCGGCGCATGGTGTCCGCCCAGAGCAGCGCCGAGTAAAACCAGAAGAAAGGAAAGACCAAGTGCGAATGGGCCAGCAACTGACAGTTTCCAGAATGCTTCAGTAATCAGAAAGGCTATCGCCAGACTCCAGGCAAGCAACGAAAGAGATTCCGCCGGCGATGTGAAGGGCGCTCGGTGCAGTTCCATGCAACGAAGACCGATGGCAGCGAAATGGCACAATGCTCCTCCGATTCCAGCGATCCTACCTATCGTCAGCAACAGGGGACGTCGCAGTAACAGGTTCGCCGCCAGCAACGCTGCGCCAGCGAGATACAAAATGACGGTCAGAGTCAAACATAGACCACTTCCTGTCATTGTCGTTCTCCAATCGCCTGCATCGAAGCGGGAATTTCGTCCGAAGGTTTAACCTCCTCATTATCCAATCCGAACAACTCGCGGGCTGCCGCGATTTTCATCGCGGAATCTTCGGCATCTCCTGCGGCATATTCCTTGATCTTGACGGTTGGAGAATGGAGCGTTTTATTCTCTACCGCTGTCGCAAACGCTTCTATCGCTTTCCAATCTTCCGGTGAAAGGTGAGGAAGACGTTTCTGTAATCGGGTCAGTTCTGATGCAAAAATAGCGCGTTGCTTCGACCGCAGGGAATTGAGAATAGGCGTTGCTGCTTCACGCGATTTCTGGCGGGCGGTATAGGCGCGGGCTTCCTCATGGATCATTGTCTCCGCATGGACAGCGCGACGGCGTCGTTCCGCAAGATCCGATTCAATAAGTTGTTGTAAATCGTCAATATCATACAGGTAAACATCATCCAGTTCACCGACGGACGATTCAATATCACGGGGAACGGCGATATCGATCAGGAATAGCGGGTCTCGGCGTCGTCGTTTCTTCAAGACGTTCTCCACCATGACGCGAGTCACAATGGGATGCGGCGATGAGGTCGATGAAATGACGATGTCCGCTGTCGCTAAAAACTCCGGGAATCGATCGTAATGTATGGCGCGACCGTTTAGCGATTCCGCAAGCTGTATAGCGCGATCATAAGTGCGATTCGCCACAAGAATAGAAGAAACGCCGAAAGAGGTCAGATGGCGTGCAGTGGTTTCGCTCATGTCGCCTGCGCCAAGAAGTAACACGGTTCTGCCGGAGCCTGCGCCAAAGATATTTCGCGCCACATCCGCTGCGGCATGACCCACGGAAAACGCACCTCGTCCCAGGTCTAACTCGGTACGAATCCGCTTGGCGACCCGGAGCGCTTCATGAAAAAGCGAATTGAGATTCGGACCGCAAAGTCCCGCTTCTGTCGCGGTGGCATAGGCTTCCTTAACCTGTCGCGCTACGTCCGTCTCTCCAAGAATCATGCTGTCCAGACCAGAAGCGACTCTGAACAGATGCTCCGCCGCTTTATGTCCACGCCGTTCATTCAGGTAAGGGCGTAAGTCGTCGAGATTTCCCTCGCCCCGTGCCGACAGTAAAATTTCTATTAGGGAGTCCGATGAAATCTCCAAAGCCGACGAAACAAACCATTCCGTGCGGTTACAGGTGGATATCAGGACGCACTCCGCCTCATTCCTCAGTGCGTCTTTGAAATAGGCTAAAGCCCTTTGCAATGCGCCCGATGATGTGAAGGCGAGTCGTTCGCGCATTTCTACCGGAGCGCCCGTGCTATGGGAAAGACCGACTACGGTAAGAGGCATTTCAGCGCCTCCTCTTCCGCAGTATCTTGCTCACCGGCTTTTATCTTTTCCCGGAGGGAATCCATCGCCACGAGTTTTCGCAACGCATTTGCACGCAGTTCCGGCTCCGGGATTTCATTCTTCGCTCGTTCGCGCATCTTCCTCAGCAATTCTACGTAATCGATCCATTCTGGCCCAAAATAAAGTTCCATCTCACGACGTAATCGCGCCGTGAGCGCAGGTCCAGCGCCCCCTGTCGTTAACGCTATTGTCAAATCGCCGCGACGAATAACTGCCATCGTGGAAAAATCGCCGGATTCTTCCAGAGCGTCACCTGCGATATTGACCAGGGAACCCTGCTCCTGCCCCGCCACCGCCACCGTTGCATTCACTTCTGGAGAGTCCGTTGCGGCGATTACCAGAAACGCATCAGTCAGATGTTGCGGGGCGAATGCGACAGGACAATACTGCAACACTCCTGCTGTCGCTGCGTTCCTCAATTCCAGTGTCGCTTCCGGCGAGACAACCGTTACCAATGCGCCAGATTCCGCAAGCGCTAACGCCTTGCGCGTTCCTACCTTACCGCCTCCGATGACGATGCACTTTTTCGAGGAGATATTGAGCGCGACCGGATAAAGCGATGAAGACATTTCACTGGAAATTATATCGCTTCACAGACGTCCCCCGGTTAATTCCTCTTCGCGTCTGTCTGCCGCCGCTACCAGAGCGCTGGCAAGATCCGCATACCTCGGAGGAGCGCCGGGGAGGAAGGTAATGTTCAACCTACCAACGATAGGAGCGATCAGACGGTAGCCCAGACGTTCGGAATCGTCCGCATCCATTTGCCAGCGACGGACGGCGAATCGGCGCAATAGCTCCAGTTCTTCCGTCGTCAAAATGTCGTAAGGGTTATGAAACCCGTTCGGAAGCTGACCGCTAAACTGTGGGGCGATGCTATCGCGTGAACCGGAATGAATGCCCATCCGGCGATTTTGCTCCTTGATCACGATGGTTCCCCCCGCCAGATCGCCTAGACGTTTATATTGCGAGTGGAAAAAAGAACTGGCTCCGCCGACGGCATAGAGTAGCGGAAGCGAATCGACGATCCGCAGAAGGTTTCGGGTTGCAATATTGAAAAAGGTGGCAGGATATCCGCCATCGCGAACGACTCTGATTTTCAGCGCCCGTTTTCCCGGTGTCTGTCCGTTCCAGATCGATTCGAAGAGTAAAAAATAGCCAAACCAGATAAGAAAAAGGGATATGAGCGCAATTGCGCCGAGGACGCTTTCCCCGCCCGCAATACCGGATTTACCGCCGAGCGAGGAGGTGATACCTAGTATGATCAACAGGGCTATAATGAGAATGAGTTGAAGCGTCAAGTCGATCAGATACGCGCCGAAACGAGTACCCAGTCCCGCGAGTTCAAAGCGAAGGGGGACATTCTCTGGTGTGATGACGGTAACAATCCGAGGCATGGATCTATTATAACCGAAAGCGAGAACGGAAAGTCGTAAATTATGGCAGGAATCACCGAGTTCGTGGAGCGGAGACGTTCATCCTGGGAGCGACTCAACGAAATTTTATTACGAGCCGGGAGCAGGGAAGGCGTCAAGCGTCTCTCTCGCGACGATCTCAAAGCGCTTGGCCCACTGTACCGTCGCGCATCCGCCGATCTTGCCTATGTTCGACTGCGGGGCGATGATTCGGGAATTACGGAATATCTGAATGAACTGGTGACTCGCGCCCATGGTCTCCTCTATGCGGATCAGGGACCGGGATGGGCTCGGTTGTGGAAATTTATCGCGGACGGATTACCGCGCCTGATGTATCGGCGACGCGCATATATTTTTGCCGCCTTCGCCATCTTTACCTTCGGGGGGATTCTGGGAGCGGCGTTGACATACCATGATCCCTCGGTAGGGTCCATCTTTCTGGGAGAACGAGCGAACGAGACCACCTTTTACAAAGATTTGCCTAACACACTCAAAGACGGCGAACGTCCCACCTTCGCCGCTGTGCTCATGACTAACAATATCAGGGTCGGATTTCTGGCGTTCGCTTTCGGGATAGCTGGAGGATTACCGAGTCTTCTGTTGTTGTTTTACAATGGACTTCCTATCGGTTCACTGGCGGTACTGCAGCAAAAGGCGGGATACAGCGTTGAGCTATGGTCTTTCATTCTGCCGCACGGCATACTGGAACTATTCGCCATTTTTGTCGCAGGGGCGGCAGGAATGATCATCGGTCACGCTGTTGTGGCGCCGGGAGAATTGACCCGCCGGGACGCTTTGACGCTCGCTTCTCAGGATGCCGTCCGCTTGATTATGGGGACAGCAGGGATGCTGGTCATTGCGGGAATGATCGAGTCTTTCATCAGCCCCACAGCATTGCCACCCGCCGCAAAGTTTGTGTTTGCCGGGTTTATGACACTGGCGCTGGCGGCTTATCTCAAGCGAGGAAATATAAAAAACGCCGGGGAGCAGGAACGGATTCCTGCTCCCCGGTAATGTTTGTCAGAGACTTTCCCACTTAACGATTCGCGGGAGGCGTCGCCGATGCCGTCGGACTCGGCGACGGGAAGAAACGTGTGGTGATGTCGCGGAAAGTAACGACGACGAACAACGTCGCCAGAACCGCAAGACCGCCCAACATCACGCGCTCCGTTTGACGCGGCGTCAATTTTCGTCGTCGAATCGCCTCGAGCGCGAACAGCATCAAGTACCCGCCGTCGAGAACCGGAATGGGAAGGAGATTCGCCAACCCAAGCGAGAGGGAAAGCGAACCGAGAAGTTCCATAGGTGGGCCGAGCCCGCCGATTTCCGCCACTTTCTGTGTCGTGTCAAAAATCGCTACCGGTCCGGAGACATTATCTTTGATCTCGCCGGATCGGACAAGTCGAGTCATTTGTTGGAACCAGGAACCCGTCGCTTCAGTTCCCAACTGGAAAGATTCACCCAGACTCATACGGCGAAAGGGGCTTTTCATGTCGGGGAGTTCCCGAAACGCCACACCGATACGCCCGATTTTCACGCCGCCTTCCGTCTCTTCACGAGGCGTCAAGGTCAGATCACGCGTCGAACCATTTTCGCTTTTGAGGGTCATTACCAGAGGTTTGTTCGGCGAATTCCGAATTTCCTCGATGGCGGATTGCGTATTTGCAGTGCGTTTTCCATTGAGAGCGATGAGCGACTCGCCTGCACGGACGCCCGCCGCCGCCGCCACACTCCCATTGACTACCTGAGCGGCGACGATATCTCTCTTAGTCGGCTCCCCTACAGTGACCCCGATCAGGCACAACGTCAACCAGCCAAACAGGAGAGAGAACAACGGCCCGGCAAGAATGACAATGAATCGCTGATAAAGGGGGCGAGAATTGAACCCGTCCTTTACCGGAGTCGCGTTGTCATTCGCATCCTCCAGTTCCATCCCGGTAATTTTGACAAAACCGCCCAGCGGAATGGGATGGATGGTGTATTCGGTCTGACCGTCATAGTAGAGGCGAAGCTTTCCCGGGCCGAACCCGAGAGCGAATTCTTCAACCCGCATTCGAAAGGATCGCGCCGCAAGAAAGTGACCCAATTCATGGAAGAAAACCAGAATTGCGAACACTACCAAAAAGACGAAAATGCCATAGAGGGTCATAAGGTGCTTGTTGTCTCCCGCCGCATATCAAAAAGACGCTGGAATAGCGCCGGTGCTACTTTCGATGTATTTACGCGCCGCAAGGTCTGCAGCTTGAATCGTCTCCAAATCGGTGGCAGGTTGTGAAGCAATCGTTTCCCGCGCCGCCGCGACCAGACGACAGATATCGGTGAATCCGATACGCCGGTTCAGAAAAGCAGCCACTGCCGCTTCATTTGCCGCGTTCAAAATCGCCGGGGCGGTTCCTCCCGCAGAATAAGCGTCTCGCGCCAGATTCAACGCCGGAAAACGCTCTGTGTCCGGTTCCTCGAAACTCAGATTACCGATTTCGGACGGTTTGAAGCGTGGTAGTTCGATATCGTACTTTTCCGGGTGCATCAGAGCGATCTGAATGGGAAGACGCATATCGGGCAGTCCCAGTTGCGCCAGAACCGCACCGTCTGTCAATTCCACCAGGGAATGAATCACACTTTGAGGATGCACTACCACGCCGATCTTTTCCTGAGGAACGTTAAAAAGGTAACAAGCCTCGATAATTTCCAGACCCTTGTTCATCAAGGTTGCAGAATCGATCGTGATCTTCGATCCCATCGACCAGGTAGGGTGCTTCAAAGCATCCTCGACCGTCGCAGAAGATATACGCTCTTTGTCCCAGGTGCGAAAAGGCCCGCCTGAAGCGGTCAGGTGGAGTCGGGCGATCTGCTCGGGACGATATCCCTGCAGACACTGGAACAATGCTGAATGCTCCGAGTCTATCGGCAACAGCTCTGCGCCATATTTACGGGCGGTAGTGGTCACCAGTTCCCCGGCGGCGACAAGAGTTTCTTTAGTCGCCAGACAGATTCGCTTTCCAGCCCGGCACGCCGCCAGAGTCGCTTCCAGAGCGGCAGCGCCAGCCACGGCGACAACGACGGTATCTGAATCTGGAGAACCCGCCATTTCTATCATCGCCTGTGGACCGGTAGCGATTTGCGTTTGAAATCCCTGTAAAGCGCCCGTTAGATCCATTTCCCGTGTGGCATCAGTAGTGACGACAGAAGAAACGTTAAATTCTCGCGCTTGCCTTGCCAGCAGGGAGACATTGCTTCGTGCCGCCAGACCGACAACACGAATGCGTTTCTGACCAAGTCGCATCGCAACATCGAGCGTTTGCGTTCCAATGGAGCCGGTCGAACCCAGTATGACAACCCGACGCGATTTGCCTTCCGTATGCGGAAACATATTGCTATTGTATCCCGTTCATGCCCTCTTGTCGTAGATGTCGTGGAAAATTCCCCAGTCAACGCAACTTTCCAGCGTCTGTGGCGTCTCTGATGTCAAATGTTGATTTGGAACGGCTCTTGCGTCGCCCAAAGCAAGGATATGAAAATATGAAATTGTTTCGCATTGCGGCGATTTTAGTCGTAGCGATCGCTGCAGGGGTATATGGGTGGCGGCAGTATTCGGCAAAAGTTTCCGCTAAACCGAAAATTGGACGAACGGTCACGGCAAAGAATGGTTCGATTTCAATCCTCGTATCGGAGACAGGCACTCTGGAACCGGTGACGCAAAATGAAGTCAAGTCCAAGGTGGCGGGTCGTGTGATGAAGATTTTTGTCAAGGAAGGTGATGAAATCAAGGCGGGCGATCCCATTGCGCTTATCGATCCTATTGAAGTGACAAGAGAAGTCGAACAGATCAAGGCGCAACTCTCCGCCGCACAGGCGGGTTATGAACAGTCGCGTCAAAACCTGAGCCTGACCATTCGACAAAACGAAATGTCGATCAAGCGCGCGGAAGCAGGTCTGACCGAATCGCAGGCGCGTCTTGCACAGACGACCGCCCCCAATCGCCGTCAGGACATTGAGCAGCAGGAAGCCGCCGTTCGTCGCGCAGAGTCGACTCTACTCAGATCAAAAGCCCAGTTAGCGGACTCGGAGCGTAACCTTGCTCGACAAAAAGCTCTTTCATTAAAAGGGTTCGTCGCTCAATCCGCTGTGGATTCCGCTCAGACCAATGTCGAAGTCCAGAAAGCTGATCTGGCGTCCTCGCAGACCGAACTCGCTTCCACCAAAGAGCGTCTTTCGCTGTTGATGGAAGGAACCCGGAAAGAAGATATCGTCGCCGCAAAAGCGCAGGTGGAAAGCGCCCGGATTGCTCTTGAGTCGGAGCGAACCAACGCAGCAAACGCACAATTAAGAGCAAGGGATGTAGAGCGTTCTCGTGCTCAGGTGGAGCAAATCCAGAATCAACTGGCGCAACAGCAAGTCCAGTTAAAGGAAACCAATATCGTCGCGCCTATTTCCGGTCAGGTCATTTCCAAATCGATCAATGAAGGCGAACTGGTCGCATCCGCGACCGGAGGATTCGCACAGGGAGCGGTGCTGGTAAAAATCGCCGACCTCTCAAAAATGCAGGTGAAAGTCAATATCAACGAAGTGGATGTCGCCCGATTGAAAGTCGGACTTCCTGCAAATATCCGCGTTGATGGTGTCAAGGGGCAGGTCTTCAAGGGAGTCGTCGCCTCGCTCGCGCCAGCCTCGATAGGGTCGAACTCAACAAGTTCCACCGGCAGTTCGGTCGTGCGTTTTGAAGTAAAGGTCGCGGTCACTACCCCGGATAATCGCCTCAGACCTGGAATGACTGCCGCCGTTGACATTGTTCTCGACCAGAAGGACAATATTTTGACACTTCCTGCGGAAGCATTGACCGCAGGTGATAAGGTTTCTTTCGTCACCGGTAATGTTCCGGATGAGGCAACCTCCCAAAAATCGGTAACGGTAGGTTTAAGAAACAATGCTGTCGTGGAAATAGTCTCGGGACTCAAGGCGGGAGATAAGGTTGAAGTGCCGAAAATAGACGCCAAGGATCGCCGGAAGATAAATTTCGATGGTCCTGACAACAAATAAACTCCTGCCATTAGTCATCACCTGAAAGTCTCGTCCTGCCGTTTTCCATCTTTTCAAAAGAGGTGGGAAACGGTGTTCCGCTACCTATGCGTCGCCCTGAAGCGCGATTAGATAGATTGTACAGAGTTTCAAGAGCAAAGAGGGGAGGCGCTATGAAGATTGCCGTGCAACTATTCAATGTCCCGATGCGAAATCCGTATCGTTCTGCGCAACGGGTAACCACGATTGCACAAAATGTGCTGGTAACGGTAACGATAGCAAACGGCATTGAGGGATACGGCGAAAGCGCTCCTGCCACCTATGTTACCGGGGAAACGCAACAGAGCGTGTATGAAGAAATTCAGCGCATCGCTCCCGCATTGGAAAAGCTGACGCCCGAAGAAGCTCTGAATTTCCTCGAAAACAATAATCTCGGGGCGGGTACGATCTGCGCTCTGGAAACTGCGATGAGCGATGTCGCAGCAAGAGAAGCGGGCGTACCGCTTTACCAGTACCTGAGACACGCTACATCGACGGAAATGCTGGTTCTGGCGCATGCCACCGATTTGTCGTTGCCTATACTACCCCCTGATGAAGCGGCGATCCGAGCGGCGCAAGCGGCTAACGATGGATTCCGCTATCTGAAAATCAAGGTGGGAAGCGCCGAGGGAGCGGAGGCGGATCGCGCACGGGTACGCGCTATCGCGGAGGCGGCTCCGAACGCCATTTTGCGTCTCGATGGCAATCAGGGTTTTGATGCGGATGGCGCAGCCCGCTTTATCGCCTCCATCACCGATCTATTGCCACGGATTGAACTGTTCGAACAGCCCACGCCCGCCGCGGATGAAGTGCAACTCGCATTGATCCAGAGTAGGATACCGATTCCCGTCTATGCCGATGAAAGCGTCCACAATGCGGAAGACGCCCGTCGATTCATTGAAAGCGGAGTTTGCCGTGGCGTCGTGCTCAAACTCGCCAAATCGGGGCTATATGAAACCCGTCGTATTGCAGAAGCGGCGCATCGGGCAGGGGGCGGATGTCTGTTCGGATGCATGATGGAAACGCGGATCGGAATCAGCGCCGCCCTTCATCTTGTCATAGCTCTCGGCTCCCGTATCGTGCATCGATTGGACCTGGACGGTCATCTTCTGGTAAATGACGCCTCTCTCATCGACGGGGGCTTGACGCAAAATCGTGACACACTCTACGTTGCAGAAGGCGTTGTGGGACTGGGTCTGCATCTGACAGCGCCAAAATCGGAAGTAACGGCTTCTGAGCCTGTGCTATAATAACGCCGTCATGCTTTCGCGTTCATGTTTGCACTCATTTTTCGCTATTCTTCTTTCATTTTCCCTACTTTCCCTGACCGAGGCGGCTACGCCCCCTCGTGTCGTCTTTGATTTTCGTGAATTGATCACAACGTTGGGGCAGAGCGAAACGGATCGGTTGCCGGGAGGGTTCGCACTGGCTATTCCAGAAGGGGAAAGTCGAGAATCAGACCCGCGATTCGACCGGAGATATAACCGAATCGCTTACGTATACGGGCCGCATCGGGATGTTAAAGGCATTTTGCTGGGAATGAACGTCCGGGTTCACTACGACAAAGAAGATGAAACGATGGCGTTGCGAACGGCGCGTCTGGTAGCGCGTTTCTTGCGACTCCACAAAGAAAAGTTCGGTCACGAAGCGGTATTTCCCCGTGGAACGGAAGTCGCGGACATCTGGCTGTCACAGGTTGGGGGACGAGATGAAACGACGGGAGGGGAAACCTGGAATTCTCATATCTACGTTTATTCCGTTCAGGAAGACAGAACGCCAACGGAATGGGTTCGGACTTTAGCGCATGAATGGGGACATCTGACGCTACCTGCCGCAAGGGGTTTTTTCGCTCCTGAGAACGATGCCTCCGGTTATCTGGGCGAACGCCTCTTCTTCAAATGGATGAATATGGAGGGAACTCGTAACGCTGTCGCCGATGGAACGACCCCGGCATTGATCAAGGAGTATTGCGATAAGCAAGTGACCCCTCTGATAGACCGTTTTCAGGAATCCGGTCCCTCTTCGGCGCTTTTGGGCAAAATGACTGCAGACGGCATGGATTACTATATCGGTATGGCTCTCGCGTTCGATGACGCTTATGGGCCACGATTGACAGGACAGGCGCTTTTTTCTATTGATGGCGAGTCGCCGGAATATCTGTTGAAATCGATGAAGGAGGCGATCAGTCTCGGTGACCGTTTGATCGTGCGTCTTCCTGCCTGGACTCCTTTATCGAAAACCAACTACGCAGTTATCGGTAACGCTACCGGCAGTGTACAGGTGTCAAACCGTCCCCCATTCAGCGTCCGCAAATCAACGCCATTCTCTCTCAACGTGAAACAACCTGGGTGGAAGTCTTTACGCGTAGCCGATGGCGAGGTGACCACCATCATCTTGAGCCGTAATGGGGGAAGTATTCGTTGAATTCGGTCGTAATCAATGCCCCTGTCAAAATCAACCTGACCCTGGACGTGTTTCCGCCGCGTGATGATGGATACCATAATCTGGATTCCGTCGTTGCGGTGATGTCCTACCCCTTTGATGAATTGAAAGTTACGGCGCTTCCTGGAAAGCGGGTCGTTCGACTGATCACCAAAGCGACAGACATTCCCAGAGACTCCAGTAATCTCGCCGTTCGCGCTGCGGAGATTTTTCTGGAACGGTTCATCCCCGGCGAAGAAGTGACGATCTGGATCAACCTCGCCAAAAGGTTACCTGTACAGGCGGGATTGGGCGGGGGGAGTAGTGACGCCGCCGCGACTCTGATAGCTTTATCACAAATTTATCCTGATGTGGCGTCAGAAAGCGCTTTGATGGATGCAGCGGCTTCGATTGGTTCTGATGTGCCGTTGTTTGTCTCGGTCAGAGAATCGGGCAATGGTATTGTGCGATTACAGGGGCGTGGGGAAATCGTCGAACGCATTTCCCGGTTTCCGGAGATTTTCGGTATTCTTGTCAAGCCAGCGGAAGGCGTCTCAACTGCATCTGCATATGCCGCACTCGATGCAGTCCCTCATCGCAAGTCAGGAGCGTCCACGATGACGCTCCTGACGGCGATTGAGTCCATGACGGAAGGTGCGGGCCTAACATCGTATCTCACGAATGACTTCGACTCCGTAATAGCAGACATTGTTCCATCTATAAAATCGATTTTTGTCTACTTAAAAGAAGCTGGAGCGCTGGCTCAGGTTTTATGCGGTAGCGGCAGTTGCGTCTTTGGTCTTTGTCGGGACTACGCCCATGCGCGTGAGTTGGCGAGAGCTCTAGCAGGGCGATTCGCCTGGGTGAAGATAACATCTATGCCAGCCAGCCAGACCAAGATGCCAGGGGAAAACGCTGCATGATCGCTCTGATTCTCGCCGGAACCCGACCCGGAACCGTGAACCGTGCACAGACGCTTTTGTGCGGTCGCCCCATGATAAATTACGTCATTACGGCGTTACGGGGCGAGTCTGGTTCTGCGAGAAGTATCGTGGTGGCAGGTCTGGAAGCGGGCAAGTTTGAATCTGATGACGTTAAAGTGGTTTCCGGCGGTGCGGACATGGTAGATACGCTCTTAAACAGCGTCGCTACATTGTCGGAAGATACGGGCAGAATTCTGGTATCCACGGCGGATATACCTTTCCTGACCGCTCCGGCTGTCCGGGATTTTGTGGATCGCGCCAGTCGGTTCCCGGATGCGGATTTCCTGTATTCCGCTGTCATTGCAGACGTTTGCCGAACGGCATTTCCGGACATGAGGCGAACCACCTTGCGCGTGGCGGAAGGGGAATTCACCGGGGGTAATCTGGTGATGATCTCCCCTTCGTTCTTGCGGAGGAATGAAGCTACCATACGTGAGGCATGGGCGCAACGGAAGAGCGTTTTCGGACTAGCAAAGATGCTGGGTGCAGAGACGATGGCGCGATTTCTTTTCTCACGAATCTTTCCTTCCCTTCTTCCGATTTCCTATCTGGAACGAGCCGTCGGAAAAACGTTGGGAGGTGTTTCTGTTGGTCTGATTGTTTCACCTTACCCGGAAATCGCCGCTGACTGCGACCGCACGGAAGACATCGTCTATGCAGAGCGCTGGCTGCAGAAAAAAGCGGAGGGAAAGATATGACCCAGTTCGAAAAGGTCTTAAAAGACGCTACCCAACCAAAAAAAGGGCGTCTTTTTGTTGTAAGCGGGCCATCCGGCGTCGGGAAAGATACGGTTCTCGACGTTTTCCATCAAGCGCTTCCCGATGTTCAGCAATGTATCACCGTCAGTACAAGATCCATGCGGCCCGGCGAATCGGAAGGACACCCGTATTACTTTCTTACCGTCGATGAATTCCGTCAGAGGGTAGACAACGACGGTTTCCTTGAATACGCCATGGTAAATGGGAATTTTTATGGCACGCCGCGAGAATGGGTCGAGGAACGGCGATCTCAGGGGGTAGATGTTCTCCTGAAAATCGACGTGCAGGGCGGGTTGACTGTCCGTACCAAAGACCGAGAAGCGCGCTTGATATTTCTGATGCCGCCTTCTGTGGAGGAATTAGAGCGCCGACTGCGGGCGCGATCTACGGAAACGGAAGACCAGATTGCAATACGACTTCTTGATGCACGAAGCGAATTGCAACAGATTCCAAACTATGATTACGCCGTCTTGAACGATGTCGTCGAAAACGCCGCCGATCAAATTCGCGCGATTGTCCTCGCCGAACGATGTCGGGTAAGCCACCAGGAATAAATAGGGGATTTTCTTACACCTGATAAGTCCTCAAACAAATATACAGTCAGGTAAAATCGAGTTTTATGATATTTAAGGGAAAAACGATTGTCCTTGGAGTGGGCGCGTCCATTTCCGCATATAAATCTGCGGATTTATGCTCCAAACTCGCTCAGGAAGGCGCGACCGTCTATCCCATTATTACTGAATCGGCGCTCAAGTTTGTAGGCGCCGCGACATTCTGGGGGTTGTCCGGGCAACCGGTGTCCACAGGGGTTTTCGAGGAGGCGTTCGGTCCGTCGGAAATAGCGCACCTACGTTACGGCGAACTGGCGGATGTGATTGTCATCGCTCCGGCTTCTGCGGATTTGTTAGCGCGACTGGCGGGAGGCTTTTGCGACGATATGCTCTCCGCTGTGGTCGTGGCGAATCCGGGCAAGCCGGTGTTGATCGCCCCTGCCATGAATACGCATATGTGGCAAAACCCGGCGACGCAGTGGAATCGAAGAACCCTCGAAAGACGAGGTTACATCTTCATCGAACCGGGTGTTGGGCGATTGGCGGAGGGAATTGTCGGCGCAGGGCGATTGGCGGAACCGGCGGAAATTGTCGAGGTCATTCGTGAAACGCTGTTTCCCCGACGTGATCTGGAAGGGAAGCGCGTCCTCGTGACGGCGGGACCGACACGAGAAGCAATCGACCCGGTACGCTACATCACAAATCGGTCGTCTGGAAAGATGGGCTATGCTATTGCGGAAGCGGCGGCGGCGCGTGGAGCTTATGTCACTCTGGTGAGCGGACCGACGCACTTGCCGCAACCTGCTGGTATCGCTGAGATGTACCGTGTAGGTTCGGCGGCGAATATGGCGGAGGCGGTCTTCGCTCGTTCTGATGCTCAGGATATAATCGTCGCCTGTGCGGCGGTTGCGGACTACGCTCCAACGGCGACCGCATTGCAGAAAATTAAAAAATCCGGCGATGCAGATTTCGCTATCGCTCTGACTCCGACCATCGATATCCTGAAAGAGTTAGGCAGGCGAAAGCGTCCCGGACAAATTCTGATTGGTTTCGCCGCTGAAACCGAAAACATCGCCGCTAACGCGGAAAAAAAGCTTCACGAAAAGAACCTCGATTTGATTGTCGCCAATGATATTACGAAAGAGGGGGCAGGATTCGACACGGATACCAACATCGTCACTCTCTATCAAAAGCAAGGAGAGCCGGTGACGTTACCAATCATGTCGAAACGCGCCGTCGCGGATGCGATATGGAACAAGGTCAACGAAAATCTCCTCATGCCAAACAGATAGGATTCATTTATGAACCAGATGGGCTATTGTCGGTTGATGTCAGTCAAATGGTACATGATTTGTAGAGAAATATTATCTCTGTGGGTGTAATCCGCCATATCTAACTGTTCGATGACGGGCTTGTTCGACACATGGCGATTATCCCGTAACGGCTCCTACCAACCAGAGTAAACGTGAGACACCGGCATTGGCGATCAATGTTTTTCGTTCTTCGGAGCGATTGGGAACGATATCCCATTTGGCGAAATACAGATTGTCCTTCGGATCGCGCAGGGTAAGGGCGAAATCGGCGTTCTTTCGAGCGCGATCCAGTAAGTACGGCTCTTTGATTTCCGTATACAGGTCAAGGAACGCTTCCACGAGATGGTGTGAGAAAAGCGCGTCATCTCGGAAAGCCTGTGTCTTCGGGTTGACAAAGATAGTCTCGGATGCGCGAGCGATACGCTTCGCTTCGTCCAGATACCATTTGTTGCCAGTAGCGCGGTACAACCCGAGGTCGGCGCGAAGCGCGAGAGCGGAGTTATAAGTCCACTGCGTCCGTTCGATCTTGCCTTCCAGAGAGATATTATCCCAGTATGCTCCGTTTGGCGCTTGCAACGAGCGACTTTCCCATCCCTGGATGCTCTCCGCCCATTCGACATTTTTTCGTTTGTTATCGAAGGCCGATACTTGCAAAGCGGCGACAGCGGAAGGAGCGTTCGAGCAGGTGTTTTTGCTTTTATGGTCTTGACGCCAGTAAATGCCGCCGCCGAGTTTATCGTCCCAACCGGATAGGACATAACGCAACGTCTCGATTGCGCGATCCCGGTAACGTCGTTCACGGGTCAGCGCAAAGGCTTCCGCGAAAGTGAGAACCATCCAGGCGTTATCATCATAGTATTTGTCGCTGTTGCCCGGCGAGGATAGGTATGCGTCGTAGCCCCGGATCGGCGCCCTCGTATCCCAGTAATCGTTCAGACCTTCAAAAAAAGCGATTGCCAGAGGTGCATATTTTCGTGAATTCGCTCGGATTCCGCCGACCAGAGCGGAAAATTGGACGCCGTTCGCCCACATGAAATCATACGGAAGGGCTTTCTCATCCACCGGAAAAGACGCCCGGTATTTCCGGGCTTTCGGATCCCAGAAGTTTTCCTGAATCGCGTCGGTGAGGCGCTCGGCCTCTTGCTGATAGTTATTCGCCATGGTTTTACACAAACACATTCAGCGAAACACCTTTCGTTTCCTCTCAAGAGAATTCTCTTTGAAGGTAACCGCTACCGAATCGGCGAAATGGATAGTGCACGACAGAGTGATGCATACATGAATATGGTAATTAAAAACGGCTTGGTTATCGACGGCACAGGCGCAAGGGGGCGCGTATCTGACATTCGCATCGCAGGCGATACCATCCGCGAGATTGGGCGGGATCTATCGCCAAATCCCGGTGAGACCACGGTCGATGCGAAGGGAATGGCGGTGACGCCCGGATTCATCGACACCCACAGCCATGCCAGTGGTGGATTAATCGACAACCCGGATGCGGAAACGCAAATCCGACAGGGGATTACCACTTCCATCGTGGGACAGGACGGCGATTCCCGTTTTCCCTTGAGCGACTTTTTTCGTGAGCTTCTCCGAATACCAGTAACACTCAATATCGCGAGTTTTGTGGGGCATGGGACAATTCGTGGTCATGTTCTGGGTGATGATTACAAACGAAAGGCGACCGCGAGCGAGATTCAGAGGATGCGCGTCCTCGTCGCGCAGGAAATGCGTTCGGGAGGATTGGGGTTATCCTCTGGGCTGGAATATGACCCCGGCATTTACTCCGATACAGCGGAAATAATCGCTCTGGCGGAGGTTGCTGGCGCCATGGGGGGGATTTACATCAGCCATGTACGCGATGAAGAAGACGGAGCCCTGACATCCTTCCGCGAACTGATCGATATTGCTGAAAAAGGACGACTTCCGGCGCAAATATCGCATATTAAGCTGGCGTCCTCTCCTGTCTGGGGAAAAGCGGGAGAAGTCTTCCGATTAATGGACGATGCCCGAAAACGAGGACTGGATATCAGCGCAGACATCTATCCGTACCCTTACTGGCAAAGTAGCATCATCGTCCTGATAGAAACGCGCGAATGGGACAAGCGCGAACTCTGGGAAAAGGGACTCGCCTCCATCGGCGGGGCTAAAAATGTGTTGCTCTCCTCCTACGAACCCGATCCCGAGTGGGTGGGAAAGACGATTGCTGAAATCGCCAAGATGTCGGGGAAAGACCCGGTAACAGTTATTCAGGAAATTGTCGCCAGAACGCATGGAGAGAAACGCGCCGGGGAATCGGTGGTGGTTACCGCTATGCAGGAACGGGACATCCGCGCTTTCATCGCTCATCCCCGGATTATGTTCTGTACAGATGGCGGTTTGAGAGGGTCGCATCCTCGCGGTGCAGGCTCCTATCCGCGTATTCTTGGGAAATATGTCCGTGAGGAACGAGTAATCCCGCTGGAAGAAGCCATTCGCAAATCGACATCGCTTCCCGCTGCACGAATGGGACTCCGCGACAGGGGAACAATCGCGCCGGGCAAAAAGGCGGATATTGTCATTTTCGATCCGAAGACGATTCATGACACAGCGACTACCAAAAGTCCGCAGTCTCAACCGGTTGGCCTACTACACGTTATTGTAAATGGGGTTCCGGTTCTGCGCGATAACAAACTCACCGGAGAACGACCCGGCGCCGTGCTTCGGCGATCATAGTCAATCTTGATAGGCGTGAAAAATCTTGAGATTGAACGCTGTCGGCGATTTTGCATGGGATCGGCGATCCATTTCACTAAGAGCATGAGGAAACGGACTTGAATCGAAGGCTTTTTGTTTTGCGACTTCCAATAGCTTTCCTACTGGCGCCTGTTTTGCTGGCGTCCGCCGCATTCGGGCAGGTCAGCGGGGATTCGTTGACTCTGACCATCCTGCATACGAACGATCTGCATGGTCATATCGTACCGTTCGCCTACACGGAAACGGAACGCAGTAAAGAGGAAAAAGAATCCGTTGGCGGTGCGGCGCGGCGAGCGACCTTGATCCGCCGTTTGAAGAAAGAAATTAAGAATCCGGTCATTGTTGTAGATTCCGGTGACGCCTTTACGCGTGGTCCTCTTACAAACGCCTACGAAGGAATCGCTGACATTGAAGCGATGAATGCCGTCGGTTATGAACTGGGAGCAATCGGCAACAACGAATTCAAATCGAAAGACGCCATAGAAGCTACGGATGCCTCCGGGGCGCAGTTCTCCCTTTTGCGATTTATTCGTCGTTCCCGGTTCCCCTGGCTTTGTGCGAATGCTGTCACGGAGAAGGGCGCGTTGCTGGATGGCGTTCAACCTTATGTCGTTCGGGAGTTCGCCGGTAATGGCGGACCCGTTCGCGTCGGGTTTCTGGGTCTGACTGCTCCCCGATCCGCCAGTTATCCTCAGGTGAAGGGTTGGAAAATTACTGATCCGGTCGCGTCGGCTAAGGAATACCTGCCCAAAGTCCGAGCTGAGTCGGATGTCGTAGTGGCATTGACGCATATTGGCACACTGTTGGACGCGAAACTGGCTGCGGAAACCACGGGAATAGAAGCTATCGTCGGCGGCGATTCGCATACCTTCCTTTACAAGGCGATGGAAATCAAGAATGCCGATGGGTCGCGTATCGTTCCCATTACTCAAACTGGAGAATTTGGCGTTAATCTGGGGCGTTTCGATCTGAACTTTAAGAAATCGGAAGGCATCTGGAAACTCGCCAGCTACCGTTACGAATTGATTCCGGTCAGTAAGGATATTCCGGAAGCGGGTGATGTCAAAGCGGTCATTGAACCATTCCTCAAACCAATGATGGAGTTGGTCGGAAGGTTGCCCGATAACCGAATTGGGAAAAGCCCGGAGGAAAGAACGCGCCTCTCTACGCTGGCAGTCTGCGACGCCTTAAAACGGCAGACCGGGGCTGATTTCGCGGTAAACCCGCTGGGTGGCGGATTTTTCAATGTATTTCGAGACCGCAATATTCGCCGGTTCGATGTCTATGCCATGATGCCATTCAAAAATGTCGCTGTGATTGCCAATGTCCCGGGAGCGCTACTTCAGGAAATTTCCCGACAGAAAGACAACATCATTTCCGGAGATATTCTTTCGGTAGATGCTGCCCGAACGTATAAAGTGGCATTGGTGGATTTTATCGCCCGAGATTCCTACAAAATACCGGATACAAGTTTCACCAGTACTGGTAAGGACATCAGGGAACTGTTCATCGCCGACCTTCCTAAATAAAGTAGCGTTTGAAAAGGTAGGCGGAAAGGTATTTAACGATGGAAAAGCGAAGGATCGGTTCACTGGAAGTTTCTCTTGTCGGACTGGGGTGCAACAATTTTGGCGGACGATTAGATCTCGCAGCGACGGAAAATGTACTGTACTCAGCCATTGATGCCGGAATTAACTTTTTTGACACGGCGGATATCTACGGCGGGACGAAAAGTGAAGAGTACATGGGTCTTGCCCTGCGATCTCGCCGTGATGAAGTGATTCTTGCGACGAAATTCGGAATCAAAATCGACGATGAACGCCCCGGAGGCGGCAAACCAGAGTATATCCTTCGCGCTGTCGAAGATAGCCTGAGACGCTTACAGACAGACCGGATCGATCTGTACCAGATTCATCGACCAGATGAAGATACGCCTGTCGCCGACACTATAGAAGCGCTGAACAAACTGGTGGTCGCCGGTAAAGTGCGTGAGATCGGTTGTTCCAATTTCTCCGCCAAACAACTAGAAGAAGCGGAAACGGTGGCGGGGTCCGGGGCGATGTTTGTCAGTGTCCAGAACGAATACAGTCTTCTAAAGCGCGACCCGGAGATGGATGGTGTCCTTGTGGAATGCGCCCGTCAGGGGATCGGTTTTTTACCCTATTTTCCGCTGGCGAGCGGTCTTCTCTCCGGTAAGTATCGCAAGAACCAACCGCACCCGGAAGGGACACGGATCAAACCGGACTCAAAGGCGTTGGACGACAACGTTCTCGATACTGTCGAAGCATTGATCCGCTTTGCACAGGTACGCGGACATACGATCTTAGAACTGGCATTCGCCTATCTCACAGCGCAACCACAAGTGTCTTCGGTAATTGCGGGGGCGACAAAAACGGAACAGATCGCCCACAATGCCGCCGCTGTGGACTGGAAATTGAATGATGCCGAACTTGACTCTGTCCGGGCGATTTTGCAATCTTAGTCTAAAAATCAATGATGAAGCGCCCGTGTTAAAAATTCGCGGGTTCGGATTTCTTTCGGATTCTCGAAAATAATTTCCGGAGGTCCCTGTTCCAGAATGCGTCCCGCATCAAGAAAACAAACACGGTGAGCTACTTCGCGACAAAATCCCATCTCATGGGTAGCAATCAGCATCGTTCGCCCTTGCGCGGCTAAAAGTCGGATTACCTCCAGTACCTCTCCGACCAATTCGGGATCCAGGGCGGAGGTGGGTTCATCAAAAAGCAGGACGGCAGGATTCATCGCCAGTGCACGAGCGATGGCGACCCGCTGTTGCTGTCCTCCCGAAAGCTCGCCCGGATAATTGTCGGCTTTCTCCGCCAGTTGTACCTGCGCCAGAAGTTTTTCTCCTTCTTCCCTCGCTTTTTCTGCATCGATCCTGCGAACTTTACGGGGCGCAAGAGTCACATTTTGCAATGCAGTCAGATGCGGAAAGAGATTGAAGCGCTGGAATACCATTCCCACTTCCTGTCGCAACACGTTCAGCGAAGCGGGATCGCTTCTGGTAGTCTTTCCCCGAAAGGAAATGGTTCCCGATGTCGGCGACTCCAGATGGTTGATGCAACGAAGCAACGTGGACTTTCCGCTACCGCTCGATCCGATCAAGCCAATCACTTCGCCTTCCGCAACCGAAAGGGAAATGCCTTTCAGCACCTCGTTCCGCCCAAACGATTTCACAAGATTATCCACGGTCAATATGGCGCCGGACATTATTTCGCTCCTTTCGGCGTTCGGCGGACGAATTGCCACCGAGATTCGAGGCGGCGGACCAGCGCCGTGAGAGGCAGAGTCATCGCCAGATAGATGCAGGCGACGGCGAGATAAATGGTGGTGGGTGAACCGGCATTCGTTGCAGTTTCTTTTCCCACTCGCATCAATTCCGATAATGCAACCACTGACACCAGAGACGAATCTTTCAACAGCGCCGCTGCCTCATTCGTCAAGGGGGGAAGCACCCGACGTATGGTCTGGGGAAGAATGACATATCGCATGGTCTGTCCGCCCGTCATACCGAGAGCCTGCGCTGCCTCTCGTTGACCCGTATCGATACTTTCGATGCCAGCGCGGAAGATCTCGGCGACATAGGCGGCGGCATTGAGCGAAAGCGCCGCGACGCCCGATAAAAACGCTGGCAGAGAAATCCCCAGAGCTGGAAGGACAAAGTAGATCACATAAATCTGCATCAATAACGGAGTTCCACGGACAATCTCAATATAGACCATCGCGATACCTCGCAGGAGTCCGAAATGGGAAAGTCGCGCAAGAGCGACCAGTAGCCCGAGCGGAACCCCGATCAGCAACGTGACCGCCGTCAACAGTAGAGTCAGTCGCGCCCCGGTCAGTAAGATTGGCAACGCAGTCTTGAGGATGTCTGGGCGTAGGGAAAACGCCGATCCGGTGAGGGCTGTATCCGCTTCCTTGATCGCAGGCTTCGCCATTGCGGCGGCAGTAGAGGCGACGATTTCCGGGGGGATAAGTGCGCCAGCGTTCCGAACTTCGTGGAGTTTTGCCAACGTCGCCAACGGGAGCGGTTCCTGCATCCACTTTTCGTAGATGCGGGCGTATCGTCCGTCCGTCATGATGCGCTCCAGCGCGACATTGATAGCTGCGACCAGATCGCGACCTTGTCGGCGAGCGACGATTCCCAGATTTTCTTCCACAAAGGGCGTTTTCGAAGTGACTTCCATCTCAGGATAGCCCTTGCGAATAATATCCTTGAATGCAGGCAAATCGCCGACGGCTCCGTCCGACTTTTTGTTGCGTGTATCCAGAATACCGTCCTGTAGCGTATCAAATCGGTGGATGCGGTCTTTAGGCATGCCGCGTTTTTCCATCGAATATTGTCCCGTAGTTTCCGACTGCACCGCCGCGATACGATTTTCCCCGAGCAAGTCGTCCGGCCCGTTGATACGGGTATCGCCTTTTCTTCGCGCCACCACCTGCCCGGAAAGGAAGTAGGGACGACTGAAGGTATATCCTTTCTTACGCTCTTCGGTGATAGTGACGCCGGACATGACGAGATCCACCTTGTCCGTTTCCAGCGCTGCGAAGACGCCCGACCATTCCATCGAAATAAACTGGACTTTGACGCCGAGTTCCTTGCCTAACTCGTCCCCGATATCCCGGTCAAAACCGACCACATTTTCATTCTCGATGTATTCAAAGGGAGGATACGTTGCATCGGTCGCAATTCTTAAGGCTCCCCGAGAACGGACGCGGGCGAGGTCTTCATCCGCACAAGCGGGACGGAGACTGCAAGCGACGAGGAAAGGGAGGAGAATGAGACGGAGAATACAGCGTTTCATAGGTAGTATTTCCGCGTGATCGTAAGATTACCCTTCGTCTACTTCTTTCATGTACCCACCATAGCCCGATTAACTCGGAAAAGTCTGAGGTACAATGAGATTCTATGGAACGATTGAACGTGTTATTGACCGGCGCGGGGGGGAATATCGGCAAGGTATTGACGCCGCCATTCAAGGAATGGTTTAACCTGCGTCTACTGGATAAAACCCCGATCGAAGGGGAACCCGATACAATTATCGTGGATTTGCAGGATCGTCCTGCTCTCGATCAAGCGATGCAGGGTATCGATGTCGTATTGCACCTTGCCGCCTATCCCAATGAAGCGGATTTTCTGGAAGTCCTCGTTCCGAACAATGTCGTCGGACTTTATAATACGTTTGAAGCGGCGAAGGGAGCAGGGGTACGCCGTCTGATCTTTGCGTCTACGGTTCAGACCATTGGAAACAACCCTCCGGGAACGGTGCGTATCGGCGATTTGCCAAATCCTTGGACATTATACGGGGCAACCAAACTGCTCGGCGAAGCGATGGGACGACAATACCATCACGCGCATGGTCTGGAATTCATTGCAGTCCGCATCGGCGCATTTCAACCGTATGACAGCGATGTGATGCGAAAATGGAAAGGCACTCGCGATATCTGGCTTTCTCCCAGGGATGCGGTCAATATATTTCGGCTCTGTATCGAGAAGCCTGATCTCAAAAATGAGACTCTGTTCGCGAGTTCCATCACGGAATGGGAACGTATGGATAGGACGCCGCTTCGTCAAATTCTCGGGTATACTCCGCAGGACGATATTCGCCAACTTTTGCCGGAACTATATCCCGATACCCAGTCGTAACCCCTTGAAATGGTAGAAATTCCGCCCTATTTTCTTCTTCGTCCTCCGATGCCGACGGACCCGGAGGTTATCCATTCTTTCGAAAGGCTTCTTGAATCCGCTGTAGAGAGGGGATGGGAAACGCCGATCGAATATACGCTTTCCGCGCCAAAGTGGCAGTTCCTGTGTTGGATTGCGGAGAACCGGGACATTGTTCTCCATGGTTCCGGTAACAGCGACATCGATCATTTCGAGCCGCGTAAAGCGAACGATATCAATGAATTTGGCGACCGCAATGCGATATATGCGGCATCGGATGGCATCTGGCCCATGTATTTCGCTATCCTGGATCGCGAACGATACCCAATGACGCTCAGTAATGGTTGTTTTCATAGAGTATCGTTTTCAGGCGGGGACGAGGAGACTTTTTACTTTTTCTCCATTACTGAGGACGCGCGCAAAAACCGGCCCTACCGAAGCGGAACTGTTTATCTGCTTCCGCGAAAGTCGTTCGAACCACAACCATCGATCCTTTTCAAGGGGATGGAGATTCGGGTGGCGCAGTGGGCAAGCCCGACTCCAGTCACTCCACTGGCGAAAATGATTGTCCATCCCGAAGATTTCCCCTTTCTGTCGGAAATGCGCGGTCATAACGACAAAATCATGTTTGAACGCGCCTCCGCCGATCCAGATGGTTTTCCCTGGCTGGATGAGTAGTCGATAAGTAAAACGAAACCGGTTATAGCTTCCATCAAAATTGTTTTTTGTTCGCCTTTCGTTCCCTCTTGTATATGACATTGCCTGTGGTATACTGCCTCCCTGTGCCTCAAATTATCGTAGAAAATCTGGTTAAGACCTATCAGGTGGCGGAACGCCCAATTGGGGTGTTAGGGGGGCTGAAAGCGCTGGCGTGGCCCCGGTATAAGACCGTGACCGCTCTGGAGGGAGTTTCCTTTTCTCTGGAATCCGGGGAACTGGTCGGATATATCGGTCCCAACGGAGCCGGAAAATCTACGACCGTCAAGGCGTTGACCGGGATACTCGTTCCTGATTCCGGGCGCGTTGAGGTAATGGGGCGAATTCCATGGAAGGAGCGTGTCGCCCACGTAGCGAGGATCGGTGTCGTCTTCGGGCAACGCTCTCAATTGTGGTGGGACTTACCCACCATAGAGTCCTTTGATCTTCTCAAAGAAATCTATAAAACGCCGACGCCGAAATATGTGCAAACGCGAGATGAACTCGTTGATCGTCTTTCGCTGAGCGAACTTTTAAATGTGCCAGTGCGCCAACTCTCACTCGGTCAAAGAATGCGGTGCGAACTGGCGGCATCCCTTTTACACTCACCGGATATTCTCTTCCTGGATGAACCGACTATTGGACTGGATGCAGTATCCAAATTGGCGGTGCGTGATTTCATGCGGGTGTTGAATCGCGAACGTGGCGTGACGGTAATTCTGACGACGCACGATATGGATGATATCGAGGCCCTGTGCTCGAGAGTCATTTTGATCGCAGGAGGCAAAATCCTTTCGGATGGTTCGCTATCTTCTTTAAGAGCGCAGGTGACTCAGGAACGCTGGCTGATCGTCGATCTTGAAGAACAGTCAGCGCCGCCTTGCGGACAGGATTTCGAAATAGTATCGCAACAGGGAGATCGTTTCACGCTTCGATATCAGCCCGCGCAGACGGACACGGCGGGACTGATCGGGAGGATCGCTGCGCAATGTTCCGTTCGCGACTTGCGTGTGGAAGAACCGCCCATTGAAGAAATCATTGCCCGACTCTACGGCGGAGCGGGAAAATGAAAGCCTACTTCGCCCTGTTTTCCGCTCGATTTCGAATGTTGTTGCAATATCGCGCCGCCGCGATCGCCGGCTTCGGGACGCAACTGGCATTCGGTCTGATTCTGGTAATGATCCTGGAAGCGTTCTATCGGAGCGGAAATGCAGAGCAACCACTCACTCAGGCTCAGGCGGTCACTTACACCTGGTTAGGGCAGGCGTTTCTGGGAATGTTGCCATATACTGCGAACCCTGACCCGGAAGTTCGGGACATGATCCGAAGCGGCGCTGTGGCGTATGAACTGGCGCTTCCGCTGGATTTATACACACTCTGGTACGCCCGCGCCATCGCATCACGCTCCGCGCCAACATTGTTACGATGTTTCCCCCTGCTGTTCGTCGCCTATCTCTTTCTGGGAATGACGCTACCGCCTTCTCTGGCTTCCGGCGCGGCTTTTCTGGTTTCGCTTTTGGCGGCGTTGTTTCTGGTGTCCGCCTTTTCCGTCTTGATTACGGTATCCCTGATGTGGACTGTCTCCGGAGATGGGATCGCACGTTTGTTGCCGTCTCTGGTTTTTCTCTGTTGTGGATTGATCATTCCGCTTCCGCTTTTTCCCGACTGGGCGCAGGGAATCCTGAATATTTTGCCTTTTCGCGGGATGGCGGATGCTCCCTTTCGACTGTATCTGGGTCACCTGCCTCCGGGGGACGTTTTCGCCATCGTGGCTCATCAGTTACTCTGGACGTTGGCGTTCGTTCTGCTGGGTAAATGGCTGGTTGGATTAGGATCACGGCGTCTGGTGGTTCAGGGAGGATGATGAAAGACCTGCGAGACAATTTTCGATTGTACTTGCTTTGTATCGCGCTCTCGCTCCGGGGGCAGATGCAATATCGGGCGTCATTTTTTTTATACTCTTTGGGGCAGTTTGTCGCTATAGGGATCGAATTTATCGGCTTGTGGGCGCTCTTCCATCGTTTCGGGAATCTCAAGGGATGGACACTTGCTGAAGTGGCTCTCCTTTATGGAATGGCGAATGTTGCGTTTTCAATAGCGGATACCTTCGGAAGGGGATTCGATACATTCAGCGGGTTGGTGAAAAACGGAGAGTTCGACCGCCTATTGACACGACCCCGACCGACGACATTGATGGTGGCAGCACGTGAGTTTCCCGCCATGCGTATCGGGCGGTTACTACAGGGAGCGATCGTTCTGGTTTGGGCAGCGATAGCTCTACAGGTACACTGGACAATTCCGAAGATTTTTCTGCTGGTCGGGGCTATCATTGGCGGCGCCTGCACATTCATCGGGTTATTTGTCTTGCAGGCGACTTTGTGCTTCTGGACTATCGAATCGCTGGAAATCGTCAATGCAGTTACGTATGGCGGAACGTTGACAGCGCAATATCCCATGACTATCTACCGACCCTGGTTTCGCTACTTTTTCACCTTCGTCATTCCGTTAGCCTGTCTCAACTATATTCCGGTATCCGCTTTACTCGATCGTCAGGCGACGCTGGGAGTACCCGAAGCCTTCCCCTATTTCGCGCCCTTTATCGGCGTTCTGTTTCTCCTGATGAGCCTGCGAGTCTGGAAGTTCGGCGAGCGAAAATATTGTTCTACAGGCAGTTGATGGCGCCGTGCGATCCACGAATCAGCCTACGGTGATCATAGGCATCTCAATAGATTTTTACTGACGGTCCCGGAGGGCGGTAGAAATTTTCCGCATACATCTCGCAAAATCGTTCTATGCTCCCGGCGCTGCGAACTCGTTCTGATGAACCGGGCAGTTCCGCTACTCCGTGCGCCACTTCATGTACGAGGACGCGTTTTACGACGAAAATCCTGTACGCTTCCAGGGGCCAGATGGAATAGAGGCGGTTATTCTCACCCCATTCTGTCTTGCCTCCGAAGCGAATGACATCGCTGGTTCCTTCCGAGCGTCCCAGCAAACGACGCCCCGATTTACCCTCCCCGGCAAGTTTGATAGCGCAATGCAATCGGATCTCCCCATCTAACCAGTCTCCGTCTGCACCGGTATTCCGCTGGTTAGAAAGGCGAACTTCATGGACAGGAGCTACATGTTCCGCCGGTAACTCCATCAGCGTCTGGCGAATATCTTCATAGGTGACGGGATAAATGAATCCTTCCGGCAACGGATCGGAGAGATAGCGGATTCGGGATTTTTTCTGTGTCGCAGGTAAGGGAGCATCCGTAAAGGGCGATTCTATAGGCATTAATCGGGCAGGCTCAGCAATTATTCCTTCCAGCTTTTCACGCAAACTGAGAATCTTGCCTCGAAGAGCGAACAGACGACCGGTCTCAGCATCTTGCGCTTTCACTTCATCCGAGTAAAACTCAGTGCGACCTCGCGCTATATCCATGAGAACACGAAGGAACTGGGAATCCTTGCGTTTCTTCTCTGCCGTCAATCGCTCGATATATTCCAACTCGAATGCTTCAAGTTGTCGCCAATCACGCGCACTTTTTGCCATTATTTTGATTGTACCCTAGTCGTAAATTTCTCTACTGAGGCAGAGAGGCTCGATCAGAACCTGGTCATTGGCAGATGAAGTGGAGGGATAAAGACAGCAATGATCCCTATTCAAAATGGAAAAGCGGCATATTCCACGAGCGTAAGGGCATCTGTTACCATTCTCTGCATCAATTGCCAAGGTGGCGCCGCTGCCTATCGTTACTCGCGCCGATATAACTTCGATGAATGCTGTCCTGCCTTGTAATTCTAAAGCTTTTCTCCGGCACGGAACGCTTATTCTGTCCGATTGATATGATGTATGTCTCGTATAGACCTTATTCATGATTTTTTATGATGTTATAATGATAGTGTGATAATCGACCCCAACCCTTTTGTAAAGCATCGCATTCGAGAAAACAGACCCGCTCTGGCATGGAATACCCATAGTCCGGAGACGGAAGAATGGCAAATGGCGCTTCGTTCCCGCCTTGATCAAATTCTGGGAAATCTTTCCGCCTGGGAGCGCGTTCCTCTGAACCCTCGCATATCGGAAGTGGTTGAACAGGATGGCTATCGGCGTGAAGCGGTGACGTTTGCGACCCGTCCCGGATTAGACGCCTTTGGATATTTCCTGATACCTCTAGCCAACGCTGCGAATGATTATGCTGGACGCAGACCGACGGTTCTTTGCCTGCCTGGACATGGGCGCGGCGTGGCGTCTATTATTGGGGTTGCGGAAGATGGGGGGCAACGATTGGTGGGGGAACCAGAGGAGTATGCCAACGACTTCGCCCTGCAATGCCTTGCTCAGGGGTGGTCGGTCTTCGCTTTGGAGCAAATCAGTTTTGGCGTTCGACGCGGAGTGACCGACAGTATGGATGCGGGAGCGTCTTCCTGCGTGCCGGATTCTATGGCAGCTTTGATGCTGGGCGAGACGATGATTGGTTGGCGCGTCTGGGATGCCATGCGCTCTCTGGATTACCTGACAACAAGACCTGAAGTAGACCCGAACCGATTGATGTTGATGGGTATAAGCGGGGGAGGTTCCACCGGGCTTTTTACCGCCGCGCTCGATACGCGCATCTGGGGAGCGATGATTTCCGGTTATCTGAATACCTTCGCGGATTCTGTTCTTGCCATTCGCCACTGTGTGGATAACTATGCGCCGGGTCTGGTCACGATTGCGGAGATGTCTGATATCGCTGGGTGTATCGCACCACGCCGCCTTTTTGCGGAGAATGGCAGTGAAGACCCTATCTTCCCGGTGGAAGCGTTCCGACGTGCAACTGCGAAAGTATCGGAAATATACACCGCTTTTGGCGCATCTGAAAACTTTGCTTATGAGATTTTCGAGGGCGGGCATCTGTTCCATGGAGAACAAGCCTTTCCCTTCCTGAAAGAGCATCTTGCCTCAGAAGGCTAAATTAGCCTGATGTATTCTTACTCTTGCTCCGTTTTTATCGATTCAGACAGTATTCGAAGGGAACAAGAGCGCTATAATCCCTTATGCTTACCCGACGTATTATTCCCTGCCTCGATATAAAAGAGGGTCGAGTTGTCAAAGGCGTCAATTTTGTCGGGTTGCGAGATGCCGGCGATCCTGTTGCTCTTGCAGCGATGTATGATGCTCAGGGCGCCGATGAACTGGTTTTTCTGGATATCACCGCCTCACATGAAAAACGAGGGCTGATATTCGAACTCGCCGCCCGGGTAGCCGAGGAAGTCTTTATCCCGTTCACCGTAGGCGGAGGCATTTCGTCCGTGGAAGATTATCGTAAAATTCTGGCATCCGGAGCCGACAAGGTCAGCGTCAATAGCGCAGCCATCAAGAACCCGGAACTGATCAAAGCGGCGGCGGAACGATTCGGATCACAATGTGTCGTGGTAGCGATAGACCCCAGAAAGACCGGCGCGACAAAATCTGGATGGGAAGTGCATATCAACGGCGGGCGTATTCCCACAGGAATCGACGCTCTTGATTGGGTTGAAAAGGTTTATGCACTGGGCGCCGGAGAGATTCTGCTCACATCGATGGATGCTGATGGCACAAAGGCGGGATATGATCTGCCATTGACCCGCGCTGTCGCCGCACTAGTCCCGATACCGATAATCGCCTCCGGAGGTGCGGGAAACCCGGATCACATCGCGGACGCCTTCGAGGGTGGGCATGCAGATGCGGCGTTGCTCGCCTCCATTATTCACGATGGCATCTACACAATCGGGCAAATCAAGAGCCATCTGGCGCAACGTGGCATTCCGATCCGGCATCCGTTAACGCTCAACAAAATCACGTAAGCCTCTACGCAAGCCGACAGGGTTATCGCCCGGACGCAATAGAAACTTTCTGAAAGGTTGGCGAACTCAGCATCGATTCGGCACGATCTTCACCACTTTTTTCGCACGATATAATGAGTCGTCGGTCTGAATGCAGAAATCGACAGATAGACGGGCTGATAAACACCATTATGAAGCGGGAAACGATTGTAGTAGCGATGAGCGGTGGAGTGGATTCCTCAGCAGCGGCGGCCCTACTCAAAGAGCAGGGGCACGATGTCATTGGGATCACCTTGCAAATTTGGCAGGAAAGCAAGAATGAGACTAAAGGCGCGGGCTGTTGTTCTCTGGGCGCGGTTGAAGATGCGCGCCGTGTCGCGTCTCGTCTCGATATTCCCTTTTATGTACTGAACTACCGTGACCCCTTTCAGGAAAAAGTCATCGATCCGTTCATTGATGCGTACAAGCGCGGTAGGACGCCGAACCCCTGTATTAACTGCAATCGCTATATCAAGTTCGATGCGTTGCTCAACAAGGCGTTAGCTCTCGGAGCGGAGAAACTGGCGACCGGTCATTATGCAAGGGTCTTTTACGATGAGTCTATCGGGCGTTATGCGCTGGCGAAGGCTTGCAATTCAGATAAAGACCAGACTTACGCACTTTACGCGACGACACAGCAGGAACTTGCTCATATGATCATGCCACTGGGCGAGGTCGCTTCGAAAGAGGAAACCCGTGCTATCGCGCGACGCTACAATCTTCTAACTGCAAACAAGCCAGAATCGCAGGAAATCTGCTTCGTACAGGATCGGAATTACACCGAATTTCTGGCGGAGGTCGCGCCGGAAATCGTCGCGCCAGGCGCAATTGTAGACTCATCGGGCAAGGTGCGAGGCTCTCATGAGGGGGTGGCGTTCTTTACGGTAGGACAGCGGAAGCGGATTGGGGTCACTTCGCCCACACCGCTCTATGTCTTGCAGGTCAACGCTGCCGATAACACGGTGGTGGTCGGTTCCGATGCAGAGTTGTTCTCGCCGGGATGCCATGTGGAAGATTTGACCTGGGTCTCGATGGATCGTCCTCCGGTCGGTCTGGAAGTCGCATGTCAGGTGAAAGTTCGTTACAACATGAATGCTGTTCCCGCGCGTTTCTCCCGAAACGCCGACGAGACAGTTAATGTAATTTTCGATGATCCGGTCAGGGCGGTCACGCCGGGACAGGCGGCGGTCTTTTATGGCTCCTCCCCGAACGAAGACCTTGTACTTGGCGGTGGGACTATCAATCGTCCTTTATCGTGATTGGAATGATTTTGCACAGATCATTCGGCAGGGAAGACAAACTATGAGTAAGTACGAAATACAATCGGACGAACGAGATTGGAATGCGTTTCTTTACGGCGCTGCAATAGGTTTCGTCGTTGGCGGCGCGGCGGCTTTACTCTTCGCTCCCAAGAGCGGCGACGAGTTGCGAGGGGATATCGGCGAAGCGATCGAAGAATTGAAAGACAGAGCGGAGAAAACAGTAGATGAACTTCAGGTTACTGCTGCTGATATCGTTTCCCGCTCAAGACAGACGATAGAAGAAACCAGAGAAAACCTTGTTCGTTCGGTTGAAGCCGGGAAAGAAGCTTACGCACTGAAGAAGGAAGAATTAACGGCGCAACTGGACAGCTAATCAGCAGGTCTATTCTAATATGATTCGCAAAGACAGTTTCGCGCAAGGCTTCAACTGGGCGCTGGGAGTTGGCATCCTGTTGCTTCTGGCGCTGTTTGTCTGGTGGGTATTACAAAGCGTATTTTCAATATGGATGCCTTTCATAGCTGCCATACTACTGGCTTTGTTGCTCGATCCGATTGTTGACCGTATCCAACGTCATGGAACCCGTGGCAAACGCGGTCCCGCTGTCATTATCGTCTTCCTTGCGTTTCTGGCGATTTTTGTCGGTCTTCTGGTTTATCTCATTCCGACAGCAATCAGTCAGATGAGCCGTCTGGTTCGTTTCTTTTCCCCCGTTACTTACAAGATTGAACAGGCAGTGGGGGATGAAGAAGCTTTTATGCTGGTGCAGGATGGACTTGGAGGTAACGCGTTTGTTGTGCGGGGATTGCGGAATGATGCAACGTACCGCTTTCGTGTGACAGGACAAGATGTGGGAGGAGGGGCATTTGTTCTTCCCATCGTAGAAGCTACTCCCAAATTTGGAATGCCTTTTCGTTCGGCGATAAGCACGGAACAATCCGCTTTTCCTGGTGAGATCATACCGACAAACCCGTTGAGGAATCCGCTCACTGCCCCATCTTCCACCCCGACTCCTACCGGTCAGGCGGTAGTTACAGAATATATTCCTTCCGGTTCCGCTCCGCTACCCACGCCTCCTCGAAAGGGTTCTCTGACAGCGATCCCAGAAGATGGACGTGTCGAACTAACCTGGAGTCCGCCCGCATCCTCTCGTTCTGAGTTCGAAAAGTGGCAGGCGCAATTGGATTCCTGGCTACAGGATCATCGGAAACTTGGACCATTCACGCTGCCAGCGAATGTTTCTTCGCTTCAACGGCAGTATTCGCGTCAACTATCCGATGCTCTGCAAAATTTTTCCGGGCGTGCTGCAAGCCTGATCGCGTCTTCTCTTGGCACTTTGATCAATATTATTCTAGTCCCGCTCATTATGGGTTATCTCCTGATGGATATTGATCGAATTCGGGCGCGTCTGCTTTTCCTTTTGCCAGAGCGAATGCGTGCGGAAATAATTCGTATCGCAGGAGATACCGGAGAGGTATTCGGCGGTTATATTCGGGGGATGGCATTGGTGTCTGCGATATATGGTATCGTTACCGGAATCGCTTTCTTTGCTTTAGGTATGACCTTTGGGAAGGGATTGGGAGGATACGCTTTACTTGCTGGCGTCCTTGCGGTCTTTCTCTACCCGATTCCGTATATCGGGGCGTTTATCAACCTGCTGATCGCTGGAGGGGTCGCGCTCGTTACCAAACATACCGGATTTGAGATCGTCGTTATCGTCGCGACCGTGGCGATTGTCAACGCGCTTTTCGACAATTTCGTCGTTCCGAAAGTGGTAGGAGATTCCGTCGGATTGAATCCGCTGTTGACGATGTTTGTTCTGTTACTGGGCGGGACGATGTTTGGGCTTTTAGGAATGTTGTTTGCCGTTCCTCTGGCAGGAAGTATTCAGGCTGTTCTGATGCGCCGCTTTCCTAAACTTGCTCGTCCGACTCCTATGACACTGTATCGAGTGGGTAAGGAACGTAAGGAAAGCGATTCGCTTAACGATCAGGGAGACGAATCCCTCCTGCCGTCGGAAGATGCAAAGCAGACATTACAACAAAAGCGGGAGTCTGAAAACGCCTCTCCGGTTTCAATGAGTGTGAGAGAAGAATAAAGCGCCGTAATAGACGCGAAAAAATAGTCGTGAATATATTGACATGACAGTGTAGACGTGGTATTCTCTATCCAACGAAGGGGAGTAGCCATCCCGTCCATACGTGGAAGATAGGTCGTCATCACGGGGCGTTTTGAAGAGACGCGAACGCCCCCGGCCTATTCTGAAACGCGCAAGACCTTCGGTTTCGTCCGCTCGGGCGACAGCAATTGTTGTCGTCTGTGGCGTTCGGAACCGGGGGTCTTGCTTTTTTTTACCCCCGGTTCCTTCGTCATCGCTGACAGCGGACTTATCAACCAGCGTCGGAAACGAAGGGAAAATAATGTCAATTCACAACATCACCGGACAGGCTTCGGAGATACTCGGATCTGTTGATGCGGAACCGGTTTTAACGCCCGATAACCGGACGGCGATTGAATCCGTGGGTTTCAATAACGATTCCCCGGACTCGGAAGATAGCAAAATGTCCGCTTTCACTGCGTGGACGGCAAAAGACTTCATGACACGGGATGTTCTAACCATCCCTGCCGGGGCGACTCTGCGCGAAGCTGCGGAAATCTTCGCTCTTTATAACATCAGCGGGGCTCCTGTCCTCAATGAGCGAGGGAATCTGGTCGGAATGTTGTCAGAGTCCGATCTTGTTATGGAGGCGCAACGCTATGCGGATATTCCACGACTGGCTGTCTTCGGGTTTCACCTCATCCCCGGCGATCGGCTATGGACAGCCTACCGTCACTCGTGGGCAATGGAGGTCAGCGCAGTCATGTCGACAAGGATCGTGACCGTTGATCCTTGGACGCCGTTAATTGAGCTGGCGAAAATGATGTCGAGTCAGGATGTCAATCGCATTCCTGTCTTAGAAGATCACCGAATCATCGGGATCATTGCCCGGGCGGATATTATTCGCGCTTTTTCGTCTCTCCCAACGCCGGAACTCCGAAAGGAGGCATGGCGTCCTCCGCACGCCCTGCAATCGCAGGAGTCGCTTCATCGGGAGTTCAGCGATGACACGAAGACGTTAATGACCGAATATGAGGAAGATAAAAAGCCGGAAGCGAAACCCGACCGTGGCTCTGCAGTGTTTACATCGGAACTCAATGGTTTCGATATCCCGCGCACGGCAATTCCCCGCTCGCCATCGTGGGTAACTCCAGGCGAAGGGTAACATTCATCGCCCTGATGTTCTCGATACCTTGGTATCTAGGGCGAGTCGCATTTGCGACTTGCCCTAGACTACAAAGAAGGGGCGAATGTGATGCGAGACATCAGTTTGTATACGATCTGCTCACCCATCGGATTTATCGTCAACCGTAACCGAAACACTAAGAAAACTATAAAATGGATAACGTCGGGGCTACTTTCTGGATATTGTTTAACGTTCTTGTTCTGGGGCTTCTGGCTCTCGATCTGGGCGTTTTTCATCGAAATGCACATGAAGTCAAGTTCAAAGAAGCGGTTGGCTGGAGTCTCTTCTGGATTTCTTTAGCCGTTGTATTCAACATCGGTCTGTATTACTTCTGGGATGACATCTCCGCTGGTAGCGCCTATAACAACAAAGACGCCGCTTTAGCATTCTTTACCGGATATCTGATCGAGAAGTCGCTCAGTATCGACAATCTCTTTGTCATCCTTTTGATCTTCTCCTACTTTGCCACTCCAACGGTGTACCAGCACCGGGTGTTATTCTGGGGGATCATTGGCGCTCTGGTATTCCGTGCGATCTTCATTTTCGCAGGTGTCGCACTGATTGAGAAATTCACCTGGATGGCAGTCGTCTTCGGGGGGTTCCTGATACTTACCGGTCTGAAAATGGCGTTTCAGAAGGACAAGAAGATGGAGCCGGGCAAGAATCCGGTAGTTGCGTTATTCCAGCGGTTCGTCCCAGTCACGAAGGAATATCATGGCGGTAAGTTCTTTGTCCGCGTACCAAATGATTCTCGTTGGTGGGCGACTCCGCTATTCATTGCTTTGTTGATGGTCGAAATCACAGACATTATCTTTGCAGTGGATAGTATCCCGGCGATCCTTTCCGTCACCCGTGAACCGTTCCTGGTGTATACAGCGAATGTGTTCGCCATCCTGGGTCTTCGCTCACTGTACTTCGCGCTTGCCGGTTTCCTGGAGCGCTTCCACTACCTGCACTATGGCCTGGCGGCGATTCTCACTTTTGTGGGAACCAAGATGCTGTACACACATTTTGCCGGTGAAAAATTCCCGACCGAATGGTCGTTGGGTATAATCATGGGAATTCTTGTCATCAGTGTGATCGCCTCCCTGTTGCGTAAGGAAAAGACTGAAGTTGGGATTGAGGTTGAGATACCTCATGTTGACACCTTCCCTTTATTTAGGTCCATTTTGAAGGTTTCAAACGCCTGTTTGTTAGAACAGGCGATTGGCAAGAAAGGATCTAAAAATGCCCAGGAAGAGTTTCACCGAGGAGCAGATTGTCTCCGCGTTGCGGCAAGCCGAATCGGGGACGCCCATTGTCGAGGTATGCCGCAAGTTCGGCGTCACGGAGACGACATTCTTTCGCTGGCGTAAGCAGTTCGCAGGAATCGGAATCGCTGAATTACGGCGGGTTCGCCAACTTGAGGAAGAGAATCGGCGTCTCAAAACGCTGGTGGCGGATCTAGTTCTGGATAAGCATATGTTGCAAGAAGTCATCGCAAAAAAGATCTAAAGCCGGCCAAGAAGCGAGAGGTAGCTCGCTATCTTGTCACCGGCTTCAAGATCAGCGAACGGCGAGCGTGCCGATTGATTCGGATTTCTCGGACGGTGTTTCGGTACCGGAGCCGTGCTGACGATCAGAGCGCCCTGCGGATGCGACTGCGGGATTTGGCCGCTGCCCGCGTTCGTTGGGGCTACAAGCGATTACATATTCTGTTGCGGCGAGAGGGATGGAAAGTAAACCACAAGCGTGTTCATCGTCTTTATAAGCTCGAAGGGTTGAATCTGAGGCTCAAAACCAAGAAGAAACGGGTGGCGCTGCCACGAGTTCCCTGCCCGCAAGCGACTGCTCCGAATGACCGCTGGAGTCTGGATTTCATCTCAGACCGCCTGGCCGATGGCAGAGCGTTTCGTGTTCTTACGTTAGTGGACAACGTCAGTCGAGTTAGCCCCGCTTTGGAGGCGGATTTTTCGCTCACGGGCAAGCGCGTGACCGAGGTTTTGGACAGAGCGGGTCGGCTTTACGGGTTGCCAAAAGCGATCTGTGTAGACAATGGACCAGAATTTGCGGGAAGAGAACTGGACGCTTGGGCGTACCGACGCGGCGTACGGATTTGCTTCTCTCGTCCGGGGAAGCCGACCGACAACGCCTTCGCCGAGTCATTCAACGGACGGTTCCGGCAGGAGTGTCTGAACACGCACTGGTTCGAGGGCATAGAAGACGCCAGGGAGAAAATCGAGACCTGGAGGAGGGAGTATAATACGGAGCGACCGCACAGTTCCTTGGGGATGCGAACCCCTGCTGCGTTCTTGTCTAGCTGGCAGTTAAGCGAGCAAGCAAACCGAAGTTCGTGACATCGTCTTTGGGCCTAATTACGGGGTAAGGTCAATGTCAAAACGGTAACTTTACCTTGATGACATAAAATTCGGGGCAGGATAATAGGTCAAAGTAAAAGGACGTTTCTAATCGGAACGTCCTTTTGCATTTGAATGCGCGATTTGATTTTCGTGCATTCTGAGTTATACTACCCCTATGCAAAATGATAAAGACACCTTCTTTATAGAAGCCGACAGGAATGAGCGTGCGCCATGGACATTCCTGACCAATCATACCCATGTATTGATTTTGCTGGCGCAAGAGCCGGATTTGAGGTTACGCGATGTCGCTATCCGTGTCGGCATCACCGAACGCGCCGTACAACGGATCGTTGCTGAACTGGAAGCGGCCGGCGCTCTGGTTCGGGAGCGTGATGGTCGGCGGAATCATTATGAAGTCAACCGCGACCTTCCATTACGTCATCCCGTCGAATCCCACCGCAAAATCGCCGACCTTCTTAAACTGGGTCTGCCGGATGACAATTCCTGAAGATGGTATCGCTACAGACTCAGGTTTTAACGGCGGATAAATGTTTCCATTCATCGTCTTTTCGGGAAATGTTTTGCGTTTCCTTCCACTATTGTGATGGCAGCCGCACGCAATCAAGAGGGATTCACAATCGCTTATATCATACTGTTCAAATAGTATTTATAAGATTTGCATGCGCCAAACCATGATATACTGTCAGTTGCGTCGTTCCCCCGCCGCATACCCGTTTCAAACATCACCTCGGTAATGTAAGTAAGGACTAGCTCATTATGGGCGTATTCGGCAATCTTTTCGGACGCTTCTCCCGAAGTATGGGAATTGACCTAGGCACGGCAAATACGCTCGTACATGTTCAGGGGAAAGGTATCTTACTCCGTGAGCCTTCCGTAGTGGCGCTGGATGTCAATACGCGCACTGTACTGGAAGTTGGTGAAGAAGCCAAGCGGATGCTCGGTCGGACTCCCGGTCATATCGTCGCCATTCGCCCTTTGAAAGATGGCGTCATTGCGGACTTTGACCAGACGGAAAAAATGTTGCGCTATTTCATCGACAAGGTGACGCGACGCAAAAGCTGGGTTCATCCTCAGGTTGTGGTCGGTATTCCTTCCGGGGTGACAGAAGTGGAAAAGCGAGCCGTTCTGGAAGCGACGAAAAAAGCGGGCGCACGGGATGCCTTTCTTATTGAGGAACCGATGGCGGCGGCGATTGGCGCCGGGCTTCCCGTTGCGGAACCGACGGGCACAATGATCGTCGATATAGGAGGCGGTACGACGGAAGTGGCAGTAATTTCTCTTTCCGGAATCGTTACCTCACGTTCTATTCGCGTCGCTGGAGACGAGATTGACGAGGCGATTGTGACTTATGTGCGTCGCTCCTACAATCTCTTTATCGGAGATCGCACTGCGGAAGATGTCAAACTCAAAATAGGTTCCGCCTATCCAATGGAACAAGAAACTTTTATGCAGATTCGTGGTCGTGATCTGGTGACCGGTCTGCCACGAGCCGCGATGCTTTCCAGTCAGGAAGTGCGCGAAGCGACAGCGGAACCCATCGGGCAAATTGTAGAAGCGGTAAAAATCGCGCTCGAAGCGACCCCTCCCGAGCTTGCGGCGGATATCATGGATTCCGGCATTTATCTAGCGGGCGGCGGAGCCCTTCTGCGCGGCTTGGATAAATTGATTCATGCGGAGACGGCGATGCCGGTTCATATCGCTGATGATCCGCTTTCCTGTGTCGCTCTGGGCGCAGGCGCCGTATTGGAAGAAACGATTCGTCATCCTTCGTTACGTCATGCCTTACTTTCATCGAACCATTTTATGAATTAGAGAGAATTGCCTACCCAGAGCAAAGGTAAAAGGAACAAAGACGGATCGACATGTCTCATCGAGCGCAAAATACGGCACGCACCCGACGCCTCGCCGCTGCATCGGGACGTCGAGGGTTCGCGATGGCGACGAATCCTCTGACAATTCTGTCCGTGTGTGTCTGTATTAGCATTGGAATCGGGGCGTTACGGAACCGGTTAGTCCGTAATGATGGCATTGATCCAATATTAAGCGTTCCTGCAACGATGGCGTTTCCGTTTCAAATAGGAGTCGCTAAACTGGAAGGCGCTCTTCTTTTTGGTTGGGATTCATTGTTTTCCGGAAAGATTCTGGTTGCGGAAAATGCCCGACTGTCCGCAGAAAACGCCCGATTGAAATTAGAGGTTTCTGCGTTACGAGCCAGCGCTGACGAAGCGCAACGACTTCGTAGCGTCATCGGCTTTGTCGAGGTTCAGACCAGGAAGCCTGTGGCAGCGCCAGTAATCGGGTGGTTGCCCTCACCCCATATGGAAAGCGTAACTCTGGGATGTGGGACGCGTCAGGGAGTAAAAGCCCAATCTGTCGCCCGGACTTCGGATGGTCTACTGGGGCAAGTTTTCGATTCCACTCCTCTCTCCTGTCAGGTGATATTATTGACAGATACAGAATCTCGTGTCAGTGGGATGGTTTATCGTAACGGAAAAGCGTTGGATACCACTGGTATCGTACAGGGCGCCGGTCGTGAACAACCCCTGACGATGATGTATCTGCGCCGTGATGCGGATATTAAACCCGGTGACGCAGTTCGCACGTCGGGATATGGTGGAGTATTCCCCCCAGATATTCCGGTGGGCATTGTTATTTCCGTCGGGGAAGATAAACCGCGTTCGTTGAAGATGGCGCGTTTGCGTCCTGCAGCCCCGATGCCGGGCACCCTCCGTGAGGCGATTGTTTTGCCATGATAGGGGGTCACTCTTCGAGTTCTGTCCTTACCCTTCGCTCCATTCTCTATTATTGTCTGACCTTGTTGATCGCCTGTGGTCTCCAAAGCGTGGTTTTCGGACGGTTAGGCTGGCGTGGAGCGCACCCCGATTGTCCGCTGACGCTAGCATTGACAGCCGCTTTATTGACCGATTCCCGTATAGGATGTTTGACTGGTATGGCGTCAGGCTTTATGACATCGGGAATAGTAGGGGAAACTATGGGGACTTATCTGGTATCACGGACAGTTGCCGGATATGCGGCAGGTGTCCCAACCGGACGATTATATCGGGGAAAGCTTGGCGTCGCGCTAGCGGGCGTTTTTGTTTGTTCTATAATCGCAGAAACGATTCTCGCCCTGTCCGCTCCACGATTGACACTGGAACACTGGTTGATTTCTATCCCCGGTTCTGCATTGTTCAATATGGCGCTTGCATTTCCGATGTTCTATCTTTTACGAAGTTTTGGCTGGGGAGGCGATCGCCATTAAAGCTAATAAAGATATACAAGAGAGGAACATTTTCGTCCGCACAGTCTTCTAAAGATGGCTATAAAGCGGGTCTCTCCAGAGTGTTACAAAAACCACTGCCTTGAAGTTGACTAATTGTGAAACTATATGGGTATAATCCTGCTTGAGTTGATAAGGATGAGACTATGTCGCGCCGTGCATTCACGCTGATTGAACTTTTATCCGTCATTGCGATTATTGCATTAATCGCTGCGATATTATTTCCCGTTCTGTCTCAGGCGCGAGAAGACGCTCGTAAGGTATCCTGTGTCAATAACCTGCGCCAGATTGGTCTGGCAGTGGCGCTCTACCGCACAGATTGGGATGAGATTTACGTCCCCAAATACAATTGTCTGCAGACTGACCCTTTTTACCCTGATCACTGTATTCGTCCTCGTCGCAATAGCAACGCCCAGATGGAAACGGGAACGGTAGAATGGTTGCCGCCGGCGAACGCCTTACCCGATACCAATTATCTTCTTCAACCTTATGTGAAGAATCTGCAGGTTTTCAATTGCCCTTCCCGAACGGTAGAATCTGATGGAACTACGATGGGGCGGTATACTATCAACTCATGGGATAGTCGCTTTGGCGGCGGAAATCCGGAAACCGGGCCACAGGGACAACCGGAAACGCGCGTCGAAAAGCCATCGCAAACGATTCTCATCATGGAGCACAGTAATAACGCCAGTGAATGTCAGGGGGGGCAGATTGGCAGTCCTTCAGCCGATCATATCGCGCCGTCGGTGGGGCATTGGATGACCGCGCATCATGGTGGCTTCAATGTTCTGTGGTGCGATGGTCACGTCAAATTGATCAAACCCGCGCCGGCAGGAGCGCCAGAGAAGATTTGTCGTAACTGGTTTACCATTCAGAAATCGGTGTCCTCTGATCCCAACTGCAACTGATAAAGGCGAATACCGGGCGTGAATTCATTAGCGATTGAGACGAACCGCTTGCGGAAGGTTTACCGTGGCGCAAAGAAGCCTGCGGTAGATTCTCTGGAACTGAATGTTCGGCAGGGACAGGTATTCGGATTTCTTGGCCCTAATGGCGCGGGCAAGACAACGACCATCGGGATGCTTTTAGGGAATGTTTTCCCGACTTCGGGCAACGCATTCCTCTTTGGTAAGCCCATCGGCGATAGAGAGATACGGCGCAGGGTAGGATATCTTCCCGAAAAATTTCAGTTTCACGATTTTCTGACGGTCACCGAGTTTCTGGATATACATGGGCGTTTATACGGTATGGATGCCCAAAGCCGACGCCGGCGTATTCCAGAAACTCTGGAAATGGTCGGGCTAGCTGACCGCGCTCAGAGCGCTCTGAAGACATTTTCCAAAGGTATGCAACAACGCGCCGGTCTCGCACAAGCCATTCTCCATGAACCAGACCTGGTGATTCTGGATGAGCCAACTTCCGCACTCGATCCTCTGGGCCGCCGCGCCGTGCGTGAGATTGTCGAGCGACTTAAGGCAAAGGGAACGACCGTCCTGCTGAATTCGCATCTGCTCTCCGAAGTGGAACGAACCTGCGATGAAGTCGCCATTCTGCGTGCGGGTCGTGTCATCCGGCAGGGAACGGTCGAGCAAATCGCCGCGCCCCTCTCCACGGTCACGATAGAACTGGAAACCCTGACTCCCTCTCTACTGGAAATGATCGGACGAATCGGGGCTTTTTCCCGCCCCGCATCTACGGAAGCCACGATAACGTTTGAATCCGTGAACGATCATGAGATACCGAATCTGGTCGCATCTCTGGTAGGCGTTGGCGGGCGGATACATTCCGTCATACCCAATAGGGAAAGTCTGGAAGATATTTTCGTTCGTTTGATGGACGACGAAGCGACTTAGCTCTTTCTGGATATCGAGCGTGCCGAAACGGGAATTGCGAATTACGGTGTGAGTCCGGGAATGGACGGGATCAATTTCTTAAGGCTCTGATCATCCACGGACGAAATCCCGAAAGTGCGAACGTCATCCGGCATTGATGTATACCGACTCCGAAGCGAGTTCAATTCTTCATTCGCCTTGACATCCGCGCCATCCGCTTCCTTGGACATAGAGTTCGAACCGAACTCGCTGGCAAGTTTTGCGTAGATATCGTTCAAACCCGACGTATTCCCGTTGCCTTCGAAGGCGGACAGAATCTGCTGGAACGTGTCCTGCATTTGAACAACTTGACGGACTTTGATCGCCAGTGAGTCCTGATAAGCGAGGGCGAGGTTCGCACAGGCATTGGGTGGAGGATAGCTCTGAAACTTCGCGGGGGCTTCATTCATCTGCTGTGCGATAACGCTCAATTCCTGTCGCATGGCGTTGGTCGCAGGTTTTTGCGGCGAATGGGATGCGCCATCATTCTCGGGGCTCCAGCTATTGACTACTTCCGCTTGGGCAACCGTAATCATCGGGATCATCTTTGCACTGGCGACAGTCATACGGCTTTCGAGACTACGACGCGCCGCATCGAATTTTTTCAGCCATCTCAGGTACGCGACCACATCCTCCGGCATCGGAACTTCCTGTTTTTGAGGAGGATTCAATACCGGGGCAGGCGGTTGAGCCGCTTCAGGAGCATTCAGGACAGGCGCAGGTATCGCCTTGGCGTTGGGAGCCGTTAGAACTGCGGCGGACGGTGTCTGTGTCGCTCCGACACCCAGAACGCCTGCGGCGCGTAAAGCAAAGAACAGAGCTACCGCCACTCCAATGCCACCCAGCGCCGAAAATAACGCAATGCGCTTTTTACTGGAGTCGTTCGTCGGGATTTGTGGAGCGTAATTTCCTGTGGGGTTCAGGTTCGGACGAACAGTTTGAGGCGCCATCTGAACAGGAGGCGTCGTTGGCAAGGTGGCAGGAACCGCTTCCTTGCCACACAGGGAGCAGAAGCGGGCATTCGCCGCCAGTTGTGAACCGCATCCGGGACATCGCACAGCCATAATGTTTAGGAATACCGCTCCATTTCCCTTAAAAGACGATAAAAGTGAACAGACAGGTTCCCGAATGCTTTCCGCAACGGAAACCTATCCATTTGTGAGGCGACGGTTAGATGGTCTGCCAGGCTCGCGTCCGGCTGCTACGGTCTACGGCATCCAGCACCTTCTGGACATAGAGGCCGTCCTCAAAGTTGGGATGTGTCGGGCGACCGGCGGCAAAATCGTTCAGGACATCATGCATAAAGTTGATGAATGTATGCTCATAGCCAATGATGTGACCGACTGGCCAGTAGTTTCCAGTGTAGGGATGAACGCCGTCCGTCGTTTGTACGACTCGGAATCCCTTCAATTCCGCAGGATCGTCATGGTTGTAGTATTCCAGTTCGTTCATGCGTTCCATATTGAAAACAATGCTGCCCTTGGAACCATTGATCTCAAATTTGGAGTGATTCTTTCTGCCCGCCGCCATTCGGGTGGCTTCGAACGTCCCTACCGCACCGTTCGCGAAGCGTGCCATAAAAATCGAAGAATCGTCGACGGTGACATCACCCATTTTGTCCGACGCTTTACCGCCAAGACGGTCATCCGATTCCGCGAGCAGGGGACGTTGCTTGATAAAGGTATCCAGCATTCCGGAAACTTCGGTGATCGGTCCCAAAAGGTAATAGGCGTCGTCGATGAGGTGAGCGTTCAGGTCGCCATGCGAACCGGAACCGGCGATGTCACCCAGCAATCGCCAGACCAGCGGGAAGTTGGGGTCTACAATCCAATCCTGTAAATAGACGCCCCGGAAGTGGTAGATGTGTCCCAGAACGCCCTCTTCAATTAACTTCTTAGCCAGAGCGACGGCAGGAATCCGGCGATAGTTAAAGCAAACTGCATTCGGCACATTATTCGCTTTGACGGCGGCGACCATCTGTTCGGCTTCCGCCAGGGTATTCGCCAGCGGCTTTTCACAGATAATCATCTTGCCGCCATTGGCAGCCGCGATAGCGATTTCTACATGCGTATTGCCGGGGGTGGCGATATCGATCAAATCGATGTCATCCCGTTCGCAGAGCTTTCGGTAATCTGTCTCTATACTCTCAAACCCAAAGCGCTCCGCCGCGCTCCGCACTTTGGATTCATCACGCCCGCAAAGGACTTTGAGAACCGGTTCGACCTCCGTGTCCGGGAAAAACTTCGCTACCTGGCGATAGGCGTTACTATGCGCCTTGCCCATAAATTGATAACCGACCAAACCGATATTTATTTTTTTTTTCGCAGCCATTGTGCGTTACTTCCTTCGCTGGTATTTGGCGTAAGAACGATGCATCCAGAGGGATGCGCCTTATGCGCACCGATTCGCCGTCTACCCTCGGAACTCCTTCCCATTTCACGATAAGGTCGTCGCATGAGTGATTTCGAAACATGTATCCTTTGTGTCACTGGATCAGTATCTTTTTCGTTTCCGGCGAAGACGATAGAATTAGAAGGGAGTAACGAATGATACGAAACGGTTTGGGGTGCATGGGCGCCGGGATGGCGTTGATCCTCTGGCTCTTGATGACAGGATGCTCTTCAGAGACGATCAATAGCGCAAAGGGTGATATCCAAAGGAATACTGCGGATGCCCGCGAAAAACTTGCCGAAGTGCAGCGGAAAGCCCAACCGATTATAGACGCCGCTAAACCAGTAACGGATGCGGCGACCAACGAGGCGAAGAAACGCCTGGGACAACTCAGTATTGGAGCGCGAGTCACCGCTGCTTTAAAGGCGAACCAACAACTACCATCCACAATTCGCGTAGACGCAGATCCCGATGGAAAGGGTATTAAACTTCGCGGAGAGGTAAACTCTCACGAACATAAAGCGTTAGCGGAACGTATCGCACGGGATACGCTTGGGCCAGATTTTCGAGTCCAGAACGATCTCTCTACCGCGTATTAAGAACTGAAATCATGGAGTGCAAAATAGATTTTCAATATAACCTTTTATCTTTAGCAAAAAGAGGGATGTGGGCGACATGGATAAGCCTATGAAATCCCTCTGCTTTTTCGCCGCTATTTTTGTGACTCTTTTCTTCTCTCAGTCTTGCAGTTTTGCTGAAGAGCCTGTGTCTAAAAAGATAGATACTCCCGTCATCCCAACAGGAGTCTGGGTGCGTGAGAAAATCGTTGCGCCTCGTGCCTCTATCGCGCCGAAGATAGATGGCGATATCAACGACGAAGTATGGAAAAGCGCTTTCAAATCCTCCGGTTTCTATCGATTTGGTGGAAACGCGCCGGTAACAGATCAGACGGAAGCCTGGATCATCGCGGATAAAGACACGTTGTATATTGCGTTTCACTGCATCGATAGCGAACCGGAAAAGATTCGAGCCAGTGAGACGCAACGTGGTGGCGATCTCGAACAGGAAGATCATGTCACAGTATCTCTGGATAGCCAGGGGACGCGCCGGGGCTTTTCCTCATTTCTGGTGTCCGCTATAGGAACCCAACAGGACTTCCGGGAAGGCGGCACCGCCGATAATATTTCTTGGGCTGGCGACTGGACGGCTCGCGCTAAACGTGTATCGGATGGATGGACGGCGGAAATCGCCATTCCCTTTCGATTGCTTCGCTATCCAAAAGGGTGTAAATCCTTTGGCATTCTTTTCTCGCGCCGTCAGGGACGAGAGGCAAGTTCTCAGGTATGGCCCTATGTTCCCTCCGAAGGGCAAATGTGGGAAAAGCGAGCGCAGTATCTCCATGATCTAACCGGTATCGCTCCGCCGTCCTACGCTGCAAAACCGACCTTCCTGCCATACACCCTGTTCGCTGCCGGGGACGATGGAACAGCGAAATTAGGGATGGATATCAAATATCCGATCACGACTACGCTGACGGGGGTAGTTGCATTGAATCCAGACTTTCGAACGGTCGAGCAGGCGGTCGCCGATATCAACTTCTCTTACAATGAACAATTTGTGGAAGATCGCAGACCGTTCTTCGCGGAAGGTGGCGATTATTTGCCGGATAAGGCTCTCTTTTATAGCCGTCGCATCGAAGCGGTGGATGAAGGGTTAAAGTTTGTTGGCAGGAACGGTCTGACAACAGTCGGCATCCTCGGTGCGGCAAACCAGAAGTCGGGTAAACAACGACAGAGCCTCGCTTTGAATCTGGCACAGGATATTGGACTTTTCAATGTGGTTGGCGTCAATTTTGTCGCTGATGATCAAAGAGGGCAGGCTAATAATAGAGTCGGGCGGATCTACGGTAAATATGGGATCGAGCGTGGGGGAGTCCGTTACTCTCTGTTTGGTGCGGAAAACCGTTCCGAACTCAGTGGGGAGAAGTCAGGATCGATGGAAAACGTCAATCTGAAATTCACCAGCCGTCCCGGCAGATTGAACGGTAACTTTAGATACAATGCGATCAGCCCAAATTTCACCAGCCGATTGGGTTATCTTCCTGACGTGGATCAAAAGGGGTACGAGATCAACCTCTGGCAGTGGAATGATTTCGATAAAGGCCCTGTCGAACATTATGAAGTCTATGGAGAGATGGGTTCTGCAAATCGATTCGACAACTCTTTCTTCAACAAGAATATCTTCCTCTTTGGCGAAGCCCAGAACCGTCGCGGGTATGGCGTAAACGCCAGCTTAGGGACGGGACAGCGTCAGGAGAATCAGCAGGAGGAGCGGTTCCATGACCGGCTTTATGGGGCAGGTTTTTCGTGGAACAACAAAACGCTCTTTCAAAAGGGTGGCATCAATTTGAATGTAGGCAGACAGGCTGGTGAGAATTACCAGTTTGTCAGCGCACATCAGGGGGCGATATTAAAGAAGGGTTTGAGTTTGGATGGACGTGTGGAACGTCAGGTTCTTGGGAGCGAGCGGACAAACCGGTTGACCGCAACGGGAACCTACCGCATCGATGGCAATCGCGCGATAAGCGGACGCCTGATTCAGACAACGGGCAAAACCTCAGGTGAGACAGCGATGCCAAAGGGAACGAATTTCTATGTGGGCTATTCCCAGCGTATGCCTCGTGGCACCGATATCTACTTTCTGATCGGAGATCCGAACGCCACCTCAACAAGGAATCAGGTCACTCTCAAATTATTGCGTCCCTTTTGATGTGACCTGAAATACAAAAACCGACTCGCTTCTTTGAAGCGAGTCGGTTTTTCAATACGGGGGTGGCAGGACTTGAACCCACGACATTCCGCTTTGGAGGCGGACGTTCTACCACTGAACTACACCCCCACAGAGAGTATTTCCAACGACCGTCAGTATATCTCAGGCTTTAACTGACGTCAACCGATATCCGTTGTGACCTTGACATTCACGACTTCTGTCAAGCAGAAGCCCGCCGTCCAATCAGGCGGGCATATATGCCAGATAGAACCGGCGCGACGAATATTACTTCTGTTCGCGATGCGGCTTGTGAACGCGGCAACGGGGGCAGTACTTGTTCATTTCGAGCCGTTGCTGGTCATTCTTCTTATTCTTCTTGGTGACATAGTTATGCTCTTTGCATTCCTGGCACGCAAGAGTCACTATAATTCTATTTTCGGCTCCCGCCATTTTATTTACCGTTCCTCAAATATCAAAAATTATGCCCCTTCCTTGCAGAAGGGGCGTAACTATTTTATCACGCCAGAATTTTGGCTACGACTCCGGCTCCGACCGTGTGCCCGCCTTCGCGGATCGCAAAGCGAAGACCCTCTTCCATCGCAATCGGGTTGATCAACTCCGCCGTAATCGTGATGTTGTCACCCGGCATGATCATCTCAA
>CAIVZM010000003.1 GCA_903910385.1 uncultured Armatimonadota bacterium
CCGTTTTCGCCTTGATCGCCGCGACGGTTCACCCCCACGCTCGTGGGGAATAGTAATGACAGTTCAATAATCGGGCGTTCGGAACCGGTTCACCCCCACGCTCGTGGGGAATAGGAATCAGTATCTTCGGGTGGCGATCCGATTATCGGTTCACCCCCACGCTCGTGGGGAATAGTTGTGACCCGTGCCATATTGCGCCAGTTTGTACGGTTCACCCCCACGCTCGTGGGGAATAGGGAACTGTCCCTGAGTATGCGTGTTCGCCGTCTGGTTCACCCCCACGCTCGTGGGGAATAGGATAACGACGTAACAAGCGAAGCGTATCTACTCGGTTCACCCCCACGCTCGTGGGGAATAGATTATAATCGCCTACCAGTGTGGACTTACCCCCGGTTCACCCCCACGCTCGTGGGGAATAGGCGACAAGGAGAATCTTCGCCCCCTCGCTTCGCGGTTCACCCCCACGCTCGTGGGGAATAGAATAAACAGACGTTTGCTTTCATCGTGAAGAACAGATCCTTTTTAGACAGAGAAACGTCAGATTCCTTTGGGAATACTTAATCGCCAAAAGGGTCATCAGATTGAACAATAGCACGCCAGTGGACGCCAATCGGAAGTAGGGCGGGGTCATTCTGATCAACGTCCATCAGTATCACGCGAAAATGCTCCCCGGAGTCTGCACAATGTCGAGCGATATCTGCGGCATCGGGGGGACTTTCCAGACCATAAAGAGGGTCTGTTTTTCGTGTGTACCGTATCGGGGGAGAGTCATTGGAGGAAAGAGTGCGTCGGGCGGGCTTGTTCTTGGCAGAAGGTACCTGCGATTGCGATTGCATTTCCGTTCCTTCCACCGGTGAAAAGCGAACTGTAGCGGTGTCTCGCGCCAGACGATTGGCGAAATTATCTTTCTTCTTCGCCGCTACCGTAGGAATATGCACCAGAGTCAATCCCTCATTATCGTTCAGGGAACGGGTAGTATCGCCCAGAGAACGCGCCTTAAAACCCTGTTCGCCAGGCGAACTGTGCAACAGCAATGCGCCACCCGCCTTCACCTTTTCTCCTACCAGCGCCCAGAGACGGTCTCGCACCATTGCGGAAACATCGCCGATGAAAACGCCGTGACGCGGTTCGATCAGCCAGCGAGACATCTCGCCGCGAACCGTCGCCGGGACACGCTCCAGAATAAAGACGACCATATCAGGAATCCTCCGTTTCCTGTGTTTCGGGGGCGTCTCCGTGATTGACGCCGCCTGAAACCGCTCCACCTTCTTCCTCCGGCCCCCAGAGGTCACCGGGAAGCGCTTTGTCCCAATCGGCCTCGTTTACAGCGGTCAGATCAAACGAAGGATCGTCCTTAACGCCGAACAGGGATTGTACATCAGGAATGAGCCGGGAAAGCAACCGGGTTTCCCGAAACTGATCGCGGCACGCCATTCTGGTGCGTCGTTCAATATGTACCCCGCCTTCCGCCGCAATCCGAAACGCCACAGGAATGGTCACTTCCGTCTTGTAGAGGTCCGCGAGGTCATAGATAAACGATAGCTGCTTGCCCGTATGAATGAAACCAAGTCCCGGACTGTAGCCTGCCGCCAGCGTCGCCGCATGACAGATACCGTACAGGCACGAGTTCGCGCAGGACAATGTCCGGTTTATCGGGTCCGCTTCCGCCCAGTTGTTGCGGTCATAGACGCGACCTGTCCATTCGATTCCCGTTTTGGCGGACCATTCCGCGTAGATACGCCGCACTCGCGCCCCTTCCAGTCCGCGCAACTGTTCAATGGTCAGGTTGTCATCAGGCGGGGCTTCACGGAAGCGGATGCGATACATGCGCTTGACGACCTCAAGGCGCAATGCCGGGTCGCTGACCAGTCGCGCCTGATGCAAGAGTGGTCCGGCGCGACGCGTACCACCTGTTCCAAAGGCATAGAAGCGGACATTCTCCTCGCCGCACCAGACTACCAGACAGTTATGTTCCGCCAGCAACCGAATCGCCGCATGGGTGATACTGGAACCTGGTCCCAGCATCAGGACGCACAGCGCCGCCACCGGCAGGGCGGTGTATCCCTTTTCATCCCAGTAAGCGACGCTCTGTTCGTGCTGATCCACCCGTGCGTGTTCGACATAGACATACGACAGCCCATCCCGAATCTTGGGCAATAGATGCAGATCGTCCAATTTTGTGATTCCTCCCTCGGAAGGGCACGTAGCCCGCCCTTCCCCTTATTTTCGCGCCAACGATAGTAGGCCGAAGCCAAATGACTTGGCGGAGCCGATGCCGCTGGCCAGTGTATTGATGAACGCCTCGGTATCGGTGACGGTGAGGACACCCTCAAACAAAACGGAATCGTGGTCTAATGGCGCCGGCATCCGTTCCGCTTCGTCCGAGGTGCGAGTCTGCCAGCCGCGGCGGAAGCCTTCGGGTGTGATTCGCACCTCAAGGCGGGAGGCGGGCGCGTCGCTAAAGGGGTCAATCCAATCCGCGCCCGTCGGAACAGCGGCGAGTTGAAAGCCGCCCTCCTTCCCTTTGCGCTCCAGCCATTCGGCGAGAAGCGCCTCCGCGACGCGGGCCGAGGACAGCGGACGCTCTCCGTCTTTCGCTGTCAGTCCGTGTTGTTCCAAATACACCGCTCGCCGTTGTTCACAGGTGACGGAAAGGCGCTTGCCCTTCTTGTCCCCCGCCGCGACGCGAAAGGTCGGGTTGGCCCGCAGACGGAAACGGAAGGATGCACCGACCGGGAACAGAGGGCGATGGTCGGCGTCGCGCAGGGGAAGGGTGCGCGGGCCGTCCGCGCCGCAGACCCAACCGCCTGCCGTCCACCGGGAAGAGTCTGGCTCTTTGTCCGACTGAATGAGGGCGGAGATTTCCCGTTGATGCCCATCGCCCAGCCCGGACGCTTCCTCAACACGCCAGAGGACGCGCCCCGGCCCGCCGTCCGCCTTGTCCGGGAAAGCGGCGTAAATGCGCTGATGCATTTGGTGAGAGTCGCCCAGCGTTCGCAGCGTCTCGGAGCGCAGGGCTTTGAGCCGTAGTCTGGTGAGATAGAGTTTGTCCGGCGCGACCCCCAGTTTTTCGTCTTTGTCGTCGTTTACGGTATCCATAGATTCTCCTTGTTATTTTCGTCGGGCGGCAGCGTCACCGGATATGCGGTGAAGCGGCGCAGACCGAAGGCGCGATTATCCCACGCGAACGAGAGCGGCAGGTCAGACTGCACCGCGTCGCCCTCCGGCGTCTCGATAATCATTCGTAACTGCTTTGGGCGCTCCTCGCGGCGGCGCAACGCCCGCCAGGGTTCGTCCTTCAAGGCTTGTTCCAGTCCAACGTTCTCCCGCACCGAACCTTGGGGAAGGTACGGCGGCACGGACAGCGGGAAAGACTTGCGCCCCAGAGACAGCGTCCAGAAGGGATTTTTCAGGTGTCCTTCGATGTACAGCAACAATTTCAGGTCATCGCCGGACAGTCCGACCAGAAAACGGGCGTCCGCGAGGTAATGGCGGCGCGACGTTACCGCCGCCCCGCCGCTCCCGCTGGCCCGCATGACATCTTGCGCGGTGTGGTAGTCCGTCTCGGCGCGACCGGGAGCGTCCACGCGGACGCCGAAGCGCAGGGCGTTCAAATCGGACAAATCCGCTTCCCGCCCGCGCCCCATAGCCGCGCAAATCAGGCCGATGACGCCGCTTTTGGTGGGTTCGGGGTGGGTGTCGCGGTCATCGAAGCGGCTGCGACTGCCCCACGCCTGCATCGGCCCAACCAGCGGAATCAGGAGGGTATGCGCCCCCCCGCCCCCGCTCATGCCGTCCCCCGAACGGCGTCAAGGATGTTTTTGACCGCCGCATCGAGACCGCCCGCATCAAAGGCCGCCAGATTGTCCGGCAGTCCCTTTTCCTCCCGGTCAGAGAAACAGGCGATAGTCGCGCCTTCATAGACGCCGTACATTTCACCCATCTTCGCCTGATAACGCGCCAGACTGCGAATCGAAGCGCCAATCAGGTCTTCACCGTAAATCGGGGCCGCGAACGCATTGACCAGCGAAACAGGAACGCCCTTATCGCGGGCGATAAACAGAGCCAACGACGGCAGACTCTGCGCGGCATGACTGTTCTGCTTGGCGGACGGAATGGACAGCGTGAAGGCTCGCAGGAACGCTTCAATGGTCTTGTCTGCCAGAGCGGAGTCTCCTTTGAGGTTGGTGAGCAGTTGATTCCTATCCAGCAGGGCGTAGCGGTAGTAACAGGCGGCGTTATACCCCTGATTACCAAGCATCCCGGCCCCAATCTCGCCCATGTTTTCCTTGATGTCATCCACCGCCGCGAAGTAATCGGTGGCGAAGTCAACGGAATGGGTGGAAAGGGCGTGCGCCACCTGACAGGCGGCGTCTACTCTTCTTTCAGGGTGATCAGCGAGCATACGTCCGAACATTGCAATATCGGGTGTCGAGTTTGCAGCGGACAATTTCTTTAACACGTCGCCGTCGAGGTTCTTTTTTTCTAACCCCGGTAATTTCTTGCCGCCCTCCTCGCCGTCTGCATCAGTGGGGGCGGCATCGGAGACTTCGGACTTTGCACCTTTTGCCGCCGCCTTATTCATCGCCGCAAGCCGCTTCAGGGTGATGGGCCGGATGCTTTCCTGCACTTGACGGAAACATTCGGTAGCCACATCAACTTCCTCTTGCCCGATGAACACGAGCACTTTCGTTTCCTTGGGCTTCTTACCGTCCATTTCTGAATAGTAGCCGTCAAGAAAAACATCTACAGCAACGGTATCTTCCGTCACCTCATCCTGCCAACCCAGCTTCTTCAAAAGGAGTTTCCTCAATTGTTTCGTGCGCTGGGCCACTTCCAGTCCGGTGACTTCCGCACTCATACGCCAGTATTGACGCACCGTCCGCTTCCACGACTGGCTGGAAACGCGGGCGCGGGTAGCGCCGCCGAACTCGGCCATTTTGGGCGTATTGGTGTCGTCCCGGTTCAGGCATGATGGGGCGAAACTCTGTAACAGATGCACTTCGATTTTCATTTTTTTCTCCTACTTGCTGTTGTGTTCCTCGCCAGTATTGGCGTCGGTTTGATTGCCGCTATCCCGTTTATCGGTGCGGTAGAAGTCATGCGCTAAGGCGCGACGGCTGGTTTTCCCCAGCGTGTCCCAATCCCAAATCGCTTTCCTTAGCCCACGCCAATCGAGCGGTATTTTATGAGACGCCAGCAATAAAATTGCATGACGTAATGGGTCAGCGAGCCGTTTACGGTCGGTGGAAAGCAACGATATAAAACGTTGCTCAATTGCGTCCGAACCCGTCGCCTCTTTCAGTTGCCGGAACGCCTTACCGAGAGAATTACCTTGCCTGTGGTCACGATGATAGGCGAATAGGGCGGCGATAGTGTACATCCACTCATCGTGTGGGGTCATCTTGTCGCCAAGATACCCTGCCACATAAGGAGCCGCCCGCAGGAAATCACGTAGGGAATGACGCAAGGCGGCAAATTCCGCCCGCGCTGTGGGCGAATCTTCGTCGCCGGCCACTCGAATCAGATGGTTCATCAACCCGTCAGGGTCAATGAGCCTTTGGGATGGCGTTGTAGTTGATAGTGGTGACATGAGAGTCTTGTTTTCTTTCATCCTTTCGTCGTTTTCGTTTTCCGGCGACTTTGCTTCTTTTGCTCAACGGCTTGCCGGTCAGCAGTGAAATAGGGGTAGACGGATGCGGTCGCTCTGATGGCGCGTCCACTATCTCCGAGAGTCGCGCATGATTCATCAAGGGCGCGTTTCGCTTCGTATTCCGCCGCCTCGCGCCATTTTTGCAACGCTTCAACCGCATGAGCTTCATCGCCATCCAATTTAGAAACGAACTCAGCGAAATACGATTCCATTCGCGGCCAGTAAGCTCGACGGGGATCAATTGCCTCAAGTAACTTTGATACCGTGTCCCTGTCAGCCTTACCGTCAGGCGATAGGAAAACCTTTATGACAGCAGCGATTCGCCTTCCAAGTTCCTCCGCAATGAATTCCGCGCCGTCAATTCCCTGCCCTAATCGTTCCAACATATCGTTGTCAGTAAGAAGCGCAGCGGGCAAGCTCATCCTGTCATGCCGTTGCAAAGTGACGCTCGCTTTGTCTGCAACGATACCAATCACGTTTAGGCGGTATCGAATGCCATGTGGCAAAATGTCTTCATTGATAAGATTACTCACATGACTGATGAGCAAATTTCGCTTTTCTGGGTCGAAAACTAACAACGAATGAAGGTCACGCCATGCTGAACGAGCCTCGTTAAGACGGACGAACGCTAACCCCTCCTTTTTTGATTCTGTGTAGACTTGCATAAAGTCACGAACACGGTGATAATCCTTGTCAGCCCTGCGTCCTTGTGTAAAAAACATAGAACGCACAACGGTTTGATTATCCTCCCATTCTGGTCGAAATAGGAGAAGCCGACTTAACCACGCAAGCCGTTCAATAGGGCCAAACGCCTTTTCCTCCAGACGGGACAGGGGATTATCTTGCTCCCAAACAGGCTTGTCCCGCTCGTGATTTTTAGCAATTGTACGATTGAGGCATAACGTCTCAAAGAGATTCGCCCCGGAGAAAAAAAGGCTGGCGCTACGAGCAATCGTCCCATCTTCGAAGTTAGGCCGTTCCACTGGCTTGCCGTTGACGGTCGCATTTGAGGAAATGCCTCCGCCCAACCCAAAGGCGTGGATTTCGAGCAGATTCAGCACCGCCTCCGCTGGCGTCAGTTGCCTCATCTTTCCAACTGTCGTTCTTTCGAATAGCAAACGATTACTATCCGTTGCCAACTCGGTCGCCAATTTAAGAAGCGATATGGGTCGTGTTTCGATAATGACCTGATTCTTCTTTTTTATTTCCGATCGTATTTGAAAACCAGCAACTTGGAAGAATGGGTGTGTTGTAGAGAATAGGTCGAAGGCGTGTTCCCATTGGGCGAAGTAGGCGTCGAGTTCTTTGCTATCGAACTGTTGCCCGTTCCAGTATTTTGCCCAATCACCTTCGTCCTTCACAGGACAGGCGCGGTAGAGAATCGCCAGCAGGACGCGCAGGACGGCGACGGTTTGCAGAGGGGAAGGGCAGCGGATTTCCGTCCATTGTGTTCCCTCGGTCAACGCTTCGTAAATGCTCACGAGAGCGATATTACCGGAAGTGTCGGCGCAGGGAATCCATTTCTCGCGGACGAGGTTGAACGAGTGCGGTTTCATTTTTCGGTCAGAACTCCTTCTTTGGCGATAGTCAGGCCCGTTTCACGATCAAGAGAGAGGTTGTAAACGGCATCTTGCGTTTCGAGGCGGGCGATTCCCTTATCGAAAGGGATTTGGCGAACGTAGCGCAGGTAGGCATTTTTTTTCCAGTTTTTTACCTCTTTATCCTTCAAGTGGAAATAAATGCCAGGATTACTGATAGCCAGCGCGAAACGCAACATCTCGCGGGCCGTTTCGGCAGCGATATTTCCTTTCGGTTTGGGCGCAAGCGCATTGCCATGTCCGTCCGTTCCGTGACAAATGACGCTGATGGACGGCCTTCCTTCGCGGGTCGCCGCCCGCACCGTTTCGTGAACTCTGGGATCATCGTCATCGAAAAGAATAATCTCGTTTGAGGCATTCATTACTTTTCGCGCCCGCAACGCTGGTTCGCTAATCATCACGGCGTCCGCACTCAATTCGCTGTCGGTCTGTTTTTCTCCTGATTTTCCCCTTGCCTTATCCAACTTATCAATCCACACGGGCGATAGGGAGGCGGGGGGAAGAGCATCGTAGGCGAGGCGGATAAGTTCGGGAATGTCGGCGGGGAGGTGAATGGCGTCGCGAGATTGCAGGGCGAGGTAGGAGCGTAGGAGGGCGTATTTGTCGTAGACGAGTTCGGTGTACTCTGGGAAGATGGGGAGACCGTCCTTGTTCTTGTCGCAGAGGATACAGAAGCGCGGGCCAACTTTATGGGCGTACGTGTTGCGGTCGGTGCGGTTGTGGCGGAAAAGGCGGCCCATGCGCTGTAATAAGAGGTCAACAGGGGCCATTTCGGAGGCCATCCAGTCAAAGTCTAAGTCCAGAGATTGTTCCACTACCTGAGTCGCGATAAGGACGGCGCGGCGGGGGCGGCGGGCATTTTCGCCGTTCTTGCCTCTGCCCTTGCCGAACCAGCGGACCACCATCCGTTCCCGCGTTTTGCGCCAGCCGGCGGGGGTGCGGGCATGGAAGAGGGTGACTTGCCAGCCTTCGGATTCGAGTTCTTCGCGGACTTGGCGGAAGGTTTCCTGCGCCCGTGCGACGGTGTTGCAGATGATGGCCGCACAGCCGCCGTCGGGCAGCGCGACCCGCAGACGGTCGGGGAGCACGGCGATGTCGCACACGGCTCGTTCGAGTTTCACCGTTTTCGTGGGTTTGGGCGGTTCCGGGGGCTTTGGGGCGACGCAGACCGCATCCGCCTCGCTCCCGCTGACGTAGGTGATGCGCGGGTATTCGGTGTCCTTCACTGTCGCCTTGTCGTCCCAAGAGTTGACCAACTCTTTGCGGCGGGCGTCGGGGAGGGTGGCGGAGAGGAGAATGACAGTACAACCCACGGCACGGAGCCACGAAATCAGACGCAGGAGCAATGCCCCGGTGTAGACATCGTAGGCGTGAACTTCATCGAAGACGACGATTTTCCCTGCCAATCCGAACAGACGCACGAACCAGTGTTTCGTCTGCAACACGCCCAAAAGCGTCTGATCAATCGTCCCGACGCCAAACGGGGCCAGCAACGGACGCTTCTTATAGGTAAACCAGCTCTCCGCGACGACGACGCCCTCGTCGGGGTTTTCCTTATTATCAGTATCTATCGCGGCGAGTTTAAGTTTATCGAACGCTTTATCCAGAAAATTGCCGGAATGAACGAGTTGAAAGTTGAGGTTTCCGCTATGTTTTCGCTCTGTCAGATACTTGTGGACGCGGGTAAACATCTGATTCCCAGTGGCCTGGGTCGGCATGGCGATATAGAAACCATGCGCCAGTCCCGTCGTCAGGGCGCGGTCAATGGCGTAGACGGCGGCTTCGGTCTTGCCCGCGCCCATCTCCTCCTCAATGATCATCAGGTAGGGTTCGTCGGCCCCGTCGGCGCGACGAATCGTTTCCTCCTGCATGGCATTGGGGGTGTAGGGATTTCCTGCGTTATCGCGGAAGAGTTTGCCGAAGTCGGCGGGGTCGGCGAATTGGGGCGTCGGCAACCAGCCGAACCATTGTAACGCTTTTTTTGTCTGCTCCCGTGAGGTGACGGCGTACTCGGCGAGCGTCGGGCGTTTATCCTTATTGTCGTCGGTGAAGGCGATAGGGAAACACTCCTTTTCCTGGGAGGAAGCAATCCAGTCCGCGACGGAAATGAGTCCGCCGATGAGGGGGACGGCGGCGGCATCTTCCAGCGTTTCGAGCGGGATTTCGATAGCCGCGCCATCGTAGTTGGGCCATAGCAGAGGCGGCAGGACTTCGAGCAGAGCGCGGCGGGCGTCGCTCCAGCCCTTGCCGCCACGTGCCGCCGATCCCATGATTTCCAAATCGCCCGCGTTCGGGAATGTGCCGTGATGTCCGCCCGTAATGCGCGATAAATCCTCCGCGACGCTCTTTGCCGCTTTCCAGCCGCCGACGCCTTCGATGGCACAATCCGGCAGGGTTTTGGCGGTGATGTAGCCATGCGGTCGCTGATTCGGACAGCCGATTATGGTTAATCCCACATCGTTGACAATTTTGACGTGCGCCTCGGACTTATACTGGAAGGCGGACAATTTACCCAAATCATGTTGCGCCGCCAAAAGGACGACAATTCTCTGCGCCGTCGTCATGGATACGCCAAGCGTCGCGGCGATTCGTTTCTGAACGGGAGACGGCAAAACCCTGTCCCAGAGAAGCAGGGCAACGTTCCCAACATCCATCAGGTGAAAAAGAAGCGGATGGTAACAGTCCGCGTCCCCTTGGCGGGGACCTGTCTTGCCCCAGAGGGTGAGGAGTTCCTCGTCGGTGAAATCACGGTGATTCTCAGGCATTTTCTTTGTCTCCCTAAACGTACTTAAAATTCCAGCGCCGTCGTAGGGACTGATGGGAGAGTGGTGCAGGCGATACGGCCGCTTCAGTCTTACCCTCCCACATCGTGGCTTCAATCAGGGCGAGGCTGGGGGGCAATTGTGCGATCTGGCATAGTTCCTCTACCGTTTTTTGCGCCCTGCTGGGTTTGAACGAAAACAAGCCGTCGAACGCGACGCTCTGTACCGGAAATTCGGTGAAATCGGCGTTTAATTCCAATCGGGCAAGGGCATGACGCGCTTCTTTTTGCGCCGCAGCGAAGTAAGTCGCCGGGTCGTCGGTTTCCGGCAGGAAAGTTGGGTCGTCATAGCGATAGATGGTGTCGTTGGAGGCAATCCAGTCCGAAAGGACTATAAGCCCGGAAAGGAGCATCCCTACGCGGCTCGCATCGTCGAATTTATCAATCGCCCATTCGGTAACGCCGAGCGTTTCCGCAACCAACTCCACGATGTCCCTCCGCAGAGGATTCCATGTCTGCGCCTGCCTTACCCGTTCGGTTTCGTCGGGCGGTTCGGGGGCGCCAAAATCGCCGTGATGCCCCCGAATCGCCGCGACAACTACTTCAATCGCTTTGCGCTCCCACCCACGTTCCGCAAGAAATGAACGGAGCCAGACCGCCGACCGCGCTTCATGTCGGAATCCCTTTGTGTTAGTGGCCGCATCGGGGGGAAAGTAGATTCCAGCATCGTTCAGCGGTTGGGCCAGTTCGGGCGCTTTTATTTGAAAAAGCGGGTCGGCCTTGCCGATATCATGCAGGGCGACCAGGAAAAAAAGCCATGAATCAGGCAGGGGAGTGACGCTGCCGAAGCGGGGCGTCAACGCCTGAGCTACCGATGCGACATCCAGAAGATGACGCCACAAGGGATGGAAACGCTGGGCGTCATGCTTGTTGGTTTTAGCCCATAATCTTCTATAAGTCGAAGCGTGCATTCAAGTGATCCTCTATTTTTATTGTGGCGCCTGTGAGAGTATTACCTCTTTCATCTTCGCGCTGTTGACATCGCTGACAGGGGAAGTTTAGCGCCTCTGGGGGGACACTATGGATGTCCCCCCATGGAAGTGTCTCGAAAGTTTTTATGCATTACTTTTTATTTCAGCGTAAAGGGCGGAAAGGGCGGCGACTTCAGACCGCATGGCGGCAAGGAGTTCCGGGCCGCCGGATACGATGGCATATCGTCGCCAGCGCAACAGTTCCGCAATCATTGCATCGAGGGCGACGCCGCCCGGTATCGTTCCGGAAAGGATCGCGCTTCCATCCGGTTGCTGCACGATCTGAAGCGGTTCCGTCCATCGGCGCCGCAAGGCGTACCGGGCCACCTTCGGATCGAACGTCACTTCCACTGGGACCGGCGCGCCACTGCCTCGTAGTCCGCCAATCGTGTTTTGTGAACGGAACGCCTCCCATTCCGCAGAACGAATCTCAAACACGCCTTGCATTAACGTAATGTCGTAAATCCGATCCAGAGCGAAGGTGCGAAACCCGCGATTGTTATGGCACCATCCCTGTAACTCCCAGTAGACGCCCTCACGCGGCTCTAACGAATAGGGATCCACTTTGCGCCAACCCCGGCTACTGCTGTTTGCGCTGTCGTAGTCTATTTCCACAGTGCGCCGAGACCGTACCGCGCTCAGGAGCGCCATAACGGGAGCGTCGCCGTAATCGAGGGGCAAAAGCGCCGGGGAGACGGCGGCGCTGGTCAGTTCCAGTACACGCTTCATTTGCGGCGACAAGCCCGCAGTGACTTTGGAGATGGCGTTGAGGATTTCTTTTTGCTGAGGAAACCCGGAATTCCGTATGAAACCTTCCGTCAGCCCAAATGCCAGTACATCCGCATTGCTCAACCGTAAATCTGCGATGGCGATGGCGCCTTCGGGGAGCACAAAGGCGCGGAGGGAGGTGTCAAAATATAGACCCCACTCGGCAGTCAGTAGTCGGATATCACGCTGGATCGTTTTCGCGCTACACCGACATTGCGCCGCCAAATCCGTCTTGGTCAGTTGTTGCGCTTCCGGTCTGGTGAGAATCAGGATCAGGATTTTGAGCAGACGTACAGCCCGATGCACATCCTCATCAAGGGGGAGCGGCATCGTCATCTTTTCGGCGGAGAGGAACTTGGTAGACATCGTTGGCATCAGTAAACCGATATATTTTATTATATAACGTGAGTTCGGGTTAAGGTTGGGTCAATGCTCCCACGTCTCGCAGGTGCAGCGACGGCTTCGTAGGCTGGTGGCAATACGCAATCAGTCCCGCCGCCAGATTCCACAGAAAACCGCACGGACCACGGTGACGACTA
>CAIVZM010000004.1 GCA_903910385.1 uncultured Armatimonadota bacterium
GGGCAAGAATTGTTGACAGAAATCGTCTACTTTGCAGAACAGATGCAGTAAACTGGACATGGGGCGGGCTTTCTTTGGAGTGCGGTGTGGTAACTACACTCTATCCGAAAGCCCGTCTTATCCCGAACTCACGTTATTTAAGATCATATATTTTCCGAATACTCTGAGAGCTTGCCCGTCCATAAGGCGTTATTGATCTCAGGAGCCATCATAGGCATTCTCGTTTCGTTTGGATTAAACTTATCAGGCTATCAGAATATTCAGTATAACTGTGACTCACTGATGTTGAATCACGCTGACTTTTTTGTTTTACTCTCTATGGCAAGATTCTCATGCGAATGTAGCTGACAGTTTGTCTGCGATGCATTGACAGGTGCGACGGGAAGGGGTATGCTTTTTCAGGTGATTGCCGCCGTTCGATGGGGAGTTGCGTCGCGCCGAAAAATTATAATGATTGACTGACCGCGTTCCCTTCCGCCAGATAAATGGGGCGGGGCGGGCGCGGTTTCTCACGACATCAGGAGTGTTTCAATATGGCTATTCGCGTCGGCATTAACGGCTTCGGACGCATCGGTCGTCTTACCTTCCGTGCTATTCAGGAAAAGTACGGCGCCAGCGGCGATGTCGAAGTAGTCGCCCTCAACGACCTGACAGATGCTCATACCAATGCGCATCTTCTCAAATACGACTCTAACTATGGCCCCTTTAAGGGCGAAGTCTCCTACGAAGACAAAGACATCATTGTCAACGGCAAGAAAATCACCGTCTTCGCGGAAAAAGATCCCGGCATGATCCCGTGGGCTACCCAGGGCGTCGATGTGGTAGTGGAATCCACCGGATTCTTCACCGACGCCACCAAAGCCGTCGCACACAAGCGCGATTCCGTCAAGAAAGTCGTCATCTCCGCTCCGGCGAAGAACGAAGATTTGACCATCGTTCTGGGCGTCAATGACCATGTGTATGACCCGGCGAAGCACCATGTCATCAGCAATGCGTCCTGTACCACCAACGGCCTCGCCCCGATTGCGAAGATCCTCTTTGAGCGCTTCGGCATCGAAAAGGGTCTATTGACGACGATCCATGCGTATACGAACTCACAGCGCACGGTAGATACCGCCGCCAAAGACCTCCGTGACGCCCGCGCCGCCGCGCAGAACATTGTCCCGTCGTCCACCGGCGCGGCGAAGGCGGTCGGTCTGGTCATCCCCGAACTGCAGGGCAAGTTCACGGGCATGGCGTTCCGCGTCCCGACCCCGACGGTCTCCGTCGTCGACTTCACCGCAATTCTGGGTCGCGATGCGTCCCCCGCTGAAATCAATGCAGCGGTTAAGGAATACGCGGAAGGCCCGCTCAAGGGAATTGTTCGCTACAGCGACGAAGAACTTGTCTCCACAGACCTGAAGGGCGATACGCACTCTTCTATCTTCTCGGCGGTTGACACCATCGGTCTCGGCAACTTCGTCAAAGTCGTCTCCTGGTATGACAACGAATGGGGCTACGCCAACCGCGTCGCCGACCTACTCAACTTCCTCGAAGACAAAGGGCTGTAAGCGACATTTTCCCAGATGAAGTCTTTATAGACTTCTCAAATGAATTGGAGTGGGCGGGAGAAATCCCGCCCATTTTAGCGATTAAGAAAACAAACCCACAAGAGTAAAAGCTCATCAGCCGACACCAAGTTGGGCGTCGTGCATCAGGCCATCCTCAATGCGAAGCGCACGGTCAGCGGCGCGAGCAAGACGGTCATCATGCGTCACCATGATAAAAGCGACCCCGGTTTCGTGGGCGATTTCTCGCATGAGAGCGAAGACTTCAGCCCCGGAACGCGAATCGAGGTTACCGGTCGGTTCATCCGCAAGCACCAGTTTCGGCTTATTGACCAGAGCGCGTACGATTGCGTTTCGTTGCTGTTGTCCGCCGGACATCTGACCGGGACGTTTGTTCAACTGACTCTCCAGTCCGACCCGCGCCAGCAACCGCTTCGCGTAGTCCGTATCCGCCGGATCGGGAGCGCCTTTTCGGATCGTCACCGGCATCAGAGCGTTTTCCAGACAGGTAAATTCGTCCAGTAGGTAATGAAACTGGAAAACGAACCCGATCTTTTGTCCCCGTAATTCGGCAAGTCCGTTGGAATCCAGTTTTTCGATATCCACTCCATCGATGAGGACACGACCAGATGTTGGGGTATCGAGCGCTCCGAGAATATTCAGGAGCGTGGACTTCCCGGAACCTGACTGACCGATAAGGGCGACGAATTCTCCGGCGTAGGCTTCGAGGTCAACGCCATGCAATACCTCAACCGGGTTTGGCCCACCCAGACCATAAGTTTTACGCAGTCCTGTAGTTTGTACAATCGGAGTAGCGGGCGGAGCGGGTATTCCGCCGGCAGGGGCAGTCAGAGTCATATATTAGCCTCCCCGTATAACATCTACCGGGTTCATGCGCGCGGCGCGTTGCGCCGGAAGCCAGGATGCAAGCAGTGTCGCGATAATAGCGGCGGCGCAAGCTCCACCGAATATAGCGGGGTCATAGATAATGGTAAAAAGCTTGTCCACTTTACCGAAGCGCGCCGCCTGCGGAATTCCTTCCAGTAATTTCAGAAGCCCATACCCGATCAGGCACCCCAGTAGGCAGCCTACCAGCGCAATTCCCAGCCCTTCCAACGTAAACACAATCAGAATCTGCCGGTCTTTCGCACCCATACTTTTGAGAATGCCAATTTGCTTCGACTTCTGAATCACGGAAACAATCAGAACGGAGGCGATTCCAAACGCGGATGCCAGCAGGGCGAACGCACAAATCATCAGTCGTGTCGAATCCTGCGACTGGAAGGCATTGACGATGAACGCCTGCTCCCGCATCCAGGAGTCCACCTTATAAGGCATGGTCGCCACGATCTGATCGGAAATGATATTCGCCTGAAAGGGATCATTCAGCTTTAACTGGATGACGGAAACATCCTGCTTCATGGCAAAGAGCGATTGCGCGGAGCGCAGGGTCATGAAGGCCTGAGAAAGGTCTACATTATTATTACCGGTATCGAAAATCCCGGCGACACGGTAGATCGCGGAAACGCCCTGCGACGATTCCAATCGGACGCGATCACCGAGTTGAACGCCCGCTTCTTCCGCCAGCCGCCAGCCGATAACGACATCTTCCGGACCGATACCGAGCCAATTCCCTGCGATCATGTTCGCTTGCAGACCAACTATTTTCTCTTCGGAAATAGGATCAGCGCCGGAAACGGTAATACCCAATCGCTTCGATCCGGCGATCAGGAAGGCATTCCCACGGACGGCGGACGCTACCACACGAACCCCCGGAAACTGGGCAAGGTTCTTTTCTGTCGCCTGCCAGTTCTCGATATCATTACGCTGTTGAACCTGTTTCTGGCGATCCGTGGAGAAAAAAGGTGCGTTCCCGGAAGGAGCTTCGGTTTTGCTCATCACGTCGGAGAGCGTTTTAGGAGCGGGATTCGGGGCTTTGATATTGATATGCGCCAGTTGTCCCAGCAAATCTTTGAGAATACGCTGCTGTACACCAGTGATAAGGGTATTGATAAAGATGATGACAGTAACAGCAATCGCAACGGCTGCCACGGTCAGGAGTGTTTGTCCACCGCCGCTGACCAGATGCCGATAAGCAAGTTTGGCTTCAAATCGCATCTCAGGGCGCCTTTTTGCCTTTCTCCATTGGTTTCGGCGCGACGCTCTGCCCGGCAATCAACCCAGTAGGGTTCACAATGACGGTATCTGTCTCTCTAAGACCGTCGCGTACCGGAACGCCATCCGAACCGGGAGGACCAACTTTTAAGTCTCTCTTCACAATGACTCCATTATCGACAATCAGCGCCGACGAATTCCCCCCTACCGTGGTGACCGCAGTCAAGGGAACTATCAGACGCTCCGTGCCTTTGTCCACAATGATATTTACAGAGACCGTCTGACCGGGACGTAACCACTCCGGAGGGTTTTGTGGATCGAGTCGCACTTCCACCGTTCCACGGTCGGCATCCACCTGAGATCCGATCTCGCGAATTTTCGCCTCGAATTTCTGCTCTAGAAATGCATCCGAGGTGACCAACGCGGACTGACCAGCCCTGATTTTACCCAGATTGATCTCATCCACATCGATGCGAATTTCCGGTCGTCCGGTGCGAACGAGGCGGACAATTGGCTGATTCGGTCCGGTGACGCCGCCCGCTTCAGTGACAACCTGTGTCACCGTGCCATCCCATGGAGCCTTGACCAGCACATCGTCCAGCCGTTTCTGTCCGACTTCCAGCGCTTCCCGCACTTCCGCAAGCCGCGCGGCAGCGACGCTCTGCGCCTCCTGTGCCTCGGTGACACGATCACGCGCAACCTGAACGTCTTCCGGTCGAGGCATGGAAAACAGGGAGCGCAGGGCGGCTTCGCCGGACGCTTTTGCGCCAGCGACTGTCGCATCCGCCGCCTTCAGGTCGGCTGTCGCCTGAGCGATCTGCTCCGGGCGCGTTCCAATCTTCGTTTGCTGGTACCGGGCGGTCAGGTTATCCAGATTGCGTTGCGCCACTTTGCGTGTCGTCTCCGCATTATCCAGTAATTGTTGCGCTACCGCCCCTTCTTTTACGAGGGCGGATTGCCGCAGGTACTCCCGTTGAGCCTGTTCCAGATTCGCTTTTGCCTGTGAGACTTGCGCCTCTATCTGAAGTCGCTCCTCGCGCGTCGCCCCCGTCTGCAACTCTGTCAGACGCTGTTTGGCTCCGGCTCGTTTCGCTTCGGCGACCGCAATATTCTGTGCGATATCCGCCCGTAATTTAGCGACATCGGAGGAGAGCGGCGGGCGTGATGCGACCGCAAGTTGTGATTGTGCGGTGCGGATCGCCCGATTCGCTTGCGCTAATTGCGCTTCGGCAGTGGCGACGGCTACACGCGCTTGCCGTGCTTGCGCCTGAAGCACAGCATCGTCCACTCGTGCGATGATGTCCCCTGCTTTTACCAGTGACCCATCTCGTACATTCACTTCTGAGAGCCGTCCGCTAGTCTGTGCGCCGACGCTGACTTCGATAAAGCCGCGGACGCGACCCGCTGCCGCAATAGACTCCACCACCGTCTTTCGGACGGGAGCTACTACCTCCACTACCTTTGGACGTGACCTGACATAGAGAGTCACCCCCCCCACCAACGCCAGCAAGAGTGCGACCGGCGCAAACCGAATCAACCGTTGCATGAAACACCTCCAGAAAAACCAGATGGCAATATAAGCGCCTGATCGCTGGCTTTCTCATCCCATTAATTGTGTGAGGTTACTTGAGCCCCTTCGAAAAAAAGTTTGAGCATCGCGTTATCAATGACTTCCATGCCAAGATACTCGATACCCTCATGAGCGGTTGGTCGCATCAATTGACCGAATGCAGAGGCAAGAATATCCGGGTTGACCTGTTTGAGTTCGCCACGTACCACTCCTTCCGCCATCAACTCTCGGAACATACCGTGCACGCGCACAAAGGACTGATGGATACGCCCTTCCTGTTCGGCGGTGATAAACTGTTGCGCTTCTTCTTTCAATCCTTCCCGGAAGGACATGGTAGCGAAGAATTCGCGTCGTGTCTGTACGATCAAGGAGAGCCGCACCGTGACCGGCAAGTCAGTTCGCGTCACGATCCCTTCGATCATGGCATGGATTTTGGATGCCAGATGCCGGATGCTTTCGACAAAAATTTCCGGCTTTCCGGGGAAATGATAATAAAGCGTAGCCTTGGTCACGCCCGCTGCCGCTGCGATCTCCTCCACCGAAACGGCGGCGTAACCGCGCTCGTTGAATTGCGATAAAGCGTGGTCGAGGATATCCCGTCGCGTATCCTGAGCGCTCCCCTCTTCTATGGGGCGCCGTCCGGGACGTCGACGCAACTTTTCGTTCTTCTCGTTTTCCGACATAATAAAAATTAGACCGAGCGGTGTAATTATACACCGCTCGGTCACTTTCGTCAACGACGCTGTTTATTTCACGCGAAGCATCACACTATTGTGATGGCGGCTACGCCGATTTCCCCGCCCTCGCCACTGGAATTTTATCAGTAAGAATTTCTCCAGTACGTGTATTTTTCAATCCGGCGTTCGAGTACTGAATCACATACGCTTTACGTGATCCTATCGAACGGTTCGGGCCGCTCTTATGCATGGTCAGGGAATAGAATACCGCTATACTTCCGGCTTTCACCGGAACCAGCGTTCCCTGATCTGGATCGTCAGAGCTATGACACGCAAGACCAATAGGCGTGTGTTCATGCGGGACAAGACCACGCTTCCACGAACCAGGCATCACGGAAATACACCCGTTCTCCGGGGTAGCATCATTGAGCGCCAGCCAGAGGGTGAGGTAAGGAGAAGGGTCTACCGGGGTGTAGCCATCATCCTGATGCCAGGGAAATTCCTTTTCGCCTTCCGGTTGCTTGAAGACGGACTGATTCCAGTAAAGGTCAATATCCGGCCCGAGGATTTTGGTCGTTATCTCGACAAACTCCGGACGGGTGCAGAATTCCTTGATAGCATCGTCCTTTTCCGCCAGATGGTCGGTAAAGGTGATTTCATTAGCGCGTGAAATACCCGATGCTCCGCCGTTTGCGGCGAGCCATTCTTCATGTATTTGTTGATGCTGCTCTATACGGATTGCGAGTGCATCCATCTCATCGTGGGTAAAAACATTATCAAGGACGAAATAACCGTCCTCCTGTAACTGGCGCATCTGCGCCTCGGTGATCGTCGGAACCAAGCGATTATCCTTTCCGTCGACACGTTTCGACTCGTGTCCCGCTCCGCTCATTGCAGTTCGATTGTAGGCGGGTAGGTACCGCTTTACAAGGGTAAAAAATAACGTAGATTTGACGGATTTGATGTATAATCCATCTAAAAAGATTTAATGTTTTAAAATACACAATAATGCTAAACAAATCGAGGAAACACAATGCAAGATTCCATTCGCCGTCTCCTGATGGAGAAACGTGACCTCTTAAGGCAATCGGTCGAAATGATCCGAGCTCAAACCAGCGCAGGAATCGGCGGAGGCCCTCTCGGTTTTGCTGAATTACCTCTGGCAAACCTCAAAGTTCTGAATGTCGATCTGGAACTGACTCAGTCCCGTAACGAGAGAATCGCGATTCGCGAAAAGATGCTCCGTGAGGCGCGTTCTATCGAAGAGAGTTCCCGTGCTGATCGTGCCAGCGGCGTGGAAAGTCCGATGCCACTGAGGGAAGCGCAACTTCTTCGTCTGGATTATCAGATCAAACTCGAAGAAGAAAAGGCAAAGAAGGGGTAGATATATCGTCTCGCAAAATGACTTATCGCGAGGTAGGAATATACTGAATGCTGTTCGCGGAACGCGCCTGAGAGCGGTAAGCGCCCGGAGCCATTCCATAACGGGAGCGGAAATGCCGCGAGAGTCGGGGAGCGTCGCCGAGTCCGACGGCGCGAGCGATAGCCTCCAGAGTGTCGTCCGTCGTTTCCAGCAGTCGCCGCGCCCGCGCCAAACGCATATCCAGTAACAGGCGCATCGGCGGGATTCCATGTGCGCTACGGAAAGCGCGATCAAACGAACCGGGATGCAGAAAAGCGCGTTTCGCCAGTTCGTCCCGATTGAGATGATCAGCGAGATGCCGCTCCATGAAACTGATCAGTTCGGTGAACCGGCTACGCGACGATTGAAAGATAGCCGGTTGCGTCGGGCTTCCCGAATCCCGCCATGCTCCGATCACTTCTACGAGCAGCCTGCCAGCCAGCGACATCACGACTAATTCGTCAGGGACTTCCTGTTGCCATACAATTTCCAGTTCAGTAAAAATTTCCGAGAACCGCCCCGCCCTTTCGCCGAGTGTAACGACCTGAGGTAACGGAAATCGCGTCAGCAAATCCGGCGGGGCGAAGGCATTGTCAGGATCGGAAATAAATGCATCGAACAAGACCCACTGGTGTACTCCGGGACCGGAAGCGCATTCCGAGAACGGCAAGCCCGGTGGGTGAATCATTACATCGCCCGGGTGAGCGCTTCTACTTTCTCCCCCGGTATCTGTTGTGACCATCCCCTGTCGCACATGACTCATGATCCAGTGCGGGTACGTTAGCCCCTGTAAATTCAACGAAGGATAAGGAGCCGTCTCAACCGTAAATAAGGCTATATCAAACCGAACGTTTATCATAGCGGGAATCAGACGAATGGCGATGTGAGGCTTAGGCAATTGCCGGGATAAGCCGAGGCGGACAGAGTTTCGCCGGTCTGTACGTGTGCGGTTGTCCGGGTAAAATTTCTTGGCTTTGTCGGGCGATTATTTTCTGGCATATAATTCTTCCGGCGGAGTGATGACAGGGGCGATTTCGCACCATTCGGATTCCTGCGCCTCACGATAGTAGCAGGACTCATGCCCGGTGTGGCAGGTTGGCCCAATCGGTTCCGCGAGGATTAGTAAGGAATTATTTTCGCAATTGACCCGAATGCCGCGCGTCAACAGAAACATCCCGCTGGTTTCGCCTTTCAGCCAGAACTTCTGACGCGACCGGCTCCAGAAACAGACTTTGCCTTCATTTGCTGTGCGTAAAAGCGCGTCTCGGTTCATAAAGCCCATCATCAGTACCTCGAGCGTCGTTACATCCTGCACAACCGCCGGGATCAAACCATTTTCATCGAAGCGTAACTCTTCTACCGGGAATGCGCTCATAAAACCTCTTTATTCTACGATTTTTCCTGTCGCCGAAGTTGTTCCACCTCGTGCAACGCCCTGGCGTAACCGTCCCCGAAATCCACACGCGTGATATCGCCAAATTCGTATTTCTTCGATTCCAGCCAGATGGCGCGACGATCAATTCGGCGCAGGGTCACTTTCCGTCGGGATGTGCGGAGGACACGCCCGATATAACAGACATCCGGATCTTTATCTTCGATATGAATCGTCACCAGCGGGAAGTGGGCATCCGCAGAGGAAAGCAGACCGGGCAAGTCGATCAAAAGAATATCCGGTTGCTGTGCGGGACTAATACCGCGAAGGCGCAAGGCGACGGATGGCGCATCTTTTTCTTCACGGACTTTTTCGATGTCCTTCAGCAGAATAGCCGAGTAGCCGTTCATCTGCATCGTATTAGTATCGAGGACATTCAGCAATATCCATTCTTCGCTCAACCCGACTACGAAACCACACCAGTTGAAATCATCCCGTTTCCGTCGTATATCCAGTAGCGTTTCGTTATCAAAGGCATCTTGCAGAGCGTATCTGATCTGTATTCGTTTCATATTCTTTTCCGTGTATCTTATCGTGAAAAAGACGGCGCTTTGTAAACGACTTGTGTGTATTTCTACAAACGCTTGAAGATCAGGAAGAACTGGCTGTGCGGATACTGGAACGAAATACGCTGAGAAACGCCCCATCCTGCTGCGCGCGCCTCACGGATGACATCCTTCTCGCGAACGGAATGACCTTGCGGCGGCGGAGGATTCCCTTTTCGTTCGGGGTCGAAATCGATGATCGCAAGCCGCGCATCATGTGTCGCATACCGATGGAGGGTTTTCAGAAAAGAGACGGGGTTCTGCACCTCGTGATACACCGTCAGCAAGGTGAACAGGGTAACATCACGACGAGGTAATTTAGGATCGTCAGCGCTTCCAAAAACCACTTCGACATTCCCCAGATCGCGTCCGACACCGCGAAGCGTGGGCAGAAAAGCCAGTTGGATCTCCTCCGCAATGACCATGCCTTTTGCGCCGACCGCCTTGCTCAGAAACGGTAGCAGGTAACCGGAACCAGCGCCGATATCCGCAACCACGGAACCGGGACGAACGCCCAACGCCTGAACAATCTTACCCCCCTGCTGCCACCAATCGCGTTTCGAGCCATCCAGAATTTCCGGCGCCAGATTCGGGTCAAAAAGCGGCGCGACCGGGCGCCGGGGCGCAGTTTGGCGGGAAGGACCGGGCATAGGGTCTACCTTCCAGATTTTTCCCAGGCGGCTTGGATCGACGACCGTGTCCCCGCGATATCGAAACAGGCTTCCTGATTCGTCCGCATCCAGCGGGTCGCAAGCGCTATCGCTTCCACTTCGGTCATCAGGCGCTCATCCACTTCGCTCTGTAATGTGCGGGTAAGCCAGTTTCGCGCCTGAAACGCATAAGAGACCGCCGCATTCGGCCAGATGGAATCGCCCCCGAAGGCGAAAAGCTTCGAGGAGGGAACAGCATGGATCATGCGGCGCACGAAATCACGCGCAGCGTAAGGATCGATGCTCCATGCCCAGCACATATCCGCATAAACATTCGGGAAGTGCTTGGCAAGAGCCACCATCTCGGCGCTGTAGGGGTAGGCAGTGTGCATGAGGACGAAGCGGCATTGCGGATAACGCCGGATCAAGTTCGTCAGCAGTCCCGCCGGGATTCGATCTACCGGCATGTAGCTGTGTCCGGCATAGTACCCCGTATGAATCTTGACCGGAAGATTGTACTGAATGGCTAATTCGACTCCCTGAGCCAGCGCCCAATCGCCCAGACAGAGCTTTTCCTCTTCGGCAAGTCCGACGCCACGTAAGGCTTTATCCAAAATCGGCGTGACTTCCTCGTCCTTGCGCTCCCGCCAGAGCAATGTTCGTGAGTAGGCGTGCTGTGTCTTGACAGCAATTGCACAGGCGGCATTCCGGGCAAAAATGGTCTCCATAGCCTCGCGTAGCGATGCTAAATCAGTCACTTCCACTCCTACTGAACGGTAGATTCCGGGTGCATCAATCCCGCCAGAGGCAAATTGCATCCAGGAAATATCATAAAGGAAAAACTCCGGCGAGGATTCATCCGGTTGACAGTCCCACATGAAATCATCCACCTGAACATGATCCAGATTCGCCACATCGCGGAGCAGTCGAAGACGCTCGCCGGGTTGGCGAAATGCACGATTGATCTCTCGCGCAGACTCTAACCCCGAAGGCGTAATCTCGTCCATACCATAGGCGCGATTCGCTGTCAGGCGAACGCCCTCTCCGTACCCGGTATGTTTGCATCTCTCCCATGCCTCGCGAATACCGGCGAACCTGCCTGCCACATCTTCATCGCTTTTGTCCTGCAAACGCTTCAGCGCTTCCGATGTCGCACCAGCTACCGCCAAATCCGCCTGAACATAATGATCGAAGAGGTCTAGCAGTACATCCGGACCGTCCTCGACATAATCCGCTTCCTTCTTCAGATGTTCATGAGTATCGATCAGGGGCAGAGTATCGATATGTTGTTCCAGGTCTGTCATAGAGCCTTGCTTCGAGCCTTTCGTACTGGGAGGGCATGAAACATATTATACCCGCGTTATGGTATCCTGACGGTAAAAATCGGGACGTAACGGGGGCGGCTAAGTTGATTCGACCGGGCGAGTACATCAGGGATATCTTTAAAGCGGCGACAGGAACGGCGACTACAGCGCGAGGATGGGTAAAAACGCGCCGAGATAGCAAAGGCGTCACCTTCATCCAGTTGTCGGATGGTTCGACGTTCGCAGATTTACAAATCGTGGTGGAAACCGGGACGATCCCGGAGAATATTCTCAAGGATGTCACCACGGGAGCCTGTATCGCCGTCATCGGCGAAGTGGTAGAATCTCCGGCGGCAGGTCAGTCGGTAGAACTCAAAGCGCGTGAGATTCAGGTTTACGGCGCTGCAGATTCGACAACTTACCCGTTACAAAAAAAGGGACACACGATGGAGTTCCTGCGCGGGATCGCGCATTTACGTCCCCGTTCCAACACCTTTGGGGCAGTCTACCGTGTCCGAAACGCGATCTCCTACGCCATTCACAAGTTCTATCAGGAACGAGGCTTCCTGTATCTGACGGCGCCGTTGATCACGACCAGCGATGCAGAGGGCGCCGGCGCAATGTTCAGCGTTTCCACCCTCGACATGATGAATCTTCCCCGAACCTCGGAAGGACAGATTGACTACGAGCAAGACTTCTTCGGGAAGAAGGCGCACCTGACCGTTTCCGGGCAATTGGAAGCGGAGATTTTTGCGCTCGCCTTCTCCAATGTATATACTTTCGGGCCTACTTTCCGGGCTGAGAACTCCAATACGCCGCGCCATCTTGCCGAATTCTGGATGATCGAACCGGAAATGGCATTCTGCGATCTGGACGGAAACCGACAGCTTGCCGAAGAATTTCTGAAGTATGTCATCGCGTATGTGCTGGACAACTGCAAGGCAGACCTGGAGTTCTTCAATAAGCGCATCGATGACACCGTCCTCGCAACGCTGGAAAATGTCGCAGGAAGCGATTTCGCCCATGTCACTTACACGGAAGCTATCTCGATTCTGGAAAAGGCAGTCTCTGGAGGAAAATCGTTCGAATTCCCCGTTTTCTGGGGCGCCGATTTACAGAGCGAGCACGAGCGCTACCTAACCGAGGAAACTTTTAAAAAGCCGGTGATCGTCACCGACTATCCCAAGGAAATCAAGGCGTTCTATATGCGCCTGAATGATGATGAGAAGACAGTTCGGGCAATGGATGTACTTGCCCCGCGCATCGGTGAAATCATCGGCGGCAGTCAACGCGAGGAACGGTACGATGTGCTTCTGGACAAAATCCGTAAGCAGAATTTGCCGGAAGAGCATTACTGGTGGTATCTCGAACTTCGCAAGTACGGAACCGCGCCGCACGCCGGATTCGGCCTCGGTCTGGAACGCATCCTGATGTATGTCACCGGCATGAAAAATATCCGGGATGTTATCCCATTCCCCCGCGTCCCCGGATATGCGGACTTTTGAATGCATGAGGTTTTGAAACGGAAGATACCAGATGAGTACAGCAAAACTGACGCTTCCAGAAGGCGTTAGAAAATGGCATTGGACAAGTGAAGAGTTTCATCGCGCCTTTTCGATGGGCTTGTTCCGGCTGGACGAAAAACTCGAACTGATTGATGGGGAAATTATAGAGAAAATGGGCGGAGACCCTTCGCATAGCGTCGGTGTCGGTTTGGTACAGGACGCACTCGCGAAGGCGTTCGCGCTGACGGACTGTCATCTCCGCATTCAACACCCGATCGCTCTTCCCGGCGGCGTTTCTGAACCGGAACCCGATGTCGCCGTTGTTCGTGGTCAACGACGACAGTACGATAAACATCACCCGCAACCCGTTGATACCCTGCTCGTTGTCGAAGTGGCAAACACGACTTTAACCTATGATCGAGAGCGAAAAGCGCCAGCTTATGCCGTTGCGGGCGTTGTGGAATACTGGATTTTGAACCTCACAGACCGGCAGTTGGAAGTACACCGCCATCCACAAAATGGCGCGTACCAGTCCACCGTAATACTCACAGCGTCTCAGTCCGCTTCCCCGATGGCAATGCCGACAGAGATAATTCGTGTAGCAGATCTATTGCCCTAAAAAAGCCCATGGATGCGAGTAACGATGCGTTATTGGCGGACTTTGCGAGGTTGCTTCCCGATGCACGGGCGGCGACCGACGCAATTTCCTCGCATGATCCATTGTCCGAACTGTATTCCGGTTTCCCGTTAAATTTACCGCATCTTCCCAAACTTTACGAGCGCTTGATCGTCCAGTGGAAGTGGAATCCGCCTGAGACGTCGGATGAGGAGTTGTTGATGGACTCGCCCGGATCGGGATACCCTCTCACATTCAGGTTTCTGGGAAACGGGGAAGATGAAACGCCCTTCCACACCCTCCTCAAAGAAATGCAAAAGGACAAAGTAATCTGGAATCTACTTATCCAGACCCGTTACGTCCCCTTTGGACGCGGCGGGCTTCAGGGTTATGACCCGGTATGCTTTGACCTGAACCGAAAGCGCGGTGACGATTGCCCTATTGTCAGTCTGCACCATGAAGAGATTCTCTGTTATGACCGGATCAAGATCGCTCTCGAAATAGCGTCAAGTTTCCGCGAATTGATTCAATCAGTCATCGCAAAAAAGGAAAAATCCCGAAGAAATCAGGACCGGGTCCTATAAACTCTGGGTCTTGTCGAAAGAAGCCAGGGTTGGTATCGTGAATGGTAAAGAGTGTGACGATGCTTTACTGGATAACGCGCCCTCTGATGAAAGCGTTCTTTCGGATTACCTTCGGGATTCTGGGCGGCTTCAAGGTGCGCGGACAGGAGAATATTCCGGCGACGGGTGGCGTTCTCTTCTGCCCGAATCATACCTGTGATGCGGACCCTGCCGCGATGTTTCTGGCTCTTTCTCGTCCTGCGTACTTCATGGCAAAAGCGGAAATTCTTCAACTTCCAATTGTCGGCCCTCTGGCGCAACATTTCCGGTCGTTTCCGGTGCAACGTGATAGCGCAGACCGTTCCGCTCTGCGTTTCGCCGAGGAGAAACTGAAAGCGGGTGAAGCGGTCGTTATCTTTCCGGAAGGCGGCGGCAATCCGGAAAACCGGTTGCAGCCGCTGCATCCCGGCGCGTTGCTGGTCGCTCTGCGAACAAGAACCCCGGTAATTCCAGTGGCTCTGGAAAACGCGCAACGCTTCTGGAAATATGGCGACTTTCACCCCCGCTATTCCGGAATTCCGTTTATTGTCACCTTTGGAAAACCGCTCGACCTTTCCGATCTGTATGGGCAAAAGGGAGCCACCGAAGAAGCGACACGGCGATTGAGCGTCGTTCTGGCGGAAATGTTACATCAACCGGTTCCCGAAGGAAAGCCTGTCCCAAGAAACTGACTACGGCGACTCTCATTCTGTTTCGCGGGAACTTCCCGCGCCCTGCCCGGTTGTGTAATAATAGAAATGGAATGCGATATAGTATCTCCAACTCCACTTTGCTGGACAAAGCGGAATTGAGTTGTATTGATTCCAGTTACGGTTACGAGCGGGCGCGAACGCTCGCGGAACGCCGTGCGCCATCCTGACCATCCGGGTGACGCAGGAAGTTAGAGCGGCACAAATAGTATGGACGAATTTCCAATTTTAGATGCGTTAACGGGGCCGGAAGACCTCAAAGACATGGACAGCGAAGCCCTTCGCAAACTCGCTGATGAGTTGCGGCAGGGGCTTATTAAGACGATTTCACGTGTCGGCGGGCATTTCGCCCCCAATCTTGGCGTGATCGAACTGACCGTCGCCCTTTATAAGGCTTTCGATCTTCCCCATGACAAGGTCATCTGGGATGTCGGTCATCAATGCTATCCACATAAAATGCTCACGGGACGCTGGAACCGTCTTTCCACAATCAAGCAATACGGCGGCATTTCCGGTTTTTTACGTCGCGACGAGTCGCCTTATGACCTATTCGGGGCCGGTCATGCCTCCACTTCCCTCTCAGCCGCGCTCGGTTTCGCCAAAGCGCGTGATCTCAAGGGATCGAGTGATCGTGTCGTCGCAGTCATCGGGGACGGTTCGATGACGGGGGGGATGGCATTGGAAGCAATGCTCAACATCGGCGACCTCAAGACCGATATGACGGTGATCCTCAACGATAACAATATGAGTATCGCGGAGAACGTCGGGGCGCTGGCGACTTACCTGGCGAAACTCCGATTGTCACCGGTGTATCAGCGAGTGGAAAACAAAGTCAAGAGGACACTCTCGAAAGATGGTTTGTTGTACCGAACGGCATCCGGGGCGAAACATGCCGCCACCCACTTTACGGCTCCAGCAAATACCGGGTTATTCTTCGAAGAACTGGGTTTTCAATATATCGGTCCCATCAATGGTCACGATATCGAATTCATGGTAGCGGTTTTCGAACACGCCAAACAACTGAAAGGCCCCGTGCTGCTTCACGTTCTGACCACAAAAGGTAAGGGCTACGACCCTGCTGAGGCGGATCAGAGAACGTTTCATGCCGTCACGCCATTCACCATCGAAGACGGCAAAATGGAAAAGAAATCGTCCGGCACAACATACACTCAGGCGTTCGTCGAGGCCCTCAACAATGAGGCGGAAACGAACGAGAAGATCGTTGCAATTACCGCTGCCATGCCGGATGGAACTGGACTGGCAAAGTTTCAGCAGAAGTTTCCGAATCGCTATTTCGATGTCGGCATCGCAGAACAACACGCCGTCACTTTCGCGGCTGGGCTTGCCGCTGATGGCTTTACGCCAGTTTGCGCAATCTACTCCACCTTCCTGCAAAGAGCTTATGACCAGATCGTCCATGATGTAGCGTTACAGAATCTGCCCGTTGTCTTCGGTATCGACCGTGGCGGTCTTGTCGGGGATGATGGCGCCACTCATCACGGGGTGAACGATATCGCTTACCTGCGACATATCCCGAATTTCACGTTGCTTTCGCCTAAAGACACCTACGAAATGCAGGAAATGACCCGTTGGGCATTACGCTATGGGCGAGGGCCTGTCGCTCTACGTTATCCTCGCGGTTCCTCGGAGTTGATCGCCGAAAACCCGGCGCCCATCGAATATGGCAAGGCGGAAGTTTTACAGGAAGGCGATGATATTGCGCTTCTGGCATATGGCCCGATGACAGCGACCGCTCTGGAAGCCGCGAAAATGATGGCGGAAAAGGGAATTCGCGCAACAGTTGTGAACGCTCGTTTCGCCAAACCGCTAGATGCGGATACGTTATTGCCCATTATGGAACGCACTGGCAAAGTCATCACACTTGAAGACGGTATCGTCCACGGCGGTTTTGGCTCTGCGATTCTGGAATTGCTCTCCGAGCGGAACCTGACTGGAATTCAGGTAAAGACCATAGGTCTTCCCGACCACTTTGTCGAGCATGGTTCCATTCCTATTCTGCGAAACCTGTGCGGAATGGATACACTCGGGGTCTTGACCGTCGCAGGGACACTTCTGCAACGTGATCTTGCTCCCTCAGTCCCTGTGGAATCCGTTCTGAGAAGTAGCTGAATTTAATGAGAAGCAGCTGGATATAATTTGAACAAAACGCACATCGCCGACCGGGAACCTGTTCCCGGTCGGCGATGAACGTTTCAGATAGAAAATACAGAGCTATAAACGGATTCCCTGTCGTGACACTTGCTCTTTCATTGCATCCGCAACAGCGGCATCGAAACTGACGACGGGTTTTCCCGTAGCGACCACGCGCTTCTGTCGCTCGGTTTTCAGAAAAGCGTCGCGCTTCTGCGCCAGAGTCAAAATCTGAGATCGGATTTCTTTACGTTCCGCCAGTTTTTGCGCTACCTGCTTCTTTTGCTCAGGTGGGGGAAGATTTTGGATAGAGATTGGTAGGTCTTCCTTCTTTACTTTCTCCAGAGTCGTTGTTCCCGATTCGATAGCCGTCACCAGATCTGCGTTGGCGTCGTAAGCGTACACATTTACCGCCTTGTTAACTGCACGGTCTGCGTTAGCGTATGCGGATGCTGGCGCGGCGGCGGCGGACGCGGACAACTTCGATTCAAGACGGTTTGAGCGACCAACTATTGCTCTTTGATAGACCGCCGCCCCTCCAGCGAACCCGCCGCCGCCGTATGCCATAGAAGTAGCCCCTATCTTAGCCCCGAGGCGGGAGAGTTCGGCATCGTAGGGAGTCGGAATCACTTCGACCCCGCCATCCTGCGCAATGGCGAAATACTTGCCCTCGCCACGGGAAGAGATCCGTTGCCAGACCGTCCGTGTCCCTTCGATATTGCCGCACTGGATCGTATTGATATAGATTCCTTGCGCGATCGCTTTCGCCGCCGTGCTCAGCGTGTCCGGTTCTTCCTGATAATCGTCATGCGGCGGCGCATCGCCTACCAGGAACATGATCCGGGCGACTTTACGCCCGGCAAACGTACGAGGCGACCAGTTCATTTTCGTGACGCCCTCCGCCAAGGCTCGACGCACATTTTCGGGAGTGTCGCCTCCTCCTCCCGCCTGATAATCCATCAAGGTAGCATAGACCTTGTCCAGATCATTGGTCAGGGGCAGCACTTTGGTGACATAATCATCGCCCTTGTCCCGATACGCGACCAGACCGATACGAATCTCAGGGCGCTTTTCGGCAGTAGTCGTCAGCATCTCGTTGACAATTCCCCAGATACGTTTTTTCGCCCCTTCGATCAATCCGCTCATCGAGCCTGTCGTATCTACAACGAAAACCATTTCGAGCAAAGGCCGGTTGGGATTCTGGGACGGTTTCGCATTTTGCGGATAGAGCGGCGTCTTCCGGGGCGTTTGCGCCGAACCGTTCGTCTGCGCCTGCGCGGCGGACGCTGTCAGGCTAGCGACAGCGCAAAACGTTGCGGCAACGCCGCCATATTGCAATATCTGTTGTATAGAATATGTATGGAATCGGAAATTCTGAGAAAACATCGCCGGTTTTCCTCCGTGGGGTTGGATTCCCCATTCGCTTCGATGCTTCATTTGACTTCCAGGATTACCCGAAGTTCATCGGTTCTACTACGATATAATCCGAGTATCTATGATAAATAGGGCAGTCATTTCGCCAAAACCTCCCACCACTCCGACCCGATCCTCCGGGCAGTCAGGAATGATTACGCGTCTGCGCCCTTTACCGGCTCAGGATACGGAACTTTCCGCAATTCGCCTGCGCATGCTCGTGGCGGCGGTCATCCTTTTGTTTGCCGCCTTGCTGGGCCGTTTATGGTACCTTCAGATCGTTCAGGGCGAAACGATGAAATCGAAGGCGGAGTCTAACCGGCGACGACGCGTCCGGGATTCCGCGCCTCGCGGGTTGATTACCGATATCAACGGCAAAATGCTGGCGATGAACGAGGCACAGTTTTCCGTCTTTATCGATCCGGGCGGTCTTCCTAAAAAGAAGGAAGACCGTGAACTGGTGTATCAGCAACTGGCTCCCCTCATTGGCATCAGCCTTGACGAACTGAAAAAGACGATCGACAAAAATCGCGTCGGTTCCAATGCGATTCCGGTAGCCGAAGGCGTCAGCCAGCAGATCCTCGCCCGCATCATGGAAAATCGGTCCCGACTTCCGGGAATTGATGCCGGGGTTGAGCCGGTGCGCCGCTATCCGCAAGGGCCGGTCGCCGCACATCTGCTCGGGCATATCGCCCCCATCAAGCCGGAAGAGTTGGCGGACGAAAACATCAAGAAACGCGGTTATCGCTCCAATGACGATATAGGGCGTGATGGAGTGGAACGCGCCCACGATGAACTACTCTGCGGGCAACCGGGGGGAGTCTTTTACGAAATCGATGCCAAAGGTCGCCGTCAGCGCGAAATCGGCAGAGAGGATCCTACTCCCGGAGCGACGCTTCGACTGAACCTGAATCTGGAGGTTCAAAAAGCGGCGGAGAGCGCCCTCGCTGGGATGTACGGCGCAGCGGTCGCCATCGACCCACGTGATGGCAGCGTGATCGCCCTCGCCAGCGCTCCCACTTTTGACCCGAACCTGTATTTGAAGCGTCCGCTCAGTCAGGAAGAGTACGAAACGAAAGTCAAACCATTCGGACTGAATCGGGCGATTCAATCCGCTTCTCCGCCCGGTTCCACCTTCAAAATCATTACTTCAGCGGCAGGACTGGCGGAAGGAGCGATCTCCCCCAACACATGGATGTACTGCAGTGGCGGTATGCAGGTGGGGAAACGCTACTTCAAATGTCACTCCAGTCACGGTGATGTGAATTTGAGGGATGCTCTTGCCGCTTCCTGTGACGTGTTTTACTACCATGTAGCGCTGGATGTCAAAGCGGAAAGAGTAGCCGCGTGGGCGGAAAAATACGGTCTCGGATCGAAAACGGGAATCGATCTTCCCGGCGAAAAAGGCGGAAATATTCCAACCCCTGAGAAGCACGCGCTTCTTGCCGCCAAACTGGGAAATCCGGACACGCGCTGGTATCCCGGTCAGACCGCCAATATGTCGATAGGTCAGGGTGAAGTACAGACAACGCCGCTACAGATGGCGCTTGCCGTCGGAGCCGTCGCTAATGGCGGGACGGTCTGGGAACCCCATATCGTCAAAGAGGCTTTAGATTCTGACGGAAAAGTGACTTACCGGGCTGAGCCAAAAGCGAACAGCAAACTCGGGCTAAAACCAGATCAAATCGCTGCAATCCAGAACGGTTTACGGGCGGCAGTTGGCGGAAGTAGAGGAACCGCTCATAGCGCCAGCCTTCCGGGTATCGCAGTCGCCGGTAAAACAGGCTCCGCAGAGTTACGCGGAGGAGCTCAAAAGGCTTCACATGGTTGGTTCATCTGCTATGCTCCCTATGAAAAGCCCACTATCGCCATTTGCATCTTTCTAGAATCGCATAATGGAGAAAACTATCACGGCGGCGCGAATGCCTCACCGGTCGCTCGCAAAATGCTCGCCGCTTATTTCAAACTGGGAGACGCCGCTACTGGTAGCGGTTCGACAGTTGACTGACAATCATGCTGTCGATATCGCGAATTACTCCACAACAATGGGAAGTCGGGAAAACGATTCGCCTCGCCGCCTTGAAAGAGGCTCCCTACGCTTTTGGTACGCTTTATGAAGACGCCGTCCTTCGCCCCGAGCAGGAATGGAGAAACTCGGCGACGGAACGAGCGCTCAGCGCGAATAGCGCAACATTTCTGGCATTTGTGGGCGAGGAAGCAGTGGGCATCGCAGGCGGTTATCGGGACGATGCCTCTCAGAAGACGGTCGAACTCATCTCTGTCTGGATCGCTCCCGAATGGCGTGGGGCAGGCATCATTGACCCACTCATAGAAACGGTCTGCCACTGGGCTCAATCCGTCGGCGCGATGCAAATCTCCGCCTGGGTTACCGAAGGTAACGACCGCGCCTTGCGCGTCTACAACCGCCAGGGCTTCATAACCCAGTCCGACCGTCAGCCCTACCCAGCAAATCCAGATCTATACGAAATTCTCACGGTACGACCATTGAACGAGATAGAATAGAGGCATGGATATGCAGATGCATGCGACAACGATTGTCGGAGTAAGACGTAACGGACAGGTTGCGGTTGCCGGCGATGGGCAGGTGACGCTACAGACAACGATTCTCAAGGGTACGGCGCGTAAGGTGCGGCGAATGTATCAGGGACGCGTTCTCGCTGGCTTCGCGGGAAGCGTCGCTGACGCGCAATCGCTGGCGGACAAATTTGAGTCTAAGCTGGAACAGAGCGGTGGCAATTTGAAACGCGCCGTCATCGAATTTGCCAAAGAATGGCGCACGGATCGTGTGTTGCGCCGACTGGAAGCGATGATGATCGTCGGGGATGCCGATAACCTGTTACTCCTCTCCGGCGATGGCAACGTGATCGAACCAGACGACGGCATTCTTGCAATCGGCAGTGGCGGTCCCTTCGCACAGGCGGCAGCTCGCGCTCTGATGATACATACCGAACTCTCCGCCCGTGAAATTGCGGAGAACGCCCTGAAAATCGCTGCGGATATCTGTATTTACACTAACAGCAACATAGTGGTGGAAGAAATTACAGGAGCATAGAGGATCCAATTGACGGCATACTGCCGACAGTTCTGGCGCTCACTACCGTCTTCCATTGTATGCCTGAAATCGAGACCCTATTTATTCTGACCGCAACGGTCACCGCTATTGTCCTGTTAGCGGAATATCTGGAGTTACCATACCCTGTACTTCTGGCGCCATGTGGGTTGATCCTGATATTTATTGCCAGGTTGTCCGGCGTCAGATTACAGGATGCTGGTCATCGACTTTTTTTGTAGTCCTTCGTCCTGTGATTGACTGGCATTTTTGCATAATGTCTCACAAGATCGGGATTTTGCCGGGAACGCCAGGTACACAATCGGCGATCAAAGCGCTATAATCGTGCGAACCTCGTTTATGCCGAAAGACTTTTCATGCATGGATGGCATAGACGCTTATGGAGACGATTTTAATGAGCAGTTTAACTACAATTGATGACATTGTCGCCCGGCAGATACTCGATTCGCGCGGCAATCCGACCGTCGAAGTGGATGTGTATCTCAAAGGCGGCGTTATGGGACGCGCCGCTGTCCCCTCCGGCGCTTCCACCGGAGCCCATGAAGCGGTGGAACTTCGCGATGGCGACAAAAGCAAATATCTCGGTAAGGGCGTTCTTCAGGCGGTGGAGAATGTCAACGAAAAAATTGCTCCCGAATTGGGGGAAATGGATGCCCGTGAGCAGGTGCATATCGATAATCTGCTTCTCGAACTCGACGGTACGGAAAACAAGGCGAATCTGGGAGCCAACGCGATTCTGGGCGTCTCTCTGGCAATCGCCCATGCCGCCGCGAAGGCGAACGGTCTGCCCCTGTGGCGCTATATAGGAGGGGTCAACGCCCGCGTTCTGCCCGTGCCGATGATGAACATTCTGAACGGCGGAAAGCATGCCGATAACAGCGTCGATCTTCAGGAGTTTATGGCGATGCCGGTAGGCGCGTCGTCTTTCTCCGAAGGACTGCGCTGGGGCACGGAAATCTTCCATGCGCTGAAAAGCGTCCTCAAATCAAAGGGATATGGAACAGCGGTCGGTGATGAAGGCGGTTATGCGCCGAACCTGAAGAGCAATCAGGAAGCGCTGGACGTTATCATGGAAGCGATCGCCAAAGCGGGCTACACACCCGGCGATCAAATCCGTATTGCGATGGATCCGGCTACTACCGAACTCTACGAAGAAGCCAAAGCCATCGGTCAGGAAGGAAAGTACAACTTCTGGAAATCCGGAATGGTCAAAACGCGAGAAGAAATGGTCGCTTTCTGGTCGGATCTTGCTGCAAACTACCCGATCATCTCAATTGAAGATGGTATGGCGGAAGACGACTGGGAAGGCTGGAGCATGTTGAACGAAGCTCTTGGTTCCAAAGTTCAGTTAGTCGGCGACGATTTGTTCGTTACCAACACGAAACGACTGAAACAGGGTATCGAGAAGAAACTGGCGAACTCCATTCTGGTAAAGGTCAACCAGATCGGAACCCTCACGGAAACGCTCGCCGCAATCGAAATGGCGAAACGCGCCGGATTCACCGCGATTATTTCCCATCGCTCCGGCGAAACGGAAGACTCCACTATTGCCGATATCGCGGTCGCGACGAACGCAGGACAGATCAAAACGGGAGCGCCTTCGCGTACCGACCGCGTCGCCAAGTACAATCAGCTTCTTCGCATCGAGGAGGAACTGGGCGAGACTGCTATCTATGAAGGACTCGGTTCCTTCTACAACCTCAAGCATTAGGGTGATCGGGCGGGGGCGTATTCGATGCGCCTCCGCCTCTCTCTTTTTCCACGACAGCCGAAACGGGTTTTCCGCTTTGCTCTCCGAAACTCCCGATATTCCCCCTATCGTTTCACCCGACCTCCTCATAGTCGGCGTTGGCCTCATCAACCGCGATTTTGTGGCAGTAACGCCCCGTTGGGGCGAAGATGACAAAGTGACCGCTGAAACTGTCTTTGAACAAATAGGAGGGCCGGTTCCAGTCGCCCTGGCGACGATGGCGAAGTTGGGTTTATCGCGGTCTCCTGTTATGATCGGCATTGTCGGCGATGATTCTAATGGGAGGATTATGCACGAGGAACTGCGTCGAATGGGGGTGGGATCCGCTCTCTCGTTCGCGCCGGATGGGGTAACCAGTCGTTCGCTGGTGATGATTCGATCCTCCGACGGCGCGCGTTTTGTCGCTAACCATCCGGGGAATCTACCGTCATTGTCCTTCACAGATGCCCATCTATCGCTCCTGCAACGAGCTTTCCTTGTCCATACTGATGGTCGTGATCCAGAGACCGTCCTCCGAGCCGCATCGATTGTCCGCGCTTCCGGCGGTAAGTTCTCGGTGGATCTGGGAACCATGCGCCCCGGCAACGAAACGTTATTTCCTCTCTGTGATTTTCTGATCGCCTCACGTAAAGGAGGAGCGGGAGCCTTTCCGGATATCGCGGATGATCCAATGGAACAAACGCGCCGATTTCTCCGGGCAGGAGTCGGGGTCGCGGGCGTCACTCTGGGATCGGAAGGAGCGGTCATCGGTACTCAGGGCGAAGAACCAGTTTTGATATCTGCGTATCCCGTCCGCCCGGTGCGGGACACCTGCGGAGCGGGTGATACTTTCCACGGAGCTTTTCTGTGGGGTATCCTTCAGGGAAAATCGGCGATAGAGAGCGCACGGTTCGCCGCCGCCGCAGTCGCATTGCGCATTCAGGGATACGGGCATCAACATTCGCTTCCTGCCTATCAGGCTGTAGCGGATTTCTCCTGCTAGAATTCGTGGTAGAATCTAGCGCCCACATTGACGACCAGTACACTCTATGAAGAGAGCTATTGATGCGATTTCCCCAACACCGTGAAACTTTGTTACTTTCGACCGGCGCATATATTCTTCTTCTGTTACTGATTTACGGCATTGGTTGCGGCGGCGGAAACGAAACCTCTTCGCCGTCTATTGTGCGACCGACCGCAACGCCCACGCCCTCTTCGACTCCTTCGCCGACTCCGCAACCTACTCCCTCCTGGTTTCTGCCAGGCGTTACCGGTACAAGGGGAGATTTGCCGGTCTTCTGGGAAACGTCCGCAGGTATAGGAACCTATATTCTGATTCCGCCAGACAGCGGTCTGCCCACTAATCTTCCAGTTGCGCGACGGATTACGGCTCCGCAAACGTATGGCGATCGCGCCTTCGTTAAATGGGAGTCTGATGGCGGTGAGTTCTCAAACTCTCCCTCTGTAGATCCTACCCAGATCAGTCACGGAAGCGTAACGTTACGAGCCGTCTACCAGCCTCGATCGAAAGGGGCGGACGGTTTCCAACCAGGTTACCTTCGTCCTACCTTCCATCACTGGAATCACTTCCCTCTGAACGTTCATTTTGATCGCCACACGCTCAGTGACGCCGATATGATCCTGATAAGGAATGGACTGGATCAATGGATGAGGGCGTCTGGCGGAGCGATTCGTTATAACGTAACGGAAAACGCCGATACCGCGGATATCGAAATCAATACAGGTGAGATGGAATTGAACCGTCTCGGCTATACTCAGGTATGGTGGGGTAGTGACGGCGTAATTTCGCGAGCGGTCATTACATTAGCCACGTTCACCTTATCTACGGATCAGCGTCATCTTCTGACGGCGACCTGCGCACATGAATTCGGTCATGCTCTGGGGATGATCGGACAAAGTGATGCGGGGCACAGCGATAACGAGAACGACCTGATGTATTCGACGATTACATCGCCTCAGAGGATCATCACCGAGCGTGACATGAACACGCTGACCGGATTATATCCGGGTCTTTTATCATCTGAGGGAAAAGCGAGGAGAACTCTCGCACCTGAGGGCGCCGGGACAGCAGTATCTTACTGAGGATAGGGAGGGATGCGATTGTCCCCCCTCCCTACCATTTCCTTTTGTGTCAGCTACTTCTTTTCCGGCGTCACCCATTTGCCGCTGTGCGCGCCGGTATAAATCGCTTCCATGACGGCGCTCCGGTAGGCGGCCTCACGGACGCCCACCAGAACCGCCTCTTTTCCCTGCACTGCATCTAAAAATGCATCCAATCCTGCAGGCTTGCCCGAACCGGGATCGGTTACTGCGAGTTCCTTCGCGTTTTCCACCAGTTCGCTCTTGAAATAGAGTTGGCCGTTGATGACGGCGGCATACCCTTTTGTTCCCGAAATCAGATAGGATACCGGGTCTGCAACATCGTCCCATGCGGCGGCAAGAGTGCCGATAGTTCCATTGGCGAAGCGCAGAATGCCTTCCCCGGTCTCGTCGCAACCTTCATATGCTGCGGTTCCCGGATCTAATTGTCCGGTGACGCTTTTGACATCGCCCATCCACCAGAGCAAGATATCCAGTGCGTGAGTTCCGAGGTCACCGAACGCGCCGACACCCGCGATTTTGGGGTTCGCCATCCAGCGCCAATCGGTATCGAACCATCGCCCCAGAGCGCCGGAATGGCAGTTGCTTCCGCGAACGCGCGTGATTTTACCGAAGGCTCCTGCATCGATCTGCTTCTTGATGAAGTTGTTTTTGGCATCTCCTCGCTGGAAGTATCCGGTCGAATACAGAACGCCCGCTTTTTCTATGGCGGCTGCCATACTATAAGCGTCCTTACCTGCAAAACCAAGCGGTTTCTCCACAAAGAGATGTTTCTTTGCGGCGGCAAGCGGAATGACGACCTCCTCGTGGCGATTTGTCTCGGTGCAAACGATGACCGCCGTCACTTCTTCGTCATTGGCGATCATATTTAGTTCGTGCGTCGCTTTGGCTCCGGGAATCTCCGCGGCATTCTTTTCTGCACGGGCGAGATCATGATCCCAGACATATTTTACGGTAAAATCCGGACGACCTTTTATGCTATTGATAAAGCCCGGAGTATGGATGTGAGCGGCGCCGACAAAGGCGATTTTTGGCATACTGTCCCTCGCGTCATGTCCCAAGTATTCTTGAGCGTAAATTTTCAGGAGGCGTTTTAAGATTCGCCCCACGAACCGAACCTTGTCTTTCCTAACCGACGATGCGCCGAACAAAGCGCAACAGTTCCGTCGGATTGAAAGGCTTGGTGAGATACAAATCAGTTCCGCTGTTGTATCCCTCAGTAACATCAGAGTCCTGAGTCTTTGCTGTCAGCATGATAACGGGCAAATCGGAAAGCTGTTCATCTTCCCGTAAGGCGGCTACCAGTTCGTATCCGTCCATACCCGGCATCATGATGTCAGTAATCAATAAGTCTGGCTTGCTGTTGAGCAACGCTTTCAAAGCGTCCGCTCCGTTGGTTGCAGTTTCGACGCCGTAACCATTGGTTTGCAAGTTGAATTCGATCTGCCGCAATATATTAATGTCGTCCTCAACGACCAGAATTCGCGGTGTAATAGACTTCTCAGTCTGAGCGTCCATTCCGTTCATCACTCCTGTTGTTACCTTAGACCACCATTATTAACATTGTACGTAGAACTACCGGTTCCTCCTCTCAAAGGGAGGTTGTGGAAAAATCCGCATTTCTTTCTTGCGAATGCCTGGTCTAAAGGATATCTAATGCTGCCAATACCGCGCTATAGCAGTGTTTCCTTACACGGAGGCGCCGTATGCCTCACGCTCCCAATCGGTGATCACTTTCTGAAATTTCTGATTTTCCTGCCGCTTCACGGCGGAAAAAAGCTGAACAAACTCCGGGCTGAGATACATGCTGGCAAACCGGCTTTGCTCGAAGGCGCGAAGAGCCTCGGGGAGAGATTCGGGAAAAGCGACTGGCTCTTTGTCCTCTTTTGTGGGCTCTGGTAACCCTGCGGCAAGAATTCCAGCAAGAAGCAGGTACGGATTGGCGTCCGCTCCCGCTATCCGATTTTCGACCCGGGTTGTCGTTTCAGCGCTGCGAAGGACACGAAAAGCGACATCGCGGGATTGTTCTCGCCAATCAGCACGAGTCGGCACATAGGTTCCCGGAGAAAACCGTCGATAGGAATTCGGGTTGGGAAAATACAGCGCGAACAGATCGTTTGAAAACGCCATCTGTCCCTGAATAAAACGGCGTAATTCTGGCGTAAATTCTTTCTCCTCCGACCAGAAAAGGTTACGTCCGCGATTCCACAGGCTGATATGTACGTGCGCTCCCGACCCGGCATGTTCGCTAAACGGTCGGGCGAGGAAGTTAGCGCCATAGCCGTGTTTTCGCGCCACTTCACGCACCATTTGTTTAAAGAGGAAGGTTCTGTCCGCCATCGTCAACGGATCCATCGGGGAAAAAGTGATTTCCAGTTGTCCGGGTGCGTACTCGTGATGTATAGCCTCGACATTCAATCCGATTGCCTTAGTGGAAAGGAATAATTCTTCAATTACCGGCCCGAAACGGATCAGATGTTCGATATGGAAGGCATGATGCCCGGTTTCCGCAAGCCTACCTTCCGGCGCGGTCAGATAAAATTCGAGTTCGATGGCGACGGAAATCTGGATATCTCGCTCGTCATATCGCTCAACGACACGCTCCAAGACCGTCCGACTGTATTCCGGGAACGAAGCGCCGGTGGCGGGATCGATGAGATTGAGCAAGACCTGACCTGTTCCTGCAGACCAGGGAAGCATGACAAAAGTTTCTGGTAACGGGTATCCGATCAGATCAGGATCGCCATCGTGCGCCGAGAAACCCGGAAGTTCAACATTCTGTCCTTCGATATCCTGTGACAGGGTCGAACGCGAAAATCGAAAACCTGACTCGCAAGCAGTTAGAAACTTATTGACGGGGACGATTTTACCACAGGAAGCGCCGTTGATATCCGGAAAAACGACACGGACTTGCGAAGCGCTCCAGGATGCCGCTTCGCGTAACTGCTCAAGGATTTTACCCAATGCGTTTCGCTTTCACCGTTCGACAGGGTTTAGCGAAGACAATCGCTTCCGCTGACCGGACGAACAATCATAGAGAAGATACTTTGCGCCTGACGGAGGCGAACCGAACTCATTGCGAAGAATGGCGCCTTTGGAGAGCGACGAACCGTTATTCTCTCTTTTCGCTTCGCCACTCTCGAATTTAGATATCAGATAAGGATGTCAAGGCGTTTTAGCAGGGAGCGTCTTTCGATATTCATCCTTCTGAAGTCCGATATTCCGGACAGGAATAGGCTTGAAACCGATTTTTTCCGACTGCTTCGTGTCTTTGAGCGTGATTTCGCCTTTGTCATTGGTCTGAAAATTCGCTCTATCAAGAACCAGATTATTTTGAACGCCCGCCTGCGCTTCGGTCAGGTTGTCCTGCAACTCGAAGGGTTTTCCGCCGATAATGATGTTCTTCTCGACACGATTGCCTTTGGGGAAAGCAGGATCGTCTTTGGCAAGACCTGCCAGTTGAGGGTAGCGAACGCTGTACGGCGGTTGGGACACATTGTATTCTGACAGGGCTTGAAGTATATTCCAACCACCCTTCGTATCAAAAAAATTCGCCGCCCAGCCTTTAGCGCGGGCATCGACATGGATAGCGGGGGCGCCTTCCTGAATGATGTTGTTTTCGACAATATTATCGCGTCCACCCCCAATCATGACGGATCGCCCCGCCTTGATGAAGATATTGCCATAGACGGTAACGCCGCTGAAACAATCATCCAGATAAACCGCCATGACATCAGTAAAACCCGTTTGTCCGTCCAGTCCCCCGGTGCGCAAATGGTGGAAGTAGTTATGCCGGACAATATTCCCCCGTTGCGTAAAATCTCGCCCCATGTAGAATGCGCCGGCATCCCCGGTTTCCTGGCAGACGCGGGTGATTTCGTTGAACTCGATGATATGATCGTTCCCGCCGCCCTGAATAGCCGCATGGGGAAGATCATGAATATAGTTGTGTGAAACCAGCGCCCCAACGCCACCGAGCATGACGGCAGGTTTGTACGTCCGTAACAAGCGCCCCAGATGATGGAACTCGTTGTTTTCTGCGTAGAGTTTCCCGGAGGTAAGGGTTTTGCGATCGCCACCGATCAGAGTAACGCCGCCCAATCCGGTCTCATAGATATCACAGGAGCGAACGCCGCTGTTTGTCGCATCCAGAATGGAGACGCCATAACGCCCTACATTTCGTATGATGCATCCCGCAACCCGATTCGCCGATCCGCCACGAATGATGACGCCATCTTCGCGGGCGTTTTCCAGTGTCATATCCCGGATGGTGATATAAGACGCACCTTCCAGGGAAAAGAGGCCACCTTTTACCAAGGAAAATACCGGATTCGGCAATTTCTCTGTCGGCGCCCAGAAGTAGAGAATTCCCGTCTTACGATCAAGATACCACTCGCCTGGCGCGTCCAACTCTTCCAGAATATTCAGCGCAAACCAGCGTTTCCCCGCCGTAATTCCGTAGACCGGGTAAGGTTCTCCCGTATTGATCTCGTGTCGTTCCGGATCGATGGAAGCTATTTTCTCATACGAATCAGCCCAATCGAACGTCCAGTAACCATACAGGTAGGCGTCCTCCGCATTCTTCCATCGCGAAGGTCGGTCGCCGTCATACGCGAATTTGCCCGCGCTTTTATCCGGGACGCTTTTCACTGTCGCCCACTGGTCGCCATTGGGCCATCGGGCAAGCGCCATCCGCTCCGTCCCGACAAACAATTCCGGCATTTCGGGATTATCAGGACGCCCCTGACCGCCATTGTTCATGCGACCATAATCGGTAATGCCGATGGTCTTGAGGTCAATCTGACGTACTGCATCTCGCGCTGCCGGATCAAGACGTTCTCGAATCGCGGGATCGCTCACAGGCGTGAAGCCGGTCAGTTCTTTCCCGCCAATGATATCAACGGTTTCGTCTTTGTAGGGTCGGAAAACGGTGGGCGATGACGCGGAACCGCTGTCAGCGGCGGTCAGCGTGAAAGAGGTTTCACGGAAATATTTCCCTCCGCGAAGATAGATGGTAACGCCGTCTTTGGGAGGAGCAGTTCCCCTTCTCGCTGCCCGGGCGACATCACGCGCTTTTTCCAGGGTAGCGAAGGGTCCATCCGTATTCTGACCGTTGGGTTCCGCCTTAAGCCCCGACCATGCGTCGTTACCTTTCGGCGATACAAACAATTCCAGGGGTTTCGCATGCGCTGTTGAAGCCACCATGGTGATGATGCCTATTATCTGCGCCGTTTTGATGGCGTTCTTGAGAAAATTGTAAATCATAAATGCTGTGTCTGTCGCCTCTCCTCTGCCAGAATCTTGAATACTTTTGCGCCGCAGGTAATACAGCTCCCCGACAATGCCATACGCCCATTTTTCATTCGGGTTTCCGTTGCGGCAGTGACCGGCTTCTTTGATTTACACCGAAAGCAGTACGCTTCCGCCGTATCTTTCTCTCCCTGTTCTTCCATTCCCGCTTTTGTTCCCGCGTCGTGACGCACATCTTCAAAAGATAAGTTTTCCTCTGGCATCGATAAAATTCATATCTTCCGGGTGGCGGTTATTACTTCGCCTTCAAGCTTCATTACCTGACGGGCGACCTCTACAACAAGATCGGCGCCATCTCGTGGGCTTAATGCGGCAAAGACGATTTCGGCGAACGCCTTACGTTGTTTTAGCGTCCCGGCAACCATGGAACGTGCTGTTTCCGTCAGATTCAATCCTCGCAAAGCGGCTATCGGGACAACGACCGACTCGCGGTTGTCCTTCCGAGCGGCAAGAGCCGCGCCTTCGATACCCCGTTGTAAAACGCCTGCGTTCACCTTTTCCAGATAATCGCTGACGGCGACCAGATAAATTTTCTCCACTTTCAAGTCGCCCGGCCCTACAGCAACTACCTTCAACGTACCTACCGGGCCCTGAGGCCGCGATTCGTTCTCAGGCTCTTTACCTGTCGCCATACCGACCAGTCCCGCAATGCCATCCGCGAACCGCAGGGTGACGCTGGTTGGTAGTAGGAGAGCGTCCGCCTCCGGCAAGCGGTTGGGAGGACAGATTCTGACAATCACCTTGGTGTCACCGATATTGAAAGTCCCGATGTCTTCAACACGCTGTGCGCGATACGCCAGATAAACGCACCACAGAGAGCATATCAGCATGATGAAGGGGTTGAACAGAAAAAGGGAAAGAGGAAGAACGCCCTTTTCGTACAGCGGCCACCAGTATGTCATTGTGGCGATAACGGCAGCGACACCTACCCCCGCCCCAACCCATAACACCGCCATATCTCGCAAAACGCCACGTCGTACTGCAACGCCGTATGCCGCAAACAACGCGAGAATAAACAGAAGATGAGGGATTTGACCGGTAACGCTGCCCATACGGATATTATATCGCCTCAATCAAAAAGGCGTCCCATGCGCCTTTCCGAAACATCCAATTTACCCTCAGGCAGTGCGAGGTCTGCGAACCTACCCCTTGAAAATACCCAGCGGAGGCGGAATATTCCCGTCCGGGAAAATCGCCGCGATCTTATTTCCTCCACCGAGACGCTTGGCGATCATTTCCGCCAGAATGCACCGGTAATCGGTAGCGACCTTCAAGTCCATCCCATCTTCCATGTTCTCCGATTTTAATCCCGGCCATTTACCATAGACTTTGCCGCCATGGACGCCGCCACCCAGCAAAAACATCGCCGAAGCGCGACCATGATCAGTCCCCAAACCGGAGTTTTCACGGGCGCGTCGACCAAATTCCGTCATTACGACAATTGTCACGCGCTTCAGTCCATCGTTTCCAAGGTCTTTTGCGAAAGCCGCCAGCGAATCCCCCACATCCTTCAATTGCAACGCCAACCAACCGACTGCGCCTCCTTGTCCGACATGGGTGTCCCATCCGCCTCTATCAAGGCACGCAACTTCCAGACCGAGATTTTGTCGCCGAAGAAAAGCGACCTGCCTCAGACCTGATCCCAGACCTGTTTCAGGGTACTTCGCGCCATTAGCAGGCTTATAGCTGGCAGGATCAGAGCGTCGCAATGTCTCCAAAACAGTCAGGGTAGCTCGCCCGGAACGGGTCACTTCGTCATCGCCTTTCCCATACAGCGCGGTAAGCGCGGTATTGATAGCTTTCGTCCCGACGGTCGCGCCGTGCTTCTTCATATCCGGTTTCGGAAGATCGAGTCGGTAATCATTCAGGGATGGGATCGTCGTCACCGCAGTTGCGCCTCTCAAGCTATCCGGCGTGACAGTATTGAAAGCGACAGCGCGGAGAGGCGTCGGGTTCGCCGTCGGAACCGCATTCAGAAACCGCGCCAGCCAGCCGGAGGGGTCTTTCCCTTTCTGATCGGGGGCGCCTCGTTCCATAGTCATCATCGCTTCGAAATGCGAACGCGAACGATCGAAAGACCCTACCGCATGCACCGCCGCCATCATTCCCTGTTCGTAGTACGGATACAGACCATCCAAAGCCGGATGCAAACCAAAAAAGCCGTTCAGATCGCTAAGCCGTCCTGCGGCGGGCTGCTTTTTCCCCGCAGGTTTCGCCAACCCTAGAGTCGGACGCAAACGATAATAATCGTCTTCGCCGTAGGGCGCCACAATGGAAAGACCATCCGCCGCCCCACGTAGAAACAAGACGACGAGAAGATCACGCTCGGATTCTGAACCCGGCGACGCGAATGCGACCTCGGTCAATGAGGAAGCGCCCAGGTAGGAGGAGATTACTGTGACGAGACCCCCCTGAATCGCCTGCCGCCGCGTTAAGATAGGTCGTGATGCAGCGCCGCTCACGTTGCCATCGCCGTCACAAAAACTCCACAAATTTTCTTTCATCAGATTGCATTTTCTATCGAACTAACATTGAAACAGTGGTCATAGAACTATGAATAGATGCAGGTTACCGCCACTGAAAGATGGGGGATGCCAGCATTAATGCAACGCGATCCGCCGGAGCCACGTTACGAACCGCTTCAAGAAGATCGGCTAGGACAGGATCATCGGGACGGCGTCCCAAAAGACGTTGTACAAGCCCCTCCGGACTACTGTCAGCGCCAAAATCAATGGACGTTCCTTTGACATTGTTTTGCGATAGCGCGAGTGCAAAGTTCCAACGCGCCAGAAGCGAACCGGTCCAGGAAGCCGTCTTGTCCGGGTATCCGTCCGGCATCGGCCACTGAAAGAGAGACTGCCCCATCTTTTCCAGATGCTCCATGACGCCCGACTTGCCATCCGTTTCCGCATTGGTCGCTCGAAGCGTGGATACCACAAAGTCAAAGGGGCGTTTCATGATAGGCGGAGAGGAAATCAACGCTGGAGAATTGAGCAGATGCGCGACCATCGGCTTGATTTCACCGCCGGTCTTTCGATAGATTTCCGCCGTTTCCCGTATCAGCACTTCATCTTCCATGCCGTGAAAGTACCGGACGAGTTTTTTGCTGATGAAATGAGCGCACGAGGGATGGCGAGCGAGGAGATCGAGCGCCTTTATACCGTCTCGTTCACCTTCGCCCGCCGGAAAACGTACGCCCAGAACCACTTTTTCGCCATCATCATGCAGGGTGTCGTCATACAGGAAGGTTCCCCGGTTTCTGAGGAAACGATCTTCCACAGTCCATCCTGTCAGACACCGCGCCAGCTCCTGAACATCTTTTTGCGTATACCCACCGTCGACGCCCAACGTGTGCAATTCCATCAACTCGCGAGCGTAGTTTTCGTTGGCGACGCCTTTTTTGTTCAGCTGGTTGTCGAGATATCCCAGCATCGCCGGGCTACGCGCCGATTGCTGAAGCATCTGCGGGAATGTCCCGAGTGCATGGGAGCGGATGACGTTTGCATTATCTCGAGCGGCGTAAACTTCCACCAGTTCTGGACTGGAATCGTTGCCCCCGACTTTCTTGCGAGCGTAGATATTGAAGTGGTTACTCCAGAAATCCACCATCCTCTCGCGCAATTGATGCGGCGAATACACCGCCCGGAGCAAGGCAGCCTGTTGAAGCTGAGCGCGAACTTCATCGCCTTGCCAGTCCAGAAGATCGTAACTTTCGTTATGCAGGACATCGATATTGCGGAGGCGAAGACGCATCTGCCAGACTTCGCTTTCGTCCGTTTCCGGCCCGAGCGGAGCGTCCAGTTGTCGCTCTATCCATGCGGCGATTCCGGTTTTCGTCACCTGAGCCACATCACCCGGCGAAGGTCCGAATGCTGCGCGGTTCAGAACTCGCACTGCCGGTGACAGGTCGCCCGTAGACGGGAGCGGAGGAATTTTGCCCATATGACGCGCCGGAGCTACCCGCCGGGCGACTTCGGAGCATCCGGATACCCCCGCCACTACGATGGCGGCGCCCGCTGTCAGATAAATCCGCCGAGAGAGGCGAGGCATGGGATTAAGCCCTTTCTCAAAAACTTCAAGTAGAAGAGGTTCCAGTGAATGGCTCTTTTATTCAGGTTACGGAATCAACAACTGAATCCGTAACCTGCGCTGGTTGTGAATACAGCTTTTTCTCTGTCAGTGCACGAAAGCCCGCACCGAGCGACATTAGAAAAAGCATCGGGAAGAACCCAAGCCAGCCAATGAAAGGTACAAAGCCGGATGCCACCATGAACGCCGCCGCGCGACCGATAGAGCCGAGACGCGATAGGCGTGTATCCAAAGGAGTGACCTTATCCGCAAGTAGAGACGCGATTCCCGCCGAACCAATGGTCGCCAGTACGCCCAGCGCCAGCAACGCAACCCATCCAAACAACTGTAACAGACCATTTCCGCTGTTCAGCAAGGCGATCCCCAGAGCCCCAGCAATCAGACCTGAGACAAATCCGACTCCGAAAGTCCTCCCAGGTTGCTCACGGATCGCACGTGTCGCCCGCTCCGTCCGTTCCGGGAAAAGCGCATTAATTCCGACGATAGACGCCCACAGCGTCGCACCGGTTATCGTGACGCCAGCAATAATGGCATTAACGTCGCCCACTGTCATGGTGTATCCGTTTCCTTTCGTCATTCCTCGCCGCAATGCTAATCGGATAGAGGACGATCTCTTCGGAGTCAAAAGCCATATTCCAATGACACTCCATATTCTGTTTTGGTGGCGCTTTCTTGAACCTCGATCTTCAAATATCCTATTTTGACGTCAGTCTATTACGGATAAATTGTATTCTGAAACTGTTTGCAGTCAAACAAAAGGGACTTCCCGAAGGAAGTCCCCTGTACAGTCATTCGAGTTTTCTGAGTATCAGATGCGCGCTCAGGCGCAATCTCAAAATTAGTCGAACAGAAGGCGAGTCGCGCCGCCCTGCGCCGGATTTGCCGTAGCACGGAAGGGCAGGCCCATCTGTCCCAGTAGATACCGCGCTTCTTCGTCCGTGCTTGCGGTGGTGACAATGATGATATCCATGCCACGTAGTTTGTCAACCCGATCGTAAACGATTTCTGGGAAAACGATCTGCTCTTTCATACCCATCGCGAAGTTGCCGCGACCGTCGAAAGAGTTGGGGTTGATACCCTGAAAGTCACGGACACGGGGAAGAACTACATTGAACAACCGGTCGAGGAATTCATACATGGTCGTTCCGCGCAGAGTCACTTTCGCGCCGATGCGAGCGCCTTCACGAAGGCGGAAGTTCGCAACGGATTTCTTGGCGCGGGTGACAACAGGCTTCTGTCCTGCAATCGCGGTCAAGTCCTTGACGGCGTTTTCCAGCAGTTTCGGATCACCACCAGTTTGTCCCGCCTGCCCGACACCCATATTGATCACCACTTTTTCGATCTTCGGCGCCTGCATGATATTGGTGTAGGCAAACCGCTTCATCAAAGCGGGAATCACATTATCGTTATAAAATTCTTTCAGGCGCGGATTGTAGCTGTCAGGGACAACGGCAGGCGTCTGTTCTTTATCTTTTCGTGCCACTTTTAAAGCTCCTCATTTGTATGCCTCGATTTCTGACCGAGGCTCAAACCTGCCGCGCCGCCTCAGGGACAGCGCACAGGACTGGTTAATAGTTTTGTGTTTTGAGATTACAAGGGTAACGCATGACGTTACCCTTTAATTTCTACTTTTCCGGATCAGGAATTACCTGCCCGCCCTTGACGGCAACGCGGGTCTTGGTTCCATCAGGGTTGATCTGCATACGAATACGGGTCGGTTTGCCATCCGCATTCAGCAGAGCGACCTTACAGGTCGGAATCGGGGCGGAAACTTCCACCTTGCCGCTTTCCGGATTCGGATTAGTCGGCGTGGGTTGACCCTTTTTGTGCTTGATGACAATATTCAGACCATCAATGACCACTTTGCCAGTCACTGGATAGACGCGAGTTACGATTCCTTCTCGGCCTTTATCTTTGCCGGAGATGATCTGAACTCGGTCACCCGTCTTGATGAACATTTTTCCCACCGGAGCGGGTTTAGCATGACTACTCATGATTACAGCACCTCCGGGGCGAGCGATACGATCTTCATGCCCCCGGAAACCGCCGAATCGCGCAGTTCACGCGCAATCGGGCCAAAGACGCGGGTTCCGCGCGGTTCCAAGTTGTTGTTCAATACGACCGCCGCATTCTCATCGAAACGCAACGTCGATCCGTCCTGACGCTTGATAGGCTGCTTCGTACGAACGATGACCGCCTTGACGACATCGCCCTTCTTGACGTTCGCGCCGGGGGTCGCCGACTTGACCGCCGCAACGACCACATCGCCAACCGTCCCGACCTTACCGTTGCTTCCCTTGAGGACGCGAATAACAAGTAACGTTCGCGCCCCACTATTATCCGCCGCTTTCATGCGGGTATAACTTTGAATCATTGTTTTCCTTAGCGGTGCGGCGTCGGAACGCCCACGCGCTTATCGCTATCGCGACGTGAGTAGCAATCGGGATTTCAGATATTTACTTCCCCTGAACGCGCCAGAGTTGCAAGACCCGAAATCCAGAAACGCTCTAAATTACTTCGCCTTCTCAATTACTCGAACGAGGCGCCAGTTCTTTTCCTTCGAAAGCGGTCGGCATTCCATGATTTCTACGGTATCGCCTACTCCGCTTTCGTTGTTTTCATCATGCGCCTTCAGACGGGTAGTACGCTTGACCGTACGACCGTACAGCGGGTGCTGCTTGAGGGTCATTACCGAGACAATGATGGTCTTTTCCATCTTGTCGGAAGAAACGACGCCTACACGGGTCTTACGATATCCACGCGTTTGAGCCGCCTGTTCTGTTGATGTCAATTCCGCCATAGTTTACCCCTTCGCCTCCTGTTGCATCAGTTGATTTTGAAACGTCTTGATGCGGGCGATGCGCTTGCGCGCGTTCCGCAGTTCCGCCGTGTCGTTCAATTGACGCTTGCCGAGTGCGAAGCGGTCCGTCCACTGTTTTTTCTGGGTTTCGTCCAAAGCCGCATTCAGTCCCGCCGCATCTAATGCGGACAGTTCCTGACGCTCGGCCTTGGCCAATTTGTTATTCGCCATGATACGCTCCGCTCTTATTCTGCGTCGGCGGACGCCGACGATTCGGTAGTGGCGTCAGACGATGCTTCGGCTTCCGCCATTCCTTCATCGCCGTCGCCTATTACTTCGATGACTTCGACGATCTCTTCGCCGTCTTCATCATCTTCCACATCCACTACGATGTCATTTTTACCTGACGCCGTAGCCTTCATCGCATCCTGATCCTTACGGGTGATGAACTTGGTGGAAATCGGCAATTTGAACGCGGCGAGTCGCATCGCTTCTCGCGCCAGTTCTTCCGAAACTCCGTTCATTTCGAACAGGATCCGCCCCGGTTTCACGACCGCTACCCAGCCTTCCGGCGCACCCTTACCGGAACCCATGCGGGTTTCAGCAGGCTTCTTGGTGTAGGACTTGTCTGGGAAGACGCGAATCCAGATTTTTCCACCGCGCTTGATTTTTCGGGTCATCGCGATACGAGCCGCTTCAATTTGATTCGCGGTCATCCAGCACGATTCCAACGCGACCAGTGCGAAGTCACCGAAGTTGATCGCCGTGCCGCCGGACGCCTTACCACGTCGGTGTCCACGATGCATTCGCCGATACTTAACTCGTTTTGGTTGGAGAAGAGGCATTTATTCTTTCCCTTCCTGCGGTGCAGGAGCCGTCGTATAGCTACCGCCGCCCGTATACTGACCGCCACCGCTTCCACGATCGCCGCCACCAGTCGCCCCAGCGCCGCCGGGCCGACCACCGCCGCCACCAGGACGACCACCGCCACCGCCGTAACCGCCGCCGCCACCAGGACGACCACCGCCACCGCCGTAACCGCCGCCGCCACCAGGACGACCACCGCCACCATCTCGACCGCCGCCGTCACGACCGCCGCCATCTCGACCGCCGCCGTCACGACCATAGCTTCGTTCGCCATCGCGACCATCGCGTCCGCCACGATCGCGGCGATCACGCCGGTCGTTGCGTTCCTGACGCGGCGCAGGCGGTTCCGCCTGTCGTCGAGCGCCGGGAAGGATATCTCCCTTGTAGATCCAGACCTTGACTCCGATATGACCGTACTGGGTCAGAGCTTCGTCAAATCCATAGTCGATATCGGCGCGGAGGGTCTGGAGCGGGATTTTCCCCTGTCGATCCTGTTCGCGACGAGCCATTTCCGCGCCGCCCAGTCGACCAGAGACCTGACAGCGGATGCCACGGACTCCCAGTTTCATGGCGCGGGTAACCGCCTGACGCATTGCTCGCTTGTAGCCGATACGCTTTTCAATCTGCTGTGAGATAGACTCCGCAACCAGTTGAGCGTTAGATTCAAGATGACGAATCTCGGCAACATTCACATGAACCGTCTTACCAGTGTACTTCTCCAGGTCTGCCTTTAACAGATCAATACCCGCTCCGCCACGTCCGATGATTACTCCCGGCTTGGCGGTGTGTAGCGTGACCTTGATCTGATTCGCCTGTCGCTCGATTTCCACTTTAGCAATGGCGGCATTGTCCCAGCCCTTGCGCTTCTGGACCATCTTGCGAATGGTGAAGTCTTCCAGAAGAAACTTCGGGTAATTTTTGTCGGCGTACCACTTGCTGTCCGGGTCACGGTTAACGCCGATGCGGAACCCGATTGGATGTATTTTCTGTCCCATAGTTTTCCTTACTCGGCCTTCGTTTCCTGTTCAGGCGCAGGGGTTTCCGCAGGAGCGCCGCTTTCTGGCGCTACATTCGCGTCAACCGGGGTTGCTTCTTGCGGCGTTTCCGTCACCGTTGCCGCTTCCATCGGAATCGTCTCTTCCACTGGAGCGGTTTCATCGACCGGCGCAACCGCGAGGATAGGCGTCTTCAGTGGTGCGCGAAGCGGCTCACGTCGCTTGTTCTTGATAGCTGCCTCTCGCGGTCGTGTCGTAGTCGGCGCTTCCGCCCCTTCGACTACCACCGTGATATGGCTGGTCCGCTTCAAGATACGGTAGGCGCGACCCTGAGCGCGAGCGCGAACCCGCTTCATGGTCGGGCCGCCATCCACCCAGCAGCGAACCACTTTCATGTATTCGCTCTCGATACCGTGGTTATTGGAGGCGTTCGCCGTCGCCGACGAAATCACCTTGGCTATTTCAGCAGCGGCATGATTGGGCGTGAACTTGAGTAAGTCCAACGCTTCATGCACATATTTTCCCCGTATTGCGTCCATCACGAGCTTGACCTTGCGCGGAGCGATCCGCACAAAACGGGCTGTGGCTGTCGCTTCATTCTGTTCCATTAATCTACAGCCCCTTACTTGCGAACCTTGCTCGACTGACCAGTTCCGCCCGCATGACCTTTGAAGGTCTTGGTAATAGCGAATTCGCCCAGTTTATGCCCGACCATGTTCTCAGTGATAAACACCGGAACGTGCTTGCGTCCATCATGCACGGCAAGCGTATGCCCGATAAATTGCGGGAAGATCGTTGAGCGGCGTGACCACGTCTTGATGATACGCTTCTCGTTCTTGACGTTCATCGCCTCGACCTTCTCTAAAAGTTTGGGGTCCGCAAACGGCCCCTTCTTTAATGAGCGTCCCATAGTTTATTTCTCCGCCTGTCTGTGAAAAGAGCATTCTCACAAACAAACAATTACTATTTCCCTCGTCGTTTGACGATGAACTTCTGCGTTGACTTGTTGCGTCGGGTCTTGAAGCCGATTGCAAGGACGCCCGTCGCAGAGACAGGGCCCTTCTTACGACCAACCGGCGATTTACCTTCGCCACCACCGTGCGGGTGGTCACGCGGGGACATAACGACGCCTCGGTTGTGGGGGTGGCGACCCTTCCAGCGAGACTTGCCCGCTTTACCAAGCGACTCGTTCTCATGCTCGAGGTTGCCAACCTGACCGATGGTAGCGCGGCACGTGGCAAGCACGCGGCGCATTTCACCGGAAGGAAGACGAAGCAGAGCATACTTGTCCGATTCGCTACCCTTGCCCATCAACTGCGCTCCCGCTCCCGCCGAGCGAACCATCTGTCCGCCACGACCAGGATACAGTTCCACATTGTGAACAACGGTACCAACCGGAATCTCGCGGAGGGAAAGCGTGTTTCCCGGCTTGATATCCGATCCGGTTCCGCTACTGATTTTGTCGCCGACTTTCAGACCTACCGGAGCGAGGATATAGCGCTTCTCGCCATCAGCGTACTGCAAAAGTGCGATACGCGAGGTGCGGTTCGGATCATACTCAATGGCGGCCACTTCAGCGATGATTCCGTCTTTGTCGCGGCGGAAGTCAATGATGCGGTACATGCGCTTGTTACCGCCACTGTGGTTGTTACAGGTGATGCGTCCCTGATTGTTTCGTCCCGCATGCTTCTTGAGCGGTTCTAACAGGCTCTTCTCGGGCTTGCCCTTGGTGATTTCCTCATAGGTGGGAATCGCCATGAACCGTCGGCCCGGAGTGACTGGCTTATACTGTCGAATTGGCATTTTCTTACTCCGTTCCTTTACACGCCTTCAAAGAGGGTGATGCTCTGCCCTTCAGCGAGCGTCACGACAGCCTTCTTATAATCAGGCGTCCGTCCCACGCTCATCTTCTTCATCGTTCGGAACCGCTTGACTTCGCCTTTGACGCGAAGAGTGTTGACGGCGATGACTTTCAGAGGCTGACCTTCGGCGCCGGTGAAGAGCTTCTCCACCGCTTCCTTGACCTGAATCTTGTTGGCGTCTTTATGGACGACGAAAACATAGCGTCGCTGACTGTTTTCCGCGAGCGCCTTCTCGGTAATGACCGGGCGCACAATAACATCGTAAAGTTGCGGCATTATTCGCCCCCTCCCAGTTCTGGCGTCGCTTCCGTCACGGATTCAGCGGCGCTAATAGCGGTGGACGGCTTACCGTCGTTCCACTGGGCGTCCACTTTTTCTGCGGCGGCGCGGGTGATGATGATCACGCCGCCATCAATCACGTCTCGCGTCGAGAAGACCGGCGCGGTGCGAATGGTGACGTTGGCGATATTTCGGAGCGATTTATGCACCGAGTCATCTCCCGATTCGATAATGACCAGCGATTTCTTCGCAGTCGGCGCGACTTCCCTGATAAAGGTTGCGGCAGTCTTGGTAGAGATGGCGCCATCCAGCGGGAAAGCGTCTACGACAATCAGTTCCCCATCCGCCAGTTTGGCGGAAAGCGCAGCGCGAATAGCAGCACGGCGCATCTTTTTAGGAAGCGCATGACCGAGGTCACGAGGATGCGGACCGTGTGCAGCCCCACCTTTGCGCCAGTGAGGCGCAACGGTAGAGCCCTGTCGGGCGCGTCCGGTGCCTTTTTGCTTGAACGGTTTCTTACCGCCCCCCAACATATCTCCACGACCGGGCGCATTACGCGTGTCCTGTCGGGAATTTTCTAATTCCGCTTTGACGGCCTGATGCATCAGCGGGATATTCACTTTAGCTCCGAAAACACGTTCGGACAAAGCGATTTCCCCGGCTGACGCGCCGCCCTTCGTTTTTATCGCCACGGTAGGCATAATTTTTCTCCGTCAGTAGTAACAGGCCCGTATACATGACTGCCATGAGGAATGGCATTCGCACGGGCGCGGACTGTGAGGCAATCCGCTATTAGGTCATGCGATGAGCATGACATTTCGTACATCGTGATTGCGTAACGATGCACAAAAATGATTATTTCTTCTTGGAAGATCGAACCGTTTCCACGCGGACTTTGACCTTCTCGGCGCGAGCGGGCTTGCGCAGTAACAGCAGACCGCCGTTTGCGCCGGGAACCGCTCCCTTGATCAGGATAATGTGCCTGTCGGTATCGACCTGTACGACGCGCAGACCAGTCTGCGTCACCGTTTCGTCTCCCATGTGACCCGGCTTGCGCGTACCCTTGAAAGTACGTGCGGCATCGGTTGCGCCGCCGGATTGCGGCTTGCGGTGCACCATGGAACCGTGCGTCTGATCGCCACCGTGGAAGTGATAGCGCTTGACGCCGCCCGCGAAGCCCTTACCCTTGCTGATTCCGGTAACGCGAAGCTTTTCGCCTTCCTTAAACAGATCGGGACCGAACTCATCGCCGACCGCAACGGTCGAACCCGCTTCGATCTCCACTTCGCGCAGATACCGCTTGGGTTGAACACCGGCTTTCGCCAGGTGACCCTGCTCCGGGCGGTTCAGACGATAGACAGAAATATCGTCGAACGCCAATTGCGCCGCCGAATAGCCATCGTTATCGACGGTGCGAATCTGGGAAACCACATTCGGTTCAACCGCCACCACCGTTACCGGAACGACTTTGCCTTCCGGATCAAAAATCTGCGTCATCCCGACCTTCAGGCCGAGAATCCCTTTTACCGACATCTTTCATCCTCCACGGCGCACCTGGGGGCAAAATATTCCCTTGCGTGACGCGGGTTTTCTTTTTCGAACTGGTGAGAAAAGCGCAAAATTAAAGCTTGATCTCAATATCGACGCCACTGGGCAAATCCAGTCGCATCAGGGCGTCGATGGTTTTCGGGCCGGGGCTAAGAATATCAATCAGGCGCTTGTGCGTCCGCATTTCAAAATATTCCATGGACTCTTTGTCTACCGTCGCGTTCCGCTGAACGGTGAACATTTTCTTTTCGGTCGGCAGTAATACCGGCCCGGAAATTCGTGCGCCCGTGCGTCGCGCCGTATCGACGATCTTTTCTGCGCTCTGGTCTAGAACGCGATGATCGAACGCTCGCAGCCGAATCCTTACCTTGTCTTTACGCATCATATGCTTGTTGTATTTCTTTCCTTCGCCGTCTCCGCTTAAAAGTCCCGGCGCAAAGAAGCGGGGCCGTCTCTGCGTTTCCGCGAGACCGCCCCGCTATGTAATTTACGCCAGAATTTTGGCTACGACTCCGGCTCCGACCGTGTGCCCGCCTTCGCGGATCGCAAAGCGAAGACCCTCTTCCATCGCAATCGGGTTGATCAACTCCGCCGTAATCGTGATGTTGTCACCCGGCATGATCATCTCAA
>CAIVZM010000005.1 GCA_903910385.1 uncultured Armatimonadota bacterium
ATGGCTTCGAGGCGATAGCGTCTGCCATGCCGACTGCGAAAATCGGGTACTTGCTTCAAGAAATCCATTAAGGGAGGAACCGTTTCTATAGCCATGCCTATAGTTTACCCACAATAACAAAATAACTGAATAGCCCTGACTGCGGAGGGAAACGAGGGGTGTGCGGAGTATAATGAGGCGATGTCCGTTACTCTCGATAAGATTGCTCCCATTTCCCGTGAACAGCAGACGCCACCCGTAAAGCGTGGGATTTCAGACCGCGCCGTGGCGAACTGGTTCCTGTTGCCGACGATTCTCCTGCTGGTCGCGATGAACCTGTTCCCGCTGTTCTGGTCGTTGTACCTGTCATTCTGTAAGTACAAAGCCGATTCCAAGGCGGCGCCCGTCTGGATCGGGAACGCCAACTACCATGAAATGCTCGGTCGGGCGGAAGTCTGGCAGGCGTTTCAGGTCACCGCAAAGTTTGTGATTCTGGCGGTCGGGCTCCAACTGCTCGTCGGGTTTGGGCTGGCGGTACTCTTGAATCGCTCCTTCAAGGCGAAGGGGATTGTCACAACGCTTTTCCTCTTGCCCATGATGCTTTCGACTGCGGTGGTCGGGCTGTTCTGGAAATACCTGTTGGATCCTTCCTACGGACTGGTCAACTATCTGCTCGGATCAGTGGGTCTTCTGCCGGGCGGGCAACCGATCCAGTGGTTCGATAAAGACCATGCGCTCTGGTCGGTGGTGATCGCGGATACGTGGATGTGGTCGCCATTCGTGATGCTAATTGCGCTGGCGGGGTTATCATCCGTACCGACGACGCTCTATGAAGCGGCGAGCGTCGACCGAGCGTCCGAGTGGTTCAAATTTCGCTTCATTACGCTCCCGGTCATTGCGCCGCTGTTGATGGTCGCATTGCTTTTCCGAACACTGGACTCGTTCAAGATGTTCGACCTCGCATGGATCATGACGGCGGGCGGAACGGCGAATAGCGCGGAAACTGTATCGATTCAGGTGTTCCGGGAGGCGCTTCGTAACTGGAATACGGGCGAATCGTGTGCGCTTGCCTATATCGTTCTACTGGTCATTATCGGGTTGACGAATTTGTACCTGATGCTGATGGCGCGGATCAAAGGGGAAACGACGCCAGATGCAACGCCGGTCTTTACGGCGGGCGTCGATTCGCCTTTGGGCGATATAGCGCGAAAATATGGGCCGCTTGCCGGAACTATTGCTGTGGTCGCCTTACTCTGGGGCGTCGGCGGCATTCCCATGCTGACGATTCTGGGGATTGCGGCGGTAATTGGGTTTCTGGCCTTCCGCCTGCCCCGCGCCGTCCGCCCGACAATCTCTTTTATATTGCTGACTATCGCCCTCATCCTGTATCTGCTACCGCTCTACTGGATCATTTCGACGTCTTTCAAGCCATATAGTCTGGTCAACACCACGCCGCCGACCTTCTTCTTTACGCCCACGTTTGAAAATTATGCGGAATTGATTCACCCGAATTCGTCGTCGGCGAAGGCGTTCCCTGGTCAACTGCTGGGCAGTCTTGTGATTGGCGTGGTGACGACCGTCCTGTCGGTGGGATTGGGGACGCTTGCCGCATATGCGTTCTCGCGTTTCCGAATCAAGGCGAAGAACGATGCGCTCTTTTTCATCCTGTCGACGCGCATGCTTCCCCCTGTGGTCGTCGCTGTGCCGATCTTCCTGATGTTCCGGTCTATCGGTCTGCTCAATACGTATGCAGGTTTGATCCTGCTCTACACCACGGTCAATGTAGCTTTTGCGACCTGGTTGATGAAGGGGTTCACGGATGATGTGCCGCCTGAGTACGAAGAAGCGGCATTGTTGGATCGGTATACGCGACTGCAAGCATTCTTCAAGACCTGCCTTCCACTGATCGTCCCCGGCATGGCGGCGACTGCCGTATTCTGTTTCCTGAACGCCTGGAACGAGTATGCCTTCGCGCAGTTCCTTTCCACCGGGCAACTGTTGACTGCACCGCCTTCAATCACGGCGGTTCTGGGTGGCGGCGCGGTGGAATGGCAGAAAATCGCCGCTCGCGCCATTGTCTTTGTCATTCCGGCAGCGGCGTTTACGTTCCTGATGCGTGAGCATCTCCTGCGCGGCATGACTTTCGGGGCGATCAAGGGCAGATAAGAAAGCGGTTGCCATAACGAAAAAAGCGCCGGTCAATACCCTCTGAAGGGCATCGACTGGCGCTTTTTGGTTTTATTCCAGGGAGACTAGTTGCGTCGGCGGCGAGCGATCAGCCCGAGTACCGAACCGGCGGCAAGAACGCCAAAGGCGACGACGCCGGGTTCCGGCACGACCGAAACCGCATCAATACGCAGGGTCGAAGGAAGTATATTGTCATTGGAGTTAAATACTCCGAATCCGATCTTGTACGTGCCATCCGCTGTGAACGTGTAAGGCTTATCAGTGAGCCATGCTGTGGTTCCCAAAGCGCCAACTTGATTGACAGATGCAAGAGCAAAGATAGCATTAGTTCCTGGCCCTGTGATGCTCACGAAGGCTGCATCGTTCCTTAGTGATGGACGAACAATGGGAATTGTAGTTTCCAGAGTGGAAAACTTATAGGCAAATAACAACTGCGAACCGCCGGAGACCGTAATATCCTGCGTGATGACCACGCCGTGGTTGTAGTTAGAAAAGTTCGAGTTAATACTTCCCGCTGTTAGACCAAGCGCAGTGTCGGTTGAATTTTTGTCTAAGCCGGTTATGACCGCACCCACTGCAGGAGTAGTTAATGCGGCGAAGCGCGTACCCTCGTAGGAATTTCCTAAAAGTCCACCTGTCGTGGCGGCTGTTACCAGAGAGGATGGGTTAATCGTCCAATCCGGGTTAAATGTCCCGGTTTCAAATCCGCCATTAACGACAGGGTCTGCTGCATGGACGGTGGGAGTGATCGCGCCGAGGGTGAGGATGGCGGCGAAGAGCGACCATTTCGAGGGGGAGAGACGAATCATAACTCATGTTCCTTAACATTGTAAATTATCGCTTTCTTACTGTGTAAAACTAATCTTGAAGATTTACAAATCTGCGAAAGCGATTTTTGGGATTTTCAAGATGGAATACTTTGAAGCCCGATAACCATTACACCTCAAATGAATCGATTTTAAACAGAATGCATTTTTAAAGTTGATAAATGTGAGTTCTTAGTTTATAAGTCTATTATTATATTGTAAAGGTTCGTAAAGATGTAATATGGATGAATAGCGGGTAATGCAACATTCATCGGGGTTAGCCAGTGGAGACGGTTGTCAGGTGTAATGATCTTCTCTCAGGTTGTCTTTCCGCGTTACAATAGAAACATAATAGAAACATAAAAGGCGATAGAAGAGCGAAAGAAGGGCGAAAGACATGGCGCAGACAATTCGTTGGGGCATTCTGGGGACAGGTGGGATCGCACGCGGATTCGCCGAAGGACTGAAAGTTCTTCCGGACGCAAAATTACAGGCGGTCGCTTCACGGACGCAGGAAAAAGCGGATCGATTCGCCCGCGAGGTCGGGGCAGTGCGCGGCTACGGCGATTATGCGGCGCTGGTGTCGGATCGGGAAATCGATGCGGTGTATATAGCGACGCCACATCATCGGCATAAAGACGACTGTTTGCTCTGTCTGGATGCTGGCAAACCCGTTCTCTGTGAAAAACCTTTTACCGTCGATGCGGCGGAGGCGCGCGAAGTCATGACCCGGGCGCGTGAAAAGGGCGTTTTCTGCATGGAAGCGATGTGGATGCGCTTCATGCCCCTGATACTGGAAGCGCGAGAACAGATAAAGCGCGGCGCGATTGGCGAACCGCGCGCGCTACTGGCTGATTTTGGTTATCCCACTCCGTATGATCCAGAAAGTCGCTTCTTTAACCGGGAATTGGGCGGCGGGGCCCTACTTGACCGGGGCGTTTACGGTATTTCCCTTGCCTATTTTCTATTTGGGCGACCGTCCGGCGTTTCCGGGGCGGCGGGAATGGCTCCGACAGGAGTAGATGAGCAGTCCGTTTATACGCTGACGTATCCCGACGGAAAAATCGCGCAGGTGTACTCCTCTCTGGGCGTTCGTTCCACCAATGCCGCGACGATTATGGGGACGCAGGGACGGCTTACCCTGACCGAACCTTTCTTCTCCCCCGCCCACTTGCGTCTATTGTCCTATGAACAACCGCAACCGGAAAATAGTAAGGCAAACAATGGCGGCGGCGGTTTGGCATCGCGTCTAAAACAGAATCCTGCCGCCGTGACGCTGTACCGGGCCGCCAAAAAAATCATGGGTTCTGGCGAAACGGTCATCACCCGTCCGGTAACAGGCAACGGCTACAACTATGAGGCAAGCGAGGTAATGCGTTGTCTCCGCGCCGGGGAAAAAGAAAGCCCCATCATGCCCCTGCATGAGACGGTTGCGATTATGGAAACGATGGATTCCATTCGTAAAACCTGGATTTGATGAAGCATCGGCGATGATCTTGTGTCGGGTGTCCCGTTCCTGAATGGAACCGCTCGTCGCTGTTTCTTCTATCGCCACTGTTTGATCTGGAAACATCCAACTCTTCCCCTGTGATTCCTGAAAATGAACGAAGGGAATAGAAATTCAGGAGGGAGACTATTACTTTGCGGTGAATGGTTAGACTGTGATCATTAATCTGGAAGAGGATGCGATAGAACAATGACGAACTATTCAGTTGGAATTATAGGCGCGGGACGACCCCGAAATCAGGCGGGCGCTACCGGTTTCGGTATGGCGCACCTGCATGCGGCGGGGTACGCGACCACCGGGAAATGCACTATTACGGCTATTGCGGACATCGTGCGCGAGAATGCGGAGCAGTTCGGACAGGAACATACTGGCGGCGCGGCGGCGATTTACACCGATTACCATGAGATGTTACGCGAAGCGAAGCCGGATATCGTTTCCGTCTGCACGATTCCTGAATTGCATTCGGCGATGGTGATCGCGGCGGCGGAATCTGGTGTCAAAGCGATCCATTGCGAAAAGCCGATGGCAGGAACGTTCGGCGAGGCGAAGCGTATGGCGGAAGTCTGCAAGACGCATGACGTCCAACTCACATTCAACCATCAGCGACGATTCAATAACCCGTTTCAGACGGCGCATCGATTGATCAAAGAAGGGGCTATTGGCAAGTTAGTGCGAATCGAAGGCGCCTGCGGCGATATGCTGGACTGGGGGACGCATTGGCTGAATATGTTCCTGTTCTACAATGATGAGTCGCCGGCGGTGTGGGTAATGGGGCAGGTGGACGCCCGCCGCCCCAAGACGGTTTTTCGGGTGCCGATGGACACGCAGGCGATGTCTTTAATGGAATTCGCCAATGGGGTCACCGGCTTGCTTCTGGCAGGGGATGACGCGCATAAGATTATGGGGTGTGAGAACCGTCTGCTGGGAACCGAAGGCGTCCTCGAAATCCACAACGATGCTCCCAACGTTCGTCTGCGACGCAACGGAGATACCGAGTTCCAACCCATCGAAGACGGTGGTGGTGGGATTCATGCGGATAGCGCGATTGCGCTGGGGATTCAGGATTTGGTGAACGCACTCGAAACGGGCGCAACCCCGCTTCTGGATGTTTCGAATGCGTTCCCGACGACGGAAATCATCTTTGCAACCTACGAATCCGCACGTCGCCGGGGGCGTATAGATATGCCGTTGACGATTGAGGATTCCCCCTTCGTCTCAATGCTCAACGAAGGGGTATTTCCGCAGGCGTTGGGCTAACGCCCTCCATCTGGATCGTTAACTGTTACTTCTTCGCCAGGGCGGACTGGGCGACTTTTTCAAAGTCGGCATACTCCTGTCCGCCCACTATCTTCTTGATGACTTTGCCATTCCTGTCCAGAAAATAGGTGATCGGAATCGCTACCGAAGAATCATCGCGCAGAGTGGGTTCAAAGGTCTTCAACAGACCGCTGACATCTTCCGAGGAACTGAGCCATCCCTTCTGAACGCCATTTTTTCCCAGAAACGTCTTGACCTTGGCGATTTCGCTCGGGTCGTCGGCGGAGATGGGCATGAATTCCAGGCCCTTGCTCCGATAATTATTGTAAAGCTTGACCAGCGAGGGAAACTCAGCCACACAAGGCCCGCACCAGGTAGCCCAAAAGTTGACGACGACTACTTTGCCCTTATAACCGGCAAGCGCCTTCTTGAGTCCTGCGGGGTCGGTCTTGACTACGGTCTGTGCGCTGGCAGGAGCGACATTTCCCACAGTGATGGCGCAAACCCCCATCAGCGTCAATGCAGCGGTGGCAGGCGCCATCCATCGGCGAAAATTCATTTTTATTTTTCCTCAGCAAGGAATACGAAGCGAAGCGGTCAGAAGTTCGTCGTTCCGTCGAACGCCGCCAGACAATTACCCTGCGACATGGGGATCGGACTCGTTACTTCGCCCGGCTTCGCCCGCGATTGATGCATCATGTCACGAATTCACTTATTTTGCGCCAAATTCCTTAATTGCCTGACGTAAGGCAGAGCGCAGAGTTTCCTTTTCACCTTCAACATTAGGAAGAACCGAGTTGCGTTTCTCTACTGCGCGGTTGGTTTCCTGAACAACGCTGTCAAGGATGCGAAGAAACGAACTTACTTCGCGTGCGTAACGCGGCAGAAAGAAAACAACCAGCGAATCGCCACGGAAATCGATAGGGGGCTTGCCCGGATAGTTCAACTCGTCATAAACGGAAGCGAATTCCGATCCCCACTCCGGACCTGCATCATGGGATAAGCGGACGTTAAAGCCATACGCATTCGGATAACGGTCGTCCGACTGCAAGTTGTCCGGGTCAATGGAGCTAATGGTGGCGGTATCTATCCGCTCCGGCATGGTTTCTTCCTCCGTAACAAAGAGACAAACCGGGCGCTCTCCGGTTCCGCGATTTATTCTACCGTAGAGTATAAATATTCAGAATGAAAAATGTTAATATTGAAATCAAATAAATTGAGATTTATGGTAACATAAATTCATATTGATGAGTCTATACTGCTGTAAGGGTAGGGCAGATCGGAAAGGAACAAGTGATATTGCCAAGAAATATCAATGCCTGTCCGGTATGTGAGAGCGCACTGAACGTCACGGAGTTGACCTGTTCGCAATGTCAAACGCGTCTGCAGGGACGATTTGATCGTCCGCCGCTCGCGCGTATCGCGCCGGAGCATCAGGCGTTCATTGAGGTCTTTGTTCGTTGTCGGGGAATCATCCGGGATGTGGAGCGGACGCTTGGCATTTCCTACCCGACGGTTCGCGCGCGACTCGATACTGCGGTGGCGGCATTAGAGGTCGCTATGTCACTACCGGTGGCAGAGGCTCCTTCAGCGCCCTCACAACCTTCGGCGCTGGCGGATCAGTCTCGTGAATGGCGCAGACGCGCTATTTTGCATCAGGTGCAAGAGGGAAATATGGAAGCGTCCGAAGCCGCAGAACTCCTGCGTCATCTGTGACTGGTATCCAATGTCAGAGGCGTCGCCTTTGATTTCTTCCGCACCTTTTCGTTGACTCGGTTGACATCTGAATCTTTTGCGTCATGGAAAGCGCTGGCGCAAAAAGGAGAATATTATGGCAAAAGAAGAAAATTTGCTCATCCTGAAAATGCTTCAGGAAGGAACTATCACTGCAGAACAAGCAGCGGAACTCTTGAGTGCGGTGGAATCTTCCTCGTCTCGTGCAGTTGCCCCGGTTGCTCCGGTTGCTCCGGTTGCTCCGGTTGCTCCGGTTGCTCCGGTTACTCCCGCGGTTCCGATCCCTCCGCAGTTAACCGCTCCTCTGCCACCCGACCTGGACGACAAACCGCAACCCGAAGGCGAAATATTCGCTCGTGCGCGTGAACGTCTGGCGGCGGCGCGGGAAAAAGTCGCCGGTGTACAGGAACAACTCAATGCCGCCGAGGAAAAAGTGAGTAAGGCGCAGGAATCCGCGAATCCTTTCGATGCTCTTGCCGACGCCCTCAAAGATGTGCCAGGGGCAAAAACCATTTCGGATGCATTGCGTGACCCGCATAAACTGGCGGCAAACGCTCGCCGACAGGCGCGGCGCATGGCGCGTCAAATCCGTCACTCGTTCCATGATATGCAAATCGATATCAACCTGAATCTTGCCGAGACGATGCAGGGCGAACCGACGCTTTCCCTGCCCCGTGAGGTATCTGCCACGATTCCTCCCGGCAGCATGTTGCGGGTACGAAATACTCTGGGCGATATCGAAGCGATTGGCGCCGATGTTCCAGAGGCGCGAGTCGCAGGCCTGTTAAAAATATGGGCTGCTGATAAAGCGACAGCGGAAGAAATCGCCAAAAGTATCACGGTCAATGTCGAGCAGGGAGCGGAAGGGCCGACTATCAGTGTCTCACATCCGCCTAAAGTGCGCCGCGTCAGTCTGGACTTGAAAGCGTTCATTCCTCAGAATGGCGTTCGCGTCTCCTTGCTTTCCCCTTCCGGTGATGTGACGGCGCGGGGAATTCGTGCCGGGGTCGTGCTGGGAACGCAGAGCGGAGACGCCAAAGCATCGGAAATCAACGGGGATGTCGCGGCGGAAACCGCCTCAGGTGATATTGCGCTCGAAGGCGTTACCGGTAATATTCAGGCGACCACCGCTTCTGGTGATTTGCAGGCGATCCGTCTGACCGGACAAAACGTGAAAGCCGTGTCACAGAGCGGAGATATTTCCGTTCAGGAAGCGTCCGCCGTCAATATCACCGTTGAGACCGTATCCGGTAATGCCGAAGTAGAGAAGGTTTCAGGACGAACGTTGCGTATTCGTTCCGTCTCCGGTGACACTCAGGCGTCCGATATCGCCTTTGAGGAAAGCGCGAGTCTGGAAACGGTCAGTGGTAGCGTCCTCTTCGCGCCACGCAACCCGCTTTCCGCAGGAACCATTAGCCTGAATGCGATTTCGGGCGATCTGGAATTGAAGTTGCCGGCGGAAACCAATGGCTCCGTGGAAATCACGACGAAAAGTGGCGATGCAGAGGGTAAATTCAAAGGTGCGGATGGCAAAGACCAGACGATCAGCGCAACGGGAATGACCGCTGTGGCGCATAGCATCGGCTCGGGCTCCGGCGTCAAGATCATGCTCGCATCCGTTTCGGGCGATATCTCGATCCGACAGGAATAGATGGAGTGAAGAGAGAGAAAAGGATGAAATAGTACGGGGCGGTCTCTTTCGAGAGACCGCCCCGTTTGCCATCTTTATGATCTACGCTCGGTACAAGCGTCAACCGATTCCACTGTATCAAGCCCTGACGGGCCAACTATTACGGTCAGCGTTATCTCGACTGCGAGATGGTTTGCGTCTCCCGGTAAAACGGCTTTCTCAACGTTGAGGCGGAACCGACCCGCGACGCTTCGTTAGATGACATTACTTGTGACGGTTATTAAGGACGAAAGGTTTCCAATGAAAAAGGCTGATTCCCAGCAAGGCGATCAACAGAAGCGGAGCGGAGTTCGGTTCGGCTGCATTCACGGTCCGGATCGAGAAGTGCGCCGTCGCCAGTGTGAGACGGGCGTCTTCATCTGCGCCGCCTAACAGAGTGACGCTTCCTTTGTAAACGCCGGGGGGCGTCGTGGATGCTGGTAATAATCCGATAATCGGGCCGGAATAGAAATTATCCGGAGCCGTGGCTCCGAAAAATCCGGGGACATTAGCATAGAAGATACTATCGTTGGGGGTTAGATACGTTCCCGCTTCGCCTTCCAGATCGATCTGGACACGGTTGATGAGGACGAAATCCGCACCCGTATTTTGAATGATCCCTGAAAGCGTTTTTTCCTCGCCATTATTGGCATATATCGGCGCATCCAGAGTAAAAAGGACGTTGAAGTCGCCTTGCGCCCGCGCTGCGCCTGCCGAGAAAAGCAGGAGCAGCGCCGAGGCGAAAACAGCGATGGATGATTTTAATAACTGCACTATGAAGTTTCCCTTCGTCTGTTAGACCCTATCTGACGGCATCTCTGCCGTTTCTGACGGTATCTCTGCCGTTTCTGACGGTATCTCTACCGTTCCTAGCGGTATCCTACTGCGTACAGGTTGGCGTTATTGATCGCGTAGACCGTGCCGTCCACACCGATGACGGTAGGCGTGTACGCTTCTCCGATACCGCCCGTCAGGCGGATTCGCTGTGAAAGAGTGTTTGTCGTCAAATCCCAGCGGTACAGTACGCCGTCTTCACAGTTGGCGAGAATGCATTTATTGAATGGATCGACGGCGGCGGTATTGATACACCATTCTCGAACCGCATTCGGATGATTGGCGAGGAACTCGGTGTCAGGGGTCGGGCCGGCGACAGTTATCACTTCGCGCATTACCGTCGCGCCGCTGATCTTGTCGGTCTGTGTGGCATTGGGGTCTAGCAATGCAATACGATTGACGCCATCGCCGCCGCCCTCCACATAGTTGTTATACTTCACCATCAAGAGGTAGGAGGAAGTCCCTTTGTAGGAAGGAACCAGCGAACGTGGCACGATGGAGGCGGTATCATCCCAACCGAAGGCTCCAGACGTTTTCCGTTGCTTCAAATCAGCGCTGAAGTGCTGCAGCCATCCCCGATAGTTATTGCTTCCCGGCCAGTTTTCGAGTACGCCATAGTAGACATCGCCGTCCGGTCCAACGGTAGGGCTTGCCGTGCCGTCGTCACTGATCCAGGAAAATCTATCCGGATGGTTTACATCACGTAGCGGCGCTTTACTGACCGTTTCCAACGTTCGGGCGTTCAGGGCGAGCAGATAGGCGGCGTTTGTGCCGCCGTCAGTGGCGCAGATATAGAGAAGGCTATGATCGCGGCTCAGCGCTGGGGCGCAGTTAAAGGCGAAGTGATTCGCATTAGGATCGCCAGATGCCACAGCCGCCGTTACATAGGAACCTGCACCTGTAAAACTGATCCGGGCAATGCCACTCTTCAGTGTGAGGGAACCATCCGTGACATAGTACGAGAAGTACATATTGCCGAAGCGGTCTGTCGTGATAGGACTGCTGATCCGGACGGCGGAGTTGAATTTCGTGGGGTCTGCACTATAAAAGCAATATTTCGTCGTAGCGGCAACCGCTGTATCCGGTGAATCCCGTAAGGTGACTACGCCGCCAATGGAGGGATAAGCGAGTTTACCACGTGGCGTAATGACAGGATTGAAAGGCGGAACCCAGCGGTAAGGAGGCAAGACATAGTCCGAATCCTGTTTCCAGATCAAGGAACCGTCACTGCCCTTGCGGGCTTCGATTCGGAACTGGTTCGAGGCGTTTCGCACCGGAATAATGACTGTGTTTGCCTGCGTTATCAGTGGCGAACCGTAATGGATCAGTAATCCGCGTGAGGAATAAGGCGGCGCATCGTCCACTTTGGCAGTCCAGCGAATCGCATCGAGTGGTTGAGAGGCGTTCTGTGAGATCGCCGTATGTTGCGGATCATGTCCGTAACCGTTCCATGAGTAAGAAAGACCCTGAGCGTCAAGGCGGGGAGCGTACAGTAACAACCCTGCTACTGTCGCTATGCCTGTCGCCATCGCCAGCGCTAAACGAGGCAATGAAAGGAATTTTATCATCTGAGTCGCTCCTGATAAATGCAGAAAATTGTCCTTGGAGAGGGTAGTACATCCCCGGTGCCCATTATACTATAAAACCGATAAAACGGGAAATCAGTCAAGGCAGAGATGGTCGAATTCCTTTTCGCGGTGAGTTTTGCTATAATCAACCATGCCTGTATGGTTTCCTGTGATCGCTATGCTTTCTTTTATAAATATGACTCTGGATTCCGCCACAGTATCGCTCGATACTTTGCCCGTTTATTCTTCCGCTTCCGTCCGTGAGGATTGGCTTGTCCATGCTCCAAAAGCGGTCGCCCGTATTTCTCGCAGCGAAGACGGGCGCGAGATTATTCTGGATAACGGACTGCTTCGAAGAGTTTTCCGGGTTGCGCCCAATGCGGCGACTGTGGCGTTCGATAACCGGATGACGGGCGCTTCCCTATTGCGTTCCGTGCGCCCCGAAGCGCAACTGGAAATCAATGGCAAACGTAGAGATATCGGTGGATTGACCGGGCAACCGAATCTTGCCTTCCTGAGACAGGACTGGCTCGATACCCTGAAATCCGATCCGGATGCCCTGCAATTCTCTGGCTTCACGATGGGCGCGGCGACGGAGCGGTTCCCCTGGAAACGTGTGGGAGAAGGCGTGAAAAATCTGGCATGGCCACCGTCGGGAGTTTCTCTAACACTGCGCTTTGAGTCTGCCGCTTCTGATCCGGACGCGAAAATGACGGTGGAAGTGCATTATGAACTTTACGATGGTATGCCGCTTCTCTCCAAGTGGATGACTGTCCACAACAAGGGGGGGAAGACTTTTCGATTGAATCGTTTTACCGTCGAAACCCTTGGTATGGTGGAACCGGAGTCGATCGTTGACCCCGTGGATCGCTGGGAGCGTCCCAATATTACGGTTGCTACCGATTATTCGTTCGGGGGGATGTCGGTTACCAACAGTAACAAGACCGTCTACTGGGAAACGGATCCAAACTACAAAACGCAAGTCAATTATGAACTCAAAACTCCCTGTGTACTGGAAGTCCGTCCTCCTACCGGACCGGATGCCGATATCGCTCCTGGTGAATCTTTCGAGACTTTCCGGGTCTTCGAACTGATTCATGACAGTTACGACCGTGAGCGCAAAGGACTGGCAGTACGTCGTATGTACCGCACTCTGGCGCCGTGGGCTTCTGAAAACCCGCTGATGTTACATCTGACTTCCACCAACCCGGACGTGGTAAAGACAGCGATAGACCAGTGCGCCGAAGTCGGGTTTGAAATGGTCATCTTCAGTTTTGGAAGTGGCCTGAATATGGAAGATGCGTCTCCGGAAAACATCGCCCGTTTCAAAGCGTTCGCGGATTACGCTCATAGTAAGGGGTTGCGTCTGGGAGGCTATTCGCTTCTCGCCTCACGCCGTATCAGCGACGAGGATGATTGTATCAACCCGAAAACTGGCAAGACCGGCGGCATGACCTTCGGCGATTCGCCGTGTCTGGGAAGTAAGTGGGGAATTGCGTACTTCGAACATCTACGGACATTTTTATCGGGAACGGGCTTTGACTTGCTGGAGCATGATGGCAGTTATCCCGGCGATATCTGCGCCTCGAAATCCCATCCCGGTCATCGAGGTCTGGAAGATTCGCAATGGACGCAGTATCAGCGGATCGCCGATCTGTATCGCTGGTGTCGTGGTCGTGGCATCCATCTGAACGTCCCGGACTGGTACCTGCTGGCTGGATCGAACAAGACGGCGATGGGGTATCGTGAAACCAACTGGTCATTGCCTCGCGCCGAACAGCATATCCACTGCCGCCAGAACCTTTTCGATGGAACGTGGGAAAAGACGCCGGCGATGGGTTGGACATTCGTCCCCCTGGTCGAATATCAGGGTGGCGGAGATGCAGCCACTATCGAACCACTCAAGGAGCATTTACCCGATTACGAGCGTCACCTTGCCAACAATCTGGGGTATGGGGCGCAGGCGTGCTATCGTGGACCTCGTCTCTATGATAGTCCGGAGACGAAAGCGCTGGTCGTAAAGTGGGTGGACTGGTTCAAGAAAAACAGGGCGATTCTGGAATCCGATGTCATCCATCTGCGCCGCGCCGACGCCCGCGATTGGGATGGCATTCTGCATGTGAATCCTCATTTGCCGGAAAAAGGTCTTGCGGTTCTTTATAATCCAACAGAGCGGGAAATAAAGACCGAGATAGACCTGCCACTCTATTACACGGGATTGACGACCTCCGCTAAAATCCAGATCGGCAACGCCCGCCCGAAAATATACCGGGTCGAACGAGATTATACCGTGCGAATTCCGGTGATACTGCCCCCGGCAAGCAATATCACCCTGACGGTAAGATAAAGAGGCGGCAATGAGCAATGAAGGCGGACTGTCGCCTTCATCTTTATCGCTTACGGCGCAACCACTGGTCGAAGGCGACTGCGGCGAGGATAAGAAGGCCGATATAGATATTCTGGTCGAAGGGGTCGACGCCCAGCAGGTTGGAGCCATTTCTGAGGACGGCGATAAGAAGCCCGCCCAGAATCGTTCCGCTGACGCGACCTTCGCCGCCGGAGAGGGAAGCGCCGCCGACAACAACTGCCGTCACCACATCGAGTTCGTAACCATTGCCGCCGGTCGGATTGCCTGAACCCAGACGCGCGGTCTCGATAAGTCCGGCAAGACCTGCCAGAGCGCCGCAGAGCAGGTATGCCCATAACGTGACGCCCGCGACATTGACGCCCGAATAGCGGGACGCTTCCGCATTCGCTCCAATAGCGTAGAGATAACGTCCAAATCGTGTGTAGTAGAGTAGCAGGGCGACCGCAATCGAAACGAAGACAATGAGCAGGAGCGGAAAAGGAATGCCCAGAGGACGACCATTCGCCACATAGTTGAAGGCGTCTGGCGTCCCGTCGATAGTGACGCCATGAGCGATCCGCAACGCCAACCCCCGCGCCATCAGGAGCGTTCCCAGCGTCGCGATGAATGCCGGTACGCGCAATCGTGTGATGATCAGTCCATTGATCAATCCGGCAAGCGCTCCAACCGCGACTCCGGTCAGACAACCTGCCCAGACTGGCCAGTTTCGTTCGACCATCACATGCGCCGCCACAATGCCGGACAATGCCAGTACGGAACCGACCGACAGATCGATTCCGCCTGCGATGATCACGACCGTCGCCCCCACGCCGATAATCAGGAGATAAGCGTACTGATTCGCCAGTGCGAAAGCGTTCTCAACAGTCAGGAAGTTAGGCGAACGCCATGCGAAAAAAACGCAAAGTATCAGCAGGGAAACAGCGGGTAGGAAACGTTTGGCGGCGGCTAGGTTCATGAGGCGTTCTGGCGGGGATGGGAGTCGGTATTCATCAGGACGATCTCTCACTGGCCCGGAGCGAACTCCGGACCAGCAAGAATCTTTTAGCCCTTGGAGCGCAGGGCGGCGATTTCCGGTGTGTCCAGGTTATCCTTGGTCATCAGACCGACTCCGGTATCAATCCGCTTTTCAGGAGTCTTGCCCGATTTCATATCGACGATTGTCTTGACGCCTTCATATCCCATTTTAAAGGGGTTCTGAACGACCAGCGAATCGATCTCACCTTTTTCCAGTGCGCTTTCCAGTTGCTTGGTGGAGTCGAAGCCGATCAGTTTGATCTTTCCCAGCAAATTACGGTTCCGCATCGCCTGCAATGCGCCGACGGTAGAGGATTCATTCGAACCAAAGATGCCGACAATGTCGGAATTCGCTGTCAGAACATCCTCGGTCACTTTCAGGGATTGCGCCCGGTCTGAGTTGCCATAGTTGGATCGAATGACCGTAATTCCGGGGAACTTCGCTTTGATGGTTTCTTCAAAGCCGCTTTCCCGGTCACCGGTAGAGGCGGAGTTTGGCGCAAGAGGAATCAATGCTACCTTGCCCTTACCCCCTAGGATCTGACCCATGCGCTCGGCCGCAATCGCTCCGCCCTTTTTGTTGTCTGTCGCGACGAACGAAATATAATCTTCCGTCTGTGCGGCGGAGTCGAAGATGGTCAGCGGAATGCCCGCCGCCTTAGCTTTGCCGATCACGCCGACCAGCGCCGCTTTGTCCAGAGGCGCAAGGACAATGCCATCCACCTTGCTGTTGATCGCGTTTTCCACGACGCCGATTTGACTGGCGGTATCGCTTTCCTTCTGCGGACCGTCCCAGCGGATGGTGACGTTCATTTCTTCGCCCGCCTTTTCCGCGCCGGACTTGACCGATTGCCAGAAGACATGGGTCAAACCTTTTGGAATAACGGCGACAGTCATCTTTTTACCGCTGGCATCTGTAGCGGGCTTGTCCGTCGTAGAGGCGGATGTCGCAGGTGTGGCGGTATCCGCCGTCTTCTGCGCAGCATCATTGCATCCAGCGGCGCACAGAGATAATGCCAGGCAGATAACGCTGGCGAAGCGAAGGGGAGAAATCATCGTTTTTGACCACATAGACAGGTATTTCCTCGCGGGAAATGGGTAATTTGGTGATTAATTCGCCATCGGAGCGGCGATTACTTCTTTTGATCCCAATTTTGTCACAAATGCTTTTCTAGAAAGCTCCACGCAGATTCATCATGGAATTCATGTCCGCCATTGAAAACGAGAAACTGGAAATCATCGCCGCGCCCGAGGCGTTTATAATACTCCGCCGAAGCGGGAGCGAGGCGGACGCCACCTTCACGATGGTCATCATCATCGCCGGAGCCTGCCTGTATCAATAGCGGGCGCGGACAGATCAGAGCGACCAGTTCCGAGTCTTTGAAGAGCGTAAAACGATCCTGAAAGCGGAAGTCGGAGGGCACGGAGTTTTCATCGCGCCAGTAACGCCATTCCTGAACGCCATAGTAACAACTGGAAACCGCTACCTTGATACGTGGCTCCAGAGCGGGCGTCACCAGAGCGTAATAGCCTCCATAGGACAGGCCGACCATGGCGACTCGTTTCGAATCGATCTCCGGACGCTTCAATAGGACATCCAGACTGCGCGTGATCTTGACGATTTCGACGGCGGTGAGACTTGTTCCCACCAGACGCATACGATTATCCGTACGATTGCGAATATCGCCGGGATAACCGGGGGCGGAAAACAGGTGTTGCGGAGCGAAAACGGCGTATCCGCGTTTCACGGCGCCGCGCACCATATCATGGTAGTTTCCGCCGCCATGAAATAGCGCCACTTCCGGCGAACCGCCGCCGCCATGCATGGAAATCACCAGAGGAACCCGGGTCTTGCCATTCAGCGCCACTCTGGGCGTAATATAAATGCCTTCCGCATGGACACCGGGAAGAACGGAAATTTTCACGCGATAGTAAATCCCCAGCGAATCCTCGCCCATTTTGTCGAAGAGGGGCGGTTCGGCGTCCGGCTTGCCCGGCGGCGGGAAACCCATGCTTTCGGCGAACTTCTGCCGCAACAACCGCACCGATCCATTATAGGCTTTTACGGACGAGTAATCGGGCGTAAAAACGCTATTCAGTCGGCTCGCATCCTTTTTAAGCGCAAGAATGTAAGCGTCCAATTCTTTCGCCTGTTCCGCACGAAGGGGGTCTGAGGTGGAAACCTCTTGCTCGAATAATGGTGGCAATGGGCGTGTATCCTGCCCCCGGACGGGCGTAACCGCGAACAAGGCGACAAGAGGAAGAAACGCTCGTGCATAACGTAACAGCGAACGGGAAGTAAACGAAGCGGCGATAGTTGTAACAGTCAAACGTGAGCGCATCGGCGGGCTTTCAGAAATCAATAGTCTTCACTCAGGATTCGTGATAACCCGACGGAATTCCTACCGGGGAGACGGATCGGTAGTCGTACCTGGCAGAAAGCCGGGGATAATCGCTCTGGGTAGGATTGGCGCTTCCGGCGCCGCAATTTTCTGTCCGAGTAATTCCACCTCTATCTCAGTGGCCTCGACCCATTCAGAGCAAATGAACGCTGTCGGGCGATCCGCTTGCTGTAATAGTGAATACAGACACGATTCTCCTATTGCCACATGGTTTTAGCAAATGCAGCAGGGGACGCCATAACTGTCAATAGTAGGAAAGCGGTCTCTTAAAGACTATTTTTCCAGTGTAATTCCCGCCGCTTTTTCTCCACTGCGCAGGGCGGCGTTCAAACTGCTCGCCGCTGTGTATTCGCCGGCAAAAACGACGCCGGGAATACCGGTCTCATTATCTGGCAGAGAGCGGTAGATGCCTGCCGGTTGCGCAAACTGGGCATAAGGAATGCGGTATATTTTCAACGGCCTGTATGTAGCGAAGGCTTCCAGAGCAACCCTGTCGCCTGCCATCATGCGACGTAAATCCTTAAGGGCGGAAGCGAAAAGCTCCTCATCGGAACCATCCCGCATACCTGCCAGAGATGCAGTAAGAAGATATTTTCCGGACGGACATTGTTCCGGCGCCACATTGCTTATCTGCATGGCATTATTGACAATGGGGAGGGAGTTAGCATGAAGCAGGACTTTTTTCCCGGAGTAGACCGGCGCATCCCCAGCGAAATAAAGACAGACCGTCCCCACGTTCCCTGAAACAGTCTCTTTCCCCGTTAGTCGGGCGGCTTCGGGGGCAGTTGTCGCGATGACGGTGATATCGGCTGGGAAAATGTCTCCTGCCCTGGTTTTCGCTCCTTTGCAGACGCCTGCTGCAGAGAAGAGTAGCTCCGAAACTTCCGTGTGGAAGCGAATGCGATCCGCATTCAGCAATTCCGTTGCCAGTTGTGCGGGGATTTCGCCCATTCCGAGTGCAGGGGTCACGGTCTCGCCTTCCGCCAGCATCTTCCAGTCGAATTGAAAGGCTTTGGCGTCAGTGGCGAGACTGCGGTCAAGAAAGATGCCGCCGCCGAAGAAGGGGCGAATAAAATTGTCGATATAGCGTGGAGAGAAACCAAATCGGAGCAGGAACGCTTCCGTCGTTTCGTCTGGCGCGTCCATAATGTCATCAATGGTGGTCGCTTTCATCCGGGTGGAAAGTAGCGCAGTCCGTAACTTGTCGCGCAGGGGGACAATCGATGTCAATGCGGAGGGAATAGCGGCGGAGAGATCACGCAGGGGGTCGCCGAGGGTATGACGCCTTGCGCCACGACAGATGATAGCGCCGGGTTCATAGCATCGAAGATCAAGTTTCGCATAATCGAGCTGTCGTTGCGCCGCCGGATAGGCGGTAAACAGAACCTGAAAGCCTCTGTCGAGACGAAAGCCTTCGACAATATCGGTGCGCACCCGTCCCCCGACGCCGTCGCCGCGTTCAAGAATCGTCACGTCCATACCAGCCCGAAAGAGAGTCCTTGCGCAGACCAGCCCGGCGACGCCCGCCCCGATGATCAATACTTTCATAAAGCTTCGATTTTCTAAGTCACTCTTCTGACGCAGGAAGTTCCTGCGCTGACGTTCTCATGGTACAGAGATTTTGATCAGGCGCAACAATTTGGCGCTATCTTCTGGTGGCAGGCGACTCAGGCGGCGAGTGATGGATGATACTCCCTATATAAATGGCGCAAAGATATAATGAGGCAATTGTGAATCTAATAAATTGTTCTGGTTTGTATATTTTGTTGAATTTACACATATATGAAATAAAAATCAGGAAAAAGATTCATTTTTCGCGTCTTTATGAGAAACATTAGGGCTTTATTAGTATTTGACAACAGCGCTTTTTTCGCGGTATAATATAATCATACAAGCGCGGAAAGACCGCCAATTTGATTTTAAGGCGACCCTGCCACAAGCAGGAGTCGCTTTTTTGTTACCAGAATTCCTCGCGTAGAAAATCCTTTATGTCAAAAATTCGCACTTCGCAAAAGGCAACGTTGTTCGGCGAATCGGTCATTCGGGAAATGTCCCGGTTGTTTATGTCCCGTTCCTCGGATGGCCCCGGCGTCAACCTGGCGCAGGGATTCCCCGATTTTCCTGCCCCGGAAGCGATGAAGGAAGCGGCTGTAGAGGCGATTCGTGGCGATATTAACCAGTATGCCGTGACATGGGGAGCTCCCGCGCTCAGAAATGCCATCGCTGATAAGACCGAGCGCTTTTACGGCATTCGTCCTGATCCGCAGACGGAAATTACCGTGACCTGCGGGGCGACGGAAGCGATGATGGCCGCTCTGATGGCGGTAGTTGATCCCGGCGACGAAGTGATCGTCTTCGAACCGTTTTATGAGAACTACGGCCCAGACGCCATTCTTTCCGGCGCAAAACCAGTCCATGTGCAACTAAGTGGGGCAAACTGGGATTTTGAACCGGATGAACTTGCCGCCGCTTTCTCAAATCGTACTCGCGCTATCATTATCAACACGCCGCATAATCCGACTGGCAAGGTATTTTCTCGGCAGGAATTGACTTTTATCTCCGAACTCTGCCAGAAGTGGAATGTCTGCGCGATCACGGATGAGATTTACGAACACATGGTCTACGAAGGAGATCATGTACGCGTGGCGGATCTTCCCGGAATGGCGGAGCGGACGATTACGATCAGCGGTCTTTCCAAGACGTACAGCGCGACCGGCTGGCGCATCGGATGGCTTATCGCCCCGCCGGACGCTACCAACGCCATCCGAAAAGTCCATGATTTTCTGACAGTCGGCGCCGCCGCGCCGCTTCAGGCAGGAGCGGCGTTCGCTCTGGGCTTTCCCGATGAGTACTATGCGAACCTGACCGAAATGTACCGAAAGAAGCGTGATTTTACTCTTTCCGTGCTGTCACGCACCGATTTTAAAGTCATCGGGGCGACACGGGGAGCGTACTACATCATGACGGACGCCGCTCCATTGATTGAAGCGACAGGGCAAAAGGATGATGTCACCTTCGCTCGTTGGATGATCGAGAAGATTGGTGTGGCGACGGTTCCCGGTAGCAGTTTCTACCTCGATCCCGCCAACGGGCGAACGAAGATCCGCTTCTGCTACTGCAAAAAGCCGGAAACGCTAGAACTGGCGGCGCGACTATTGAGCGAACTGCCCCATCGTTAAGCGGCAGGGCAGTTCGGCGAAAGCGAACATAGAGATCAGTCCGGGGGAGGGAAATCGTCCGTGGTGGAAGCCGTCGAGGCGACCTTGCTGGGACGCGCCAGCGGTTCCCATCCGAGGATATCGCGGGCGCGGGAGAGGTTCATAACTTTCTGACGCCAGTCGCCGCAGATCGTGAAAGCGTCGAATCCGCCGAGCGGTCGCTCAAGCGCATGGATGAATGCGCGGGCTACATCATCGCCGCGCGTCCACAGAAAGGGGTTTTCTCCCGATTTTGTGGCATTTTCTTCCCATTCGTCGTTGTCCATGGGGCGGCACAAGCGTAATGCCGTGACTGTCATTCCGCGCTCGGCGACTGCCGCCTGGCATACTTCTTCCCCCATGCGCTTCGCCAAGCCATAGATACCAGTCGCATCGGGAACAATAAACTCGTGCGGGAAATATCGACCGTGGAGCGGATCGTAGACGGACATACTACTGGCGTAGACGGCGTGCTTGATACCTGCTTCCTGCGCCGCTCCGAGCGCCAGATAGACACCTTTGACACTGACATCAAAATGTCCGCCGGCAGTCTCGATTCTGTTCCATCCGGGGATCGCCTTGCCGTACATCGCCAGATATGCTAGCAGATCGCATCCCTCCGCCGCCTTTCGGAGGGCGTCCAGATCCGTGACATCTCCCTGGAAATATTCGACATTATCAAAATGCGGCGGACGTAAATCGAACACACGAATAGCGAACTTTTCGCTCAGATACGGCAAAATGAGCGTCGCAACATCGCCCGATCCGCCGACAACGAGAACTTTTTGCATATGGCGTTCCTGTTCGGTGCGCTGGTGAGGGTTTCCTGCGTCGACGGAGAGAAAACGCTAATGCATTACGCGTGAACGACGATCGTTTTTTCTGAGATTTTCCTTTCAAACGATGTATAATTCACGCAGAATGACATCCAAAGTGCAGTGGGTAGTACGGGAAACGGACATGAAAGCGACGGCGTCTCTGGCGTCTGCGCTGGATATCCCCCCGCTGGCGGCGCGTCTTCTGGTGAATCGGGGAATCACCGACAGAGCGACGGCGCAGTCGTTCTTCGATCCCTGTCTCGATAATCTTTTGGATCCCTTCCTGTTGCCTGATGTGGAAAAAGCGGTCGATCGCCTGATCGTGGCGCTGGATTCTGGCGAGACCATTTTCCTGCACGCTGATTACGATACCGATGGCGTCACATCCGCCGCTCTATGCTTCCGGGCGCTCTCGGCTCTGGGGGCGAATATCATCGGGCATGTTCCCCGGCGTTCAGATGGTTATGATCTGCAAAAGGTGGGGGTGGATCGGGCGAAAGCGCACGGCGCTACCCTGATTCTTACGGCGGACTGTGGCAGTTGCGCGATAGAGCCTATTGCGTATGCCAATTCGCTCGGTATGGAAGTGATCGTCACGGATCACCACCGACCCGGTCCGATCTTGCCAGAAGCGGTCGCCATCGTCAATCCTTACCGCGAGGACTGCATCCCGCCGCCTTTCCAGTCACTTTGTGGCGCCGGAGTCGCTTACAAGGTTCTGGACGCCCTGATTTCCCGGCGGATGCCACAACATCGTGAGGCGTTTCGGCGACGCTTCACGGACCTGGTCGCTCTGGGAACTGTGGCGGATGTGACGCCGCTGATCGGCGAAAACCGGATTTTAGTGGCGGAAGGACTACGGATTCTGGCGACGGCGGAACGCGCAGGGATTCGCGCCCTGCTGACCTCGTTAGACCTGCTCGATAAGCCCCTGACCGCTCACTCGATCAGTTTCCGCCTGGGACCGCGCCTGAACTCGGCAGGCAGGGTGGAGGATGCGATGCTCGCTTACCGCCTCCTCGCTACCCGGGATCGGGACGAAGCGGAAAGCCTCGCCGTGCAACTCGGAGCGATGCACGATGCTATCCGCGAAGAGACGGCGCGAGCAACCGTCGAGGCGGTGGAAGAAGCCCTCCGTGATGAAAATAAAGACCTCCGTGTGCTGGTTCTGGCGCGGGAAAAGTGGGGCAAGGGCGTTCTGGGAATAGTCGCTACCAGAATTGCCGAGACATTCCGTCGCCCGGTAATCTTGCTATCGCTCAATGAGGGGAAATACGGTGGCTCCGCTCGATCGTACAACAATTTCAACCTGCATCAAGCTCTGCACGAGTGCGCGGATTTGCTGGAAACGTTCGGAGGTCACTCCGTGGCGGCAGGCGTTTCACTCCGTCCTGAAAATCTCGACGCCTTCCGTGCGAAGATGCATCTTCTTGCAGAGGGCTTTGATCCGCCGCCCGCTGTTCTGGAAGCGGACGCCGAAGTTACCAGCGCCGCTGAACTGGACTTTGCGCTTCTGGACACCTTCAAGCGCATGGAACCGTTTGGCGCCGGAAACCCGGAGCCACTCTTTCTGACCCGTGGCGCGATGGTGCTGGGAACGCGACGGGTCGGTAAGGAAGGAAGCGTCTGCCAGATGCGACTGCGACTGCCGGGACGCACGCCGGAAATCAAGGCGGTCAACTTCCAGAACGGCGAATGGGCGGATACCTATGGGATAGGCGATAACATAGATATCCTATACCGACCATTCATCAATGTATATAAGGGAAATGAGAACATCGAACTGCAACTTCAGGATGTTCGTCCGTCAATTTAGGACATCGCGTTCGCTATTTCGCTATTCCCATGTTAACGGAAGTTGATCCAGTTCCGGCAATAAGACAACGCTCTCCTGTTCATTGGGGTCTGTACGCGCAACAAGCGCCATGGCAGGAATCGTCTGACTCCGGTTGTAGGGCAGATGTGGGACATTGGCAGGAATGTAAACATAATCGCCAGGTCTATTGATCATATGTTCCTGCAAATTATCGCCATACCACATGCCCGCTTCGCCACTGAGGACGTAGATTGCGGTTTCATGATTTTTATGGAGATGGGCTTTCGCTTTCGCGCCGGGAGGAATGGTAACTAACTGCAGGTGGATACCGACGGAACCGACTGTTTCTGCGGAGATGCCCGGAGTATAATTCAACCCCTGTTTCCCTATGAATTGTTCTCCTGCGCGTACTACGAGGCAGGTCGCCTCTATTGGGTTTGCCGCATGGGATTGATCTGGCTCCCGATCAGTCGGTTTTATGATATCCATCGAATTGGCCTCTCAAAGTTAACAAAATTTGACGTTATCATATTGTAGTGAGGTTATCTTTTGAGGTCAAGTGACATATAGTGAGTATATAATGAGTATATAGTTAGGTATATAGTTAGGTATATAGTTAGGTATATAGTTAGGTATATAGTAGATATAAATACAATCCTGAATTTTAATATTACAATTTGCGAAAGCGATTTCGAGTTTCCTGTAACCTTGAGAACGGGATGAAATCTAATGCGTGGAATGGTTTTAGAGGGATAGCATTACCTGTGGAGAAGGCGGGATTTATGACGACGGCGATTAAAATTGTTTTCTGCTGTTTTGTTTTTTCGATGATGATCTCCAGCGTACATGGTCAAAATGGGCCGCGTATTAGCGCGTTATTTCCCGCCGGTGCGCAGGCAGGTCAGACGGTGGAAGTGGCAGTACGGGGCGGAAATCTCACCGGAGCTAGTTCCGCCATGATTAATGGAGCGCCGGGAGTAACTGCGGAGTTATTACCTGCCGGTCTCAAGGTAGATGAAAAGGCGAAACCCGCTTTTGAAAAAGCGTGCGCTTCTTGCCATGAACTGCGCTCTCCTGCAAACCGAACGCTCACCCCAGAGCAGTGGGCTGCCACGGTCGACCGGATGATTACCGCTCGGAACGCCCAGATCAACAAGACGGATCGTGACGCTATAGTCGGTTATCTACAGGGTGCGGCGCGCGCCGGTCAGGTGATCGCCCGGGTGACGGTGTCGAAGGACGCTATTCCCGGTGTTCGCGAAGTGAGAGTCGTCACGGATAAAGGCGTTTCCTCGGCGTTTTCCTTCGAGGTGGGGGCGTTACCGGAGACTCTGGCGACTATTCCCAACACCACGTTACAATCCCCACAAACGGTCGCGACGCCCGTTGTTATCAATGGCGTCATGACGAACAGCGGTCAAAGGGACTGGTTCGGGTTCGCCGCCAAAAAAGGGGAACGTCTGGTCTTTAACCTCAAGGGATACCGCCTGAACGAATCCGCCCAGTATTTTTTTAATCCGGTTTTGTACCTGTATGATGCCAGCGGAAAAGAATTGATAAAAAACCTCGGTCGGTTCGGTCTGGACCCCCTGATCGACTGGACGGCGCCGGCGGACGGAAATTATGTGATTCTGGTGCGCGATATGCTCTGGAAAGGCTCTCCGGCGTCCGTGTACCGTCTTTCCATTGCATCACAGCCCTATGACGCTATCCTGACCCCTTCCGGTCCGGCGAAACCGGGGACGGATGTGGCGACCCGCGTCGCGGCGACCATGCCGACAACGTCAGGCAGCGCTTCGGCGCCGACCGGGGGAGCGGCGCCAGGTTTTCCTGCGAATTTTAAGGTGCGCGTTCCTGAAGGCGCGGACGGCGTCACAATGGTTTCGACTCCTATCGGGGATGCTCCCTTGCTTGTGCGTGACCTGCCGGATGGAGGGGAACCGCAGGGCGCACGCGTTCCCGCTGTCTCCTTACCGGCGGTTTTTCACGGTACATTGAGGGCGAAGGGGCAGAGTGATATTTTCCATGTTCGCTCGAATCGTCCGGGAACCGGGTTGGAGTTTTACTCGCGCCGTCTCGGGTCGCCTCTACGCGTTCGCGTTATCATCCGGGATGCGAAAACGGGGAATGAGATTCATCGGCGCGATGCGGACGAGGTGAATGATTTACGCTTCGATGGCGCATTCCCGTCACCGGGCGCCTACCTGGTGGAAGTCAGTGACGTGAACGGCGATAGCGGATCTTCCTTCGCCTATTCCTGGGAAGCGCTGGATGGTGCGCCCGATTTTATCATGACCGCCACTCCGGACGTGACCAATCTGCAACCCGGATCATCTATGCCGATCCTGATTCGCGCTGTTCGTCGCGATAATCTCAAATCGGCGATTCAGGTACGGTTGTCGGATTTACCGCCGGGAGTGACCGCGACCGAAGGCGTTCTACCGCCCGATGACGATAAAGTGACTTTGGTAGTTACCGCCGCCGCGAACGCCGCTCCCGCCTCACGAACTACTTCGATTGTGGGCATTGTGAATGGAAATAATGGCGCCGCCGCCCGTCGCGCCCGCGTTCTGGAAGATTTTCGCTACAACGGGCAACCCCGCTTCTTTCCACGTAACGCCGCCGTGATTTCCGTTACCAAAACGCCTGCGCCGTTCGCTTTACGCTGGAAAGCGGGCAGTGAAAAGGCGGTATTCGTCCCCAATAAAGATAAGGTTCCGACCGCGACCGTGACACTGGAAATCGTGCGTCAGAATGGTTATCAGGGCGATGTCTACATCTACTTCCCCACGTTGCCACCGGGAATCTACGCCGAAAGCGGTTTGTATCTCCCCAAAGACAAAAACGAGGGAAGTATCATCCTGCATGCCAATGGGGACGCCCGCTATCTGGACCCGAAGCAACCGCGCCCCTTTCCCAATCTGCCTCCGATATCGACGGTAGCAATCGCAAATGTCGGCGGCGATCCGACTATCGCCATTTCCACCTCTCCGCTGATCCTGTCCGTTCCGTAAGGGGAAAACGGGCGTTCGGTCGAAGCGGGAAGGCGTTATCGTTCAAGCGATATACGATGATATACGACCTCCCGCTTTCGCCTGTTTTTATAGCGGCGGTGGCAGCGATTCCAGACGCCAGTAAATATTGTTCTCTCTCGCCATGAAGCGATGGTCGATCATATAGCGGCGTATCGATCCCCCTCAAAGTATGTCTTCAATGTCTTTAGTGAGAACGCTTCCGGGTCTGCATTTCCATGGGCAATCTGCGTTGCCGTTCCTGGGAGAGATCGGAGCAATGCTGTCGGCGTTCCTCATCCGTTTGATAGTATCGGCGTGCGCCATCCGGGCGGACGCAAACTAACCTCAGTTCCGTAATAGGAACTCCACGAACGCGCTTCCAGATAAGAACGTATAAACGTATAAAAGACCGCGAACGTCTACCCCGTTCGCGGTCGCCGTTTCCACCGATTCGCAACCTTTCCCGCCTGAAGGTGTCGGAAAAGTCGCGGAGGAAAGATACTTCTATGGCGCGGGATGTGCTGGAAAGTCTGCACAGGCGATTGACGGGGCTTTATGACAAATTGACCGGGGCGGTTCCCGGGGACTATGATTTGCGTCCGCGTGATGTCGTGCGGCGCATTGTCGAGGCGATGGAAGACCGCCAGCGAGAAGGTCTCGATGGTAACATTTATGTTCCTAATGTCTATACTTTGCAGGTGACAGTCGAAAACGACGACGAACGCCAGTATCTGCGGACATTTCTGGGAGCCAACGAACTTGCTGCCGCTCTGGCGGATGAGATTTCCACTCGTGGCTACTCGGTGCGAGGCATGCTGGTCTTCACGGTGGATGAAGTTAACCCTGTCCGATCGGTCACTAGCGCCCCTGCGGAACGTGTCCGGGTGTTGTGTAAATTCGACCCGAACGCCGGAATGAATGATCCGACGCCCGGAATGGCAAACGCCGCCGGCGGTAAAGAAGAAACGCCCGCTCCCGCTGAGCCGGGCGCCGTATCGTCAACTCCCGCGCCGGAATCCCACGATGATCCGGGGACGTTACCGGCGGGCGCGACGACTCTGGCGCAAATTTCGCTTGTTTCTCGAAACGGAGAACTCGGTAAAACCTTTCCTATCAGCGTTCAGGGCGCAAAAATAGGGCGCGGCAAAAATGCCGGCAACACCATCATTCTGGATAATGATCCGCTGATTTCCAAAAGTCATGCGCGAATCGTCTTTCAGGGCGAAGGTTTCCTGATCTACGACCAGAATTCCATGAATGGAACAGTGGTGAACGGAAAATCGGTAACGCCGGCGACCGGGGTTCCGTTGAGCGATGGCGACGAAATTCAGATCGGGGACGCTCATCTTCGTTTTGTCGAATTTGGCGGCGATAAAACGCTGCCCCGTGGCGGAATCGCTCCTCGAGCGTCCTCTGCGCCCGATTTAGCGGCGACGGGCATCGGCGTATCCGGATTCCCAATGTCGGCGATGGGAGCGACCATTACAGGCGGCCTCGCCTTCTGTATGGTCGCAGGAGACGGAACCGTCTTTCCGCTGGCGTCCCATATGACGATAGGGCGATCCCTGACGGAAGATATCTCTCTGGTGGGCGACGGGGTGGCGGCGCACCATGCGCTTTTAAGCGCCCGTGAAGAAGCAGTTTACGTGGAAGACGAAGGGACGCCCGGAGGCACTTTCGTCAATGGGGAGCGTATTCCCGCTCATTTTCCAGTGGCGTTATATCCCGGAGATGTGGTCGCTTTCGGAGGGGTTTCGCTCCGCATACAAAAAGGCTACAATAGCGGTTATAATAAAGTCGAAAACGGGGCGGGGCGCGGATTTTGAGTCAGTACACAGTCGGATTTAAAATTGATATCGGACGGCAACGTTCGACGAACGAAGATGCTGGGGCGGTTTTTGACGCATCCGGTTGTGATGTCGCATTTGTTGTGTGCGACGGTATGGGTGGGATGGCTGCAGGAGAAGTCGCTGCCGCCGAAGCGGTTCGTGTCGTTCAGGAAACTATCGTCGCGCGTTTTGCCGAATCCTCCCCGGAACCTATGATTGTCCTCCGGGAAGCTTTCGTTCGGGCAAACGATGTTGTCAATGCCAAAAATGCAGTTGAGCGAACTGTCCGGCGTGCGGCGGCGCAGGAAAACGATATCGAGTCGGACAGGGAAGATTCCGGTGAAGACGCGCGTGCATTGATGGGCACCACCTGTGTAGCGGGCGTCATTCGCGCAGGAGAACTGTTCCTCGGGCATGCCGGAGACTCGCGGGCTTATCTCTGGCGTAGCGGAAGACTGATGCGTCTGACCGATGATCACTCCTTCGTCGGTGAGCGTGTCAAAGCCGGGGATATGACCGAAGCGGAAGCGAAGAAGAGTCGATTCCGCAACATTGTTACCCGCGCTATCGGCATTGATGAGAAAGTGGAACCGGAACTGCGACAACAACCGCTCGAACCTGGAGATCTGCTATTAGTCTGCACCGATGGTCTGACGACAATGGCGGATGATTCTGAAATCGCGGGAATGCTGTACGCTCCTTCCCTGCGGAATGCGCCTCCGAACCGTATTGCTGATGTTCTGGTGGACGCTGCCAATCGCCGGGGTGGAAATGACAATATCAGCGTTCTGACTGTTCGCGTTGCTGGCGATGAAAAAGAGCGGGAAGGCGTCGGCGAAACCGGTGTAGAATCGGGACGCAGTATAGCGTCGCGCCGGGATACGAACTTCGACAAGGTGGCTTCTGTTGATATATCGAAGTTGATTCCCGCTCTGGTTGGGGCGGGAGCGATGCTGGCGCTTTTGCTTCTGGCGTTCGCACTGGTTCCGTCTCTGAGCGCGTTTTTGCCAGGTAATAGTGGGAAGTCCCCAACGCTTGCTAACGGTTCCACGAATTCCGTTATCGACTTTTCCCACCTGAAATATGATAAACCGGTCTCCTTCGGCAATGTACTGGCGCGTGGCGAAATGCTTTCCTATGTTCCGGGAATCGGTCTGTATTGTGTGGGTGGAGCGTCGGGTCATGTCTCTGTACTGGATGCGAACGGCAAACCGCAAAAACCCGTAGAGAATATCGGTATCGTTGAGCGGGAACTCGATGAGGCTATTCCGTCGACCCGCGCCTACATGACGGCCGATATGCAGGGTAATGTATATCTTTCCTTTCCCCGTCGCAAAGTTATTGTCAAGAAAAGTCCGGACGGCGTGACACTGACCATTCTGGATGGATTTGACCGCCCTGAAGCGATGGCTGTAGATGAAAAGGGAAACTTATTCGTGGTAGACTTGAATCAAATTAAAGTCTGCCGCGCTATCACTGCCGCCACGACGCCTGCGGCTACGGGAGCATCATCTTCTCCCTCTCCCGTCGCATCCGCCACGCCTGCCTCTGCTACCAGAGAAACTGCCAGAAAGCCGATACAGGGTTCCGGGCAGTAACAGACTTTTGAGGAGAAGGCCGATCTCATCCGCCCCGGAGCGTCTCAGACCTGTGTCATCGGAGAAGGAATTTCACAGATGCCCATCGGAACGATTGGCAAATATGAGCGGTTAGACGTTCTGGGGCATGGCGCTTCAGGCGTCGTTTATCTGGCATGGGACACCCTCCTGAGACGCAATGTGGCGCTGAAGGAAATCCGTGCGGACGCCCCGGAACTGGATCGCATCCTCGAAGAAGCTCGTTTGCTGGAGCGTCTCCGTGACCATCCCTACATCGTTCGCGTCAATTCTGTCGATCGTGTCAACGGGGTTGTCCTGATCGACATGGAATTGGTGCGCGGGCGTAATCTTGCAGATGTTTTGCGGGAAACGCCAGGGCAACCGCTTGTAATAGCGGAAGCGTTGCGAATTGCCCTTGCGGTTCTTGAAGCCCTCGGCTATGCGCACGAACGCCGCATCGTCCATCGAGACATCAAGCCGGCGAATATTCTCATCGGTGACGATGGAACGATCAAACTCACCGATTTCGGCCTGGCGGAAGCCCTGGGGTCCGGTTCGGTCGCGGGCGGCGGCGGGACGTTCCCTTATATGGCTCCGGAAGACTTCGCGGAAGAATCGGAATCGGATTATCGCGCCGATCTCTGGGCGGTAGGCGTTGTTCTGTATGAGCTTCTTTCCGGGCGACGTCCCTTCGATGTAGCTCGTAAAAAAGACCCTTTCGCCTGGAAGAGAGTTATTTGTGAGTCCACTCCGCCTCGTTTGACGGAGTTGAATCCGTCTGTTCCGGTATCGCTTGCCGCTCTGATCGAACGCGCTCTGTCCAAAGATAAAGCAGACCGATTCCCGACTGCCCAGATATTCGCCGACTCCCTTCGTAGCGTCGCCGCAAACCTGAAGCCCAATGCCGTAGGAGTGATTCCAGCAAGCAGCGGAAATGCGGCGCCTTCTCCCTATGACCCCATCCCGCTTCCGCCTGCTGTACCATTCATCTTCAGTAACGGAGACGCCGCCTATACTCTGGATCAACTGCTGATCGGCGCGGCGAAAAATTGGGACGGAAGCCGCGCCGCCTTATTGGATGGGCGTTTCGAGCGTTTTCTGATCGCTATCGGCGAAGTCCACATCGCAGAACTTGCCGCCGATCTTGCCTCTCGATTTCATGAAAGTCAGGATTCGCGTCTTCAGGAATTTTTGTACCGTTCACACCCTGATCCCCCGGAACTGGTCGTGAGCGAGGATGCGACATTACCTCTGGTCGGAAGAGTGAATCTGTTCCGCCGCCCGAAATCGGCGTCAACCATTGGCATAACGACGACCGATACAAAGGCGGGGAGCGACTCAAGCGGAGGGTCGGAAAAACTGTTCGCCCCTTCGATTCCGGAGGCTAAGACCATTGCGCCGAATCCGCCATCGTCTCGAAGCGCAGGTAAAATCATCGTTTTTTGCCTGCTGTATCTGTTGACCCTATCTCCGGTAGCGGTTGCCTTTGTGATGCGTAGCGGATGGTCCTCCCGGCGTATGGGGGTATTTAATGATGTCGCTGAAGCCTGTGCGATCTCCGGGCTACTGGCGGCGATGTTGTTGCCGATTGGGGTGCGAGCGAATGTACCCGCCGCATTACGCGCCCTGTGTTTTATTCCGCTGGCGTTCGGACTAGCCTGTCTGGGCGCGATCGGCTCCGCGATGGTTGGGACTGCCCCCTCTCCGGAAACGTTGCTCCGTCCGGTAATGGGTTTGCTTGGTCTGCTCTCGCTTCTGATTTTGGAAACGGCGACCGCTCGTAAGGGATGGAAAGTATGGTCGCTTCTGATTGCCGCCGCTTCAGCGCTTTCTGCCGCCTGGTATCTGAGGTAATAGGCAGGAATCATCGCGGTTTGACGGGAACCTTAAGACGCTAGAGAGAATTCGCTTTTCAGATATCGCAATATGCCGGATGAGAGGCGGACTCCTCCACCGAAGGAGAATTATAGTGAGCGAACGTGTCGGAATTGGCGTCGTCGGGGCCGGTAGTATCGGTATTCGTGGCGCATTGGATCATCTGGTTCTGGAGGATGTCCAGGATTTAGTGCGATTGGCGGCGGTATGCGACCCGGCGCCAGGCCGTGCGGAAGCGGCGGCGGAAAAATACGGCGTCGCCAAACATTATTTAACCGAGGATGAGCTTTTTGCTGACCCTGATGTTCATGCGGTCATCATTTGCTCGCCCATCGGGATGCATTACGAACAGGGCCTGAAGGCGATTGCCGCCGGAAAGCACATTCATTTCAACAAAACGATGACGGTCACTTCGGATCAAGCCGGTGACCTTATCGAAAAAGCGAAGGCGAAAGGCGTCCACCTTGTCGCATCGCCGGGGCAGATGCTCCGACCCACCAACCAGAAAATCCGCGAAATTATTCAGAGCGGCGGGCTGGGAAAACTGTCCTGGGCTGTGGCGGGCGCGGCGTTCGGCTCTTACCATGAGCAAGAGGGCGTTCGCACGGGCGATACCCCGTTGACCAATATCAATCCGTCCTGGTACTGGCGTAAACCCGGTGGCGGACCGCTCTACGATATGACGGTGTATGCCCTGCACTCCCTGACCGGCGTGCTTGGTGCGGCAAAGCGCGTCACCGCATTTAGCGGAGTCGGCATCAAGGAGCGCGAGTTCAAAGGGGAGATGTACCCCTGTGACGCCGACGACAACACGGTTATTCTGGCGGATTTTGGCGATAATGTCTTCGCCTTTATTCACGGCACATTTGCGGGGATGGTCTCCGAGTTTGGTCAACCTTCCTACTTCGGCGAAAAGGGAACCATCACCGGAACCAAACTCAACGGTGAACAGATCGATTATCCTGGTCGTGCCGAGGGATTATCGCCGTTGCAGGTAACGCCGCACGTTTCCGGTAAGTATGCTGCGCATGGCAAACTGGGCGAGCATCATGTCTATGAAGATACGATGCAACTGGTGCGCTGGGTTCGGGACGGCAAACCGAGCATTGTGACTGCGGATCATGCGCGTCACGTGATCGAGATTATCGAGGCGGGTTACAAGGCAGCCGAGACCGGGCAGGCGCAGGATCTGAAAACGACCTTTACGCTCCCCGACGATCTCACCTCGGCAACGTAAGAAAGCAGGGCGGGCGTTCTAAAGATAGAATGCCCGCCTTTTTCCTTTTGGAGAGATTTATGTTCGATTATGCGGCAAGTACGGCGATGGTTACCGGGGCTTCGCGAGGTATTGGCGCGGAACTTGCCCGCGCACTGGCATCCCGGGGCATCGGGCGTTTGATTCTGGTGGCTCGAACTGCGGATGATTTACATTCGCTGGCGGAGCGTATCACCGCGCATCATGGAACTCCGGTCGAAGTGGTGGTCGCGGATCTGGCGCAACCAGGAGCGCCGGAATCGATCAAGATCGAGACGGATCGTCGCCAGTTGAAAGTCGATCTGCTCATCAATAATGCCGGCTTCGGCTCCTACGGGGCTTTTGAAACATTGCCGCTGGACAAAGAGCTGGCAATGATCAGTGTCAACATTGCCGCGCTGATCTCGTTAACCCGCCTGTATCTGCCGGAAATGGTGGAACGGGGACGCGGCGCTGTCATGAATGTCGGTTCCACTGCCGCATTCCAACCTACGCCTTACATGACTACCTATGGAGCGACTAAGGCTTTCGTTCAGTCTTTTTCCGAGGGGTTATGGGCGGAAATGCAGGATAAAGGCGGCGATGTACGTGTCATATGTTTGTGTCCTGGCGGTACAGAGACCAATTTCGGTGCGGTTGTCGGTGCGGATCGCGGACGATTCGAGGATACCCGGATGGCATCTCCCGTTGATGTCGCGCAGGCAGGCCTGCATGCGCTGGAAACCGGTCAACCGTACATCGTGGTCGGTGCGATGAATTATATCGGGTCATTGATGCCGCGCATCGCTCCCCGAGCAGTCGTCGCTTGTGTCGCCGCTTCGGTGTTGCGTCCGATAGAGAAAGCCCCGCAGAATAGTCGGGCAAAGAAGCGAACACTCTCTTTTCCTGTAATGACAACCTGGGCAGTAATCGCCGCTGGCTGTATCGGAGGGGCGTATCTGCTTGTCTCTCAACGTCGTGAGTGTCAGGATTGATGTGATCTTAATTTTTGTTCGATTGCGGCGATACGGCTTATAGATGCAAGATGTATCAGCAAAAGAGAACGAGCTGAATCCGCTTCCCTGGCTTCATCGGCAATGGCGTCCCGAAGTGGAAGACTGGGTTCAGACGGAACTGGGGCGATACGGCGCAGAGATAACCGGGGAAATGACCCTCGTCAAGGATTCGCTATGGTCACGGGTAATGTGTGTGCCGACGACGAAGGGAGTGATTTATTTTAAAGCGGTCGGTCCGCTTCTGCGCTTTGAGGCGGGCCTGAGCGATTATCTGTTTCGCCGCTTCCCCGAAGATTGCATACCGGTCATCGCTCATGACCGGAATCACGGTTGGCTTCTGATGCCGGATGCCGGGATACGTCTGCGCGAAACCCACGGTTTCGAGATCACGGACTGGTATACTCTCCTGTCCCGCTACGCCTCTGTGCAAATTCAATTGATGCCCAACACCGATGCGCTACTTGAGACCGAAATGCCGGATCGTCGCGCCGCCGCGCTTCCGGCGATTTATGAAGACCTCGTCGAGCAAGCGTTTCATGCCTACGCTCATACGGATTATCGCCTGACAGTGAAGGAACGAGACCGCTTTCGCGCTTTCGTTTCCGTCCTCAATGGGGAATGTCGTGAATTGGTCGGTTCCGGCATACCGGACAGCATCGATCACGGCGATTTACATGATGGCAATGTTTTCGTGAAAAACGACATCGCCCGTTTCGCGGATTGGGGCGACTCCTGTGTAGCGCATCCCTTTGTCAGCGTACTTGTCCCCTTCAACGTTTTCGCCGCCCGCTTTAATTTCGCTCCGGACGCGCCCGAAATCGCCCGTCTCCGGGATGCCTATCTGGAACGATTCGAGATCTTTGCTGACCGGGAAACGCTTCGGAGAACATTCGTCACAGCACGCCATATCGGTGAAGTCTTCCGCGCTTTTAGCTGGCATAATGCGATCTCTCTACTCCCGGAGAACGCCCGCACCGAACACGCCGAATCCGCCCTGTACTGGTTGCGTAAGTACAACGGTGTCGAATGATCTTGGCGCCCTGTAGTGACTTTATGTAGCTTCTATCCGTCAGTGCCGCATTGCTCTGAGCGCCGACGGGCGAATGTCTTACTCTATCCAGACCCTCTGAGGGCCGCCGCCTAACATCTGGCGAACCTGCGCGATTACCATTTCGTTAGGATCCGTTTTCAGGTCAGTACGGATTTTGACCGGTTTAGCCTCACCGATATCCACGTGCAGGAACAGAGGAGAACCGCCCTTGTGCGCTTCCATCGTCTCCTTGATCATCCGTAGAAACGTCTTGCAGGAACCATCGATGTGGACATGTAGTTCACGGGGTCTCGCATCTGCCGCCATGGCATCTGCAATAATTTGCTCCACCCGATCAACGAGGATTTCTACCTGAACGCTTTTCTCTTCTGCGCCTTCCTCTTCCTCGGCGTTACCGCCGCGTTTCATTCGTTCCCGATGCTGGGCGCGTCCAAAGATAGCGACTACGGCGTTAGGGATCAGGTATTTGCCGTATTCTGCAGTCGTCTTGGTGAAACAGGTCACGGAGATCGTTCCGGAGGTGTCTTCGATCGTCGCCGCCAGCATTGCCTGACCGGTTTTGGTGTATAAGTTACGAATGCTGGTCACCAACCCACCAATCGTGATGTTCTGGTTAGGTTGTGTTTCCTTGAGGTCAACGATGGGCGTTGCGCGGTACTTACGGCGCAATTCCGGCTCAAAGGGCTTCAACGGGTGTTCCGAAAGGTAAAGGCCGAGAAGCTCTTTTTCCCAGGCGAGGCGCTCCCCACGTGAGAAGTCAGGCAGGTCGGGCATGGTGACAACCTGCTTCGCTTCATTATCGGTATCGCCGCCGCCCATATCGAACATATTACCTTGACCGACAGCGGCGTCTTTCGCTCCGCGTAAAGCGACAGCGCAACAGTCATCAAGACGGTCGAGGAGGGCGCGGCGGTTGGGGTAGATGCTGTTGAGCGCCCCCGCCTTGATCAGCATTTCGATAACGGAACGTGAGGTCAACCCTTCCGCAAAGACACGGGTGCAGAAATCTTCCAGTGAGGAGAAACGTCCCCCTTTTTGCCGTGCCGCCAGAATATGTTCAATGGGAGCTTTGCCCACGTTCTTGATAGCAAGCATTCCGAATCGAACAGCATTTTCCCCCTCGACAGTGAAGTCCATATTCGAATCGTTCACATCCGGGGGCAGAACCTTGACGCTCATGCGCGCGCATTCTTCGATAGCGAGAACGACTTTTTCCGTTGTGTCGATGTAGGTTCCCATCAACGCGGCGAGGTATTCGGCAGGGAAATTTGCCTTTAAATATGCAGTTTGGAAGCTCAAACTTGCATAGCAGGCCGCATGTGCCCCGTTGAAAGCGTATCCAGCAAAGGGTTCGATTTCTGAAAAAATCTGTTCGGCATCTTTGACATTGACGCCTTTTTCTTTGGCGCCTTTGAGGAAATTTTCCTTTTGCTTCTCCATTTCGGAGGCTTTTTTCTTCCCCATGGCGCGGCGCAGGAGGTCGGCCTGACCGAGGGAGAAGCCTGCGACCGCCTGCACGATTTTCAAGACCTGATCTTGATATACGATAACTCCATAAGTCTCCTTAAGTATCGGCTCGAGGAGAGGGTGCGTATACTTGACCGATTCCGGGTTGAACTTTCCGCGAATATAGCGCGGGATATGCGCCATCGGGCCGGGGCGGTAGAGGGCGACCATGGCGGCAAGTTCCTTGACGGAGTTGGGTTTCAGGTCGATGATGTATTTGCGCATGCCCTGAGATTCCAGCTGGAATATGCCGGTGGTTTCGGCGCGACCGAGCATATCGTAGGCGCGGCGGGCGTTCGGGTGGGAGTAGTCTAGGGGGATTTGCCAGACGTCGATGTCCTCGTTGCGCTCCTCTTTTATCATTTTTACGGCGCGGGCTAAGATGGTGAGGTTGCTCAGGCCGAGGAAGTCCATTTTCAGGAGGCCGATGTCTTCCAGACTGCTGTGGGGGTACTGGGTGACCAGGGCGCCGTCGGCGTTGCGGGCGAGGGGGGTGTAGTTGACGAGCGGTTGCTCGCAGATCATGACGCCGGCGGCATGGACGGAGGCATGGCGGGAGATGCCTTCGAGTTTGCGGGCGGTATCGACAAGGCGGGTGACGGCAGGATTGTTTTCGTACTCCTGCCGGAATTCCAGACTGCCGGGATGGTCTTTTTCCGGCCATCCATACATGGTGCGCTCGATGGTGAAGCCGAGGGGGAGGGCGGGAACCATCTTGGCGAGGCGGTCGACATCGGGGAGGGGCATGGCGAGGGCGCGTCCGGCATCGCGGAGGGCGGCTTTGGCGCCGAGGGTCCCGAAAGTGGTGATGAAGGCGACATTTTCTTCGCCGTATTTTTTGGTGACGTGCTGGATAACCTCCATGCGGCGGTCATCCTGGAAGTCCATATCGACGTCCGGCATGGTGATGCGCTCCGGGTTGAGGAAGCGCTCGAAGGTCAGATTGTACTCGACGGGATCGAGGTCGGTGATGCCGAGGCAGTAGGAGGCGAGAGAACCGGCGGCGGAACCGCGCACGCCGAAGAAGATACCGCTACTCCGGGCATGGTTGGAGATGTCCATGACGATCAGGAAGTACTGGGCGAATCCGGTCTTCTGGACGATATCGAGTTCGTATTCAAGCCGTTCCCGGTGCACTTCGGAGTGGTTTGGGAGGCGCTTTTCCAGTCCCTGATAGCACAGTTCTATCATGGTGTCCTGCGCATCCTTGCCGGGGAGCAGACCGACCGTGGGAAGGGGTACGCGCCCGGTCTCGATTTCGAGATTGCACTTGTCGGCGATCTCCATGGTGTTGTAGATGGCATCCGGGGCGAAGCGCTCGAACTCGCCGTACATTTCGTCGTAGGACTTGATGTAGAACTCGCGGGGTTCGTACTTCATGCGCTTGGGGTCCTCGACGGTGGTGCCGGTCTGTATGCAGATGAGAACATCGTGGGCGCTGGCATCCTCCGCACGCAGATAGTGGGAGTCGTTGGTGGCGACCATCTTGATGCCGAGGCGTTCGGAGATGGACTTGACGGATTCATTGATATCCCACTGCCCGGCGGCATGGTGTCCCTGGACTTCGAGGTAGAAGTCTTCGCCAAAGAGTTCACGGTACCAGGCGGCGACATTGATGGCGGGTTCGAGGGAACCGGCGCCGTTGCGGATGGCGTCCGCGAGTTCGCCGCCCATACAGGCGGAGGTGATGATGAGTCCCTCGCTGTACTGGGCGAGGAGTTCCTTATCGACGCGGGGTTTGTAATAGAATCCTTCGAGACAGGCTTTCGTGGTGAGCTGAAGGAGGTTTTTGTACCCGATTTCGTTTTTGGCGAGGGCGACGAGGTGGTGGTTACCGTCCTTTTTGGGGTCGCGGTCGGTGCGTTTGCGGGTGGCGCAATAGAGTTCGACTCCCACAAGCGGTTTGATTCCGGCGTTTTTGGCGGCCTTGTAGAACTCGAAGGCTCCATACATCATGCCGTGATCTGTAATCGCCAGCGCAGGCATATCCAACTGCACGGCGTATTTCACCATCTCCTTGATTTTCGATGCGCCATCAAGGAGAGAAAATTCGGAATGATTATGCAAGTGAGCGAAGTTTACGGGCATTACTTTATGTCTCCCTTATTTTCGAGATATTCGGCGGCCCTTTTTAGGATTGCCGGGTCTTCGCACAGATAGCCGATGGCGCGGTTACAACGGTCGCACAGCAAGCCGCGTACCTTGTTGGTGACATGGCAGTGGTCTACACAAAGTTCCTTACCATTTTCCGGTTCGCCCCGGCAGATTTTACAGCGGTCGCCCTGAGCCTCCTTCATGATCTCGAAGGTTTTGGCGTCCAGTTGATACTCGTACCAGATGCGGGAGCGATGGCGCGATATTTTGCCGCGTTCGGTCTTATTCCACTCGACCGCCCATTCGACGCTACAGGGCTTGCAATAGGTGGCGAGGCCATGCTTGGTGCGAATACCCTTGTTGAACTGGTTCAGCGGACGCCACTGTTGACAGCGTGGGCAACGGCTGGCGATGACTTCGCCCGTCTCTGTGCTGTAGCGCCATCGGCTTTCCTCCCGGAACGACGAAGGCGGCAACGGGTCGGCGGGCGTTTCGCCCTCACGGATAACTCTCGTTTTGTGGCGGGTCGAGAAAGCGGAAGCGTTGTAAAGGTAGGGACGTTTCATTGGCATGGCACGAATTGAATAGTGGCGTTATCTGTCGGAAACATGGGTTGAAACCCACGTCTAAATGGCGTTTCGCCAAGCGTCCTTCGGACGCGGAGCGACCCAGTGAGTTCTGGTGGAATTTGTTTACAGGATACTACATCAGGGGGCGTTTTGGGGCGGAGAATCTATATGTTGGGATAATTTTTGTTTGGTGGTTGCCCGCCCTCACCCCCGTTTGCCCGCCCTCACCCCCCCTGCCCCCCTCTCCCTAAGAAGGGAGAGGGGGAGATATCGTAACGAGATAGAGTAGCGGGGAATGTGGAGTAGCGGGAGAGACAGAGCAGGGGAAAGGCTTGCCCTTACCCTCGCCCCACCGTCGGGTAAGAGTGGGCGGGAGCAAGCCCTTCCCCTACCCACCAAACTTACTCCCCCCTCTCCCTTCTTAGGGAGAGGGGGGCAGGGGGGGTGAGGGCGGGCAAACGGGGGTGAGGGCGGGAAAACACCGTTAGGAGAATCATCTGGTTTTTTCCAAGAAACCTGTTGTGTTATTGGAGTCTTCCTCCTCTTTCTCAAGAGGTGGCACGGATAGCGATTGAACGAGGAGGGCGGAAATATGGATAAGGAAATCATTCGGGAGCGGCACCGGGAGCGGATACGTGGGGTGGAACCGCTGGTTCAGCAGGCGGCGGAGACGTTGCGGAAGCGGGCTACTCCTGCGGAAGCGCTTTTATGGCAGGCGTTGCGGGGGAGGGCTTGTGGGAGAATGAAGTTTCGGCGGCAACATGCGGTTGGGCCATTTATCCTTGATTTTTACTGCCCGGAAGCGCGTCTGGCGGTGGAGGTGGACGGGGAAATTCATGATTCGCTGGATGCTCAGGAGCATGATTCGTTACGTTCGGAGCATCTGGAGCGATACGGTTATCGCGTTCTGCGGGTACGCAACGTGGAGGTTCTTACGGATTTGCCGGGGGTTTTGGCGTTGATTGCACGGGCTGGGGAAGACGTGTGCGTTAGGGAGAATGCACGAGCGGGGGAGGACGCGGGGACGGATGGTGAGAGGGGAGGGTAGAGAAGGGGGCGGCTTGGGCTCACCGCCGGTTGCCTTTGCCCGCCCTCACCCCCCTGCCCCCTCTCCCTAAGAAGGGAGAGGGGAGGCTATTGCGTTTGGTTGTCTGGGTACGACAAGGCGACCTGTTGCTTTAGTCCCGCCCTCAC
>CAIVZM010000006.1 GCA_903910385.1 uncultured Armatimonadota bacterium
AGGATGGCTTCGAGGCGATAGCGTCTGCCATGCCGACTGCGAAAATCGGGTACTTGCTTCAAGAAATCCATTAAGGGAGGAACCGTTTCTATAGCCATGCCTATAGTTTACCCACAATAACAAAATAACTGAATAGCCCTGTTACCGCAGGATGACAGAAGGAAAAAAGACGCCTCTTAGTAAATAGTCCTATAATTGATCGAACCGTACAGGCTGATTTGTTTACGATGAGAAATCATGCCAGTTTTCGGCGTTCCGCCGTTGTGCGCGTTCCAGGAGGACTATGCTTTTCCGATTTCGCGCTTCGCTATGGCCCCTGTTGGTTTTATGGCTGCTTTCTGGAGGATTGTCTATGAACGTCGCTGAGGCTGCTGAGGATGGTTTCACGCCTCTGTTCGATGGGAAAACGCTGAACGGGTGGACACTGGTCGGCAGAGTCGGACCAGGCTATATTCCTGAAAACGGCGTCCTAACCTGCCCTGCCGATGGCGGCGGAAACCTGTTCACGGAGAAGGAATACTCTGACTTCATCCTCCGCTTCGAGTTCAAACTTTCCGCCGCAGGAAATAATGGCATCGGCATTCGCGCTCCGCTGGAAGGCGACGCCGCCTATGTGGGCATGGAAGTGCAGGTTCTGGATGATTCCTCCCCAGAGTACGCGAACCTCGAACCGGGACAATATCACGGTTCTATCTATAAGGTCGTTCCATCGAAGCGCGGGGCATTGAAGCCGGTCGGGGAATGGAACGTTGAGGAAATTCGGGCTGTTGGTCGTCATATCAAGGTCACATTGAATGGCAAAGTGATCGTGGATGCCGATTTGAACTCGGTAACGGATCCGCATACGCTGTTCGAGCATCCGGGCTTCCGACGCGGTAAAGGTCATATCGGCTTTCTGGGTCATGGTTCGCTGGTGCAATTCAGGAATGTCCGCATCCGCGATCTGAACAAGCCGGAGAAGGACAATCGCGCCCCGGATGGCTTTTACGCCCTTTTTGATGGGAAAAGCCTTGCCAACTGGAAGGGGTTGGTAGCGGATCCACCCGCCCGTGCAAAGATGTCCGCCACCGAGTTAGCGACGGAGCAGAAAAAGGTCGATGAACAGATGCGGACGCACTGGCGCATCGAGAACGGCGTCCTGGTATACGATGGCAAGGGAAACAGCCTTTGCACCGCACGCGATTTCCGCGACTTTGAAATGATAGTGGATTGGAAGATCGGCGCCGGTGGCGATAGCGGCATTTATCTGCGCGGTAGCCCTCAGGTTCAGATATGGGATAATCCGCTGGGTTCCGGAGGGTTGTATAACAACCAGAAGAATCCCAGCAACCCGACTGTCAAGGCGGACGCTCCCATCGGGGAGTGGAACCGATTCCGTATCCTGATGGTCGGCGAACGGGTAACTGTCTATTTGAATGACGTTCTCGTAACCAATAATGTCCTGATGGAGAACTACTGGGAACGTGACAAACCGATCTATCCTTTAGGGCAGATCGAGTTGCAACACCATGGTGAGACACTTTACTTCAAGAACATCTACATTCGCGAGATTCCAGCGATGAAAGGCGGCAAGTAAGATGTCATTGCGTATCAATCGGCGCCGCCTTCTGGAGACATCCGCACTCATGGGCGCAAGCGTATTGCTGACACGAAATTCAAAAGCGGCGCCACCCCGTTCAGTGAACGAAAAACTCAATATCGGCGTCATCGGTATCGCCAATCAGGGAGCTTACAATCTCGAAAGCGTGCAAAGTGAAAATATCGTCGCCCTGTGTGATGTCGATGACAACTATCTGGCGGCGACGGCGCAACGCTTCCCCCGTGCGGTGACCTACAACGATTACCGCAAGATGCTGGAGCGCAAAGACCTGGACGCCGTCGTCATCGCCACGCCCGACCATACCCACGCGCCCGCCACTCTGGCAGCCCTGGAGACTGGACGGCACGTGTACTGTGAGAAACCGCTCACTCACACTGTTGTGGAGGCGCGTCGCGTTGCCGAAGCGGCGAAAAAATACAAGCGGGTGACCCAGATGGGAACCCAGATCCATGCCAGCAACAACTATCGCCGTGTGGTCGAATTGATCCAGAGCGGCGCTATCGGCGCAGTTACCGAGGCTCATGCCTGGGTCGGTCGCGTCTGGTCCGGCGAGGAAATCCCGGCGGTATCGCCGCCGGTTCCGGCGAATCTGCACTGGAATCTCTGGCTGGGTTCCGCGCCGACGCGCCCCTATCAACCATTATACGCTCCGGCAAACTGGCGCGGGTACTGGGCGTTCGGCGGCGGGACGTTGGGCGATATGGGCTGTCATCATGTAGATTTGCTCTTCTGGGCGCTAGACCTGCGGTATCCGAGCGCCATTTCCGCCGAAGGTCCACCAGTACATCCCGAAATCACGCCGAAATGGCTGATCGCTCACTATGACTTCCCGGCGCGTGGGAAGAAGCCACCTGTCAAACTGACGTGGTATCACGGCGAGAAGCGTCCCCCACAGTTCGCCGAAGGGGCGCTTCCCCAATGGGGCGACGGGACGCTGTTCGTCGGCGAAAAGGGCATGTTGCTTGCTGACTACGATCGTCATCTCCTGTTGCCGGAGAAGGATTTTACCGGGTTTGTTCCGCCACCGCACACGATACCGGACTCCATCGGGCATCATGCGGAATGGATTCAAGCGTGCAAGACAGGCGGGCTTACCACCTGTCGCTTCGATTATTCCGGAGCGCTCACCGAGACCATCCTGCTAGGAAATGTGGCGTACCGCACCGGCAAGAAACTGGAGTGGGACGCTAAAAATCTGAAAGCGAAAAACGCGCCGGAGGCTTCCCAGTTCCTCTATCCGACCTATCGTTCGAACTGGTAAAGAATATCCTTGTCTCCTGCGATTTCTAAGGATATCGCAGGAGACAAGGACGAGAACGCCCTACCAGACAGATTTTTCTCCGAAGACTTCTTTAGCAGTACGCCTCCGTTTGGAGATAGAGAAGCCGAACGACAATGGAGGGGCTTTTGTATGTCTGCCGCAATTGAGATCCGACCTTTTACTCCTGATGATTACCCGGTGATAGCGATGATCGGGAACGCCTGCTTCCCCGAATATGCTGATACCCCGGAGCAATTGGCGCACAACGACTCGATACGGGAACCCTATATCAAATGGAATAACTATATTGCGGAGAGGGAAGGTAAAGCGGTTGCGATCGCTTCCTATTCGCAACAGGTCAGTATGTACCACCCAGAAAAGTTCGGTATCGATATTTGTATTCTCCCCGAGTATCAGCGCCGGGGAATCGGTTCCCTTCTCTACCATCATCTTCTGAAAGAGCTTGAACTCTACTCACCCTTGATGATTCGTGGCAGTGCGAAGGATGGATGGATGGGCGGAGCAGAGTTCCTGACCCATCATGGCTTTGTCGAAGTCATGCGTGACTGGGAGTCGCGGCTCGATCTTCCCGCTTTTGATCCCACCCCCTATGCCTACGCACTGGAACGCGCCGAACGCGAAGGCATCTCCATCCGCCCTCTTGCGGCTCTGGCTTCCGACCTCGACCGTGATTACAAACTCTATGAGATGGACTGGGAGGTTACCCTCGATATCCCGGCGACCGATACCCGTACCAAACCAACTTTCGAGTACTTCAAGAAGCGTAATCTCGAATCCCCGGACTTTCTGCCCGAGGGGTGGTTTATTGCGCTGGATGGTGAAAAATATGTCGGTGAGTCCGCCATCTGGCGTTCCCTTGTCGACAATGATCTCTACGTGGGAACGACCGGTGTCTTGCGGGAATATCGTCGCCGGGGAATCGCCATAGCATTGAAGATCGCCGCTACCACTTTCGCGAAATCGCAGGGAGCGGACGTACTCAAGACCTGGAACGCACAGAATAACCGGGCGATGCTCTCGATAAATGAAACGCTGGGATTTGTCAAACAACCCGCCTGGGTGTCTTTTGAAAAGTGGCTGCGCGAGAAACCCGATAGTTCGTTTATGTGAAGAAAATCAAAGAGGAACCACTGGAGGGAGATTTCAATCCGACCTGTTAACGGCGTCGAAAAAAAGCGGGTATGAGTCGTGCAAGAAACCGTATCCGCAGAGTCCTGTGATGCCGGAGAGATTTTGACACCTATAAAGCGCTCCCGACCTGGGATTGTTTACTCTTGTAACAAAACGAACAAATAATGCTTCCGTTGATGGCAAACGCAGATTTTGAAGGTATTCCCCATATCTTCGTGGAAGTGAACGGGCATGTATCAACGCCTGATAGCCCGTAGCGTCATTATTAGCGCCCTTTTCTTTGTCGTCGTAAACGCATTCGCACAAGACTCGCTTCAGAAAAACTTCCAGAATCCCCCCGCATCCGCCAAACCTCACACCTGGTGGCACTGGATGAACGGTAACATTACCCGCGAAGGTATCACAGCGGATCTGGAAGCGATGGCGAAGGTCGGTATCGGCGGCGCACAGATTTTCAATGTCGATCAGGGGGTTCCTGCCGGAAAGACTCCGTTCATGTCGCCGCAATGGCGTGAAGCGATGGTGCATGCCGCGAAGGAAGCCAAACGCCTGCGCCTTGAACTGTGCCTGCACAACTGCGCGGGTTGGTCGTCGTCAGGCGGCCCCTGGATCGATCCCGCCCATTCGATGCTGATGCTGACCTGGACAGAAACGCCGACGGTCGGCGGTCAAAAAGTCGCTGTCGCATTGCCCGAACCCGCGAAAAGAGAAGGGTTTTATAAAGATATCTGCGTCCTCGCCGTCAAACAGTCGGCGGCGGAGACGGCGCGGATTCCCGATATCCGCACCAAGGCGTTGTTTGAACGAGGGAGCGGGGCGATACCGGCGCCGGGAGCAGGTCAGGCGACCGGCGGCGGCGTCAACCCGAAACAGGACATCGTTGTCCTTTCCTGCGCCGCTGATGGCAGTTTCAACTGGGACGCTCCCGCAGGCACGTGGACGATTCTTCGTATGGGTTACACCACTACGGGAGCGGTCTGCGCACCTGCCCCTGCCGCAGGACGAGGGTTAGAATGCGACAAACTGAGTCGAGAGGCGATGAACCTGCACTGGAGCAAGGGTATCGCCCCCATCCTGAGCGACATGGGGCCGGAACTGGCGGGGAAAGTCCTCAACAATGCGCTGATCGATTCCTATGAAGTCGGTTCCCAGAACTGGACTCCGGCATTGCGTGAAGAATTTCAGAAACGGCGAGGCTATGATTTGCTTCCCTGGCTGGTGACTGTTACCGGGCGTGTGGTCGGAAACCCGGAGCAATCGGAACGGTTTCTCTGGGATTTCCGTCGGACCATCTCTGACCTGTTCGCAGAAAACTATGCGGGACGGTTCAAAGAGCTTTGCCATAAAAACGGCATGAAGTTCTCCGTAGAACCCTACGGCAACGGAACGTTCGATAACCTGCAAATCGGCGAACAGGCAGATATTCCGATGGGCGAGTTCTGGATCGGCGGTCTGGCGCAGGAGACAATCAAGATTGCGGCATCCTCGGCGCATGTCATGGGAAGGAGCATTGTCGGCGCGGAATCGTTTACGGCGGACGATATTCGCGGACGATGGCAGGTTGAGCCTTATGGCATCAAGACTCTGGGTGACCGGATGTTCACGCAGGGCTTGAACCGCTATATCTTCCACCGCTACGCGCATCAACCGTGGATCGGGTTAAATCCCGGTATGACCATGGGGCCATGGGGAACGCACTTCGAGCGAACGGTCACCTGGTGGGAGCAGAGCCGCGAATGGCTAAAATATATCGCACGTTGTCAGTATCTTCTGCAATCCGGGCAGTTCGTCGCCGATGTCCTGACCTTTTCGGGCGATGACGCTCCCAATGACCTTTTCCGCCCGGAACTTCCGTTCGGTTTCGACTACGATGGATGCGACCGCACCGTTTTGATGACCGCCCGTGTCGAAAATGGGGAAATCGTCCTGCCCGGCGGAGCGCGTTATCGAGCGCTCTTGTTACCCGACTCGTCCTGGATGACACCGGAGACCGCACGGAAGATTGCGGAACTATCAAAGGCGGGCGCGACTATTGTCGGACGCAAACCGGTGAAATCGCCCAGCCTTTCCGGCTATCCCGCCTGTGATGCGGCAGTGCAGAGCGCTATCGCAAATCTGAACCTGACGCCGCCGTCACGTCTGAGTCGTATACTCGGAAATCCGGATGTACGGTTCACAACAACCAGTTCCTCCAATGCAACCAGTGTTCCGCTCCCCTGGATTCACCGCCAGACCAAGGATGCCGACATCTATTTCGTCAGTAATCCGCGCTATATCAATCAGCAGGCGAGGGCGACCTTCCGCGTTCGAGGCAAAACGCCGGAACTCTGGCATCCCGAAACGGGCAAGATGGGAGATGCGCCCGTCTGGAGCCGTCACGGCGATTTTACCGAGGTGACATTGAACCTTAGCCCGGCGGAATCGATTTTTGTCGTTTTCCGAAAGCAATCAAGCGCCGATTCCCTGATCCGGGTGGAATTGACCGATGCGCCGGTATCTGCGACCCAGGAAAATATCATCGTCATCGAAAAGGCGATGTATGAAGCGGTAGACGGTTCCGGCGGCGCGGATGTGACGGAAAAAGTGCGAAATCTGGTGGAGAGCGGCGAAGTCGAAATTCCCGCAACCAACGCTCTCTTCGGCGACCCGGCTCTCCTTCACGTCAAACGCCTTCGTATCCAGTATACATTGAACCAGAAGCGTCAGGACAAAGCGGTCGGGGAGAACGAGACGATATCGCTGACCGGTTCCACACAGGATTCCGTCCTGCCTCCCTATGAATGGAAAGACGGTAATCTTGTCGCCTATACGCCGGGAACCTATGTCCTCACCGGAACCACGGGCGCCCAGCGACGGATTGTTGCGCCCGCACCCCACGAACAGACGTTGACGGCGCCGTGGACGCTGACCTTCCCGCCACACCTGGGCGCTCCTGCCTCGGTAACGATGGATAAACTGATTTCCTGGTCAGAAAGCCCCGTTCCCGGCGTCAAATACTTCTCCGGGTCGGCGACGTATGCGACTTCATTCAATCTGTCTCAGGAAATGCTCACCCGCGATCACGCCCTGATTCTGGATTTGGGCAGGGTGAAAAATTTCGCGGAGGTGACAATCAACGGTAAACCGTTGCCGACGCTCTGGAAAGCCCCCTGGCGCGTGGACGTCACCGGCATGGCGAAGCAAGGGGCGAACACGTTGTCTATTCGCATTACGAACCTATGGGTGAATCGCCTGATCGGCGATGAGCAATTGGAACCGGAAGTAAAGTGGAGCGGAGCGACCGGTCCGATTCAGGAATGGCCGCAATGGTTAATGGATGGTAAACCACGTCCCGCTACCGACCATATCGCCTTCTCGACCTGGCGCTTCTGGGGAAAGAACGACCCGCTTCTTGAATCCGGTCTTCTGGGCCCGGTCGTCCTGCGCTCCGCGCCTCTGGTCAAAGTCCGGTAAAAAACGGCGGGGGAGGGGCTTTATTACCAGATGAGCCCTCTCCCCCGCCATCTATCTTTAAATATCAAAAGATTCAGACAACATTCGCCGGCACGACAGGAACGCCAGAAGCGACATGGAACAGATGCCGGGGAGCAGGGATACCCGGCGGAACCAGTGTTTGATCGCGGCGCGGACCGATGGAGACGAGAACAGCCGGAACCCCCGCTATCTCAGCGACGCGATGCACATAGGCGCGTGCGTTCACCGGCAGGTCTTCAAACCGGGTGATATTTGTAATATCGACATCCTGCCAGCCCGGAAGAATTTCGTATTCCGGTTCGCAACCGTCCAGCAGGGAAACGTCCCCCGCCGGGAATTCCGTCAACCGGACGCCATTTTTGCGGTAGGCGACACAAATCTGCACCTTATCAAATCCCGCCAGAACATCCAGATGCCCGACGCAGATTCCGGTCAGACCATTGACCCGCACCGAATAGCGTAACGCCACGGTGTCGAGCCAGCCACAACGGCGCGGCCGTCCGGTAGTAGTTCCATACTCATGACCCCGTTCCCGGATGCGGTCGCCCTTTTCGTCCAGAAGTTCCGTCGGGAAGGTTCCTGCGCCGACACGGGTGGTATACGCTTTGACGACGCCCAGAACCTGGCCGATTGCGGTGGGCGGAATGCCGGTTCCAATAGTCGCGCCGCCGGAAATAGGATGTGAGGACGTGACATAAGGATAAGTCCCGCCGTCGATATCCAGCAGGGTTGCCTGCGCGCCTTCAAACAGGATGCGCTTGCCGGAAGTTTGCGCTTCTCCCGCCAACGCCTGCGTATCCGTAACATAGGGAGCCAGTTTTTCCGCCAGCGGCGTCAGTTCGGCAAGCAGGGTTTCCTGATCAAAAGGTTCGGAATCGTAAATTTTGGTCAGGAGGGCGTTCTTGTGTGGGAGAACAGCTTTCAACTTTTCGCGCAGTCGGGTCAGGTTGACCAGATCACCCATACGGATGCCAAGACGCGCCGCCTTATCGACATAGCAGGGACCGACACCACGACCGGTCGTTCCGAGCGCCGCGCCGCCTTTGGCGATTTCTTCCAATTTGTCCAGCTTCGCATGATAGGGAAGTATCACATGCGCGTTCTGTGAGATACGCAGGTTATCGAGGGAGATGCCGCGTTCGGTCAGGCTTTCCATTTCCTTAACCAGAGTGGCAGGATCGATCACCATGCCGTCCGCCATGATGCAGAGGGTTTTCGGGTTGAGAATACCGCTGGGAATCAGGTGGAATTTGTAGGTATTCTCCCCCACGATAACCGTGTGACCAGCATTCGGGCCACCGCCATAACGGATGACCACATCGGCGTCCTGCCCGATCAGGTCAACGAATTTGCCCTTTGCCTCATCGCCCCAGTGCGTTCCAACAACAACCACCGCTCCCATAAGTCGCCTTCTACGACCCATTTCGTTGCGCTTCGCGGGGCGAAATGGGCATTTTATTTTGATGACCGGAGCGACTCTGAATCGCTTCGTCCACCTTTCTTTTCGCCCCGAAAAAGAAAAAGGATAGCGAACGCTATCCTGGAGGAGGAATCTCGAATGAACGCCGTATTGTAACCTGATATCGGGTACAGTGTCAAGTAGAAGAACAAGCAGTAGATAGGGATGGAGGTCTTGTTGTGGCGTACCGACAGTTTCAATGTACCAATACAGGATTTTGTAAAAAGGCGGATTCTCGTGAGATCATTTCTTCGTCGGCAGTCGGTCAGGTATTTTGTCCGGAGTGCGGCAAGGAATTAACAGCGCTCGACATGGGAGGCAATGCAAGCGAGGGCGGTCTTCCCTTAGGTAGAATTGCGGCTGGCGTCGGCGCGGTTGCGCTCCTCGCAGGTCTGGCGTTTCTCGTCCCCCGCTTTTTGGGTTTCGGAGGCGGCGCTCCTACGCCATCGCCATCGCCCGCCGCAACAGCAAGCGCGCCCTCTGCGCCCTCCCCTTCTTCGAATGCTGCCGCTTCACCCGGCGGCAATGACTTCGATGCTCCTACCGTCACGGGCGAAGCGCCTTCCTTGAATTCGAACGTTTTCTTTGTCTACGAAAAAAGCCTCCAGAAATGGCTCGAACCGATTCAGAGCGGAATCAACCAGAAAAGCGCCGGGCAGGGCGAACTCAAGATGGATTATCGGGGTTCCCGTGATGGCTTTCAGGAGATTCTGTATGGCAAATCGAAGCCGGTTCTCTGGAATCCCGCGGACACCTACTGGACAGAACGCTTGCGACAATCGTGGCGCGATCCGAAATACGGCGGCAATTCCAGCGATATTCTCCCGGATGCTCCCACCGTTATTGTGACATCCCGCCTTGTGCTGGTCATGCGACCGGACAAGGCGAGAGTATTCGAGGTGACAGCGCGACGCCCCGAATATCGTAACAGGACATGGAAACTCCTGCGCGATCTGGCGACAAAGGGGTGGGGCGACCTCGGCGGCGAACCTTCGTGGGGAAAGCTCCGTCTGGCGCATTCCAATCCTCTGGAATCCAACTCCGGTACCCAGACGATAGCCCTGATCTTTGCGGAATATCGGCGCGATAATCCCGGCGCAACTCCGGCGTCGCCGGGGTTTCTCGCTTTTATGGGCGATATCGAACGCTCGGTCGTCAAGTTTCAGGATACGACCAGCAATGTTCTCAAGGATTTGACGGGGAACAAGGCGGATATCGCTATCGCCTATGAGCAGAACGCGCTCGCTAAAGTGGATGAAGGAGAGAACCTGCAATTTATCTATCCTTCGCCCACCGTATTGATCCGCTTCCCTGCGGTTGTCCTCAATGCTCCCTGGGTCACTCCTGCACAGGCGAAAGACGGTCAAAAAGTCATTGATTATCTGCTGACGCCAGATGTCCAGAAACAACTGATCACGAAGGGCTTTCGTCCCAGTCGCAACGACCTCCGGGCGGATATCGACCGGGAACTCAACACCGGAAAACGTGCAGACGCCGGATTTCAGATAAGCCCGAACGCGGTGGAATCCGCCGCCGATGTGCAAGCCATTAATGACCTTCAGTTTCGCTGGAACCAGTTATTCGGCAAGTAAGGGAAGGTATGCTGAAAACGCCCCCAGAATGGGGTGTGGTACAATTTCCCGGAAATTTGATGAAGGAAGCGGCATCGTTGAGTATCCAACAAAGGGATAAACAGGCAGGAGCGCAACCATGATAGCGCAACTGACGGGAACTGTGGCGCGCATGGGCGGCGGGTTTATCATCCTGAATGTGGGCGGGATAGGCTATAAGGTCAGCACCCCCATCTCCACGATGGAAAGCTTGCCCAAAGACGGAACAGCGGTCACTTTGTTGACACACTTGATCGTGCGCGAAGACGATTTGAGTCTGTACGGATTCGCCGATGAGTTGGACTTGCGCGTCTTTGAACTGGTGTTGACCGTCTCCGGCGTTGGTCCCAAAGTGGCGCTGGCGCTACTATCCAACCTATCTGCGGAAGATTTGGCGCGGGCGATTGGAAGCGAGGACGTCAGAACCCTGACGAAAACGCCCGGAGTCGGCGCAAAAACAGCGCAACGCATGACGCTCGAACTGCGGGATAAGATGAGCGCCCTTGGTTTCGAACGCCGCGTCGATGCTATCGCCTCGACAGGTAAAACCCGACAAAAGGACGCATCAGCGGCGCTGGCGGATGATGTCGTTTCCGCTCTGGAAAACCTGGGATACAGTCGCACGGACGCCAACCGCGCCGCCGCCGCCGCACTGGAGGAAAAAACAGCATCCGGTCCGCCGCCGGATTTCACCATCCTGTTCCGCGCCGCACTCAACAGACTGACCAAGTAGGCGCCGAAACGCCTTTAGCGCGAATGTCTTTGTTTTTGATTTGGTCATCACGGGCGCCATCAGAGGTACCTTTCCGCCTTGGCGATGTTTTTGAAAGTATAGGGAGGAAGAATTGGGTCGAATCTGTGACGTTTTTTTGTGACGTTTCAAACGCATCGACCCATTAGAGGAAAATTAAAATGCCTATTCAATCCTCCGGTTTCGGCGGCGGAAGCGGCGGGAACGGAAACGATAAAGACCCGGCTCGCATTATTGGCGGCGGATTTCAAAAACAGGCGGATGGGGAAGAGTTTTCTCTGAGGCCGCAACGGCTTTCCGAGTATATCGGGCAACCCAAAATCAAAGAGATGCTGGGCATCATGCTGGCGGCGGCGCGTATGCGCGGCGAGCCTCTGGATCATCTCCTGTTACATGGACCTCCCGGACTGGGAAAAACCTCTCTGGCGAATGTCATTGCACGGGAAATGGGCGCCGGGATGCGCGCGACTTCCGGCCCGGCAATCGAAAAACCGGGCGATCTGGTCGCTATCCTGACGAATCTGGAAGAAGGTAGCGTCCTCTTTATCGACGAGATTCATCGTCTGAACCGGGTGGCGGAAGAGTTTCTCTATCCAGCGATGGAAGACTACAAGATGGATATCGTCCTGGGTTCCGGGGCGTCCGCACGGACGGTGACCGTTCCGTTGCCACATTTTACACTGATCGGGGCGACGACCCGGCCCGGTCTGCTTTCTAACCCGTTGCGTGACCGTTTCGGAATCGCGCACTATTTCGAGTTCTATGATACGCAGGACTTGACGCGTATCATCGTTCGCTCGGCGGAATTACTGGGCGTGGGTATCGATACCGAGGGAGCGATGACCCTTGCACGACGCTCCCGTGGCACACCGCGTATCGCCAACCGTATCCTCAAGCGGGCGCGGGATTACGCGCAAGTCCGTGGGGACGGTAACATCGACCCGGAGATTGCTAACGCAGCATTGGACATGCAGGGAGTCGATGAACTGGGTTTGGATGACTTCGACCGCAAGTTCTTACGAACCTTGATCGAAAAATTCGAAGGCGGTCCAGCGGGCGTCGAAACCCTTGCTGCGACCCTGCAGGAAGAACGCGATACGATTGAGGATGTATACGAGCCATATTTGATGCTACTGGGCTTCCTGAACCGGACTCCCAGAGGCAGGGTTGCAACACGGGGAGCCTACGAACATCTGGGTGTTCCGTATCGTCCCACGAAGAGCGATGACCCCTCATTGTTCTAAATGGAGACGCCTGATATCGGTTTGATTGATCGTGGAAATCAGTCATAACAATAATAATTTTGTCCGTTGGTAGCGTATGAAAGCGCCACCAACGGACAAAGAGAAAATCTATGCTTTGTCCGAACTGTAAAACCCGAAATCCTATAGGCTTCAAGTTCTGTCACGAGTGCGGGGCGCCCATGGCGGCGCCGGTGGGCGAACTTGCGGTGGAAGAAGCGCTTCAGGCGGAAACGGAGCGGCGTCACCAGCACGCCGCCGCGTTGCTTGCCGGGGCTTTGGAACTTCGGGAACAACGGCAATATCCCGAAGCGATTCCCCTTGCGGAAGAAGCTTCCGAGATCATGCCAGATTCGGCGAGCGCATTTACCCTCCTTGCTTCGCTTTATGAACGGACGGGCGATCATGAGCGGGCGATTCTGGCGATGGAAAGAGTCGTCGCGATCAACCCGGAATCCGTCGAGGATAAAGTCCGGTTGGAGCGTATGAAGGATGGGATCGTCCTTCCAGAGGAACCTCGTCGTAATCCGATATGGTCTCAGTTGCTCCCGGTCGGAGCGGCGGCGGGCGTCGCTGCTACCATTTTCGCCATCGGATATCCGATACTGAATGGGTCATTCAATACGAAAGCTGCCGCGAAGACCACGATTATCGAAACGACGGGACAGACGCAGGAAACAATCGGCGCTCCGGAAATTCCTGTCCCTACGCCCGGAGCCATGAGCTCTCCTACCTACGCCCCCTTGCCTACGGAGAGCCGCCCCGATCCTTTCACTCCTCTGGTACAAAAAGCGTATTCAGACCCGTCACCCACGGCGGATACGGCGGCTCCGCGTCTTCCCTCGACAAAAACCGAACGTTCGCAAGTGCGGGAACGTGAAAGGGAATCCGCTCCAAGGGACGCCGGTTCACGCGATACCAGCAATAACCCTACTATCAATCGTCGCGTCCCCCCGGCTACTATCCCCGCACAGAATAACGGCGGGGATAATAAAAACAGCGACTCCAGTGACCTGACCGGCAATGGGTTACCCGGTCTGGGTAGTGTCGGTAACAGCGTCAACGGCAATAACTCGACGGGCGATGCCAGCAGTAATTTCGGCGCGGGCGGACGGTTGCGTGTCGGACCTCCTACGGGAAATTCCACCGCAGGAAATGCTGGTAGCGGAAATGATACGCCCGCCTCTTCGCAAAATTCCGGTGATAGCTATATCCGTATTCAGGTAAAGCCGCCGTCCGAACAAACCCGCGTTACCGCCCCCTCCCAGCGATCCGATGAGTCCGACACTCGTCCCGGCGAAAGCGCTATGGCGAGAGGCCGGCGATTGTACCGTTCCGGAAAATACCGTGAGGCGATTGCCGCGTATCGTGAAGCGGGCGGAGCAGAGGCGCAACAGGGGATCGCCACTTCACAACGGGCGCTGGGCGACAATGAAGGAGCCCGTGGCGCGTATCGCGAGGCGGCGCGTCTGTATGAAGCGCAGGGTAATAGCGCCGGAGCCCAGACCTGTCGCGCCGCACTGGAGGCACTTGGTGGGTAACGCGGTAGAACGGCAGATCGGACAGGTATTGTTTGACAGCGGGCGCATCTTCCGTCTGATTCCTCATTTCTGGATCATCGTCGCCCTGACAGGAATGCTCTCCGGGACAATCACCGGGTTCTGTCGAGCGCAGACGCCTCGCCCTCTGGTCGTCGTGTTTCCGGCAGGGCAGGTAACGTCTCCGGGTATCGGCGGAGCGAAGGACGAATCGACGACCGCCGCCGGAAGAACGCTGGCGTCCGCTCGCGCCTTGCGAGATCGTCTTGCCGATTCCAATGCGCTTTTGACTCTGGTCTATACGCCGGAGTCGCCGGTGTTCGCGCTTGCCGCTCAGCAGATCAAGCTGGATCTCAAGAAGGTGTCCGAACTCAAGCCGGAGCAACAACTGGCGATGGCGAAGGCGGCGGGAGCGGTCTACATGGTCGCTATCAGTTCGCCCAAAGCCCCACCGGTCGTCAACCAACCGGAGACGGAAGGGCTTTACGAGATGATTATCTCCGGGCGCGAAGTTGTCGGTAAAAGCAAGGAGTATCAGGACAAAATCCTTTTCCAGACAGCGGTCATTAAAGCCGGGGACACTGACGCCGTTCCCACCGCCAATCTGACGCCACAGGCAGCTCAGGTATCCCTCGACTCTGCCGCCAATACTCTTGCCGTCCGCCTCCTGAACGGTCCTCTGGGGGCTTACGGACGACCCGCCGCCACTCCGCAACAACTCCCCGTCGCTCCCACAAAGGCGCCAGTCGAGGAGCCTGCCGCTGAGATCGATCAGTCTGGCGCCGCTTTACAGCAAGCGCGATCTCAGATCGCCAGCAACGATGTGGATGGAGCGATTGTCACTCTGCGGAAAGCGATCAATCATTCTCCCCTTTCGCTTTCTCTGCGGCTTGCGCTGGCAAAAGCCTATGTTGCGGCGGATCGCCGCCCAGAAGCGGCGCAGGAATCCAGACGCGCCCTGACCCTGGCGGGATCGGACAATCCGCAGGAGCGAATGGAACTCGTGCGCCTCCTGACGGACACTTTGAAGCAAAGCGGCGATATCGCAACAGCGAAACAGACCTTCCTGCAAATCATTACAGCGCAACCTCGCGCCGTGTGGGCTCGCGTTGGTCTGGGCGATACCCTTATCGCTACCGGTGAGGCGGAAAAAGCGGAAGAACAATACCGCATGGCTCTGGAAACCGAACCCAGTAACCAGGACGCCGCTGCCGGAATCGCCCGCGTCCACGCCGCTCGTGGCGACTATCAGGGGGCGCTCAATGAATTGACCGCCACAGGCAAATCTGGATCGCCGAATGCCCGACAGAACGCGGTTATCACCATTTTCAATGACGCGGCGCCGGAAATCGCCCGGTTGATGAAGACGAACCGAGAAGCATGGGAGGGAAAAACCCTGTCCCGTGAAGCCTTCTACAATGCCACTCAATCGCAATCGAAACGCGCAAACGCTCTGCTCAGTATGCTTCGGGCGGCGCCGCCTTCGGAGTCTTCCGGAGAAGCGTTGCGAAAAAAGCACAATCAGCGCATCTTCGCCGCATCGCTTCTGGCGCAAGCATCCGCCTCTCTCCTGAGTTATCTGGATAGCGGCGATGCAGAGGCGGGAGAACAGGCGACTATCTATCTCGATGACTTCGAAAAAGAGATGAAATCCTTGCGTCAATAAAGAAGAAATCCGGGCCAGCATTGACCCAGATTTCTTTTCCAGCGAGATGTATCCAAGATCGCGGTTTAGCGACCGTACCCCCGAACGAACCCGATGCTCTGCGCGACATCCGGAACATTGTTATCCCAGTTGTACTCATACTCGACCGAAATATTGCCATCGAACTTCTGGCGACGCAACTGATCCAGAACCGCGCGAATATCGGAGACGCCCGTACCAAAAGGCACATCGTGACCGTCCGGCGCGAACACATCCAGGTCTTTCATGTGAACATTGAGTACGCGCGACCCCAGTTTTTTCAGAGCGTCCGTCGGCTTGATGCCTGATCGTACCCAGTGACCGATATCGGCGCAGGAACCGATCCTACTGTCCCGATTTTTGACCAGTGACAGAACATAGTCCGGGTTCCAGAACTGATAGCCGGGATTGTTGCTTTGTCGGGGATGGTTGTGAATAGCGACACGGATATTGAACTCCTTGACCAGCTTTTCGATATTGTCCATTCCCGCAGGGTCTGGTTCCGAAGTGATCGTTCCGATACCCATCTTCTTACAGAAAGCGAACGTTTTCCGGTTTTCCGCCTCGTCCTTACCCAGTCCAGTAACGCCGAACGCGACGGGGCGAACATTATATTTCGCCAGTTGGGCTTTGACAGCGAGGATATCCTCATCGGAAAGGTTGGGGCCGAAGCCGACATCACGTTTGTCGTCGGAAAGCCGTTGACCGGGGAAGAACTCAATGCAGACGCCGCCCGCTTGAGCGGTCTTTGCAATGGCGTCCATCACCGAATAACGATTGAACGACCATGCCTGACAGCCCATATTGAATCCGCTGATCGTACGGACTTCACCGGGCGTTTGCGCCATTGACGGCGCGCATAAAAGGCAACATAGAACAAACAAAAAGAGACGTTTCAAATTAACTCCTTACTGATTTCTCGGGCAAAATGCCAACGCTATGCGACAGGGTTTGTCAGCGTCCCGGCATCTTCGACAGAGATAGAAACGACATCGCCACTTTGCAGGGTGAAATCATCCGGCGGAATCAACCCCGTGCCAGTCATCAGGAAGACGCCGTTCGGAAAACTCATTTCGCGGAACAGATAATCTCTCAACTCCTCCAGCGTTCGCTTCATCCGCGACGTAGTCGTCACATCCTCATAGACCGTTGCGCCATCACGCCGAATTTCCAGTCGGATCGCCCGGTGACGTAAAACTTCCAGATTTTCCACCACGACGATACGAGGCCCCAGAGCGCAAGCGCCGTCATAACACTTTGCCTGCGGCAGATAAAGCGGGTTTTCGCCTTCGATAGAGCGTGATGACATATCGTTCCCTGCCGTATAACCGACAATGTTCCCATTGGCGGCGATTACCAGCGTCATTTCCGGTTCAGGCACATTCCAGGTGGAATCCTTGCGAATCCGTACCGGCGAGTTCGGCCCGACCACCCGTGAGGCGACCGCTTTGAGAAAGAGTTCGGGGCGATCCGCCGCATACACCTTATCGTAGAAATCACCGCCGTCTGCGCTTTCTTCCATGCGGGCGACGCGGGAGCGTTCATAGGTAACGCCCGCCGCCCATACTTCCTGCTGTCCCACCGGCGCGACGATAACGGCATCCGGGGGCAACGGCGCGGACACTCGCTCCGCCCGCTCCTGTATCCAGGCAATGGGATCAGGATGCCGCAACCATGCTTCCATGGAAAAGAAGCCGGGGACTAGAAAATCGGAGAGTTCGAACTGCCCCCGTTCGGTCTCGATACCCAATCGCAGACCCGGCGATTCCGTACGTGTCAGAAAATGGAACAGAGAAATCATTTCGTTTTTATCCACCTTTTCGAAATCAGAATCCACCTTACCGTTACCCCGGGCTATGTCGCTCTTCTTCTCAGGAAGGTGGACTTCGCCCTCTGTCCGGGGCGACCAATGGCGACTTGAGCGTTTTTCAGTTCCACGTCTCTACGTCAGATTCCTTTCCTGTGGGAGTCATCCCCCTTCGGTAGGCGAGCATTTATCGCTTGATGCCTCTACAGGCTTGTTTCTATGCTATTTTCCGTCAGAAAGAACAATTCCTCCACCGGTGCTCTCAACGCTTTCGCCATCTTGAGAGCCAGTACCGTAGAAGGAATGAAGACACCATTTTCCACGGTATTCACCGTCTTCCGCGAGACTCCGATCTGTCCCGCGAGTTGCTCCTGCGTCAAATTCCGCCGAACACGATATTCCTTGAGCCTGTTTTGCAGACCATCGCCTGTTTCTCCCACGGTGTTTTTTTCTACTCCCGTTCACGCCAGAGAAAACTTCCGGCGAACGAAAGGCAGGCGACCATCAGGATCAAGGAACTCATTGCAGTGGGGTGAATCCAGTGAGGATAGGTGGCGCCGGGAATGCCGAGCGCTGTCGTAACGATCAAAATCGCCCAGAACGAATCACGCCATGCCAGAAGGCGATTATGCTCAATTCTCTCATCGTTCAGAGCGCCCATCAATTGCTTCCGATCCGCTTCATTGCGTCGGTACAAACGTAATATCCAGAGGCTCAATTTGACCATCGCCCCACCAAACAGGACAAGAACTGCCATCGCCATCATCCTGCGCGTCCCGGCGCTCATTTCTGGCAAAGAATAGAACGCGATCTGACTGCCGCAGAGCGCTACCACTCCCGGCAGATACCACAGCAACAGGCGCCGCCGCCCACGCTCGAACTGTTGCACTTCTTCCATCGGTACCGCCATCAGCGTTTCCTCATGACAATTGAATAGTAACCTTAAGGTTACATAGCAAGTGTAACCTCAAGGTTACTCATTGTCAAGGGGAGTAGCGCCGTTTTTTAAGCATCCGGCTTCCAGCGGCGAAGCACGGTGTGAATCCGCCCGAAAAGTCCCAGAAGAATGCCCAGTTCCTGCCGGTTCGGCGAGGCGCGGCGCAGGAGGCTCTTGATAATGTCCGGCGTCGGCGCAGGCGACCCGGATCGGATAAATCCGCTTTCGCTCATGACCCCGTCCAGAAGGCGATCCAGTTGGAAAAAGTCGTTCCAGGTAGGGCTTTCTCGCGCTTCCTCCACACCGGGAGCGGTGAGCGGCGCGGATTCGGGCAGGGCTTTGGTGATTTCGTACAGGGTCAGTAGCGCCGACTGCGCCAGATTGAAAGAATCGTACTCCACAGCGGAGGGAATCCGGATGATCCAGCGGCATAGATCCAGATGCTCCTGCCGCAGACCGCAATCTTCGGGTCCGAAGACCAGCCCGGTCTTTCGCCGGGGAACCTGCGGTAGTTGTGTCGTCCAGTCGGTCAGCGTCCCGAACTGTGCCGGGTTTCTTCCGCGTCGTAGCGAAAGCCCGACCACCTCTTCCATGTCCGCAATCGCTTCCGTGAACGTCGCATGAAACTGCATCGTTTCCAGAATCGGGCGGGCGGAAAGCGCCGTCGCGTTCGCTCGTTCCGGGTCGTACTGCGTCGGAGCCACCAGATGCAAATGTCGAAACCCCAGATTCTGCATCGCCCGCGCCGTCGCCCCTATATTGAGGCTATAAGCAGGTTCCACCAGAATGATATGAAAGTCGTTCAATCGGTCATCGTTCATTGGTATCATCGCCCCGGTTCCAGAGAATCCTCATCATCTCCGGAGATTATAAGGCGAACGACAACCCAATGCCTGATTACCCTTCGATTGTAGCGAATCTTACGCAGGGTTAAGTCGTATCGTCAGGCGGGTGTAATCCAGCGGGGATCAATAATTTTCGTAGATTGACGGCTTCCTGACGGTTCATCTGCAACCGTTCGATAGTGGCTCGTCCGGTGAGGGTGATTCCAATAATATTCAGTTCGTCTTCGCTCCACATAAAATGATCATGCCACTTTTGGTTGCGAGGGTGAAAAAGAGGGGTCATCAGGAGAGTCGCTGGGTCAAGCGCCTGTATAGCGACCGCCTTATGAGAATTACAGTTACCACACGACCATGCCAGATTGGAAAGAGAATCCGTTCCACCTAATTTTTTAGGGTGTATGTGTTCGACGGTAAAACGGCTCAGAGAAAAATCACTGCGAGATCGACAGTACTCGCACAGATGTCTGGCCCGCTCCGCGATTTTACGTATCGTTTGTTCGCTAATCGCCATGTCGCCGGGATTCAGGGAATAGTAACGGGCCCGACGCCGAGGGTTTTCATGATTTCCGGCAGGGTGACGCCGCGCCGTTGGGCGAGAAACGAAAGCGCAGTCATACGCTCTACATTGAGCTGCTCCGCTCGTTGATTCATGCGGATAAACTCCTGCCGTTCGTTGTCGGTCAACTCTTCCGCTTCAAGGAGGTCACGCAGATTGCGGTAGCGTTCGACAAAGGCCAGAGGTAATCCAGCGTTGATTTGAAGCAATAACTCGCTGTCGCTGGCATCCTCGCCAGGTGAACGCCGCGCTGTCGCCCACTGATTTTCCAGAAGGCGCGCCGCTACCGCCTCTTTTGAAACGCCTTCCCGCGCCGCCTCTTCCTGCAACCACTCCTCCGCCTCAGGCCGCACCAGAACCGTCAATGCCATACAACGCCTCCGCGCTATTGTACCCTACGTCTCCCTGATGAACCTTAGCGAGGTTTCTTGCTCTCCTACGATTCGGCGCTTGCCTTCTCATGTCGAGAAAGCAAGACATCAAATTAGCGCATGGGTATTCCGCGTAACCGCAGTAACACTTCCTCCACGACAAGCGGGTCATCCGGCAACTGGAATCTGAGCGCATCACCATTACGGGTCGTCTGGTCGGAACGGGGGCATCGCACGACGAATTCCGCCTCGAAATGGAGGACAGGGCAATCCTCACCGGAAAAGTATTCGATAAAGAAGTCGTCTACATTAGACACTCCTGCGTCCGTTGATTCTGCGACTGCATGGTATGATAGCGTTATATGGCGCGACGCGGACGACCCCGCCAAAATGCCCTGCCGCCCAATCTCTATCCCCGGCGGACGCGGGAACATATCATTTCTCACCTCAGCGTTCGCGCCGTACAGTGGCTCGCGGCGAAATGCGGTTTCATCGCCGAAGCCCCGGAACACGATTACGGTTACGACCTGTATTTATACACATTCGATGCCGAAGGGCGTCCTGAATTCGGCACGGTAGCGATACAGCTAAAAGCGACGGATAATCTGCAACCATACCGCCTTGCCGATAATTCTGGGATGGCCTTCCCGGTCGAGCAAAGGCATTTGCAGTATTGGAAGGACAATTTTCTGCCTGTCATCTTCATTCTTTACGATGCGGCGAATCAGGCAGGGTACTGGCTTTACGTCCAACGCTATCTACACGAGATTGATTTCGTCGCCGACCCGAATCAGGCGTTCGTAACGCTCCGTGTTCCCTTAAAGAACGTTCTGAATGAAGCGGCGATACAAGAATTTCGACGGTATAAAGAGTTGGTGAGAGGGCGTATGGCGGAGGTTGTACATCATGGCGAAAACGGACGTTAGTTACGCACAGTTTGAGGAAACCCTGCACTTCTTAGGCTTTACTGAGAAAGGCAGTGCCGATGGGGTTATCGTTTTTCGTCACCCCGAAACCGACTTACTGGTTGCCGCGCCCGTTGGCGCGGCGGAAGATATTGTCCCGGGTATGTACTATGAAGTGGCGCAACGCACCATCGAACTACGCGGCATCGCCACCAGACGCCAATTTGAACAGGCATTGTCACAGGCAGGCAAACCCTCCCGGCGCGTTACCAAACGCCCCCACCCCGTCCTATCCGCAACGCCCTAAACCCGTCGCCGCCGTTCCGCACGGATTGCTTTTTTAGACCGCTTGCACCGGGCCGACGCTTAACTGTTTCATGATTTCGTCGAGGCAGAGGCCGCGCCGCTTCCCAAGAACAGAAAGAGCTTCCAATCGCGCCACGTTCAGCCGTTCTCCTTGCGTCGTCATGCGAATAAATTCCCGGCGTTCTTTTTCGGTCAATTCCTCATCCTCGAGGCGTTGATGCAAAACCCGATAACGCGCCTTAAAATCATCCTGCAATTCGATGTGGATTCGCCGTATCAATTCCGTGACGTCCATTGTCTCCACCACCCACCGCACCGCCATTTCTTCTTTGATTCGGTCTAATGTAATAGGTTCCATTTGCTATTCCATTTTACCCGATCATGCCACCATCAATGTTTATGAGACGAAAAATAATCGTGACGGCTTGACTGAATCAGCGGCTTTTATGGTATAGTAATACAAATGTTTGCTTTCTTGAGGTTAAAGCAATGCCACGTAAAAAACAACCAAAGGTTTGGAGTGCCGAGCAGCATACACTGGCAAAAATTGCTATGTTAAGCGACTATCTGCAACGATGGTTTCAGATTTTTGGTATTGCCTCAAAAGGCGAGAACTTGGTTTATATAGATGGCTTTGCTGGCCCCGGAGAGTATACGAATAGCCCGCATGGGTCACCATTGAAGGCGGTGATTGCCGCAAAAACAGCACGTGCGGATAGCCGAACTAGTTGGAATGCTGGCGTTATTCATTGTGTGTTCATCGAAGCGGATGAGGAACGATTCGAACATCTTAGTGAGCGGATGAAGCCCTTTTCAGGAACACCTGAAGTACAAATTCATTTGGTTCATGATCAGTTCGCCAATGGGATGATACGTCTAAAAGACCAAATGCCTGACCTGTTTCAGCAAACTTGCCCTAAGTTTTTTTTCATTGATCCGTTTGGTGCAAAGGGCGTCCCGTTCGCAACAGTTTCGGATATTTTGAGTAACCGCTTCACCGAGGTATTAATCAATTTAGATGCGGACGGAATAGCAAGAATTCTTCGGGCGAATACATCAGCGGTTTATGAGCGCCTCCTAACGGAGATTTTCGGGGATGATTCGTGGCGCAAAATCAGCCGCTCTTCGTCCTTTTCTCAGCAGTGTCGTGAAGTGTTAAATTTGTATAAAGGCAATTTACGCAAACACGCTCAATATATTTTTTCATTTGAGATGAAAACCTCCGAGAGTGCCCTCAATTATTTTCTTGTTTTCGCCAGTCAACACCCACGTGGTTTGGAAAAGATGAAGGAAGCCATGAAAAAAATTGACCAAGACGGTTCTTACCGCTTCTCCGATACAAGTGTCGGACAAACAATTATGTTTCGTGGCGATGATTCAAACTTATTCTCGAAGGCTATGAAAATGCATTTCGCGGGTAGGAAAGTTTCTTTTGAGGAGTTGCGAGATTTCGCGTTAAACGAAACGCCGTTCCTTAACCCCAAACAGATGCTTAAACAGTTAGAAGCTGACGGGTTTATCACCGTCGAATCTTCTGACCAACGACGGAAAGGGACATTCAACGAGGCCAAAATAAGGTCTATCGAATTTCGCCCAGAGACTTAATTATGGCGACTAACTCACATATCGAATGGACTGAGATGACATGGAATCCGGTAACAGGTTGCACTAAAGTATCTCAGGGATGTAAAAACTGCTACGCAGAGCGTATGGCGAAGCGGCTACAAGCAATGGGTATGGATCGATATGCCAACGGGTTCAATGTCACTATGCATGAAGACCTGCTTGATTTGCCCTTTCAATGGAAAAAGCCGCGACTGGTTTTTGTAAACTCTATGAGCGACTTGTTTCATCCACAGGTTCCTATTGAATTTATTGAGCGCGTATTCGATACGATGCGTCAGTGTCCGCAACACACGTTTCAAGTCCTAACGAAACGGAGTGAAAGGCTTCGAGAATTAGCGCCTCAATTACATTGGGCTAAAAATATTTGGATGGGAGTTTCGGTTGAAAACTCAGACGTGGTTCACCGTGTCTATGACCTACAATCCGTGAATGCAACCGTCCGCTTCTTATCGGTTGAACCTTTTATTGGTCCTATAGACAGCTTGCCTCTTGAAGGAATTCACTGGGTAATTGTTGGAGGAGAATCAGGCCCAAAATCCCGCCCAATGCAAAAGGAATGGGTAGAATCCATTCATCAGCAGTGCCGCGACAATGATGTAGCCTTCTTCTTTAAACAGTGGGGAGGCGTGCGAAAAGACTTGACCGGGCGAGAATTAAACGGGCAGGTATACAATGATATGCCTCCTCGTACTAATATCCACCTTCAGCCAAAAATCTCACTTACAGTCGTATGAGTTTTTATGAAGACAGAAAAAGCGGAGAGGGCATTAACCCACTCCGCTTTTTCTTGTTTTATCTACGAGCAGCCGATGCTGGTGCCGCAGTTGGCGCAGCGGTAGCAGGCGCCGTTGCGGGTGGTGATACTGCCGCAGTCGGGGCAGGGGGGGGCGTCCGCCTGAGTGACGAAGACCTGACGCTCGGCGGCTAAGGCGCGGCTCTCGCCCGTTGCGGCAGGAACTCCGGCAGGGCCTGCCTGACCGGGGGTTCCGGGTTCGGGGCGAACCGGAGCGACGGTCAACAGGGGCGCGTTGCCCATGTCGGTGGGGTCGCCGTACTCGTCGGTTTGATCGGCGAGAAGTCCTACATTGCCGCGTTCGTCCTTGTTCAGGAACTTGAGCGCCATGTACCGGAACAGGTAGTCCATGATCGACTTCGCCATCGGAATCTCCGGGTTACCGGTGAAGCCGGACGGTTCGAAGCGGGTGTGCATGAACTTGTCCACCAGCGTCTTGAGCGGGACGCCGTACTGCAATGCCAGCGAGATCGAGGTTGCGAAGGCATCCATCAGACCGGAGACGACCGACCCTTCCTTGCTCATCGTGATGAAGATTTCGCCGGGCTTGCCATCCGGGTACATTCCGATGGTCAGGTAGCCTTCATGACCGCCGACGCTGAACTTGTGGGTCAGCGACTGCCGTTCATCGGGCAACTTCCGCCGCAGAGGGCGCGTCTCCACCGCCGCCGGGATGGCGACTTCTCGAACCACTTCGCGAATGATTTCTTTCGGCGCTTCGGTTGGCTTGTCTTCCGCTTTCCCGGTGGAAAGGGGCTGCGTCTTTTTGGAGCCGTCGCGATAGATGGCGAGCGCCTTGACGCCGAGTTGCCATGCCTGCAGGTACGCCTGAGCGATCTCGTCCGGAGTGGCTTCATGGGGCATATTGACCGTTTTGGAGATCGCGCCGCTGAGGAACGGTTGAACGGCGGACATCATCTTGATATGTCCCATGTAATGAATGGAGCGGACGCCGTTTCGGGCGCGGAAGGCGCAGTCGAACACGGAGAGATGATCTTCCGAAAGACCGGGAGCGCCTTCGATAGTATCGTTGGCGTCGATATAGTCCAGAATCAGCTTGCGCTCGGAGGCTGAATAGCCCAATCGTTCCAGCGCTTCAGGCACGGTTTGATTGACAATTTTGAACATCCCGCCGCCGACCAGCGACTTGTACTTGACAATGGCGATGTCGGGTTCCACTCCGGTCGTGTCGCAGTCCATCAGGAAGCCAATGGTTCCGGTGGGCGCCAGCACGGAAATCTGCGAGTTACGGTAGCCGTTGACGCCGCCCAGGTCGATAGCGTCGTTCCAGCAGTTTTTCGCCGTCGCGACCATCGCAACCGGGACCGTTTCGGCGGCATGGATGGTATCGACATGGTCACGGTGCATTTGCATGACCCGGAGCATCGGTTGCCGGTTCTTTTCGAATCCGGCGAACGGTCCGACGCGACCCGCCACCTTCGCCGACTGATGGTAGGCGGTCCCGGAAAGGATAGCGGTAATGGCGGCGGCATAGGCGCGACCTTCATCGCTGTCATAGGCAAGCCCACGCGCCATCAGCAAGGCGCCGAGGTTCGCGTAGCCCAGACCGAGCGGTCGGTAATCGAACGAGTTGACAGTAATCTTGTCGGTCGGATACGCGGCATTCCCGACCATGATTTCCATTGCGGTGATCGTCACCCTGACTGCGCTCTGGAAGGCCGCAATATCGAACTCATAGTCCGGGGTGCGGAACTTCATCAGGTTCAGCGATGCCAGATTACAGGCGGAATCGTCCAGGAAGAAGTATTCGGAGCACGGGTTACTGGCATTGATGCGCCCGCTATTGGGGCAGGTATGCCAGCGGTTAGCCGTGGTATCGAACTGCATTCCGGGGTCACCGCACACCCAGGTGGCTTCCGAAATCTTCTTCATCAGATCGCGGGCTTTGAAGGTGGCGGACGGTTCCCCGGTCGTCACTTCGTAGGTTGTCCAGTCGGCGTCGGTCTCGACCGCTTTCATGAAACCATCCGTGGCGCGGACGGAGTGGTTGGCGTTCTGGAAATAGACCGAGTCATAAGCGCCGTTCGGAACATTGAACGCTCCGGAGTAGCCCGCTTCGATCAGGGCATGCGCCTTCTTTTCGGCATCCGCCTTACATTCGATGAATTCTTCGATATCCGGGTGGTCGGCGTTCAGAATGACCATTTTGGCGGCGCGACGGGTCTTTCCGCCGCTCTTGATCGCTCCGGCGAAGGCATCGAATCCGCGCATGAACGATACCGGACCGGAAGCGGTGCCGCCGCCCTTCAGTCCCTCCTGCGAGGAGCGAAGAATGGAAATGTTCGTTCCAGTGCCGGAACCCCACTTGAATAGCATCCCTTCGGTCTTTGCCAGAGTCAGGATGCTCTCCATGGTGTCGTCCACCGCGTTGATGAAACACGCGGAGACCTGCGCCCTCTCGCCGGGGACTCCAAGGTTGAACCAGACCGGGGAGTTGAACGCCATGTACTGGTGCAGGAGCAGGTACTTGAGTTCGTTGTGGAACGTCGTGGCGTCCTCATCGGTGGCGAAGTAGCCGTCCTTTTTGCCCCATTCGTAGATGGTGTCCGCGACGCGAGAGATCAGTTGCTTGACGGATTTTTCACGTCCCGGCGTCCCGACTTTCCCCCGGAAATACTTGGAAACGACGACATTGGTCGCCAGCATAGACCAGGCTTTGGGAATCTCGCAGTCCTTCTGCTCGAAGACGACCTTGCCTTTTTCGTCCTTGATTGCGGCGGAGCGGTAATCCCATTCGGTGGTGTCCCAGACATCGACGCCTTCCTTGGTGAAGTAGCGCTCGAATTTCAGGCCATCATCCGCGAAGATGCTGGAGGATGCCCCGCCGCTTCGGGCTTCCGCGATGCGTGCCGGCAGGGGCGGGGCGGCATAGTTCGCCGGGGAAGTCGGGGCGGCCATCAGGGGCGCGGCGCCGCCGGGTTCCGTGGACGAAGCGGCGCTCAGTCCGTTCAGACCTTCCTCCGGTTCATCGAACGGGGCTTCCATTGTCACGACCGTTCCGCCCGCCGGAATCGCGATTGCCGCAACGGGTCCGGTTGCGACCGGGGAGGCTTCCTCGGTCTTCTTACTTCCCCGACCTGTCGCGCCGGACTTCGTTCCATTACCATTCCGGGCGGACTTAGCGGGAGTTTCCGGTTCATCATCAAAAAGTTCGTTTGCCATGACCTATTCCTTCAACAATTATTACTACAAAAAAGCGGCGGTTCGATCTGACTCTTACCGCGAATGAGGCGTGTTATTTACTGCCACGCGCGGTGCGGCGTGGGGCCAGACGGTCGACGATCTGTCGGAACTGCTGGGCATCTTCAAACTGGCGATATACCGATGCAAAACGGACATAGGCGACCTGATCCAGCGCTTTCAGGCGCTCCATTACCATCTCGCCGATTTCCGCCGAAGGGACTTCTTTTTCCTGACGGCTATACAACATCCGCTCGATGTCGGTGATGACATTTTCAATCTGCTCCGCTGTCACCGGGCGCTTTTTACAGGCGATCTCAATCGCTTTTTGCAATTTGCTCCGTTCGAAAGGTTCGCGGGAACGCCCTTCCGATTTGACGACGGTAAGGCGAAGGATTTCGATTTCCTCAAAAGTGGTAAAGCGGCCCCGGCACGCATCGCATTCCCGACGACGTTTGATAGACTCGCCTTCCCGGACGGGACGCGAATCTAACACATGGTCTTTATCCAGAGCGCCGCAATAGGGGCATTTCATGGTCGTTTTCCTGCCGCCGGACTACATCTTGTATACCGCACGAATAATATACACCATATATAGTGCCTGTCAAGGGTATCAACGCCGTCTATTATCAAGATATGCTATACCGAAAGCTCTTATGATACTACCTGTAGTATCATAAAGACGGAAACCGATGCCTTTCCGGGGACAAGACCACGGTTTTTACGAAGGAAAGCGCGTCGAACCGGTAAATTCAGACGCTCTTAATGCCGGGGGCGGACGGGAAGGTTTTCCCGGTCAGACCGTCGAAACTTTTGACGAAAGTGAGTAGGGATTTCTAAAAATGAGCAAGATTCCGATTGCATTACAACTGTATTCCGTCCGTGACGATGCGGCGAAAGATTTAGCGAGCGTTCTGGACACCGTGGCAAAGGCTGGCTATGATGGTGTCGAGTTTGCCGGGTACTACGGGCATGACGCCCCGACCCTGAAAAAGATGCTGGATGACCGGGGATTGAAATGCGCCGGAGCGCATGTCGGTCTCGATACCCTTATCGGGGACGAGTTCGAGAAAAGCGTCGAGTTCCACAAGATTCTCGACAACCCCTACCTCATTGTGCCGGGCCTTGCGGAAAGCCGACGCAACAGCGCCGCCGCATTGAAGGTCACTGTCAGCATCTTCAACGATGTCGCCGCCCGACTCAAGCCGCATGGGCAATTCACCGGCTACCATAACCATGCCATCGAGTTTGTCCCGATGGGCGACAACGGCGAATTGATGTGGGACCTGTTCTTCGGCGAAACATCGCCGGATGTCATCATGCAGTTCGATACCGGAAACGCTCTGCATGGCGGCGCAGATGCCCTGCCCTATCTGGAGCGGTATCCCGGTCGCGCGGTCACCGTCCACCTGAAGGAATACTCCGCGACCAACGACAAGGCGCTGATCGGGGAAGGCGATGTGCCTTTTTCCCGGATTTTCGATGTCTGCGAATCTACCGGCGGCACGAAATGGTATATCGTCGAGCAGGAAAGCTATGCCTATCCCCCGCTGGAATGCGCGGAGCGTTGCATCAAGATTCTTCGTGACTGGGGCAAGTAAACTGTCCTGATAGATTCGGGGAGTCGGCATCGCCGACTCCCCGAACCTCCATCTATAGCTTGTGCCTATCTTTCCTATCCAAAGCTTATGCTGGACGGGGGGAATCGCAGGACGTATAATCCGTAGCATGGATGCTTTTGTGAAATTGACGGCAATTGCGGCCCCGATGGATCGGGTAAACGTAGACACCGACCAGATTATCCCCAAACAGTTTTTGAAACGCATCGAGCGAACGGGCTTCGGCGAGTTTCTCTTTTTCGACTGGCGATATCTCGCCGATGGTAAGACGCCGAACTTGTCGTTTGAGTTGAACGCTCCCACGCTCCGAGACGCGAAGATCCTCGTCACCGGTAAAAACTTCGGTTGCGGTTCCAGTCGCGAACATGCGCCGTGGGCGCTCAGCGATTACGGCATCCGCGCCGTTGTCGCCCCTTCCTACGCCGATATTTTCTACAACAACTGTTTCAAGAACGGTATTCTTCCAGTTACCTTACCTGAAGAACAGGTATATGATCTGATGGGTAAACTGCAAGCGAATCCCGGCGCAACGGCGACCGTGGACCTTGAAACCTGCACGGTCATCGGACCGGACGGGTTTTCCGCCGCCTTTACTGTCGATCCCTTCCGCCGCGAATGCCTTCTGAACGGTCTGGACGATATCGGCCTCACTCTGCAGCACGAACCCGATATCACCGCATACGAAACCCGACGCGGCATCAAGTAATGCGTTAATCGGGCAGTATCTTAATCCGCAGGAACGCATCAGGAATCGCGCAATGTTACTGTCCAATCGACGATGTCCAGAGAAGGGTCATCGATGGGCGGGAAATTGAGCCGGTCTAAAACATCGCCGGACGGTTCCTGATCCGTTCCGATGACATCGGTGTTGCGCAGGGTCAGATTTTGCCGCGAGTCCATACGGATGATGTAATTCCGCGAACTGGAATCGCGTCCCGAACCCAGAGCGTCCCACCGCTTGACCGTATCCTGTGCTCCCGCTGGTCGAGCGTCGGTGGCGATCATATTGATCAGCAGGTAGGGCTTGGCGGAATTGGGCAATCGCGCCAGATTCACCTCGAAGGAGAGGCGCACATCGCCCGATGCCGGAGTCGACACCCGATCGGGCGCTCCCAGGTCTATGAACTGGTTAAAGGTAGGGTTGATCAACGCCCCATTGGAATCGGTAGCGCACTGGTAAAGTTTGTACCCACCCAGCGACGATTGCGTGCGCCGACTATATTCCACAAAGCCGACAAAGCCCTGCGCTCCCTCCTGCGCCGGAGCCGCGAATCCGTTTCCCCACGGCGGCGCGATGACCGCAATTGGGCCGGGGTCATTGATATTGTCCGTCCGATGGATCAGAAAGAAGTAATAATTGCCTCCGTTGAGCGGCTTGGAGATATCCACCGGGCCGCGCAATGTCACGGTAATCGCCAGGACCTTGGAACGCGTTGCGCTCTCCCCCGCCGGAACCCGGGCGCAACTCGACATCAGCAAAAATAAACAGGCTAACCCTGCTGTCGCCGCCATGCGGCTCATCACGCCTTTTCGCATCACTCCCTGTACGACAACGAAAGCGACCCAGCGCTTCACCCGTTTTCGTTCGCATCGCTTTCATTCCGGGACTCTCCCCCCTATCGCAGTGCGCCGACCAGCTACCGCGAAGAGCGGGTCACTCCTGCGCACGGAAGCGCGATCGGAGCGATCCAGTACCTGAATGCGGTCGAAGGCGCCCGTTTCCGTCAGGTAATACGCGACAAGCCTGCCATGATCCTCGTCCGAAAGCGACTGCCAGACCGCGACCGCTTTGGTGGGAAAGCAACGGTTCGAGAAGGTAACAATGGGCGCATTGGGCGTCAGAACCCGTGCGACTTCTTCCAGAACAGCGACCGGGTCAGTCAGGTACTGTATGGACACGCAGATCCCGCAGGCATCGAAGGAAGCGTCGGCGAAGGGGAGCTGCGGATTCTCGTTGAGGCTTTGCACCAGCCATTCATCCAGACGTGGGTTCGCCGCCAGTTCCTCTGCATTCATCCCCAGCCCGACAACATGGGAATACCTGACCTCCTCCGGCAAATGACTGACCCAACTGCTCATCAAATCCAGAATCCGTCCGTTCGGCGGGAAAAACTCGCGATAAAGTTGTGTCACAGCAGCGATCGCCGTCTCATCGATATGAGTCACCAATCGCGGAAAGGCGTAAAATCTGGCGTCATCGGATTCATCATGCCGCCGGAATAGATCAGGCGTCAGCGTAGAGGACATTTTCGTTACTCCGCTCGGTAGCGTATTTCGTTCGTGGTTTTCGGTATGGGCGTTCATTTGTCCAAAGGCGAAAATCGCGAGTGGAGTTCCCCGGATTTTGTCCGCGCTATAATGAGGCGACAATGAAGCGGAAGGTTTGCCCACGAATCGCGCCGGAGCGCAGGAAAGTATTTCAGCAGTTATCCGTGATTTGCAGGACGCCGGGGGGGACGGCGCGAATACTTCGGCATAGAGAAACACAATGTGAAAAAGACTGAGGGGGGAAAATGTATAAGTGCTTGAGTCCCGGCGCGATTGGCGTCCGGGTCGGGAGTCTGGAAGAAGCCATTGCAGCGGCGAAGACGGGCGGCTTCGAGGGAGTGGAAATCAATCCCGGCGAAGTGGCGACACGGTTGGAAAACGGCGAAACCGCCGACGATCTCAAAGGACTATTCGCCGCAGGCGGAATCCATCCGGGCGGATGGGGACTGCCGGTAAACTGGCGAGAATCCGATGAAAAGTGGCAGGAAGGTCTGGACGCTTTCCCACGCCTCGCCGCCGCCGCCGGGGCGATTGGCTGTACGCGTTGTTCGACCTGGGTGCTTTCCGGTTCCAACGACCGGGAGTTCGACGCAAACTACCAGCTCCATATCGACCGATTCACACCCATCGCGAAGATTCTCGCCGACAATGGCTGTTCGCTCGGATTGGAGTTTATCGGCCCGAAAACATTGCGCGACACCCTGAAATACCCCTTCATCTACCAGATGAACCCGATGCTGGAGTTGGGGGCGGAAATCGGTCCGAATGTCGGATTGTTACTCGACATCTTTCACTGGTACACCTCTCACAGCGATGAAAGCGAACTCCGCGCCCTGCATCCTGAGCAGATTGTGTATGTTCATGTGAACGATGTTCCCGCCGGAAAAGAAATCGATGAGCATCTGGACTGGGTGCGTGGTCTGCCCGGCGAGACGGGCGTCCTTCCCATCGCCACCTTCCTGCAAGCGTTGCGGGATATCGGCTATCGTGGCCCGGTAACTCCAGAACCGTTCAAAAAGGAACTGAGCGAGCTGCCTTCCGATGAGGCGCGTTTGCGTCTGGTCGGAGCAGGAATGGACAAAATTTTCCATCAGGCATTCGCCGGAGAATAACGGAACGGGCGAATACCCTCACCGATGGTCTGATATAGACGGATGAGGCGGGCGTAGATGTTTCTGCGCCCGCCTTTCTTCTTGCGGATTATTCACCTCGCCACCTACCTTCCTTGTTTTTTGTGACCAGAGTGAGGAATTTATCAAATTTCTGTGATTGATATCACAGAAGGCGATGATCACATACCTTTATAATCAGACCATAGGCGGATTTAGTTGACGCTTACAACTGTATGCCAGCAAAAGTGGCGAATATGTAGAGCCAGCGTAACTCCGGACAGAAACGGGAAATGATATGCTATTCTGATTAATGACCGTATCGCCCTTCAGGGAAAAAGATATCTGAGGCGCATCCGAAATTCTGAGGAAAACTATCACTAATCCTAAGGACACGTCCCCAACCGAAAAGGCGAGCGCGACGCCTCCGGTGCAACCGGTAACCAAAAAGGGAGCGTTGAAGAATCGCGTCTGGCAACGTTTTTTGCTCGCGACGTTCAAGAGCATAACGGGTGGCATACAGCGTATAGACCGCACGAAAGCCCTGCGTCTGGGCGTCAATCTGGGGCGTATTGGCTATCGGGTAGATCAACGACGACGTCAGTACGCGCTCAAAAATCTTCACCTCGCCTACGGGGATTCGCTGACACGAGCGGAACGTGAAACGCTGGCGCGTCAGGTTTTTGAGCGATGGGGGGAAAGTACGATTGATTTCCTTCGCATTCCTGCGCTGAGTCCCGCCGAGAGCGCTGAACTGGTCACTGCGGTGGAAGGGCGGGAGCATCTGGAGGCTGTCCGTTCGGATGGGCGCGGTTTTATCGTGGTAACCGGGCACCTGGGCAACTTCGAGTTTCTGGGGAGGTGGATGGCGGATCAGGGCGTACCCTCGACCGCTATTGTCCGCGAGCCTTCCGATCCCGCTTTCGCCGCCTATGTACGACAGATTCGGGAGTATGGCGGAAACGAAACGTTGAACCGGGGAACCTCGCCCCGCGAACTTCTCTCCCGTCTCCGCGCCGGTCGCGTCGTCACTCTGGGAATAGATCAGAACGCAACCGAGAGCTTCATTCCGTTTTTCAACGTCCCGGTCGGAACGGTGACCGGTCCCGCCGTTCTGGCGTTTCGCACCGGAGTCGCTCTCTTACCGGCATACTGTGTCCGCGAGCCGGATAATTCGTATAGGATTATATTCGACACCCCTATCGAACCGGCGACAAAAGAAGATCGGGACGCCGAAATCCTGCGTCTCACCCACGCCGCCAGCGACTCTCTGGAACGCATGGTACGCCGTTTCCCGGATCAGTGGCTCTGGCTCCATAATCGGTGGAAATCAGCATTCGACCCGCGAAACCGGGAGCGCTGGCCCGAGGATTATAACTATGAGGAGTTACGTTCACGATGGGAAGGAAAGTAAATTATCGCCATAATCACGGTAATTAAGAAAAGTGTAAAAGGCAAATCAATGCCCTATATCCATCAATTTCCGTCTCTGCTTTGATGTTTAAAAAGCGCCGTCCTCGCCATACTGGTCGGAACGCGATAGAATCCCTATACATTTCTCAGGAATCTTTTTACGTCAGGGCTATGCGGCGACAACCTATCTGACCTCTGCGTTCCATTATTCCTGCGACCCGCCCGGCGAAAAATCCTGCGGCGCGGGCCGTTCGTCAGGGAAAATAAGAGGCTCTTTACTATGTCGGGAAAGCGGGGCGTCGAATTTACGCCCGACAAACAATTTTATCAATCCTATTCCACCGAAGAAGATAAATCTCGTACCAATACGCACTACGAACAGCCGGTCGCATTTTTTAATGCCGTCACCGGGGGACGCTGGAATGTCTACTCCTGCAACCTGTGGGATGATACGGATGACCAGACTGCCAGTCAGGAAGCGAAATTAGACCTGATGGCGAGTCTGATGAACCTGCAGCCCGGTCAGAGGATTCTGGATGTCGGTTGCGGATGGGGCGGACCGTTGACTTACCTCTGCAAAAAGTACAATGTAGAAGGCGTCGGTCTTACACTGTCACCCTCGCAACGTGTTTTCGCTCAGGAACGCGCCGACCGTGAAGGCATCCGGGCGGAAATTATCGAATGCCACTGGCGCGACTATACCGATGATCGCGGTTTCGATATTGTCTACACAGATGAAGTCATCGTTCATTTCAATGATCTGGGCGGATTTTTCCAGAAAGCGTTCGACATCCTCAAAGATGGCGGTCGCATGGTCAACAAGGAACTGCATTACACCCATTCCCGTTACAGCGAGATGACACGCGGTCTGTCGCATATCAACGAGATCTATGGTTCAACCGGGAACTACCGAACCCTTGCCGACGAACTCGGTCTGTCGAACGCCGCAGGGTTTGAGGTGCAGACGATCCATCAGATTCCGCTGGCGCAATATCGCCGGACAATGTCGCAGTGGATGAGTAACATGAAGTCTAATCGGGCGGAACTGGAAGCGCTAGTCGGCCCGGAATACTTCAAGCGCTTCCTGATGTATCTCAAAATCTGCCACCGCATTTTTTACACGCAAACGATGACAATGGATATCATTGTTTCGCATAAGGCAGCCACTTCTGCCTGAGCTCGCAGTAGTCCGAATTCGGAAAATGATCGGAGAGAACTATGAGCGCGGGACGTAGCGTCGCCTCGCAGATTGAGGATATTTTTCACGACAACTGCCTTCGTTTTTTTCAAAATGCGGAGGCGAAACGTCGATGGAGCATTGAACGCGATATCAACTGGAACGGGGTCAATCCGGAATCTTCGGAACTGACCGCTCTGATCGTCCAGTTTTTTTCCGCTGTCGAAATGTATCTGCCGGATTATACCGCTAAGATGATGCAGATGATTCGACATTCCCGGGGACGCGCCTGGTTCCATATGAACTGGGGCTATGAGGAATCCAAGCATAGCATAGTCCTCGAAGACTGGCTGATCCGATCTGGGAAACGGACTGTGGAGCAGGTGCGCGCTTTTGAAAACACTCTCCTGACCGGCGAGCAGTGGGAATTACCTTTCGATCATCCGAGGCAGATGCTGATCTATACGATGATTCAGGAACTGGCAACCGGTCTAAATTATACGAATCTGCGCCGCCGCGCTCAGGATGAAGGCGATATGGCATTATCCAGTCTGCTCCGATGGGTCGCCGCCGATGAATCCGCGCACTACAATTTTTACCGCAAGGGCGTAAAAGTCTATCTTCAACTGGAACCGGAAGAAACGATTGCGGATATCAAGTATGTCTTCGATAACTTCGCGATGCCGGCACGGACGCTCATTCCAGGTTTCGATGAATGTAGCAAAGCCATCGATGCCGCCGGAATCTATGGTCCTCGTATGTTTCTCCAGCGTGTCCGTCACCCGATTTTAGAAGACCTTGGCATCACACGGCAACAGTTGAAAACTGTCGGACTCAATGAAAAGGAAGCGGATATCATCGCGGATCACGCTGACTACAGGGCAGACCTTGCCCGACTGGCAATCTATCGCCGTAGCTATTTTTAGACGCTATCGGCGGACGTTTGTGACGGCCGCCAATATCTTCCCTCACTTCCCTAAGCGATCTCCCGGTAATATCTCCGCAGATTCACAATGCGGTTGGGATATTGACAACGCTTCGTCGATCACTTTCCCGTCGTTCTCTCGTTCCGGCAAGGACGGCATAGACGGAAGGAACGACGATTAGAGTCAGAACAAGTGACCCTAATAAACCAGCAATCAACGCCCATGCCATCGGCGGCCAGAGATTGCCCCCATTCACCGCCTGCGGAATCAGGCCGCCGATACTCAATACAACGGTCAGCAGGATCGGGCGCAGACGTAACCTTCCCGCTTCAACGAGCGCATCGGCAAGGGGAAGTCCCTTTCTTTGTTCCTCCAAAGCGTACTCGAAGAGAACGATGGCATGATTGGTGACGACGCCCCCCAGAGAGATAATCCCGACAAACGCCATAAATCCAAACGGTTGATTCGCCATGAACAGGCCGGCAATCGCTCCGGTGATGCCGAAGGGAACCGCCGCCATAACAGTCCATGCCACTTTGAAAGAATTGAACTCCCATACGACAATCGCCAGGTTCGCCGCCAGCGAGAGCATCAGAATGAACACCAGTTCCACGAACGATTTCCCAACTTCTTCCGCTTCGCCGCCGTAGCCAGCCGAAACCCCTGACGGCATTTTGAGACCGACGATGCGCTTCTGGACATCGGACAAAATAGCGGATGGTAACCGGGAACCATCGCTGAAGGCAGAGACGGTCAGGGTGCGAACGCCGTTGCGACGGACAATGCGGACGGATTGACCTTCCAGAGAGACACGCGCCACCTGACGCAAGGCGGTAGCGATTCCGCTGGGAGACGGAAGATAGAGATCGAGTAAGTCACCGGGTTTGGTGCGTTCCTCCGCACTTAGACGCAAATCAATCGGGATTTCCCGGTCGCCTTCGCGGAGTAAAGCGGCAGTCTGCCCCGAAAAGGCGAGATTCGCAAACTGGGCGACGCTTTGCGGCGATAACCCCAGAGCGGCGGCGCGATCCGTATCGACATCCACCTTCAAACGCAACGACATTTCGCCGTAGTTATCATGGACAGAAGCCGCTCCCGGCGTTTCGTTCAGGATAGCCTTGATATCGGCGGCGGCGCGACGCAGATCAGTGATATTGTCCCCGATCAATCTTACTGCAATGGGAGCGCCGACGGGCGGACCTTGCTCCAGAATGCGAGCGGTTACACGCGCCTCGGCAATAGTCGCATTCGCCTCTTTTTGAACGGCGGCGGTGAGTCGTTTGGTTGCGGCGATACTTTCCGTATTTACGATGATTTGTGCATAGTTGGCGGTCGGTGGTTCCGGGTTGATGTTGTAGTAAAATCGCGGCCCGCCCCGCCCGATATGGGTCACGAAGTTACGAACCCCTTCCTTCGATGCGATGATACGTTCCACACGGGTAGCCACCTCGCCGGTCGCTTTGATGTCACGCCCCTCCGGCAGCCAGACATCAACTGTAAATTGGTCACGCTCCGCCAGAGGGAAGAACTGTGAACCGAGACGCCCGATATTACCGAAGGCGAACGCCATGACAGCAACCGCCACGGTCACCGTAATAAAGGGTCGACGTAGTCCACGTTGCGCCACACTCGAAAAGAAGGCGCGGAGTCCGTCGATAAATTTACCCATTCCCCGCTGAACAAAACCGGTTTTTTCCGGGTGTCCCGGTCGCAGGAAAGCGATTGCCAGAAGCGGCGTCACCGTGACATTCAAAATGACGGAGACAATGGTCGAGAGTGAGGTGACAATGCCGAGGTCTTTGACAAATTCTCCCACCCCGCCGGAAAGGAACATCAGAGGGGCGAAAGACGCGATGGTCGTCAGATTGGAGGTAATGAGCGGAACCAATAACTGGTTCACGCCCGCTATCGCCGCTGTTTCGGCATCAAGTCCTTCCGTCATTTTCTTTTCGATATTGTCAATGACAACAATCGAGTTATCCACCACCAGTCCCAGGGCTATAATCAGGGCGGCGATGCTCATCTGTTGGATATCGCGACCCGCCGCCATCATCGCCGCAAAAGTCCCCAGAATCGTGATCGGGAGCATCGCTCCCACGATAAGCGCAGATCGCAATCCCATAAAAAGGAACATTACCGCAAAAATCAGGGCGATCCCGGCGCCGAGGTTTTCAAAAAACTCGCCCATTCGTCGCTTGACCGAACGGGGCAGATCATTGACAGCGGTTATCCGGACACTGTCCGGTAATTCCTTCCGCAGCGGAGCTAACTCTTGCTCAACAGCGACACCCATATCGCTGATGTTGCCGCCTTTTCGCAGAGTGACCGTAACTCCCACCGCAGGCTCCCCATTAACACGCATTACATACGGAGAAGGATCTTTGTAGCCCCGTGAGACGCTCGCAACATCGCGCAGGTACACCGGTTGTCCGTTGATTCCTTGACCAATGACCAGCGGCGACAAATCCGTTTCGGTACGTAATTCATTTGTGGGTTCGATGGTCAATCGCGTCGCTCCCACGGAAAGAGAACCGCCTGACTGCGGCAAGACATTCGCACGAGCGATCGCCTCCGCAACCTGCGCGGCGCTGACACCCATCTGAGCAAGCCGGGTCGCGGACAGGGACACCGTAATGACTTCCTGTTGTTCCCCGATCAGTTTCGCCTCACTGATATCGGAAAGGCGCTGGAGACGAGCGCGCAACTTCTTGGCAATATCTTCCCTATCACGATCGCTCGCGCCAATTTTCGATACTGCAAACACCATCGCCGCCGTATCGGAGAAGCAATCATTGACGATAACGGAGGTCACTCCGGCAGGGAGATCGCCGCGCAGATCGTCCGCACGGTTACGGATATCTTTCATCATCTTCGGCAAATCGCGGGCTTTGTCCGCCGCCTGAAACTCGACGACGGAAAGTCCCGGTCGGGAGACACTGGTTACCGTTCCGACGGCGTCCACCTCCCGGATCGTTCGTTCCAATCGGTCGGTCACCAGTTGTTCCACTTGCGCCGCACTCGCTCCGGGATAGATTGCTACTACCTGAGCGAATCTGGCGGATAAATCCGGATCTTCTCGACGCGGCAGGGCGAACAGGGCATAGATTCCGGTCGCCATCAGAACGATAGTCAATAAATAGGTTAGTGGACGATACTGTAAAGCGGCCTGAGTCGGCGTCATGGTTATTTCCTCAGCAGAATCGAAAGAAAATCAACAGCGTACGCCACTCTTTAGGGGCGATCTGTTGCTGTAGCCAGCCGGATTTTTGCGCCGCCGGTAAGCCGTTGCGGTGTTTTAGCGATCACTTCGCCGGAAGTCAGACCGCTGACAATCTCGACGGCATCGGTTCCAGCAGGAGCGCCAATGGTCACAGCGCGACGGACGGCGACGCCATCTTTTAGCGCGATGACATAACTTCCCACCTCATCCGAAGCTACTGAAGAAAGCGGCGCCACCACAATATCCTTCCGGGGCGCTTCCGCCAGAGAAAGTCGGGCGACCATACCGGGCAACAGAATCTCTCCTGCATTTGACACGGTAATTTCCACCGGGAATGTCCGGCTCCGACTGTCAGCCTCATAACCGATAGTACGGACTCTTCCCAAAAACGTTTTGCCACGGACGGCGTCAGCGGATATGGAAATAGCCTTTCCTTCCTGCAACAGAACGCGGGACGCTTCCGGAACAGCGAATACCGCTTTTACCTGACGGATATCGCCGATTTTGAGCACAGGGGAACCGGGGGAAGTCATTTCGCCGACCTCGACGCGCGTTTCCAGAATCCGAGCGGGAAAAGGAGCGTGGATGACATGCTTGCCCAGAGCGATTCGGGCGGCGCGAACGGCGGCGGCGGACTGCTCCTCCTGCGCTTTAAGAGCGGCGATCTGCTCCTGAATCGATGCCAGCCGTGCAGGTCGTGAAGCGGCGCTCAGGACGGCGGCGCGCGCCGACTCGGTCTGAGCGGTGGCAGCGGCTATATCTTCCTGACGCGCCCCCTCACGAGCAAGCGATACCGCCTGCTCCGCCGATTCCCGGCGCGAGATCGCCACATCCAGAACCGCCTGCCGTTGATCCAGAACCTGCCGTGCGACCGCCCCCTGATCTACCAAACGGCGATACCGTTCCGCTTCAATTCGGGCGAGATTTTCGTCGGTCTGCGCCTGTTTCAGGGAGGATTCCGCCTGACGCAATTCCTGATCCCGGGTAGCGGAGCGGGTCTTCTTTTCGCCCGCCTGCGCCTGACTCAGTTGCGCTTTCGCCTGTTCCTGAGCGGCTTGAGTCTCGGTGGCGATTCTGCCATAATCCTGTTGAAGCTGTCGTAATGCGGCGCTTGCCTGTGACTGTGCAGCGATCGCTTGATCCTGAGTCGCTCGCGCCGACGCATCGTCCATCACAACCAATGCCCCGCCCATCGGGACGGCGTCTCCTCGTTGCACCGGACGCGATACAACGCGAGCGGAGACTTCCGCAGCGATCATCGCCACCGCAACCGGTTCGATCTGTCCGGAGATTATCACTGAACCGCCACCCCGTGCTGCGACGACAGGAACTCCCTCCGCCAGCAGAACAGGTCTGGAGTCTCCAGATGAATTGACGGAGGAGTCGGCGGATTTCGGAACGCCGCCATTTGCCCTTATTCGGACATCCTTACTCTCAGGAGTTCCGTTCATTCCCAGTGATTGCCAGAATTCCAGATTCGGCAGAAAATACATACCGACAAAAAACATTGCAATAGTAGCGATAATTACCACCAGAGTTGCGCGCCCGACACTACGAGAGCGACGAGAGGGAGCGGTTGCCATTTCTGTATTGTTCGTTTCTGTTTTTGTCATATCCATTTGTCGTACCCTGCCGTTTTGTCGTACCCTGCCGTTTTGTCGTACCCTGCCGTTGACGGCTTATTTCCAAAACGATTTCTCCGGGCGATTCGATTATTACGATGTTTATATTAAGTACACTGTTAACTTACAGAACACATAAAAGGACGCTCTTGGGAACGTCCCTTTAGTTGGAGTTCGTGGGCGCAGGCGCTGTCAGACCGCGTATCGATAGCTCCAGCAAGTTGTCGTAAAAAGCCTGATGAAGCTCCTGCGGCAACATACCCAACCTGCCGGACAGCGTGAGTGAAGCCGCGCCATGCACGCCCGCCCAGATGCTATGCGTCAATACCAGAGGATGAGCGCTCGGAGTAATGATTCGCTGATCGATTCCCTCCAGTATGCAACGCATCATAAAACTGAAGCAACGGTATCCCGCCGACTCCGTTTTTTTTGCCATGTCCATCTCAAGAGCATTGTCCTGCATCTCAAACATAATGACATAGTACTGAGGTTGCTGCTTGGCGAATTGGATATAGCGAAACCCGCCTTCGCGCAATCGCTCCACCGGATCTTCGATGGAATTCACTCCTTCAAGACACGCCGCCATCAGCAAGAAACCTTCATCGCAGAGCGCCTTCAAGATTTCGGACTTGTCCTGAAAATGGAGATAGATAGTAGTGGGTGAGTATTCGATTTTCTCCGCAATTTTCCGCATCGAGACATTGTCATATCCTTCGGAAATGAACAGTTCCCGCGCCGCATCCAGAATGGCGCGTCGCAGGTTTTCTTTTTCTCTTTGTCTTCGCTGTTGCGTTGGAGTCATCACTTTTACTTTACAGTGTTAAGTATACACGCCTTTGCCAACCTGTCAAGGCATTGCTTGCTCGACTATTTTATTGTTTTACCCGGTCGCCCCCGCCGTATTCCATCGCGAAATCGGGAAGGAATTAGCGCAATTTGGACGATAAGAGAGACGGGGTATACTCTAAACACGGGGTAAGAGGCATATGTGGGAGAATCTGGCAGTAAGAGAAGGGACGGTATGCATTGCGGCGTTTTTTCTGGGAGCGATTCCTTTCGGATTGATTGCGGGAAAACTACGCGGCGTCGATCTTCGTCAACGCGGTTCTGGCAATATCGGGGCGACGAATGCGCTCCGTGAACTGGGCGTTCCGATTGGAGTCACGGTTTTCCTGCTGGATGGGTTGAAAGGGCTACTACCTGTACTTGCCGCCCGCTGGCTTGATCTGCCGTCCTGGTGGGTCGTCGGCGCCGGGCTATGCGCGGCATTGGGGCATATATTTTCGCCCTTCATCAGGTTTAAAGGCGGTAAGGGAGTCGCAACCAGTCTGGGCGTTTTGATCGGTCTTTCGCCGCTGGTGGCGGGCATTTCATTCGGAGTGTTTCTGGTCGCTGTCTTCCTCACCCGCTACATCAGCCTGGGTTCGATTCTGGGCGCCGCGACGCAGATGGGGTTGTTTGTCCTTCTTCCTGCTATCTATCTGACGGGTAACCCTTTGCCGTATCGAATTTTTGGCGCGGTTGCAGGGTTGCTGGTCATATGGCGGCATCAGACCAATATCAAGCGCCTTCTTGCGGGTACAGAAAGCAAGTTCGGGAAAAAAGCGACCCCTGCGCCGACTTCTCCTTCCCCTACCCCGGCAGGGGGAGAAGAAGGGTAAGCGGAACGCAGGGGTTCTTAACGATCCGGATTCGTTTGCCTACTGCTTGATGGACTTGACCGTCTTGCCCGCCGCCGCCGCTTTAAGGTTTAGCGTCGCACGAAGCAAAGCGGCGCGGTTTGCCTGAATCTGCGCCGGACTGAGCGACAAAAGATCCTTGCTCATGAGAGCGGAGATATAGGAATCGGCCTCATCGGTCAGATCTTTTCGTTTTTTGGCATCCTTCAGGTCACGGGTCGCCGATTTGAACGCGCCGATATACCGGATATCATCGACGCCCGCCCGGACGGCCTCCCACTGCACCGTATCCAGAACGCCACTGCTGACCGGGAATGTCGTCATATTAGCGGTTCCATCTTCCGGATTCAATTCATCATAAGGTTCCGCGCCAGTTGGGATATCCTGGTAGGGGCCGGGCAACGCCCCATAAAGCGACGGGCCGGTCTGATACAAAAGATAGCCTGTGTATAGACGGTTTCTTACCGGGGTCTGTGTGGGGATATTCCAGGTCCAGTAGTCACGGTTCGGCGTCGAGCGCTTGCGATCCTTGAGTATCTTTTGACCGTACTCGGAAGAAATCGGGTAGACTGCCGCCATCTTTTCGCCAATGGTATCGTTGAGGCTGGACTTGAGCGCGTCATATTCCGCGATTGTCTGGATGTACGCCCCGGTCAACTGATTGCGGTTCCGTTGCTTAACAGCGGAATCATAGGCGGCGATCCCGCCTCGCTTGACATTATCAGAGGCGAGATAATACATTTCAAAGCCCGGCGCCAGCCCCAGAGTCGCGCCCATCGCTTCCGTTTGCGATACCTTTCCGGCATCATCCGCAGCAATAAGAACCGGCCCGGTGCGGCTGAGGTTGGCGTCATTGTAGGCTTTTAACGATGCGCCCAGATTCTGAGTGTTGGACAAGACGATCAGTTTGAAGCCGTGGTCTTTGATGTTTGCCAGTTGCGCCTTGAACGCGGCTTCAGAAAGCGCATTGCCCGCCGGCGCTTCACCGGCTTCGGCAATCCGGTTTTTCAGTTCGACTCCGTATTGCAAAAAGGCGGTCTTCAATTCCAGATTGGGAACTTCGACCGTCAGCGGAATATCGGTAGGGGTCAATCCGGCGGATGCAAACCGCAACTTGCCCTTGTAAACGCCCGGAGCCTGGTTGTAGGGGACGCTTATAGTAATCCAGAAGCGCTTGCTGGTTTCCGCAGGAATATCCGTCGTTGCATCTCCGGTCAAACGCACGACCGGCAATCCACCGGTCAAGGATTGCCGATCATCCTTCATTAACAATTCGGGAGCGGTGGGGCTTTCGCCGACACGGACAACGCGAATATCGACGGAACCAGCGGGCATCTTCTGTCCAGCGGCATTAGCGGGCGAAGCAAGCACAGTTACCGTCGCGTTCTTGATAGCTTTAGCGGCATAGACAGCGAATGTCCCCGGCTCTTTCTGGTCACGGCAGGCGGTAACGCTGAGCGTAGGAACCGTTTTGATTTCCGTAGCCGAAGGGACGCTGGTCGTGTAGACCGTATCGAACGGCGACCGGGCGAAAACGGCATAAGGCATTGTCGGCTTCGCGACCAGGGTCTTGTTGACGACGGGGCGGTTGATCTGCGCTTCATCCAGCAGGTTCGCACGGACAATGAACTGCAACGAAGGCTTGCCATCCTTAGCGTAGGGCGCTACCGTCGTCGAGCCGAATCGGACGGAGCGCAACTGATCGTAATCGCCCACCGGTTGCCATTCTTTAGCGCCCGTGGCTCCAAAGTCTCCAATAGGCGCAGCGGCGTTATCGCCACTCGCCCATGCCAGATCATTGAAGAATAATTTCGAGGATGCCCCAAGCAGGACAATCTGGATTTTGGTCGATTGCCCCAGAGCGGAAGCGGAAGAAAGACCATCTTCCGTCGCGCCGGGATTCGTGTCGGAATTGAATTTGAAAGACGAAAGCGGCAATGTTACCGTCTTCCAGCCCTCGAAATCCACGACCATCAGTTCGGAGGCGAAGAAACCGGAAAGTTTTCCCGACTGGGCGGCACTGAGCAGACGTACCTGAACCTTAGCCCCAGACTTATCTCCGTAAACGCTCAAACGAATGCCATCCGCGCCGGAAGGCGCAGCGGAAATAGAGCGCATCAGAATGCCTCGAACAGGCGGGGTCGCCGCCGCCGGACGCGAAGAAATAGCGATGGTCAACACCGAAAGCGCTGTCAGAGAAAGCGCCCCGGAAAGTGAGACAGCGCCAGTCGATGTGGCGCCAACCACAGGAAATACACAAAGCGCGGCGCGAAGAGCGCGGCGGGAGTTAAAATGCGATAGCGAAAGCGGCACGAAAAACGTCCTCCACCTTTTCACACGGAAAATCATCTAATGACAGTTCCCGTTAACCTATTGTAACGAGTATATTACTACTATAACGTGAGTTCGGGTTAAGGTTGGGTCAATGCTCCCACGTCTCGCAGGTGCAGCGACGGCTTCGTAGGCTGGTGGCAATACGCAATCAGTCCCGCCGCCAGATTCCACAGAAAACCGCACGGACCACGGTGACGACTA
>CAIVZM010000007.1 GCA_903910385.1 uncultured Armatimonadota bacterium
CCGCCCCTACGTTCCGCATATCGGCCAGCGGTATCTGCGTAGGAGCGGGGCTTGCCTCCGCCCTTAAATTGCACCTCCACGCTTAAATTGCACCATGACCATCACATAAAGCCCTAACCTCCTTCCGCCCGTTAAACGCTCCCCTACGGTACAATCAAGGATATGGGACGCGTTGTAATAGAGGGAATGGCTTTTCGAGGGCGACATGGCGTCCACGATATGGAGGAGTCGCTGGGGGCGCGGTTTGTGGTGGACTGCGAACTTACCTTCGATTTCGCCGGGATTCCCGACCAGATATCCGCGACAGTCAATTACGCCGAGATATATGAAATCGTCCGGCAGGAAGCGGAAGGCGCTCGTCGTCACCTGATCGAGCGTCTCGCCAACGATATCGCCGCTCGATTGCTACGAGAACATCCCCGGTTGGAAAGCGTGATGGTCCGCGTCCATAAACCTCATGCGCCTATACCGGGCATCTTCTCCGATGTGTATGCGGAAACCACACAGGAACGCGACGGTAAGACTCGTTGAACGCAGAAACCGCCTACATCGCGTTGGGAGCGAACCTGGGCGAGCCAGAACAGGCGATCCGGGACGCTATCGAGCGCATCCGCACCCTCGGCGAAGTCATGGCTGTTTCCTCTATTCACATCACCGCTCCCGTCGGCGGCCCGCCCGATCAACCCGACTACCGAAACGCCGTCCTTGCCCTCCGCACGACAATCCCCCCGGAGGAACTACTTGGCCGCCTGCTGGATATCGAACGCGAAATGGGTCGCGTCCGCCGCGAACGGTGGGGACCTCGCATCATCGATCTCGACCTTCTCACCTACGGCGACCGGGTGATAGACACCCCCACTCTCACCCTCCCCCACCCCCGCATGAACGAACGCCCCTTCGTCCTCGAACCGCTTGCGGAAATCCGCAACAAGTCAGAAATCATAACTATCGAAGTTGAATTGCCGGGTATCGGAAACTAATGAAAACACCGTTTGAATTGTATTGCGCTGTCCGGTTGATCACTGACCGCTTTTGTCCTGACTATTCTGTCTGCCAGGCGTCCTGACCTCACGGGCGAACGTCCTCATCTCCCTGTCGGATGCGCTAATCTCGCCCCTTGCCTCTCTTACGTCACTGTTGAGGCAAATGATTCCCCGGTTGGACAAACGGTTTTTATGTTTTAACGAGTGCTAACTTCCAAACGATGCAAATCATCAAGTAAAGGAGACATTCCAGAATTAATACGAGGAGTATCGCTGGGTGCATAACCAGCATTTACGTAAAGGAGCAATGCTCTCTTGGTTTTCGGATTCAATGACACAAGGCAATATTCGCCGCGACCAGTTGAGCCGGAATGATGTAACCAACCACCAGTGTCAACTGCCCATCCTGCATAAGTGGTATGTGACGGCGATTGTTCGCTAATGATTCTTTGATATATCGTCTCAGGTAATTGCGCCGAGTTATTCATTGTGCAAATAGCGAAAGCGCATAAATCGGGCAGGATCAATCTCAAAGAACCTTGAGGAGCAAATCGCCAACTGTCAGGTCTGACCGCTGTATTTGGCGTTGCGGTTTTGCCATTGATGTAATGCGGAAAGACATCATCTACGATGGGCTGTATTGAATAATCTAACATTTGCGGGTTTGTAAGTCCTATATTTTTTCCCAACTTACCATAGAGCCAAGACTCATACGATGTCTTGCTGAGACGCTCAACCATCGCGGCGGCAATTACAGCACCGACATTGCTGTATTCATAAACGCTACCGGGTTCACGAAGTTGGGGTAACGGAAGTGTGCGTTGCAATTGACCGTACCTCCATGCAACACCCCCTGACTTGTCCGTTCCGTAGGCGGGGCCACCAGTCAATCCGGTTGTATGCGTTATCAATTCCCGGAGCGTCGCTCTCAAAAGCGGGCTTTGCGGGTACTGCTTTGCCAGTTCAGGGAATATTTCACCCACTGTGGTTTCATACTTGATGGTTCCGTCAGCAACGAAGAAAGCGATGAGTGAACCTGTTACCACCTTCGACACAGAGCCAATATTTAGGTGGTCGCTGACCCTTGCGGGCATATTCGCGCCGACTTTGCGCGTTCCCGATGCGACGCAGGCTTGGACTCGCCCGTCCTTGATAAAGGCGCACCAGACGCCCGGTAAGCCGAAGTCACGTCGCCACCGCTCCGCCATCTCCGTTACCATGCCCTGATACGACAGGTTGTTGAAGTCAATCGGGGGAAACGCAGGGTTCTGGTCGGTGAACCGTATGTCGTCCACCATGATGTATCCTCGGTCGGCGGAGGCGGTGGCGTCTACGATTTCTATGTGCGCCTTCTTGCCCACAAACTCCGATACGTCAAACGAGGACTCTGAAAGGGTTACGGTTCCGTTCCCGGTGGCGGTGCGAACGATCTTATTGTCCACGATCAGGTTCAGACACGCCTGATTCGGATGGTTGCCGCCGCCGATTTTGAAGGTAAGAAAGGGTTTCTCGATAGTGAACTCTTTGGAGATTGCCTTGCCGATGGCGGCGTTGCCTTTCTTGGGATGCAGGGAGCAGAGGAAGCTACGTCCGGTGTAGCCGCGTATCTTGCCGGTGAAAGTAGCATCGGTGGCGGGAGCGGTTCCAAAGGCGTCTCCTTCGATGGTCCAACCGTCGTAGTTGCCGGATTCAAAGTCGGCGAAGACTTCGGTTGTCGGGGCGGCGTTGGTCTTTGGCGTGTCCTGCACGAAGGCTTTTCCTGTCGTCAGGGCGGCGGGGAGAAGCAGGGCGGATTGCAAGAAGTCGCGGCGCGTGGGCACTGTGATGTGTTCCTTTGATTCCTTAACATGATTATAACTCAATATTCACCGAAAAGGCGATAAAGGGTTTCGAGAAGGTTTCAGTTCGGGGAATCAATCATCAAAGCCCGAAATCCGGCTTGCTCGAAGTGATGGTCGGAGGTAACGGCTTCCCTTAAGCCTTCGTCCTCCATAACGAGGAAGGAAATACAATCGGTGAGGCTCCACGCCTTATCCGCCCGCGCATTATAGAGTTCCAGACCGCGACGCAGAAGCGCAGAATCTACAGGGACAATGCGGATATTCGGTTCCTCATAAGCGGCGCGGATAAACTCCGCAATTCCCTGCCGATTAATGCGACTGAGAGCGTTGGCGGATTCAATCAAGACAGCCTCGGTAATCCAGACTTCGTGCGCAGAGGCGATTTCGGGAAAGAGGCGCAGGGCGCTGTCGTGGTAGGCGTCGCGGTGACTGAGGAGAGCCTGAATGTAGGCGGTATCAAGGAGAAGACTACGTTTGCGTCTCACGCCCCTTCTCTTTCTTCACAGTCATCACTTCTGTCAGCGCCGCCTCGCTTTGGCGTTCCGTAAAGGTAATGATCATGTTCCTCTGACCAGTCCTGCGGCATTTCCACCGTTCCAGCAAGGCGGCGCAAAATATCCCACGCGCTCTCACGTTGCGTGGCTTTCTCATCCCATTCCGCTGTCAGACGCGCCCCGACGGGCAAACTGACGGGCGCAACGGGTTGAAAGGTCGCGCCATCATACACCAGATCAATCTTCGTCATACGGACATTATACAGTCTCAGTTATCCGTATGTCCTGTGAATTTTCGCCATAATTCGGAGGCGATGTGGTCGGCGTTCGCTTTGACGCCCATGGCGGTAAAGTAGTCGCAGATGCGGGTGATGTCACGATAAAAGAGGTCTTCGGCGTCGGGGTTGCCTTCGCGGGAGATGACCTGCGGGAAGTCGATCAGGGTGATTTTACCGTTGTGGTAGAGGATATTGTAAGCGGAAAGGTCGCCGTGTATCCAGCCGAGAGATAGCAATAAGGCGATATTTCGCTTGACTTCGAGGAAAAGTAGTTGGGCTTCGTCCTGATTCAGCGAGGTTTCAATCAGGGTTGGCGCGGCGCGGTTTTCGTCGCCGATATATTCCATCAGAAGCGCATTTTCCGAGGCGGCGATTGGGCGAGGGACGGCGGCGCCCGCCTGATGCAATGCCTGAAGCGTCGTAAATTCATACATCAGCCAGGACGTATGCTGTACCTGTTTTCCGAAAGCGGTCTTCTTGCCCAACGCTTTCATCAGACGGGTATCCGAGTTCTTGACCGCTTTACCTTCCGCAGTGAGGACGGTTCGGCCTGCCCGGTACTGGGCATCGTTACGGAGATTTCGGACGATACGCGGGCGATAGACTTTGGCGGCGATAAATTCTGATTGGACAACTTCCTGTATGTTCTGAGAGGCGCGACAACAATAGACACTGGCTTCCTTGCCGCCTTTGACCGATGCCAGCACATCCGTGATCATGCCCTGATCATAGAAGTCGCGCAGGGACGAAAGGAGCCACACTTTTTCGTGACGGGTCGGTTTATAGGTAGCGATGAGATCACTCAGACCATCGCTGTCGGCGAGCAGGCGTTCGAGAACTTTCTCAGAGCCGGTATCGTGACGGCGGCCCTTATGGCGCACCTGCAGTCGGAATTGTCGCTCTTCCTGTAACTCCGCTTCGACGATATCGTCGGGCAGATCTTCCCAGTCTTCTTCCGGGGTTGTGGCGTCGTCGCCAGTTTCATTCGTGGCTACAGAGAGAACGGACAGTGTATCGAGCAATGATGTCGCTTCCTTTCGGTCAATCCCCATTGGGATCAATTCCTCTATCGCCGGAACGAAGCGTTTTGCTTGATTTTTCGAAATGAGATTTCCTTTACTGCGGACGCCAATCAAAACCGTCGATACAAACCTGACCGGAGACGATAGGCGTCAGAGCATTCGGGCGTGCGGTCGGCGCTACCAGTAAGGAGATTGTCGGTTCCGTCATCGCCTGACCGTTAGTCTTTTTGCCGATTTCCGTCCAGTCCACGTTCGATGTACTGGCATAGTACTTGCCATCCGGAGCGAAGGTAACATACCGGGCCGAAGACCAGAAAGATACCGATCCTGTTCGGGAGTCGACGATCAATTGAAGACCGGGCATGGCGCGGTGCACAAACGCCCCCCATAGGAAACGGTTCTTTTCGTCAGGGAGAGCGGTTATATTTCGCAAGTCATGTAATTCCCGCCCCTGACGAAATTGCGCGGCAAGCGATGAGTAATCACGCACTATCGACGCTTCACGCATCAGGTCGCCGGTTGCGCGATACAGACGCAGTTTGTCCGGACCGCTGGGATCATTCACCGAGCCTTTGTAGGTAATCGAGGCGAAGATATCCTCACGCCACCATTGTGTATCTCCTCCGGGCGTCTTCCACTCGCCGATTTTCTTCCCTGTGTTGTTATATACCTGATTTTGATTTTCGCTGGCACAAAGAATCCAGTCTCCCTGACGGGCGATTAGATCACTGGTCGGTAACTCGTTTTGAATTGCGCCGGTCTTCCAGTCGATCACCGCGCTGGCATAGCTGGTGACTCCTGCTTTGGATACAGAGTCGTATCCGCCCAGAATACGATCAGAGGACGCCCACTCCGCAGAACTGATGTTGAAGCCCTCTTTGATGCCAACGCGATGCGTTGAAGCGTTATCGGCGATCTCACCGGCATACAGGGACGATTTATAAAAAACGCCCGCAGTATAATAATTCTGAAGGATGAGGAACCGCTTGCCATCCGGAGATATTTTAAGGTCATGTAGATAATTGCCCGGTTGCCCGGAAAACAACGTGCGAACGCTTTTCGTTTCGATGTCTAACTCACTGACAGAATCCGGTTTCGACCCGTTTGCCCAGGAGCGCAAAAAGAGGATTCGTTTCCCGTCTGAGGTCCATTTCGGTTCAATGTCATCGGATTTTCCGTCTGTCCATCGTCGTAAACTTGTTCCATCGGGGCGAATTGTATAAAGATGGAAGTGCGTGATTTTCCCCTTGCCCGGCGCATAAAATCGAGCGGAGAAGACCAGCAGACTTTCCGCTCGTCCGGGCAACGGCAGAGCAAGAAAGAGAACAATCAGCAAAGAAAAGATGGAGACGGGATTCATACCGATTAGAATCCCGCCCTTGATTAAAGTTGCATTTCTAATTCACAACAAAGACATCGTCGTCGCTGTCAGTGGCAGAGGCAGTAACAGAGAGAAGTTAATCCCGGATGCGTAACAGGGTTGCGCCGGCGCCGCCATCTTCCGGGTCCGCCATTCGCAGGGAAGCGACCCGGGAATCATCCTTTAGATACTGCCAGATCGCCTGCCGAAGCTGACCGCTTCCCTTGCCATGGATGATACGGACGCCATCCAATCCGGCGGTCATTGCATCGTCCAGATATTTATCCAGTCGAGGCAATGCGGCATCGACACGGAGACCGATCAACGTGATCTCCGGGGAAATATCCTGCGCTTTGGCGAGGGCAAGCGCAGCTATTCCCCCATTACCGTTCGCCTTAGCAGGTTGCAGAACGGGAGCCGGGGTTGCAACAGACTTGTCCCGGCGAAGTTGAGATAACGGGACAGTGACGCGCATCGCGCCGACCTGCACCAGCGCAGAATCGCCATCCGAATTGCCGAGTACATCCCCCACCATACCACCCAGAGAAAGCACCCGGACTTTCTCCCCTTTTTTCAGGACAGAGGGCGCTTCCGATTCATCGATCGGGAGCGGATCGCGCTCATAGCCGATGCCGCCGATCAGTTCGTCAGCGGTGTCTTTCATCTTTTTCCGGGCGGACTGGGTCTTTCGACCTTCTTTGCCGATGCGCCGAAGCTCACCGATGATGTTTTCCATCTTCTCGGTGTTTCGTCGTATCAGGACTTTGGCTTCTTCCGATGCGCGTTCCTTGGCTTCTCGTCGCAGGGTTTCGAGGTCACGCAACCGCGCTTCGTACCGGGTCTTCATTTCGGCGAGTTCGCGGGAGTATCGTTCCGCCTTGCGGCGTTCCTCATCAGCGACCCGTTTGGCTTTTTCCAGCCGTTGCATCACTTCGCCGGTTTCGACATCGGCGCGATCCAGAAAGCGTTCCGCCTCGTCCAGAACCGGATTCGGCATCCCCAATCGGCGGGCGATGTGGAAGGCGTTGGAGGAACCGGGGACGCCCTGTAAAACGCGATAGGTGGGGCGCAACGTCTCTGGATCGAATTCTACTGAGGCGTTTTCAATACCGTCCCTCATGTAAGCGTATTCTTTGAGTTCGCCGTAGTGGGTAGTCGCAATGACACGAGCATTATGCGACAGCAGGTAAGACAACACGGCTTTCGCGAGCGCGGCGCCTTCGCCGGGATCGGTTCCTGAACCTAACTCATCCATCAGCACCAGCGCCCGCATCCCGACACGCTTCAGAATGCTCACGATATTGGTCACGTGACCGGAAAATGTGGAGAGCGATTGCGCGATACTCTGTTCATCGCCGATATCGGCGAAAATCTGATCGAAGTGCGCCAGTTCCGCGCCGTCTCCGGCGGGGATATGCATACCTGCCTGCGCCATCAGAGTCAGCAGACCGACTGTCTTCAAACTGACCGTCTTGCCTCCAGTGTTCGGTCCGGTCAGCAGGAGGATTTTGTAGGGATCGCCAAAGGACAATGAAATCGGGACGACAATATTAGGATCGATCAGCGGATGACGAGCGTCCCGTAGTTTGACGATTCCCTTTGTATTGAATACCGGGGAGACGGCGTTCATATCTTCCGCCAGTTTCGCCTTGGCGCTGGCAAGATCCATTCCCGCCACTATTTCAACCGAGGAATGGATGCGTGAACCCAATCGGGCGACGGAGGCGGTGAGTTTGGTGAGAATACGTTCAATCTCGCGGCGTTCCTGAAGTTCCGTTTCGCGGATTTCATTGTTGATTTCCACGACCGCCATCGGTTCGATAAAGACGGTCGCCCCGGATGCCGACTGGTCATGGACGATTCCCGGAATCTTGCCTTTCCATTCCGCACGGACCGCCAGGCAACGACGGTCATCCCGTTGCACGATGACAGCGTCCATCAGCATCGGGCGGATGGTAGCGGAGGAAAGAAACTGGTTTAAACGTTCATTGATGCGGTTGCTCAGAACTTTCAGTCGGGAACGCAGTGAAGCGAGTTGCGGCGATGCGGAATCCATGACTTCGCCGCCACGTCCGATGACCATCCCAATTTCACCCAGCAGTTGCGGAAACTCTTCGATTCCCTTCGCCCTGTCCGCCAGTAAGGGGCACTTTTCGGCATGGCGTAAAAGATATCCCTTAACCTTACCCGCACCCTGAAGCGTCGACGTGAGGTCATGAAATTCATAGGGCGTCAACGCCTGCCCGACTTCGGCGCGTACCAGTAACGGGCGTACATCATGGATTCCCCCGAGAGGAAACGGGCCGTGTTCGTCCACCATTCGACGGGCTTCCGATGTCTCCTGTTGCCGCTCCCGGACAAAAGCGACCAGTGGCGTCGGCTGTAATTCCTTCGCTCGATCCACCCCCAGCGAACAGGCAGCCCTTTCCGCCAGCATTGCGGTGATTTTTTCGTACTCCAACACCCGGAGCGTATGCGCATCAAAGTCCATAGCGATATTACCTACCCATTATCGCCGCAATCCGTTCCTCCGTAAAGGGGATGACAAAATTCTTTCCGCACAGAGGAACGCGACGTGGATGGTTTTTTCGCTACTGACGCATGTATGAGTTATCGAATTCTCCTATTATGGGTATAATGCGCCTATGTCCCTGAACGATCCGGCCCTGATTTTCGGTGATTTTGACCATGATGGAAAAAGGGACTCACGAGCGTTCCAACCGGGACAATGGATGATCGTCCCCCCTGTTTCCATCGAGAACCCGGATGCATCCCCATCCGCCACTCTACGCGTGCGTCCTCTCCCTGGACAAGCCTCCTCGCAAGTCGTCATAAAGGCGACGGGTATCGCACCGGAGTTATGGATCCGCGAGGGTAAAATATGGAGCCAACCAGCGCGTCCATCGCCCCAACCAAGCTCCACGGGCGTCTCTGTGACATTTAATCTGCCCTTGTCGCCGGAAGGTAGCGAAATAGGGGTTTCGGTTTCGCCGCCTCTGAACGCCGACCGTTTTATTCTGGAGATTGATGGACAACCAATTCTTTGTCGATTGACTCCTGTCCTTTTGACATCTTCGCTGGACCCTGCTGAGGAAGTCTTTGTCGTTCGGAATCCGCTGAATCGGAAGTTTGTTACCGAGCTTTCCCGAATCGTATCGAATGTCGAAGGCAAGCCGCGATTACGGATGATAGATACTGCTACCGGTTCTTCTGATTTATGGATTCAGGATGCGGTGGAAATCGGGCGTTTCGCTTATCCGGTTTCAGGTAGAAAGATAACGCAAGGCGTTGCGCCGATTACAGGCTTACGGGCAAAACATACGATGGGGTTAAACTGTGGCCCGCTCGATACGGCAGTCCGATCCTACTTTGATAATGTCACCCCATCTGCGGTCTCCATTAATGCAGGCGATTCATTGCCGGATCGCCGATGGATTGACTGGTTTGGCAATCTTGAGGTAAGCCCGGCGGTCAAAGGCTTTCCACACGGCAGACTTCTCACCGGCGACCAGAAAGGGCTGAGACTCCATCCAGAAGTCCTTCGTTTTCTGGAACTGCAGAAAATTCAATGGCCGCCACTGTTTCTGGATGTCAGTTGGTTGACCATCGGTCATGTGGATGAAACGATCAATTTCGTCCCTGCACCGGACCGACAGGGCTTTCGCGTTCTGATTCCCTCGCCAGCCTCGGCGCGACGCTTGCTGGAGGATGCCGCCCGCTCCGGGCAGGCGCATACCGCCGTCTTCGCCGGTAAATCGGAATTCCGTCAGAGTTCCGAGACGACAGTCGCCCAAATCCTGGAAGAATGCGCAAACTCACCGGAAAATCGTGCAATCGACGGTTTCATGAAAGAAACTGTCCGACAAATCCGGGAAGGATTATCCGTTGAAGACGCCGATATTATAGCGGTTCCCTGTTTGTTCAAAGACGGGCTTGCAGTGATCCCCAATATGGTCAACTCGCTGGTTCTGGGGCGTGATCTTATCCTTCCTTCTCCGGTTGGGCCGGTGATCGAGGGAGAGGACCTGTTCCAGAAACCGATGCGATCTTCGCTGGAACCGCTTGGACTGCGTCTCCATTTTGTGGACATCTGGGAACCGTATCATGTCCGTTCCGGCGAGATTCACTGCGGCACGAACGCGATTCGCCGTCTACGAAATCCTGTGTGGTGGAGGTGAATAACGATGGGCGAATATCACGACTTTGCAATGCTTGTACATATCGAACCGGAGCAGCGAGCGATTGAATGGGAACACGTTTTGCGATCCGCCGCCCCGCCACCGGGGATTTGTTTGAATATCCGAAATCCGCGACTGCTTTTTTTCGTCGTGAATGCGGACAACGAATTTCTGGCGATCGACATGGCGGAGCAATGGCTTACCCGCGTGTCTCGCGCACTTCTCACGCCATTTCAGTTACGCTTCAATGCGCAACCATCCGAAGAGATTTAGCGTTTCGCAAGCATCAGAATGCTTGCGAAACGCATCATAATTTGATGTCCAGAAGCGAGGCGATACCTACCCCCTTGACCCGCGACAGTTTGGTGGGGTCGGTAACATTACGGTTCGAGATAGGAATCAGCACTTTTGCGCGTACAGTGACCCCGATTCGCGCCTGCCCTTCCAGTTGGGCGACGGCTTTTACCTGATCGACCTGCTTCGTCGGACCGCTGACCTGCACGGCGCCCGCGTAAGTTCCACGTCCCACCGAAAGGATGGGGACGACATTGGTGCTTTCCCCGCTATCGGCCCCCGGTTTGTTTCCGGTGATTTTATTGACAAATTTGTCGATATCGGGACCGAACTTATCGACAGCGATCAGAATCGCGGCGCCAGCGACGCCACCTTTCAGAATGTCGCCGATATTTTGCGCTCGTGTCGGGGTCAACTGCCCGATAATCATTCCACCCAGCGCCGCAGCGACCGCCCAGGCGACGGCGGTATTTCGGTTAATAGTCTTCATGGTAAAGCCTCCGGAAAGGAAAACGCCGCACCTGTAACGCGGCGTTCTTATTTGTATTACGAGGGGATGGAAATCGAAGTTCGTTTAAATTGAGCTCACAAACTTCTCGCGCCTGCCAGCATAGCATCCGTTTGCTTGCTCTGTGAACGACGGGACAGATATAACGATAGGACTGAGATATCGGAAGGCGTGATTCCCGGTATACGCGCCGCCTGACCAAGCGAGGCGGGACGCAGTCTGCCCAGTTTATCTTTCCCCTCAGCAGACAGGGAAGGAACTTCCTCATAATCGATACTTTGAGGTAGCAAGACATGGTCTTGCCGTCGCGCCGTCGCTACCTGCGCCCGTTCACGCTCAATAAAGACTCCGTAACGCTCATCGATGATAATCTGTTCTAACGGCGCGAAATCTTCCAGAGACAAATCGGCAAGTTCCGCAACCTGAGCCTCCGTTACATCAGGACGGCGTGCAAGTTCCGCCAGAGTAATGCGTGTTGTCACCGGACTGATTCCGCGTTCCGCCAATCGTGCATTGTCTACCCCGGAAATCGTCGTCTTGGTGAGAATCGCTCTGACAGAATCCAACCGGTTCTTCTTTGCCTGAAACAGATTCCACTGGGTATCCTCCACCAGACCGATAGCGCGACCGATCTCTGTCAGTCGTAAATCGGCGTTGTCCTGTCGTAAGGTCAGACGAAATTCCGCGCGTGAGGTGAGCATGCGGTAGGGGTCATTAACCCCTTTCGTCACCAGATCATCGATCAGCACTCCAATATAAGCGTCCGAGCGAGAAAGCGTGAAGGGTTGCCGTTCCTGTGCAAACAACGCGGCATTCGCTCCCGCCATCAGTCCCTGCGCCGCCGCTTCCTCGTAACCGGAGGTGCCGTTGATTTGCCCCGCCAGAAAAAGCCCCGCGATTCGCTTTGTCATCAGAGCGGAGGTCAATTCGGTCGGGGGGACGGCATCATATTCCACCGCATAACCGGGACGAATCATTTCCACCTTTTCCAGACCGTTCATGGTGCGCAGAAATGCAAGTTGAACGTCCGCTGGCAGACTGGTGCTCATTCCCTGCACATAGAGCAGATTGTTGTCCCATCCTTCCTGTTCCAGAAAAACGGGATGCGCTTCCTTCTGTGCGAAGCGCACCACCTTATCCTCAATAGAAGGACAATAGCGCGGCCCCACTCCCTCAATGAATCCGCCATACATCGCCGACAGATGAAGATTCTGGCGGATGACTTCGTGAGTTGCCGGGTTGGTGTAGGTTTGCCATGCCGGAAGCAGGTCGCCGCCATCCGGCGCGACATGGCGACGAATCGGAGTCCGAAAAGAGAAGGGTGGCGTCTCAGGTTCGGAAGGTTGCGCCTCAGTTTGTGAAAAGTCTACGGATTCCTTTGCAATACGCGGCGTCGTTCCGGTCTTGAGACGAAGCAAGGGGAAACCCAGATCAGAGAGGGAGGCGGAAAGACCATACGCCGCTTTTTCGACATTCTTAATTTCCGGAATGCCGCGCCCCGCTTCCCACTTTCTTTCGCCCATATGACAGAGCCCGCGTAGGAATGTGCCTGTCGTAACGACCACCGCACGACTCCGGAGTTCCACGCCATCGGACAGGCGAACTCCGATAACAACACCCTCTTCCACAAGCAAACTATCGACCATCGCTTCCAGAAGGGTCAGGCATGGCGTTGCACGGAGGTAATCCTGCATGGCGGCGGGATACGACTCCACATCCACCTGCGCCCGTAAAGCGCGTACCGCCGGCCCTTTGGACGTGTTGAGCATTCGAATGTGTGTTAGAGTCGCATCTGTGATAACTCCCATCGCTCCGCCGAGGGCATCCGTTTCACGAACGAGATGGCCTTTAGCAGGACCGCCAATCGAACAGTTACAGGGCAATGTCGCAATGCGCGAAAGGTCACCTGTTACCAGCAATGTACGGCTTCCCAGTCGCGCCGCCGCCAGCGCCGCTTCGCACCCGGCGTGTCCACCTCCAATGATAATTACTTCCGCATCATTCATAGCATGTCATTTTATCATCGGGATATGTCCGCCGACTCCACTTTCTCTAAATGACGATGCTTGTTCGGTATTCTCTTTAAATCTATTGACAAAGAACTTCCCATCTGTTAACGTTTTGAAGAGCCTGAGAACGAATAAATTTCTCCGGGGCAAGCCCCGGCATATTTGCCTAATATCTACGGCCTGAGAGCCGCTGGTAGTTAGAACGGGGCAAGCCCCGGAATATTGACACGAAGAGAATAAAAATGAAAAAATTATCCCTTCCGGTGATTCTGGCATTGAGTCTGATCTCACTTTCGACAACTCGCGCGCTGGCGGCATTCACAATCAAGATCAATCCCGGCGCCACACTTGCCACGAACAATAGCGCCCTTGCCGCGTTTAATCGAGCAGCGAATCAATGGGCAAGCAAGATCACCGACAATGTTACGATCACTGTCAATGCAGACCTCGGGACTTTTTCTAATAACAACATCATCGGGTCTACCAGTAATCGCGAACTGTTTAGTGATTACAACTCACTTCGAAATCTCCTCGTCAATAAACACCCGACGGACAAGCTTCTGGGGGCGCTTCCGACCTCGGCGCAATTTTCCGCCATACTTCCACAGGGCGTCACCCTATCCGGCAATCTTTCGACAAGCAAAGCGAATCTCAAGGCATTGGGTCTCACCAGCCTTGATACGCAATTTGGTGAGTCAGACGGTTCTATCACATTCAACAAAGCGTTCTCCTTCGATTACGATAATTCCAACGGCGTCTCTGCTAACACAATTGACTTCGAGACGGTCGCCGCACATGAAATAGGTCACTTACTGGGCTTCACTTCCTCGGTAGACGACATCGATTCAGGGGAAACTAGCGTCATTCCTTCCTTTATGGATCTGTATCGCTTTAGCGGAAATAACGCACCGACGACACTGGCAGGCTTTTCCAGCGTCACTCGCGATCTGCGAGCGGGGTCGGATGCGGTAACAGCTACTGTCGATAAGTTGTTCACCATCAATAATGTTGCGGTGAATCAGGTGAGAATGTCTACCGGAGTATCGAAAGGCGACGGACGACAAGCGAGTCACTGGAAAGACGACCAGTTTACAGGCATCAATATTGGCATCATGGATCCCAGCCTGTCCTTCGGACTGCGAACGAACGTGAACCCCAATGATCTGATCGCTATGCGGTTACTGGGTTACACTTTAGCTGCCCCACCCGTAACCGCCCCGGAACCAGCCGCCGGAGTTCTCGTAGCGCTCGGAATTACTTGCGCCTTCCTGATAAGACAAAAAAAACGATAAGACAAAAAAACGTTCATCCAAACAGGAGGTCGATTCCATCGCAGGATGGTTGCGCATCCATATGTCGCCGTCCCCTTCCGACAATGCGCGGAACGCTTCTCCAGCATCCCCCTTTGATGCTACCCGCGCCGACGCAGAGCGGGAACTGGACTGCCCCGGCTACTAAAATTGGGATACAGGGCATTATTTACCGTCTCGCCGGTTTGGAATTGAAGCCTTTGCCGGAATAAACGAGTAGCCTGCGACGCGGCGCCTGCCCTTCATCGGTTTCCGTCGGCAAGTTAAGCGCAACATCGGAAATCAAAGTCAACCCCAAACGTACGGCAACCGGCGCGGCGTCCTGGAGTTCATCATCGCTGATATCCGCTTTCATCGCCACGAAGCGTCCCTGCGGCGCTAAAAAGGGTGAGCACCATTCGAGAAGCGTCGGAAGACTGGCGACAGCTCGCGCCGTCACGAGATCGAACTTTCCCCGATACAGAGGGTTCTTTCCGGCATCTTCCGCTCGCGAATGTACGGTTTGGACGCCATAAATCCCGATTTCAGTACAGGTTTCATTGATAAAACGCACCCTTTTCGCAAGCGAATCCAGAAGTGTCAGGCGTAAATCCGGACGCACGATCTTCAGAGGAATGCCCGGAAATCCCGCGCCTGTGCCTACATCGAGCACAGAAGAGCGTAGCTTGAGACCGGGGAGTGCGGGTAATATTGTCAGAGAGTCCGCAAAATGCTTGATAGCTATCGCGTCCGGGGTTGTAATCCGGGTCAGATTCATCGTTTCGTTGACCGTCAGCAATCGCTCTGTAAAGTTCAGACATTGCATTTTTTGTTCTTCGGAGAGCGGAACCCCTACCGCTTCAGTAGCAGTATCCAGCATCTGTAAAAACCGGGTTTGATCCTCGCTATCCATTCTTTTCGATCCTGAGCCTCTTGAAATTCACTTTCTTTGTTATACAGGGCTTCCCGAATAATTTCTCTACCATACTGTAGCGTAAACGACCGGCGTTCTTCTCTACGCAGTAGGGTATTGTGGTAAAATCTTTGTAGTTCATAGTCGCTATTGCGAAGGAGACTTTCCTCTTGAACCGCTATTCTTTTTCTGCATTTCGGCCTGTCCGACAGGGATTTACCCTGATCGAGTTGTTAGTGGTCATCGCCATCATCGCGTTGCTGGCGGCGATACTTTTCCCTGTCTTTGCGACCGCCCGAGCGGCGGCGAGAAAAACGGTCTGCCTTTCCAATCTCCGTCAAATAGGAATCGGTCTGCGTATGTACGCCGATGATTATGACGGTCTCGCTCCCGCCGCGCGTGACGCTTCAGACGCTTTTGTGCCGGCAATCTGGACTCATACCTCACCCGCCTGTCAGGCGTACATAGATACGCTTCCGATGATGCACAGCGTCCCGCACCTTTTGTCGGCGACCAAGCCCAATCCGGATTTCTATGAGACGGGCGTGCTGGACTCCTACCTGAAAAGCAAGGAAATTTGGAAGTGCTCCGGCGATACAGGTTTCGATTTTCTGGACAATAACAATTCCTGCAACGGCCCCTGCCAGATGCCGGCTCATCCGTCGATGTACGAAAAATATGGCGCGTCCTATCTGTATCGAACGGCGATCGGGCTTTCCGGCAAACCGCTGGACTCACTGGCAGGACAGGATTTAGATGGTAAAGAAGTTGGTCCCGCGCAGTACCATGTCCTTTTCGATGGAAACGGTTCCTGGCACGGGGGCGCTTTTTCCGCCGCAGGTATCGGGTTACGCTACATTTGCGTTTTTGCCGATGGTCACGCCAAACTCCTGACTAACTCACAGTATCAGGAAGCATGGAGTTATCCGGTCGGAAGCAGTTATGGTATCCCGTGTGAGTGAGATTGTGTCGACAGCGAATTGCGATCCTGAGAGCGCATCTCTCACCTTGCGTTACCGTGCCCGCTGGGCGCTCCCTATCGATGCGCCGCCGATAGAGAATGCAGAAATTGTCGTTCGGGACGGGCGTATTATCGAAGTGGGTCACGCTGGAAACGGACTTGTCGATCAGGACTTTGGCGAAGCGGTCATCATTCCCGGTTTTGTAAATGTGCATGCCCATCTGGAATACACCGTCATGCGCGGGCTTCTGGAAGATATGCCCTTCTTCCCCTGGATTCGATTGCTGACAGCGTTGAAATCCCACATCACTCCGAAAGAATGGCTGGCTTCCGCGCTTCTGGGAGCATGGGAGATGCGGTCTTCCGGAATTACCACAATCGGAGATGCCTGCGATGGCGGCTTTTCACTGATGGCGCTCCTGATGACAGGTCAAAGCGGTATTATCTACCGGGAAGTCTTTGGGATTTCTCCTGACGAACCCATTCAGGAGATTGTGTCCTCCCTTCAGAAAAAAGTCGCCTCAATGACGGAAACTGTCACTCAGGCGGGAAGTGATCGTATCCGGATCGGAATTTCTCCCCATGCGCCCTATACCGTTCGCGGCGAACTATTCGAGGCATTAGGATCGTTCGCGAAACGGTATTCCCTGCCACAGACGATTCACCTTGCGGAATCGCTGGCGGAGGAGGATTTGTTCCAGAAGGGCATTGGGCCATTCGCTGAGATGTTCGCACGACGGGGTATAGCATGGGAAACGCCGCAACTATCCCCAACTCGGTTTTTAGATGCCTGTGGCGCAATTACACCGGGAACTCTGGCGGTACATTGCGTTCAGGTGAGTCAGGAAGATATCGCCCTGTTAAAGGCGCGAGGGGCGACGGTAGCGCATTGTCCGAAGTCTAACGGTAAATTGGGTTCTGGGTTCGCGCCGGTTCGAGCGATGCTGAATGCGGGGTTAGCTGTTGGTCTGGGCACTGACTCCGTCGCGTCGAACAATAACGCCGATATGTTCGAGGAAATGCGTTCGGCGGTTTTTACCGCCAGAGCGCGAGAGCGTGATCCTATGGCGTTGACTGCGGAAGAAGCCCTGAGATTGGCGACTCTGGGCGGAGCTGAAGCGATGGGAATGGCGCAGGAAATCGGTTCGTTGACTCCCGGCAAGCGAGCGGATTTTTGTGTGGTCAATCTTTCCGCGAGTCATATAACGCCAGCGGAGGACAACCCGGTCGCCGCTCTTGTCTTTTCCGCACGCGCTTCAGATGTGATTGCGACTTTCATCAACGGAACTGTCAACAGAAAATCGCAGGAGATTGAGGAAGCGGTCTCCATTATGCGAATGACCAGACGAAAACTTCGGGATGCGTTATCTCTGGAGCAATCGAAACTGGAAAAAATGATGACGGGGACGCCACGGAATGCGTAAACGTACGATCAGCATTGCGAAAACGAACAGTAACGCGCCCGCTACAGGCGCGAGCGATGCCGCCTGCGGTTGGGCGACTCTGGCGACCGGTGTCGCGATCTCTGGCTTTCTCCTCTGGCGCAACCATCAACCGATGGATTTCAATGAATACAATCTCCTCAATACGGCGTTGATCCTTTTTGTCCCCTTGGTGGTGATCTTGCTGCTTTTACGACGGGAGGCATCTGATTTCGGAATGACTCCGGGAGATTTGAAAGGCGGCGTCATCGCCGCTCTACTGTTGTTTGTGGCATTTATCCCTATCCTTCTCTTATTCGCTCCAATGGACGGCCCCCAGGAGTATTACCTTAACTGGTTGGGAGAAGGGAGCGGTTCCGGATCGATACGCGGACTATTCTTCGATGGTCGACACTGGTCTAAGGGCGGAACTATCGAATGGGCGCGATTAGCGTACCACGAATTGACCATGGCGTTTTATATGTTCGGCTGGGAATGGTTTTATCGGGGATTCCTGCTATTTGGCCTTAGCCGTCTCCTGCCGATCTGGGGAGCGGTCGGGGTGCAAACATTGCTGTTCGCAGCGCTCCACTGGGGCAAGCCCCTGCCAGAAACCCTCTCCTCCCTGCCGGGCGGAGTATTGATGGCGCTCTTAGCCTTGCGATACCGATCTTTTCTCCCCTGCTTCCTTCTCCATACCCTGATTTCAGCAGGATTTGATGCAGCGGTGCTTTACAATCACTTTTACAAATAGGACAGAATCTGATGAACGAAAACATGACGGGACGAACGGTCATTATTACCGGCGCGGCGGGTGGCGTCGGTTCCGAAGTGACCAAACGGTGGGTAGAGACAGGGGCGAATGTACTGGCGGTAGAACGCTCTAAGGAGACGCTGGATAATCTCCGGGCATCCCTGCCCCCTTCGCCACGGTTCGCGATCTTTCCGACGGATGTCACTACGGAAGAAGGAACGGCAGCGATGGTGGAAGCGGCGCGAAACGCTTTCGAAATGGAGCCAGACACCCTGATTCATCTGGTGGGCGGGTTCGCGATGGGGCCACTGGACAGTGAGCAAGCGCCATCCCAGTGGGAGAATATGCTTTTACTGAACCTGACCTCTAACTTCCATTCCTATCGCGCGATTCTACCTGCTCTGAAACGGCGGGGGGGCGGATGGATACTTGGTATTGGCTCCCGCGTCGGAGTTCATCCCTCCGCACAAATGGCGGCGTATGCGGCTTCCAAAGCCGGGCTGATCGCCCTCACTCATGCACTGTCAGAGGAGGTCAAAGATGCCGGGATCCATGTGAATCTCCTTCTGGCATCCAACATAGACACGCCCGCGAATCGCCATGCCATGGGCGATGCCGATGCCGCCAAATGGATAACCCCGGATGATATTGCAGAAGCCACCTTGTACCTCTGCTCCAATCAGGGACGCGCCGTCTATGGAGGAACGCTGGAGATTTATGGGCGAAGTTGATTTCGTCCCGCAAGCGATGGAATCGTTCGTTCGGGGTATCGCCTTTACGCGTTCGATGACTCACCTGTACGAGTCTGTCCAGTTACAGGAACGAATCTGGCTGGTTCGTGACGCCCCCCGGAAAAGCGGAAGCTATCGCACTGCTGAAGTGGCAGTCTATGAACAACGACCTGACGAAGTTGTTGAAATCATCCGACGGGTTGTCACCGGCAAGTATTTTCTCTGTGCGTTTGCGAAAAACGCCAGCGAAACGGCATCGCTTGCTCAGGAGTACCGGCGACATGGCTATCGTTTGATGCGACGAGAACCGTTCTTTGTCGCCGAGTCGGCGCTGGCTCCGCGTTACGACGGCCCTATCCGTCGCATTCTGGATTGGAACGATGCGAATAGGGTCAATATCGCCGCCAGATCGAAACAAATTCGGCAGTCGGATCTGACATCGGAGGACGCGCCCCTTCGATTGTATGCGGCATTCGACGGAGAGCTCCCGGTGGGTTGGGCGCGGTGCATCAGGACGCATCACGATTGTGAATGGGTTTCCAGCGTCTTCGTTCAGGAATGCTATCGTGGCAATGGTCTGGGACGCGCCTTGATCTCCACGCTACTCGCTGAGGATACAAAATACGGTATTTCCCGAAGCGTCCTACTCGCTAGTCAAGCGGGAGCCCGACTTTATCCACATGTAGGTTATTCGCAAATTGGGATATTACTGGTGATGGCGCCGCCAAAATTAGAAACTGCGCCGCCTGCATAACTTGATCTATCCTCGAAATTATGGTGCATATTTAACAGAATAGAATGCATTGCATTACCTTTTCCACCAGGTGTACAAGGAATTTTATGCATCGAAAACGAATTCATAATTATGTTAAATCGGCAGAAAAATCAGCGTAAAGGATCAAGACAGGGGGTTGTGTGGAAGAACTGACAGGTCAGGAAACGGTAGAGGTAAAGGGATGGCGAAACGGCTTATTGCTTGTCCTACCACTTTCCACACCGTGGGATGAGGTTATAGAGCAGACACATTCACGACTTGATGAAGCGAAAGCGCGTTCGTTCTGGCGCGGCGCCCAGACCACTCTGGATTGTGGAACAAGGGAAGTATCCAGTGACGAACTCACCTCTTTGATGGATCGGATCAAGAGAGGCTTCGGTCTGGTTCCAGTGGCAATTGTCGCGCAGGACGCCTCTACCCGAATAGCAGGCGAAAAACTGGCTCTCAAGGCATACGAAGAACTTCCCGTCATCCAGAAGCATCGCGATAGGGAAAAAGAGCGTGAGACGGAAATGGCAGCGACTAATGCCGGGACGGAAATCGCGACTCGTGGTAACTTCGCTGCACAAAATGCGCTTTATGTTCCTGGAACCGTTCGATCTGGGCAACAGATCGTTCATGATACTCATCTGGTTATTGTTGGGGATGTGAATGCAGGAGCGGAAGTTTCCGCCGGCGGCGATATCATCGTGTTTGGCTCATTACGCGGTCTGGCGCATGCAGGTTGCTTCGGAGATGAGACCGCTCGTATTGTCGCAGGAAATTTGCGTCCGCCGCAATTGCGTATTGCCGGTAAGATTGCGCGATCTCCCGAGGAAAGCGAGCGTAGCCCCAACTTCCAACGACTCTCGGAGGTTGCACGGATAGAGGGAGGCGAAATCGGCGTTTTTCCGTTATAATATCTTCTTAAGAGGTAAGGGAATATGTTGGTAAGCTTCCGGAAAATAACTGGGATGTGCGAAAAAAATGGATAAACTCGGCGAAAATTCCGGGCGTGTCATTGTCATAACGTCAGGCAAAGGTGGCGTCGGTAAGACGACCACAACAGCGAACCTGGGTATGGCTCTGGCGAACCTGGGTGAAAAAGTGGCTCTGGTGGACGCCGATATTGGATTACGTAACCTTGATTTGGCGCTGGGATTGGAGAACCGCATTGTCTTCAATATTGTGGATGTAGTGGAGGGAACCACCGAAGTCCGCAAGGCCCTGATCAAGGATAAGCGCAATCAAAATCTGGCTTTGTTACCAGCGGCGCAGACCCGTGATAAAAGCGCGGTAAGTCCTCAGCAAATGAAAGTCGTGGTCAGCCAGATTCTGGATGAAGGTTATACTTTTGTACTGATCGACTGTCCTGCTGGCATTGAACAGGGATTCAAGAACGCCACCGCCGGGGCGAATGAAGCTATTGTCGTTATCAACCCGGAAATGGCATCCGTGCGAGATGCTGACCGAATCATCGGACTTCTGGAAGCGCAGGAGTTACGCAACCCCTATCTGATTGTCAACCGGCTGAGACCAAAGATGGTCAAAAGCCAGGATATGCTCTCGGTGGAGGATGTGCAGGAAGTTCTGGGTGCATCGGTCAAGCTGATCGGAATCGTGCCGGATGATGAAGCCATCATTACCTCGACTAACCGGGGAGAACCGGTTTCCATGTCGGATACCAGTTCCGCAGGTCAGGAATACCGGGCTATCGCTCGACGCTTGCGCGGCGAATCGGTCGCTTTCCCGACATTTGAGGAAAAAGATAGTTTCATGACGCGCCTCCGGAAAATATTCGGCGGAAACTAGAGAGGGAGACGAAGATGCTATCGCTCTTTGAGCGCTTGCTGGGTAAGAACAACCATTCCGCAAAAGCCGTAGCGAAAGACCGCCTCCGCGCCGTTATCCTTCTGGATCGCGCCGATATACCGGGGCCGATTCTGGAGCAGATTCGCAAAGAAATATTCCTTGTCTTATCCCGCCATATTGATATCGATGAATCCGCCTTGAATGTGGATCTGGAAAAAGAAGGCGATACGGTGGCGCTTGTCGCTAACATTCCAATCCGCCGGGTCAAGGCGGAAACGGACGGGCATCCGCCCACGAGCGCATGGTAAGTGATCCGGTAAAATAACAATTCGCTTCACTTTTTTCAGGTGAATCGGCATGATTCTCGCTTCGTTCTGCAAACGGTGACATTCAAGCGTCCCTGAATGGCGGCTTTCCCGAGGAATTTTTCGTGCGGAAGCGGCGTGGTTTCTATGGTCTTCAGCGCACCTGTTTTTCTATTTGGATTCCTGCCGCTAACGCTGCTGATTTACTGCATTTTGCCGCGTCAATTCCGTAACGGGTGGCTGACATCCGCCAGTTTGCTTTTTTATGCCTGGGGAGAGTTAGCGTTTCTCCCGATACTGGTCGCTTCCGTTGTTTTCAATTATTATTTCGCTCTCTGGATCGACCAAACCCGTGGAACGCCGCTCAGTAAATCGATCTTAATTGTTGGTATCGCCAGCGACTTGCTATTACTCCTTTACTTCAAGTATGCGGATTTTCTGGTGGGGTCACTCAACTTTGCTGGCGAGTATTTCCATCTGTCGGCTTTGGAATTACCGCAGATTGCGCTACCTCTTGGTATTTCTTTTTTTACTTTTCACAAGATTTCTTACAAAGTAGATGTCTACCGGGGCGATGCAGCAGCAAAACGGAATCCTCTTGATCTAGCGCTCTATATCCTTTTCTTTCCGCAGTTGATCGCCGGGCCGATTGTCCGTTACAACGAGGTCGCCGGACAAATTACGTCTAAAGCGCGCGCATTGTCTCTTGCCCGATTTTCAAGGGGAGCGACAATTTTCGTGATCGGCTTGGCGAAGAAAACGCTGCTTGCGAACACTTTCGCCGTGCCAGCTGACCAGATTTTTGCCCTGCCGACAGATGACCTTTCCGCTTTGGTCGCCTGGTTCGGAATTCTTTGTTATGCACTACAGATTTATTTTGATTTCGCCGGGTATTCGGATATGGCGATTGGCATCGCCTGCATCTTTGGCTTCGATTTTCCGGCAAACTTCAACTACCCTTATATCGCAGATTCCATAACCGATTTCTGGCGACGATGGCATATGTCGCTCTCCCGTTGGTTTCGGGACTATCTCTATATTCCGCTTGGCGGGAACCGGGTGTCTGGAGGGAGAACCTATTTCAATCTGGTGACTGTTTTCTTTCTGTGCGGACTGTGGCATGGCGCCGCATGGACATTTGTCGCCTGGGGACTTTTCCACGGCGCGTTTCTGGTACTGGAACGAGCGTTTCTGGGACGATGGCTGGCTGCGGCGCCGAAATGGTTGCGCCATATCTACCTGATTCTGGTCGTTCTTGTAGGATGGACACTCTTCCGTTCTGATTCGCTATCCCATGCCTCTGGTTATTTTCAGGCGATGCTGGGGCTTACTCACCCCCCTGTGGGCGTCAATTCGATCTACACATATTTCGACAGTTTGAGAACAATCGCCCTACCGTTCGCTCTTCTCGCCGCGACCCCGTTTTATCTGATTATTCGTGAAAAGATGGGCATTCCTGCTGAAAGTGCGATTCCGGAGAATACGGAAACGCCAGTCGCTCGTGTATGGGGCGCCGAATTGATCGTCTTTACCTCCCTGAGCATTTGCCTTGGTCTCTCCTTGCTCTCCGTCGCTGGGGGAGCATACGATCCGTTTATCTACTTCCGGTTTTAAGGAATATGATGAAAGGTAAGAAAATCACTCAATCGACAGACGATGCCCTGGAAGCGATAGAGCCACGAGGAGGTATCACCATCGGATGGGCGGGAGTCACCAGACGCGTCTACCGTTTCGAATACGTTCTTGCGGCATTGCTTGGTCTTTTGCTCGCGTTGCCGCTGCCTTTAATGCTGCTACGTGGATTGACAGGAGAACCGATCATGGAATGGCATAAGGGGATTCCACCGGTAGCGAAGACCACCGCAGTTCATTACGGAATCTATGGTCGGTGGGAAACACTGGCGAAGAAAGCGACAGGGAAGGCATCGGAGTTTCAGGAAGCGTTCGCGCGTAGTTTCGGCGGTCGCACCACCCTGCGCGAAATTCACAGTGAGCTAGTGACCGAAGGTTTCGGCGTTTCCCCGGTCCCGGAAGTCCTCATCGGGCGCAATAAATGGCTGTTCTACACGGTCAACGATTCCATTCGGGGCTTTCAGGGCATCGACCCTTTCACCTCGAAAGAATTAGATCAAATTCAAAAACGGTTGATGAAACGGCGGGATGACGCCAATAGTCATGGCGCCAGATACGTTTTCGTCCTGGCTCCGGACAAGCAGACGGCGTACCCGGAGAAAATGCCCGACGGTTACCGGCAGATCGGACCATCACGAGGCGCTCAGATGATAGCTTATCTGGAGAAGAATCCCGGCATCGATTCGCTGGACTTGCTCCCGTCGCTCCAGTCGGCGAAAACCGCCGACCCGGAGCATCCCCTGTATTTGCAAATGGATACTCACTGGAGTTCTTATGGCGCCTATATCGGTTATCGAACGCTCGCAGAAAAATTGCAACAACAATTCCCCACAGTCAGACCGATGCAGCCCGATGAATTCGATATGACCCAGGTGAGCCGTCGTTACGGTGACCTTTCGATGATGATTCAACGTGGCAAGCAGACCGAGATAGAAACCGTGCCGGTACCCCATATCACGCCATCCCATCTACCGGAAAGCGCAGCATGGGGATACTACGAAAAAGTCAGCAAGACAGGGAAGACAGTGTCAACAACCTATCCAGATGGCGAGATTGGCAAAGCGATCATCTTTCATGATTCCTTTATGAAAAAGATGTCACCGTATTTGACACGCCATTTCCGTCGTGCGGTATGGCACTGGGGAGAATATGACCCTACGCTTGTCGCTCGGGAGAAACCGGACATCGTTATAGAAGAACATATCGAGCGTCATCTCTGGACATGGACAGGACGTAAATCGAAATAGCGATGCATAAGCCGCAGAACAAAGGACGGGACGTACAGACACTATGAATCCAGAATTGCCTTCGCCATAGCAATCGCCCCTTCCCTATCGTCCTGTGCTAATTCCCCCGCCACAACCGCATCGGTGAGCGCAACCTTGATCTTACCGATAATGCGCCCCGGCGCAATGTCCAGAAGAGCGATAATCTCTTCACCGGTGAGAGGCGATGTCGCTGTGGTGACATTAGCCACCGATTCAATAAGCTCCATACGTTCCGAGAGACTGTCCAGATCGGCGACAGGCATTATATCCGGATTACAGGCGGCGATGTCGGCGTGAGCGACGGTGAACAAATCTTGACGCAACTCCCCGACAGAGCGAATCAGCCGACGAACAGCGGCATCTGACCATGAAGGCGTGTAGGAACCATACCGCATATGAAGCGCGACGAGACGGGTCACGATATCCACGGTCTCATTGGGGTAACGCAGACGGAATAGAAGCTCACGAGCTATTTGCGCTCCGACATCTTCATGATTATAGAAATGCGCATCGCCCTCAGAGTCTTCAGTGCGCGTCGCTGGTTTCCCGATATCGTGCAATAAAACGCCGAGTCTGAGTTCCAGAGGCGATTCCGACGGAAGATTTTCCAGAGCGACAAGCGTATGACGCCAGACATCATAGAGATGAAATCGATTCTGCGTGACCCCGTACATAGCAACCAATTCCGGCGCGAATTGATCTAGCAGTCGGGTCTGGCGCATCAATTCCAGACCTTTCGCGGCGCCGGGAGCCAGTAATGTCTTATTGAGTTCGTCTCGGATGCGCTCAAAGGAAATGCCATAGGCGGCATTGCATCGGTCTGCATGTACGATTATCGCCTCCATTGTCGTGGGAGCGATAGCGAAATTGAGTTTCGCTGCAAAGCGACAGGCGCGAAGCATTCGCAAAGGATCATCGGCAAATGTCTGTGCAGGATCGAGCGGTGTTCGTAAGATGCCCGATGCCAGATCAGAATGCGCTTTTTCGGTAGGATCGATGATTTCTCCAGTATGCAGGTTTTCGAGAAAGGTATTGATGGTAAAATCACGCCGTCGAGCGTCCGTCAATAACGTACCAGGAGTCACTGTCGGTTGACGGGATCCTGACTGGTAGGTTTCCGCTCGCGCAGTCACCAGTTCCACCTGCACCAGAGACTCAGCCGGTTCCTGGATGTGAATCATTGCCGTCCCGAATTTAGGATAAACCACAGGTGCATGAGAGGAAACGCCTTGCCTCCAGAGAAAGCGTGCAAGTTTCAGGGCATCCCCTTCCAGCACGAGATCGATATCATCGAACCCGCCGCTTCTCCCCAGCAATTTGTCGCGAACATAACCGCCGACAAGAAAGAGTCGATTTTCGTATTCTGTCTGTCGAGTGATGCGACGAAGAACGTCAAGAGTGTATTGAGCGGCGATCTCTGACAATTGTTCCTACCCTTTCGACAACGGTGAACGTCTGATATACACTACAGATTAAGAGTAGCGCATTTCTTATACACTACAGATTAAGAGTAGCGCATTTCTCAGTATTCATTGGTGCGATTTAACTTATTATATCGGTTGCCTATGGGAATTGAAGGAGAATCACGCTCAGTACCTGTCGATGGAATTTGCCGACTCTCCGTTACCGTGCTATAGTAGGAGGTGGCGTTCCTGACAGGGAACGCCGTTCGTTTTGTCGTGGTTTTGTTTGTCATCTGGCTCGCGCCGGGATTGCACAGGGGTATTGCATAGCCATGTCACCGTCTCCGGAGAGAGACCGACCGACTGTTGTCGGCGCGGTGCAGGAAAAACTGAACGAGTTTCAGGCGCTTGTCGCGCCAGTAGAACGCGCCATAAAAGAGTTGCAATTTTCGCAGGGCTTGATGCGCGCCCGAGTGGAGGAAGAAATCAACACTCTTTCGCCCGCTCTGTCAGCTTTATCTGAAGCCCTTGATATTTCGACGCTTGATTTGCTGACCGCTTCGGATCGGTCTGCGTTTTTGCGGGAAGCGGTAGAGCGGGTCGGCCTGCCCATTGAGGAAGTGCGGCGACGCATTCTGGAAGCGGGAGCCGGAGCGCAAGAACAACTTCTGGCGCTGGGAGTTCCGGAAACGGCTTAAATCCCCTTACGGGGATGAGAGCCAAGAAATAAAAGTGGATTGGTTATGTCTAAAGGGTCTCCAGTAGTATTAATTGCCATAATATTAGTTGCACTGGGCGCATTGGCGTTCCTGAATTCCGCGATGCAACCGAAAGACCCTCAGGCAGAGCAAAAAGCGGCTCAGGAAAAGGCTGCCAAAGCGGTAAAGGACAGCGGGAAAAGCGCCCAATCGACGGCGGATGAATTGATGACCCCGGGTGGCGGGAACGAACTTGTCGCTCTGGGCGATGATGCAGTTGTCGGAGATCCAAAGGGCGCCAAGGAAGTCGTCATCGGATACTCCTGGACGCCTGCGGTTCAGAATAACCCGGCGAAGATATATAGCCTGGTGCAACAGGCGCGTAATGAATTGAAGGGCGTCCGTATTCGCGTAGTAAATGTGGATGCGAACCCGGATGTTGGAATGGGAATCAGTATTGCTGGTAAAACAGTGTGTCCTCCCGATCCGGATGGCGGTTATTCCGATAGCGCGTATGCGCTCAAAAGTATCCGTGGAGGTCTTGGCGTGAAAGCGACTACGACCGCCGCACCGTTGTAAACGATAATCAAAACATCGAATTTGTACAATCTGTAAGGAAATTAGCAAGTGCCGAATATCAAATCTGTCAAGAAGGACGTCTTGCGTTCACGCCAGCGTCAACTCCGCAATCAGGCGACCAGGAGTCGCATCAAGACGTTCGTGAAGAAGACCAATACGGCTATCGTCGCGGGTGATGCGAAGGAAATCGCCTCTTCTCTGAGCGTTTTCTCCAGCGTTGTTGACAAGGCCGCCAAGCGGGGAATTATTCATCCGAATGCCGCCAACCGTCGCAAGTCCCGGTTGATGAGCCGCGCCGCCAAGGCGCTTGTCGCTTAGCCATTCTTCGAGTGTTTGAGTCAGAACAATGAGGTTGCCAGACAAACGTTTACACGTTATGGTAACGCCATTGTTCTGACTCATCGACCTGAGTATGGAATGATTGCCCACGATACTCAGTCAACACAGTTCCACTACCAGACGTTCCAGTACGATCTGAGGCGAATCTCCCCCCGGTTCGACCCCCTTCAAAGCAAGGTCAGCCATCAACAGCCTTTCTAGGCGAACCGCCAGCTCCGCGCCACTGAAATTCCGCGCCTGGTTCACATATTTATCCGCCATCCAGGACAACCTCGGATTCGCTACCATTCCGCCTGCCCCATCCGCAGGAAGCAATGCCAGAACTTCGGGAGAAGGTGGAGAGGCATTTCGTCCTGCCATCCGCTTTTCTCCCAGATAGCGAAACTGCGCCAGTAATCGAATCTGCCGTGCCAGCATTACCAGAGCACGTGCTGCGATACCGTCCGCTCTGCCTCCGCCACGAAACAGGGTAGAGACATGACCAAGAGCTTCTCCGGTGCGCCGCATCCCTACGGCGTCACAGAGTTTGAAGATGACATCGTCCGGACTGCGTGAAACCACTGCTTCCACATCGGCGGCGGAAATCACCGGGTTCTCCCCAGCATGCGCAGCTGCCTTGGCGACTTCGGTGGTCAAACGGATAACATCATCCGCCGGTAACTGAGACAGCAAAGATATCGCCTCAGATGAAAGCTTCTTACCCGCTTCACGCGCCGCCTGAAGGAGATAATCTCTCGAATCGTCCGCTTTCGGCAGTGCGAAATCCAGCATCTGTCCCACTTTTTTGACAGCATTCGCCAGTTCCGTCGCGACAACGCTCCCACGTTTCGCTTTTCCTTCCTCAAATATGGGCGATCCGGTATGGAGAATCAGAAGACCGCCGGTGGGTACTCTGTCAATTCCGGCGGCAAGTCGTTTCTGCTCCTCGGTATCCATCTGGTTGACATCACGGATCAGAATGACTTTTTTGCCTGAACCTAATGGGATCGTCGAGACAGAACTGAGAGCGCCGGAAGCGGTAGCATGGGAGCCATCCAGAATTTCGGTATCAAAATCCGCAAAGTCCTGATCAGCCGCTTCCGTTAGCAGACGTTGCGCCTGCGTTTTTTTCTTTTCGGAATCACTTCCTGTCAGCAAAATGACGCGCGGAGGTCCTTCCGGCGCTACCAGTTCTTTTGTCTTTGCGGTTGATTTCGACTTATCGCTGCGCGGTGTCGCCATAAGCAACTTCCTTTGAAAGTTCGATTTTCGGATGGGAACGGAGCGCAGAGAGCGCGGCTTTACTCGCTGTAACAGCGTTCTGGACATCTTGCGACGACGAAGCTACAGAGCTATAAAGCGCCATTTCTACAATGGCTGTCAGTTCCGCAAGCGGGTTGGTAACGCTCTCATTGAAAATCTCCCGCGACTGACGGAGATACTCCGACGGCGTTGTAGTGACAGAGAACGGCGCTCCTCTTCGTTCCAATTTGCGGATTGTCTTACGGTAAACGCGCGCAACTTCCACCGCCTCGCCTTTGCCGGTCGCATACAATACCTTGCGCTGTCTCATCCTTGAACGCCACTCGTTCAAAAGTACCGCAATCAGGGTGCAGGTGGCAAGCCCAACGAAAACCATTGTCACTCCGCCATTTCGCCAGAAATCGCGAAGCGGGTTCGCTTTTACCACTGTAGGCGGGGTCTGGGTCGGCGTCGTCGTACCCCCAGTATCGGTAGTCGCATCGAAGGGAACCCATCCATAGCCAACGAAATAAACTTCTGTCCATGCATGAAGATCAGAGCCACGCAACAGATACCATTGGCGTTTATCCCCGGCTACGATTGGCAGTGCGCTCCCAGAGGGGGCAGGGCTTCCGGGCGCGAATCCTGTCACAACACGAGCGGGTATGCCCGCATAACGGCAGAGCATGGTCAATGAGGTGGCATAGAGATCGCAGTACCCCTCCCTGGATTCATTCAGGAAGAATTCCACCGCATCCCTATCACGGGGTACGGCGCGGGCTTCCCTGGTATAAATACATCGTGCGGCGACAAAGCGACGTATAGCTTGCGTCTTGTCGTAGGGGTTTGTCGCGTTCCCCACCGCCTCCCGAGTCAATTGGGCAAGTACATCATTGGAAGCCCCTAAATTAAGGTATCTATCCGTAATTTCGGAGGGATATTTCGATCCTGTAAAGCGTAAATCGCTGGGTATAGGATCAGTGACTTCCGAATCGACCTCATAATCCGCACCCATGCCACGACCTGTCCCAATCGTGTTATCACTTCTCTGAACGATTGCCAGAACGGGCGCGCGGACGGCCTTTGGTTCCGCCGCATGGTACAGCGGTCCAAAAATACCTTCTACCAGATGAAATTTATGCGTTACATTGGATGTCTTGAGTCGTTTCTCGGTCAGAGGTAGCAAGGTGAACTCCTCAACCTCATTCTGTGAACTTGAGGCGGTGGGCGCCAGCGATTTCGCAGTCATTTCCAGAGTGTTTACCCATGCTTGCCCCGTGTACTGATCATAAATACGACCACGCCAGTAACGAGGCTCATCGGTGAGGGCATACATTCTTTCGGACGGATCATCGTCGATGGGACCAAGCCCGACATTGAATTGATTGAGATTGTCAAAAGTCAACTTCGATCGCCCGCCGAGTGCACGGCGGACTGGGGCGGGAGGAACCCTCAGGCGTTGAAGGATCGCATTGAGGGACAGGTTTCTTCCCAGCATCTGTACCGGGAAAGCGATCAAAAAACCCATCACCAGGGCTGCGCCCCAAACCATAAGAGCGATTATCAGTTGCGGGCGGATATGCGCCATCGAGAGTCCTGAAAACCACGAATCTTCCACCGTTGGCGCATCGTGCGCATCCGATTGAAATATAGCGTTCTGATGGATCAGCAGAAAGACTGCTGCAGCCAGAAAAACTATGAATCCGACAATCAATTCCAGATTGATGTTGACGGTGCCGGTTAGACCGACAATAGCAATCGCCCATACACAGGTGAAAACAACGGACTCATCGCTTAGCCAGAGAAACGTGCAAAACGCCGATGCCAGAGCTAGCCCGGAGACGATGGTGAGTTCTTGCGATCCCTGCGCTTCTGCTGGCAACAATTCTGCGAAAAAACCCAGATTGCGGAATGCCATGAAAAACAGAATGCCCACCGCCAGGACGCCATACTGAATATATCGTTTCGGAATTTGACGCAATCTCAGATAGTAAGCGGACGCCGCGCCGACCATAGACAAAATGATCACGAAATAACCGAACCGTAAATCGCTCAATTGTCGTGCGACAATGAGTAACGAACTGATTTGCACTACCAATCCCGCTAGATAAAGCGCAGTGGAAGGGCGCGTCACCAGTGACGAGACAGTCTCTCCTTCTCTTTGTTCAAATAGTTTCCCGAATAATGCGTTCAAACCACCGACCTCCTTCTTCCCACGGCGAATGTTGACGTTCGATTATCCGAAGCTCTGCTCCAGCAACCGCCGGAGAAGTGACTAATGGCCCGCCAAATGAGGACGGTTCAAAGAAAAAGACATTGACAGAATCACCCAGTTGCACCCGTCGGTTCAAAAACCCGGTCAGTTTCGAATCTCCTTCGGAGGTTAATACCGCCCAATGGCGACCGCTTTCCGGCGGTAGCCCTTGCAGAGCCTCGCTAAGCGATGTCACAGCATCACATTCGAACCCGGCAAGGGTATTCAGTAACTGAAAACGACCGACGGCAGGATCGCCATCTGAAGGACGTACGGTCAGATGCCCCCGTTGCGTTACCAGAGTGACGCCCCCGCCTGCGGCAAGCGTCCGATCCGCCAGAGTCGCCGCCGCTTTGATAGCGTATTCTAAGGTCGTCTCGCGTCCCACGCCGTACTCGGCATCCTTTGACAAGTCAAGAGCGATGACGGTGTCCTGCTGATAAGCGCGTTCGTGTTCCACCACGACCAGATGACCGCGTCGAGCGGAGGACGGCCAGTGCACTCGTCGCAGAGGATCTCCCATGCGGTATTCACGGACGCCATGAAAGTCCATGCCATCGCCACGACGCGTCTTACCATCACGTTCCCGAAGACCATACGTTCCTTCGCCACCCTGAGCGGAATCGTACATGGGCAATGGTTCCGGCAGCACAACCATCGTCGATTGTACGGGAATCGTTGCAGTAAACGTAAATAGACCCAGTGGATCTGTCGTTTCGAGATTTGTCGGACCAAGCTGATAGACGCCGCGTTTTTGAGGTATAAGGGCGTATTCGGCATAGCCCTCTCGTCCGTTCCAGTCTTTTAAAGGAATTTCCGGGTCATCTCTTCCTTCAAGGAGCAAAAACGCCGGGATCGCTTCTCGAATCCGGACAGTAGTTTGTGGCAATCCTCCCCGCGATCGTAGTTTCAGCTGGATATGAAAGGCTTTTCCCTCACGCGCTGTATCCAGATGAAGACGTTCACCGGAAAATCGCGCTGCGAAGAAATAGGCAATGGCGTAGGAAGCAAGGGGCAAAACCGCCAGTGTGACCGCCATCAGATACAGATACTGTAGATCAAGCAGAACCGCGACAACAAACAAAAACACAAACGCCAGCGTAATGACGATGGATTTCATTCCGGCGATGGCATTTCGCTGGTTCGCGCGATTTTTCATTTTTCCTCATTACAATCGATCATACTGCTCCGCACACGAAAGGAGTTTGTTTTGCGCTACATGGCTTAATTGTCTAACCGGAGTGTCAGGCGCTTTGCGGAGCCTCTCACTTTCAGGACTTCCGTCAACAGCGTCATGAAGGTTGTCCGTCCGCACTTTGACAACCACTTCGTCAACTCATCCTGAGCGTCGTTGAGGATTACAGCGCTTTCCCTTACCGGGACGGCAATAATCGAAAAAAGCTTAGCCATGATGGGCGATCCACTCACGGTGAAGAGGTTCTTCCCCCTGATGTTCCACGATGCACATATACGATATCAATTAGACCTTGTTTCGTACTGCGGCGGCGTTGGCGGAAAATACCATGTCAGGCAGTCCCGGTTCTGGATTGATGCGCTTTACCGACGCTTTCAGCATCTCCGTTAGTACCAAGTACAGCCCGAAGGATTGTTCTGTCGCTTTCTCATTCAGGACGATTCTGGGTTCCCCTACCATCTAAGGGTTTATCACATACTCGACGCCGAAATAGCGCGGATCGCACAGGAGAAATTGACCTGTCAAAGTTTGGTTGGACAACGCCCATTTCCTTTTCCATTCAGGAAGTGAAAGCGTTCCTCTGTAATCAGGTAATCCATAAGTAATCCATAAGGCGACGAACTTATTCTATAATTACCCTTTTTGTTGCGCCCGTTGTTCCAAAATATCGGTCAGACGTGGAGAGAGGCCAAGGTAATCGCCCATTTTAAAAATGACGGATGGATGACGGACTCGCGCCATTTCCAGAAGACCCGGTAAATCGTCACAAACGTGCGTCCCGGTGTGCAGAAAATAAGGCACCGCGGTTACCATTTTCGCGCCTTTGAGAATGGACTGATCGATAGCGGTGGGTATATCTGGTTCGTTGCATTCCATGTATCCCACTTCGATTATCGGGAAACGGGCGGTGGCTTCAGGACGACTTCGTAATTCCTCTACGACCCGCAACATCTCCTTATTGGCGACTGGCCGGGGTGAGCCGTGCACCATAACGACGAGCGCTTCAGTCATGTAATTTTTTCTCTCCAGGAACTTTCGGACATAGCGGCGTCTGATATAACGGGCAATCCGGTGAGGGTCGGCATGATAATGTCGCCCGCTTCAGTGGCTCGCTCCATTGATCATTGTCCGCAGTTCTGGCGCTGAGGGCGGATTCCCAGAGCGCATCCGCAAGACGGGTATCGAATCCGAGCGCTTCCGCCACCTGAAAATCAACATTTGGAAATTGCGCCTGAATCGGTGTCAATACCTCCGGCAGACTTTTGCTGACGAAAAAACCGGGAATCAGAAAATAAGGGAGAATGAGGATGCGGGTAGCTCCCAATGCAACCGCTTCGTGAACGGTTTCAGCAAACGACGGCTGAGAATAATTGAGAAATCCTACGCCGACAAAATCGAACTCACGCCGGTCTCGTAACCGAGCCGCATGCGCTTCAACCGCTTCGACTGACCCGCACAGCAATGAACCATGAGAAAAAAGTATAAGCGCATTCATTCATTGCATTGTACCGCGAACTGCTGTTTTTTGCGGTCGCATACGAACGCTTGACTTGAACCTCATAAGAGTTGACAGGCGGGTAATTTTCAACGGCGCAAGTCCAGCTAAAAGAGAGACATCTGTTGCTGACCGGGCGGCGTTGGCGGAATCATGTTCAGCATCTCCATGAGAGCGAATAATGTCGCCGGGGCATGTCCTTCATAAAAATTTCGGACATAAAAATAGAGATCGTCCTCAGAATGATCCCTGACGCGAATACGTTCCGCCCATCGTTTCAGGTCGGCGGAACGGTCGAACTGGCGTTCATTGAATCGCGCTACAGCGTTTTCTTCGCCCAGTAATCGGACATAGCATAGAGGAGAACCGCTATCGATGCGCTCCGTCGTAGCGCAACGCAGTCCACGAGCAAGAAGCGATTCCGCGATATCGGTTCGCTCCCAGCCTATCGACCTAAATTCAACCACTAAAGGAATGGCATTCGGCCGGTCATCACCCACTGACTCGTCCAGAAATGTTTCCAGTACGCCTCGTTCATCGATGTTAAAATCCGGAGGCAGTTGTAACAGTATAGACCCTAACTTCCTGCCGAGATGATCTCGCAACAGATTACCGAACTCGCGGGCGCTCGTCCCTGATGAACGGAGACGCTGTTCATGCGTGATAGCTCGCGGGACTTTCGCGGAAAATCGGAAGTCATCGGGAACCTGCGAAGCCCATCCCTGAAGAGTGGAAGGGCGGGGCGCTCCGTAAAAAGTAGTATCCAGTTCGACCGTCGAAAATATTCGGCAGTATTCCGTCAGAAACTTACCAGCAGGCAGGTCTGAAGTGTAAAACGGGCCTTTCCAATCTTCGTAAGCCCAGCCCATAGTTCCGAAACGGACGCTCATCTTTTATGTTTCATCTGATGATAAATTAAAGAGCGCTTGGCCCCCAGGAGTCCTTCCGCTTGCCATCCGTCGTCTCTGGAACGGGAGCGGGAGGAGTGACATTGCCAATAAGATAGTTGGGAGTGGCTGGTTCATCCGGGCCGAACGCCTGTTGAGAAGCGGTTATCTCCGGGGCTCCACCATCCAGGTGCAGGAGTTTTTCGGCGTTGCGATATAAAATGCGTGTGGAATCATCTGTGGATAGCCCCGCTTCATTCAACATTCCCAGAACCGCCGCCGGGTCCGTATGCGGAGCTCCTGAGGCGAAAAGAATTTTACGGGAGCCATGCATGATATCGATCGCATAATTGATCTTCTCAGGTATCAAGGCGCCGGAAATATCGATATTCAGATTCGGATGCCGGGTCACCATAGAAAGGGACTCGCGCCACTCCTCTCCGCCCATTCCGGAAGCGATCATTTTCAGGTTCGCGAATTCCTCGGCGATGCGAATACACTGCGCCATCGCTCTGGCATCCCGCGTTTCAATCAATAGAGGTTTGGTAAAGCGCCGGAAGGCGTTCAGCAACTCCCGCACATCGGCGACGCTCAATGGCTGATTCGTGAGAGGGTCTGGGTAAAGCGCCGCGCCGACCAGTCGCGGATGATAAAGCGACCGCTTCATCTGCTCGCTCAAATCGTTAGCGCGCCCCGGATGCAAAGCGATCCATCCAAGAACATTTACTCCTCCGATAGGAGTCTCCGCTTTCACGGCATCGCTGACAGCTCGATTCCCCTCTACCGTGTCATACTTTCTCGCTAGCAGGGAGGAAATACAGACTGTTCCTATCCCCCGCTTAGCCATGACCCGTTGAATTTCTGGGATATCTTTCCAGTTCGGCGCGGCGGCGACGCTTCCCCATCCACAGTGGACATCGATAAAACGCCCGTCACTCATGCCGTCGCATTCCTTCCCGACAGTAGTCTGCGAGCGTTCCCATTCAGGATCGCTTCGCGATCAGAATCCGAGATTTCCGCTGCTGCGACCATAGCCAACGCGGCGCCCAGGGCTTGAACCGGCGCCCCGGAAGCGAAGACGACCCTGCTCGCGCCAATCGCGCCGACGGCGGCGGCGATTTCTCCAATACCTCGCAGGCCGTCTGTGGCTATAAACACCCGATTATCCGCCCGTGCCACCGCTATCGCCTCAATCAGATTTTCTCCAATGACAGAGCCCATGATAACGGGTCCGGAATATCCCGTCTCCCGAAGTTCCGCCGCAAGCGCGGTTCCATCGCCAGGGCGAGAAACCTCAATCCATAGTGGTAGATTTGCGGCATCCGGTGACTGCGCCACTGCCCGTAGCATATCGGTCAACGGGGCGTACAGCATGGGCCACTTCTGAGTAGCAGGCAACAAACAGAGCATCTTGGCTCCCGTAATCGTTTGCAATACCTGAGGTTGTCGGGGGTCCAGAACACAGGCAGGAAGCAATGCGCCGCCCGCCTGCGTACAGAGGTGAATCGTCTCACGGTTACCGGCAGAGGCGCTATAGTAAAGCCCACGCGTGGAAAGGGTAACCGCGCCCGCAACGCCATGCTTTTGCAGTACCGCCAATAACGGTTCGACCCCATGCTCACCGGGACGGGGCGGAACAGGACCGAAAAGTGTAAACATATCCAGAACGACATCAGCCACGCGCTAACTCCACTGCATGCGCCAATCGTGTCAGCGTTCGCTTCTTTCCCATAGCTGCAATCGTCTCGAATAAGCCCGGTCCGGTTTCCCTTCCTGTCACAGCAACTCGAACGGGATGTGTCAGTTCGCCCTTTTCCCGGTTAAATTCAATTCCTGTGTTTCTCACTGCTTGTTCGACGACTGTTTCATTCCAGGGTTCAATATTTGATAGTGATGAAGCGACTGCGCTTAAATACGCTGCTGTCGTCATCCCTCCCTTTCTCAACCAGTTCGCCACACTTTTCTCGCTATACACCGGCAGTTCCGGAAAGAAGAAGTCCGTCAGGGCAGAAACTTCATCCAACCGTTTGACGCGCTCCTGCTCCAGCTCCAGTGCGACAGACGCATAGGTTACTTCCTCGATATTTGGATTATCGGGGAGAAGTTTCGCATTCTGTAAAAACGGCAACGCCCGCTGTACAAAATCCTCTCGGGAGAGATTACGAATATAGACACCATTCATCCACAGAAGCTTATCGGCGTCAAAAATGCCTGGCGCCGTGGAAATGGCTTCGACCGAGAAAGCGGAAAGTAACTCCGAAAGCGGCATGACCTCACGATCATCGCCCGGTGACCACCCGATGAGGGCGAGAAAGTTCACGAGCGCTTCCGGCAGGTACCCTTCCTGATTGATCAGACCGGACAGGAAATCGCCTGTCAGTTCCCCGTCCTTTAGTTCCGGCACAGGTCCGATCAGTGGTTTAGCGCCGTGACGCTTCGAAAGTTTCTTTTTATCGGTACCCAGCACACTGGGGGCATGGATCCAGATCGGTTGCTCCCAACCCAGCGCCTGCACCAGACAGACGTGTTTGGGGAACGAGGGGATCCACTCTTCGCCGCGCAGAACATGAGAAATCAGCATGTCATGGTCGTCGACAATCGCCGCCAGATGATAAGGCGGAAAGCCATCGGATTTCTGGATGATGAAGTCATCCATCGTGGTGGCGTCCCAGATCGTTTCGCCCCGTAACGCATCAACGGTGCGAATAGGACCGGAAACCGGCATTTTGAAGCGGATAACCGCAGGTTCACCCCTGGCGATGCGATCACGAGACTCTCCAAGAGAAAAATCACGATAGCGGCGGTTGTAAAGAAACGGGATTTTACGCGCCATTGCGACGGCTCTTTGAGCGTCCAGTTCCTCCTGAGTTTCAAAAGCGTAGTAGGCTTTTCCTTCCTCCAGTAACTGCTCCAGAACCTCGCTGTAACGGGTAAGTCGCTGAGATTGGAAATAAGGACCATACTCGCCGTCGAAATCCGGCAAGATCGATGGGTCAACCGCGCCATACTTCTGGACATCCAATGCAGCGACACTGGATTTGTCTGGGCCTTCATCGTACATAATGCCCAACGCCTGCATGGAACGAATCAAACTTTCCAAGGAACCCGGCACTACGCGCGCCTGATCGGTGTCCTCGACGCGCAGTATGAACTGTCCGCCAAATTTCTTCGCCACTAGCCAGGAAAAGAGCGCTGTCCGAAACGCTCCAACATGAAGAAAACCCGTCGGGCTGGGCGCAAAACGCGTCCGAACCGGCCGGTCAAAAGAATCACTCGTTAACTCCGTCATCACCCGCTTAGGATAGGCGACACGATACCCTTTGTCAAGAAAACAACCTTATGAACTACCACTGGGGAGCGAATCTATAGGATTGTGTATCACGTAGCGTCTCATTCGCCTCACGCAGGTAAAGACTGGAGTTCTCTGACTACGTGATGCGATTCCCTCTCCAGGTAGGTAATGACAGTGATAACACCCAAAAAAACAATCCGCCCAACGAATATCGTGGACGGATCGTTTCGACTTTCAGTTTCTCGCCCGAAGGCGAGCGACTTCCCGGAAATCGCTTAGCAGTCGTAGTACAGGAAGAATTCGTAGGGATGCGGGCGCAATGCCACTCCTTCCACCTCACGCAGACGCTTCAGCGAAATATAGGTCTCGATCAACCCCAGGCTGAAAACATCGCCTTGCAACAGGAACTCATGATCCTGCTCCAGAGCATTTAGAACTTCATTCAAAGAGCCGGGAGTTTGCGCGATTCCCATCCTCTCATGTGCGGACAGTTCGTAAATGTCCTTATCGACCGGCGCCGGGGGCTCAATTTTGTTCTTGATCCCGTCGATGCCTGCCAGAACCATCGCTGCGAACAGCAGATAGGGGTTGGCGGTCGGGTCCGGAGCGCGGAACTCGACACGCTTAGACTTTTCACTTCCGACAACCGGAATACGGATCGCCGCAGAGCGGTTACGTGCGGAGTACACCAAGTTGATCGGCGCCTCGTAGCCGGGAACCAGACGACGATAGGAGTTGGTGGAACTTGCGCCGAAGGCAAGAAGCGCGGGAGCGTGCTTCAAAATTCCGCCGATGTAATAGATCGCAGTCTGCGACAGCTTTCCGTAGCCTTCCGGATCGAAGAACAGGTTCTTGCCGTCTTTCCAGAAGGAAACGCTGGTATGCATTCCCGAACCGTTGTCCTGGAAAATCGGTTTCGGCATGAAGGTCGCCGTGTAACCATTGACAGCCGCCGTGTTCTTGACGATATATTTGTGGGTCAGCAACTTGTCAGCCATGTTAACGAGGGAGTCGAACTTGATACCAATTTCGCACTGTCCTGCATTACCGACTTCGTGGTGATGCGCATCCACTTCGATTCCGGCTTCCAACAGGTTGGTCACCATCTCGGAGCGCAAATCTTGCAGTGTATCGGCGGGCGGGGTCGGGAAATACCCTTCCTTCGTCCTCATTTTGTAGCCGAGGTTACCGCCTTCTTCCACGCGTCCGGAGTTCCATGCCGCCTCGTTAGAGTCGATATGATAGAAACCTTCGTTCGCGCTCTGACCATAACGAATGGAATTGAAAACGTAAAACTCGGCTTCCGGACCAAAGTAAGCGACATCTGCAATGCCTTCCGACTTCAGGAACGCTTCCGCCCGTTTCGCAAGGGAGCGAGGGTCACGCGGATAAACGCTACGGGTAATCGGGTCTTCGACATCCGCGATCAGAATCAGAGTGGGAACTTCGGCGAATGGATCAAGAAACGCTGAACTCGCATCAGGCACGAGGAGCATATCGGATTCATCAATGGTTTGAAAACCACGGACAGAAGAGCCATCAAAAGGGAAACCGTCCGTGAACAAAGATTCGTCGACACGATGAGCAGGTAAGGAGAAGTGATGCCACATTCCCAACACGTCAACAAAGCGAATGTCCACAAACTTAACCCCACCGTCCTTGATAATCGTCAGGACATCGCTGGAGGTCTTAGCCATAGTTGAGAAACAACCTTTCGTAAAAGGGATTGATTTTCACGACGTGCATTCGGGAAGCTTCCGCGACCATGTTATTCCAGATACAGTTTTGAACACAGTAGTTAACGGTATCGGGAAAGCGGTTCGAAACGGGGCGGAATGCCGCAGAAAGAGATATCAGTATACCAACCTCAAATGCTTTTTGTCAACCCTTGACATTCGGTCTTACTTGCTTTAATATTTTTTAGAAGCTCTTGTGAAGCTTGGAACTTCGCTGTAATCCACTTAATTCTGTTTTACTGCTCAATTTCTTTGAGCGATGGACGGAGGGGATATACATCGTGTATAATATTTCTCATTCAAGCTGAATATTACCAGCTTTAGCTCTCAACATCCTTCTTGCGTTTGTATCGACTTTGTCGTTCAGCGATATATTACTGTACTAAAGGAAGGCGTCATGATTCTCTCACCAAAACTCTGCATTATCGAAAGTAGCAGATTTTTCAATCGATTTTTGGGATGTCTTGTGATTCTTTTGTCGCTTACTGGCGCGAGTTTCGCTCAGGATACTTCCTCGCCTGCACCGACAGTTAATCCCGGAGATACCACCTGGCTTCTGGTCTCATCTGCGCTAGTGTTGTTGATGACGCCTGGTCTTGCTCTCTTTTACGGGGGTATGGTACGCGGCAAAAACATCCTGAACATGCTGATGCAGTCTTTTATAGCCATGTCAGTCGTCACGCTTGTATGGGTGATCGCCGGATACAGTCTGGCGTTTGCCAAAGGCGAGGGAGCGCTTGCGCCGTTTATCGGAACGCTGGCATGGGCGGGTCTGGAAGGAGTGGGACAGACTCCGCATTCCTTCTACGCTACGACAGCGCCGCATCAGTCATTCATGATCTACCAGATGATGTTTGCCATTATCACACCAGCCCTGATCAGCGGCGCGATTGCAGATCGCATGAAGTTTTCCGCTTACATTATCTTTATCGCATTGTGGAGTCTGCTCGTTTACTCACCACTGGCGCATATTGTCTGGAGTGAAGAAGGCTTTCTGCTCAAATACGGCTCTCTGGATTTTGCCGGTGGGACGGTCGTACACATCTCCTCGGGTATATCCGCCCTTGTGCTAGCGATTATGCTTGGAAAGCGGAATACCGCCAATGAGGATATGCGTCCCCACAACCTGCCCATGACCCTGATCGGCGCCGCTCTACTCTGGTTCGGTTGGTTCGGATTCAACGCTGGTTCCGCATTAGCTTCCAACGGTCTCGCCGTCAGCGCCTTCGTAGTGACACACATCGCAGCAGCAGTCGCCGGATTGACCTGGATTCTGATCGAGTGGGTCATGATCAAGAAACCGACCGCACTCGGATATGCAACCGGCGCGGTAGCGGGCCTTGTCGCCATCACCCCGGCGTCCGGTTTTGTCAAACCGATACCGGCGATTGCGATTGGTTGCGGAGTCTCGTTCATTTGCTACTTCGCTATCAAGTTGAAGTCCCGCCTCGGGTATGATGACGCTCTGGACGTTTTCGGAGTCCACGGCGTCGGCGGAATCTGGGGAGCCATTGCCACCGGACTGTTCGCGCAGAAATCAGTAAACGCCGCAGGCGCGGACGGCCTTTTCTTTGGCGGCCCGGAATTACTGGTCAAACAGATTGTCGGTATCCTCTTCGCGCTTGTCATGGGCGGCGTCGGAACGTTTATTATCGGCAGTATCCTGAAAGCGACCATCGGTATCCGTGTCTCCGAATCGGAAGAAGCTACTGGGCTTGATATTACGCAACATGGCGAAGAAGCTTATCCCCTCTCCTCTGAAGGAGCTCTTGGAGTACCGAATCATTAAACTTTGAACGTAAGTTCAAACCAGTCCCAGTCTCAAACGGCGAACTGATTTTCAGTTCGCCGTTTGTGCGTTCTTAATCTTCTCTTAAAAAACTTCTTGACATTTGATTCAAATTGACTTATATTCGCATCAATCTGAGAGGCGCATCGTCCGGCTGTAGTTTTTGCGCCGCAGTCCAACAATCCCACCCTTCTGGATAGTCCTACGGCGTTGCTGAAATGACGAATCCGGACCCGGTTCTTGACAGAGTTGTCAAACAGTACGGAGGCAATGACCGCCACCGCTATACTGCGCTATAGGCGCGTGCGGATTTGACGGATGCCGATAGAAACGATTCTGTTGACAATTATACGAGGATCCTTCGTCAGTAATTTTGGCGTTGTCGCTCTACGTCGCCATTCCGCAAACGGTTTTTCTTCCCCGCCTGTCGTCCAGATTTTCGGACAAACTCGCCAGAAACCAATACAGGTTACTGGTATTCGTTTATTCGTCTTGTTGGCAGCCTCCATGTCGATACTCGCAATATTGACCTGCCTGAGATTTATTACTTACATCCCCCTGTTGAGTCGTATTTCCCGTCTCCCTGTATGGGAGCAACGACAATCATTCCCAAAATTTGCTGAGAACGCAAGGTTTACAACCAACCGCCGACACCTTTTTGGCGTTCGTGGGTTGATCAAAAGCGGTTCTCCTCAAAAACGATCTCGTAAGCGCTTCACTGACCCAAAAGATTTCCCTGAGAGTTTTTCTCAAGCACGCCTGGCAAAGGCGTTATCCGTCTCAATCACGTTAAATCGCCACGCTCCGTTTGGCGCGGCAAAAAGCAGAGGAAAAGTTAAATGGCTACCGCATCGTCCCCGAATGCCGGGGGTAGGATCGCACCAACTAACGGGCGACTCCGACTTTCAGAGAAAATGGTTCGCCTGGTTGACCGTTTGCGTCAGCCGGAATGGCGAAAATATGGCATCGCTCTATTTGCCGGGAAAGGACTCGGAATCCTACTTGTCCTGACGGTGATGGTTTGTTATGCAGGTCTTTGGGGTGGTTCCGCCCGTGCTGATGATCCGGTCATCAAGGCCAATGACATTGTAAATCCACTCAATACATTCTGGGTTCTCTTAGCGGCATTCCTCGTTTTCGGGATGCAGGTCGGCTTTACCATGCTGGAAGCGGGCTTCTGCCGATCACGCGAGACCGTAAACGTCCTGATGGAATGCGTGGTCGATACCTGCCTTTGTGGGCTACTGTTCTGGGCATGGGGCTTTGCGTTCATGTTTGGACATGGCAATGGTTGGATCGGTTGGGGCGACGGCAAGGGTCTTAGCTGGTTCTTTCTGGAAAATATTCCTGATACCTACGAAGGTTATGGAGTCGCTACGATCGCTTACTGGTTATTCCAGTTCGCCTTTGCAGACACTTGTTCTACGATCACTTCCGGAGCCATGATCGGTCGTACCGGTTGGATCGGCGACCTGCTTTATTCCTTCTGTGTCTCCGGTTTCATCTATCCGATTGTCGGTCACTGGGCCTGGGGGCCGGATGGCTTCCTGTTGACCTTCCTTGGTGGATTCCATGACTTTGCCGGTTCCTCCGTTGTACACACGATGGGCGGAATGATCGCTCTGGCGGGTTCGATTGCGCTTGGACCGCGCCTCGGACGCGTATTCAAGCGGGATGGCGGCGGACCCATGTTGCCGCATGACCTTGTCATCGCGACATCGGGCGGATTGATACTCTGGTTCGGATGGTATGGGTTCAACCCCGGTTCCACGCTTTCCGCCATGGATATGCAGGGATGCGGACGAGTCGCTACCAACACCACGCTCGCCGCTTGCGCTGGCGGCCTCGCGGCTATGTTTTACGGTTATCCTCAGACGAAGAAATGGGATGTGGGCTTCACCGTCAACGGATTTCTCGCAGGTCTTGTCGCCATTACCTGTCCCTGTTACTGGGTAAATCCCATGGGTTCTGTGATTATCGGCGCAATTGCGGGCGTCATCGTTATTATGGGCATCAACTTCATGGAGTGGTTGCGCATTGATGATCCGATTGGCGCGGTGCCGGTACACGGCATTTGCGGTATGTGGGGAACCTGGTCGCTCGGATTGTTCGCCTGTGGTAAATACTATGCGCCAGGAACGACGGGTGCGACGCCTCTGGACAAAGATCATGCCGCTCTCGCTGGTTTGTTCTACGGTGGCGGAACTCAACTCCTGGTGGCGCAAATCGCTGGCAACCTCATTATCGCTGCCGGGGCGTTCTTCTCCGCCCTTGCCGTTATGTATATCGTTAAGGCAATGGGCTTCTTGCGCGTCTCACGAGCAGGAGAACTGGAAGGTCTGGATTTGCACGAGCATGGCATCCCGGCATACCCGGAGTACGAATTGATTCCCTCTGCTACGCCGCAAGGCGCAACCGGCGCGGCAATAAGCTCCGAGGCTTCGAAGTCACCAGCAACTCGTCACTGATTCCCAGGAGTTTCGAATTACTCAAAACTAAACGCCTCACGCTTTATGAGCGTGAGGCGTTTGTCTTACAGTAAAAGAGTAACCACTACAAAAGCCACAATATCCCGGTGACGCCGCGAGGGTAATATCGTGACCCCAAGTCGCCGCCATCAGTGGAATGCACCTGATCAGTAAAGGCAAAATCACGGCAGTCTCCCTCACGTTGCCAGCGGGAATGCGCGGCATCGTATTCCGCAGGCAGTGTGACTCCGAGCGCCTTCTCTGCGACACACTGCGAGAGGAATATCTTGCTCATCCAGGTATTGGTAGATGTGGAAGACATCTTCCAGCCACCGGACACATCATCTATACAGACCCCCTGTTTCAAAACGCTCCTGAGATGACGCCGTAACTGACTGATCATTTGCCCATAAGGTCCGAGCGGGGAAATAGCCTCCTCATCTCCCCAGATCAAGGGATAGATCAATCCCTCGATGATCGGAATCACCTGACTTTCAAAGCCGGGACTCTCCTTCTCAAAGACGGCAGGGAAACGCTCTTCTTCATCGTTCCAAAATCCGGTGATAGTTCGGACAGCCAGAGCGGCCTGCTCTTCGGCTTCCGCAGCGGCATCTTCATCGCCTAATGCGTCGAAAATACGTGATAATCCCAGATAGGAAGCCCAGGTCTTTACCGCGAGATAGGCGGAAGCGCGCGCTTGCCCCAGCGAAGGGTCCAGCGAATCATAGGTCGTAATTTCCTGACCCGACGCGCAACGGGACGAATCCAGCGTCATGACGCCATCCCGGTTGTTTTCCGGTCCATCGCGGTTCACCATGCTTTTGAGGCAGGAAATCAATATCGAACGGCGCGTCGCCAGCCACAGAATATCCCCGTTGCCATAAATCGTTTTGAGACCGTAGAGCGCGGCGCAGAGGCAGAAGTTACACAGTTGCTCCTGTGTCATGTAGGAGAAGCAATCGTCCAGGTCCGGGCGTTCGTAGGAAGAATAACCGGGCGGCGTAAAGTGATTGGCGACTCCCATATCATGCGTGAAGGAAATGCCGCCGGGGTAATTTGGTCGCCCCGGGTCATTCACATCGATACATTGATCTTGATAGGAATAACGGGAGATGAAGAGATCGAGCGCGTTTCGTAGCGTCCAGGGATGATACCGCAGTTCGAAGAACGCATGATCGACGGTCAAGTCGAAGGTATTGAGCATTTTGTACTCTCCTTCGTTGACCACCCAGAGCGGATGAAATGGCGCTACGGCGGTGGAATACGGGGGACGGGGAATAGCGCCGCGTTCATCGTCCAGCAACATGGTTGAGCCGTGATAGGAGTGTGTCGCATGCGCCAGTAGGAATTTGCGTTCCTCATTCATTCCGGAATTTTGCAGTTCCGTATCGCGTTGGCTCGCTTCCGCCAGATAACGTTGGTGATGCTGGATGGCATACCAGAGAACCGCTTCCATATCCGAAAAGAACCGGGTATAGAGGTAGGAACAGGCAATTCCCGAGGTGACCACCCCACTCCGATAAAACCCCAGTGCAATAATGTAGGTACGGGCCTTCCCCGCTGGCGCACGAAGGAGGACGCCACCCCGATTCGCCAGATGATGACGTGGCGGCGCTTTATCCGGGCTGACATTTGCAACAGCCGACTGAATATCCCATGACAGCGTCTCTCTCACATCATCCGCGTGATGATCCGGGGAAGGAGCGACGGCGAACCCGAAAAGCGACGCTCTGGCGATACCCTTTAACCCGGATGCAGTTTCGGACAGGGGGCGGAGCGCATCCTTATCGCTGATGCCAAAGAATGCATAAGCGTCTTCGGCGCTATGCGTGTTATCAACCGTGATTTCCGCGAAGATCGCCGGACATACATGGCGCCGGATTTCCTCATCGCCAAGCTCCGTTATATCTGGAACGACACCGAAGGGAGTCAGTAGGCGAAACGTAATATCTCCGGCGCTCCAGGAATCGGAACACCAGCCCATTTCACGGGTAATATCCTTCGGCGAAAAGGGGTCCCAGTTGCTTGCGTTGACGTTTCCGGATGCACTATCGCCACTATACGCCGAAGCGCCGCTCTCCTGAGAGCCTGAATAAAAAGGGAAAGACTGCGTCCCCTGCCCCGGTCTTACCAGAGCGATATAGACATCCTGGTCGGCGGGACCGGACAATTCCAATCCAAAGCCGCCTCGCTTTCCATATCTACCCAGGGTAAACGAAGCGAAGGCGCCAAAGGGACTATGGTGAGCGTAAAAATCAGCGGAGATCGAATTCAGATACATTATTACCCTGAATCTTATATTAATATTACAGATAAATTATCGCATCAACGTTGTAGAGGGTTCCGCAGACGTTCATAAATTCGATTTTCCAGCGCTGCGAAACTGGCTTCGCCTGCCATGATTCGTCCCACCAACCGTGTGCCGGCAGGATTTTTGACTCCGAGTCGGTAGGACAGGTATGGCGCCCGGTGAAACACTTTACCGACTCGCAGGGCAGCGTCGAACTCGGCGGCGAATTGATCCCGGACGGAATCCGTGTACTGTTGCGTCGTTCCCGCTATCAGATGTGTGGCGGCAAGGTCGCCCGTCCGAATCGCGTATTGAATGCCCTCGCCGAACAACGGTTGAACGACTCCTGCGGCATCCCCGATAAGCAGAACCCGCCCATCCGCTGTCGCCAGTGGTTCCGCGCCAGTCCAGAAAGGAATAGGATGCGCCCAAAGTCGAGGCGCATCTTCGCCTAGAGGGTACGTTCGCCCGACGGAACCGAGCATAATATCAATCGCCCGCTTCAATACGAGGCCCACACCACGTTCCGCCTCGGCGGTAGGCTGTTTTGGAAGAAGCATACCCGCGCCCACGGAAAGAAATCCGTCTTTGGGGAAAATCCATGCGTACCCGTTTGGGACTGTGCCATAATCCAGGTACGCCGTTCCGGGTAATAACTCCCGTTCGGATAACTCCCCTTCGGATAACTCCCCTTCGGATAACTCCCCTTCGGATGAAACGGAATCGGGTTTCGCCGTGGGAATCTCTATTTCACGCGCAATGCCATACCGTCTGCCCAGACGAAGACCGGCGCGTGGCCCGATAATTCCCTTTGCGCCATCCGCTCCAACGACGTATCGGGAGCGCCATTCTTGTCCTTCCGCTGATAAGGTCACGGCATCCGTAGTGACAGCGATTCCAGTGACCTTCACTCCCATCAGAAGAGTCGCACCCTGTGATTGCGCCCGCTGTACCAGATAGTTATCGAATCGTGGTCTTTGCACCATCCATACCTGCGCCGGCTCTCCTGTGGAGGTCGTCATATCGGCGACTATGGGGGACTTTCCCTTCCAGGAGTGGCGCAGTCGTGTCACTGTCAGATCGGCGAATTCTTCGGGATTTTCAAAACCGGAAACGTCCCGCATCAGCGAAGCAGGGATACCGCCGCCACATGGCTTATAACGTGGTAACACAGCCGCTCGTTCTAAAATGAGAACCTTTAGACCTGCCGCCGCACATTTCCAGGCGCAGGTAGCCCCGCCCGGTCCCGCTCCAACCACAATTACATCCCAGATTTCGTTCTTTTCGTCCGTCACTCGATCCACTCGTTCTTTATACATTCGTCCCGTTGCCATTACAGGAACAGGTCAGTTTAGGCAAGCGCATTTACTGCCGCTTCTATTCTACCTGATCGAATATAATTGCTTACACCGCATCGCTACTTTTTACATAGTCGCGTGAATTGGGTAGAACTCTCTGCATCATCGCTTTTGCCAATGCCCTTCCCATCCCATGCCCATTTCCGAATGATGTCAATCGGACTCCAGCATAATAAAAATCGGACTCCAGCATAATTAACAAGAGTGAAAATCCGCTGTTAGAACATCGGTAAGACGATACAATGGCAATCGGACTATTATGAGCCAATACCGGAAACGATACTACATAACCACCCCGATTTATTACGTCAATGGAACGCCGCATATCGGGACCGCTACCACAACCCTGCTGGCGGACGCCACAGCACGATATCGTAAATTGCGCGGTGACAATACCCTGTTTCTGACAGGAACCGATGAGAACGCCCGCAAAGTGCTGGAAGCTGCGGAAAAAGCGGGGAAAGACCCTCACGCCTTCGTCGATGAAGTCTCTCAACGATTTGTGGATACCTGGCGGTTCATGGGAATCGAACAGGATGTTTTCTTTCGCACCACCGAGTCCCGTCATGCTCGCGCCGTGCAGGAAGTCTTCCGGCGTCTACAGGAATCCGGCGATGTCTACCTGGGGACGTATGAAGGCTGGTACTCGGTTAATGACGAAACCTTTTTCCGGGATACGGATGTCGATCCCGTAACGCGAACGGCGAAAGAAACCGGGGCGAAGGTGGAGCGTGTGACCGAAGAATCGTATTTCTTCCGTCTCTCCCGCTATGGTGACGCCCTGAAGGCGCATATTCTCTCAAACCCGGACTTTCTGATTCCCGATACGCGACGTAATGAAGTTCTATCCTTTATAGATCAGGGCTTGCGTGATATCGCTATCACCCAGAATCGGGTCGGTTGGGGCATTCCGGTTCCCGGCGAAACGGGCAAGGTCATTTATGTCTGGTTCGATGCCCTGATAAATTACCTGACTGCCACCGGTTGGCCGGACGAAGGCTGGGAGAACATCTGGCCCGCCGACGCCCATCTGATGGCGAAGGAAATTTTTACCCGTTTCCATGCCACCCTCTGGCCCGCCATGCTGATGGCGCTGAACCTGCCTCTGCCGCGTCACGTTGTCGGACATGGATGGTGGGTAGTAGGGGGTGAGAAGGGATCGAAATCCAAGGGCAATATCCCCTCTTGTGAAGAGGTGGTCGCTTACTTACAGGAGCAATCGGGTGCGACACAGGAAATCTGCGTCGATGCACTGCGCTATTACCTGATCCGCGATATCCGCTTCACGGATGATGCCGAGTACTCTCGCGAAATGCTGGTGACGCGCTTCAATGCAGACCTGGCGAATGATCTGGGCAATGTTCTCAACCGGGTACTACGTGCGAAATACTTCGAAGGAGTCATTCCCACACCGAGGGCGTTAGACCCGGAATTATCCGCTTTCGCGGCGAGCGCCGTTTCGGGATATGAATCAGCATTGGAGCGATTCGATTGGGGTTCCGCCTTGCAATCGGTCTGGACTCTGGTATCAGCAGTCAACAAATACCTGGATGAGAAAGCCCCGTGGGCGCTAGCGAAGAACGGCGACGCGGCAGGAGTGGCGGATGTGGTTTATAACGCTTTGGAAGGAACGAGACTTGCCGCCTATCTCAACTCGCCCGTGATGCCCTATGCCGCCGGGCAGATAGCGTCACAACTCGGGCTGGCGGAAATAGCAGGGTTCGACTCGTGGGAGACCGCTTCCAAATTTGGCGCGTTGCCGTCAGGTCTCACTATCGGTGAGCCGACTCCCCTCTTTCCCCGGATCGACACGAAAAAGGCGTTTCCCGTCGCGCAAGTGAGCGTGAAAACGATAGAGAAAGAAACCAGAAAAATGAGCGCAGAAACGAAAACGGATACCGCACAAACACCGGAATCCAGCCTGATTTCCATTGATGATTTCGCCCGGATCGAATTTCGAGTCGCTGATATTGTGAGCGCAGAGCGCATCGAAGGAGCGAAAAAACTCCTGCTTCTCGAAGTCAAAGTCGGGGAAGAGGAACGACAGATCGTAAGCGGTATCGCCGATGCCTACGCTCCGGAAGACCTGGTCGGAAAACAGATTGTCGTGGTGGCGAACTTGCAACCCGCGACGATACGCGGCGTTTCCTCACAGGGTATGCTGCTTGCCGCTACGGATGCCGAAGGTCGCGCAGTCCTTCTTCACCCGGACAAAGCGGTCGCATCCGGAAGCAAAGTCCGATAAAGCGAACAGAGATCGGCAACGAACCGGTCTTCAGGAGATGAATCGGGAATGGCGCAGGCGGAACGTAAAGACAGCGGACTTTTTATCACGTTCGAAGGACCGGAAGGAGCGGGCAAGACGACGCAGATCACGTTGCTGGAACAGCGACTTGCCACACAGGGAAGAACCGTCACACGGACGCGCGAACCCGGCGGAGATTCCGTCGGGGAACGTGTCCGCGAATTGCTTCTGAACGGGTCGCCGGGCGTGGAAGCGGAACTGTTACTCTTTGCGGCGGCGCGAGCCCAGAATGTCCAGACTGTTGTTCGACCTGCTCTGGAAGCGGGTCATGTGGTTCTCTGTGACCGATTCATCGATTCTACAGTCGCCTATCAGGGTTTTGCCAGAGGGTTGAATCGTGATTTCATCAACCGGATCAATGTATTCGCCACCGGCGGATTGATGCCAGATCGCACCTATCTCCTCGATTTGCCAGTAGCTGATGGCTTGTTACGTCGTCATCAGGACACGGAACAAAACCGTCTGGACCGGGAAAGTCTTTCGTTCCATGAAAAAGTGCGCGATGGCTTTCTCTCTCTGGTTCAAGATAATACCCAAAGGATCATCCTTATCGACGCTTCACGTTCCGTAGACGCCGTCTCGCGAGACCTGTGGGAATCGATCCAACAATTACTATAAAGCTTCTCACGACTATTCGTTTTGCGGTAACAACTTATAAAGTCTGAACCTCGTTTCCCCCCACTCTACAAAGGCGGATTGAGGTACAATCGAACCAAGGGGCAAGGATCGCCCTGACCCTGGAAGGAACCTGCGCTTTGTCTATCCGATTCTCGTCATCCCACATCGCTATCTGTTCTGTTGCGCTCTCATTTCTGTTTAGCGTCCCTGTGACTGGAGCGCAGGCTCAGGAAGTACGCTCCGTTCCGCCGCCGGGCGTTACGATACCGGAGAATGACCGCAAAGAATTGACCGATGGCGTCGCTGCGCTCGCCCGCGAGATTCAAAGTCTGCAAAGTGATTTGAAAGGCAAGCCGCAACTCCTGCGCTTTCTACCCGATGTCCAGATTTATGAAAAAGCTGTCCGTTATGTACTCTCGTACAACGAATTCTATGATGTAAAACAGGTAGCCACGGCGCGTCAACTGCTGGCGCAGGGAAATGAGCGGGCGAAGGCATTGCGCAATGGCGATGCTTCCTGGATGAAGCAGAACGGCCTTCTTGCCCTCGGGTATATCAGCAAGATCGATGGTTCCGTGCAGCCGTATGGCATTGTCGTGCCAAAGGAATGGATTGCTGGGGATAAAACGCCCCGGCGCCTCGATTTCTTCTGCCACGGTCGCGGCGAGCAATTGACCGAACTCGCCTTTATCAATGAACGGCAGAATCAGCCGGGAGAATTCACGCCTCCGGGCGCGTTTGTGATCCATCCCTATGGACGCTTTTGTTGCGCGAACCGATTTGCAGGAGAAGTGGATTTGTTCGAAGCGCTAGCGGATGCAAAGACACGATACGCAATCGACTCGGATCGTACCATCGTCCGGGGTTTTTCCATGGGAGGCGCGTCCTGCTGGCAGTACGCGACCCATTACGCCGATTGGTGGGCAGCGGCGGCGCCGGGAGCGGGATTTTCCGAAACGCTCGAATTTCTCCGCCTCGATCCCACGAAGTTGCCCCCATATGAGGTGACACTGATGAGGTGGTACAACCCGACAGACTATGCTACGAATCTGTATCAGTGCCCGACCGTCGCGTACAACGGCGCGGATGACGGTCAAAAACAGGCGGCAGACCGTATGCAGGACGCCATGGCGCAGAAAGGTTTGCGCCTGACACGTGTTGTCGCACCCAAAACCGGACACTGGTACAACGCGGACGCCAAAAAAGAGATCGACTCCCGACTTGCGGTTTTCGCGGAAAAGGGTCGTGATACGCTTCCAAATTCCATTCGCTTCACGACCTTCACCCTTCGTTACAATTCCATGAACTGGATCACGGTCACCGGGTTGGGACAGCACTGGGAACGCGCCCGTGTCAACGCTGACCGTACTGAAGATGGTATCACTATCCAGACTGAGAACATCACCCGACTGTCGCTCTCGCCAAAAGTTGCGGATGCGGCTCGGAAATCGGTGACAATCGACGGCGAACGATTAAAGGGGACAGCGTTCGCTAAAACCCGCGAAGGCAAGTGGACGGTCGATAGAAACGCGGATGCTCGCCGCCTTCGGAAAAAGCCCGGATTACAGGGGCCTATCGATGACGCTTTCATGGACAGGTTCGTTATGGTCAAACCGACAGGAGTCGCCTTGAATCCTCGCACCGGCGGGTGGACGGATACAGAACTTCAGCATGCCGTTCGCGCCTGGCGGGCGCAGATGCGCGGAGATGCGCCTGTTCTTGAGGACATAGCGGTCACTGATGCGGAAATCCGCAGTTCAAACCTCGTCCTCTGGGGAGACCCTTCCAGTAACGCTGTCCTTGCCCGAATCGCAGGAAAGTTACCCGTAAAATGGGAAAAAGACGGGTCGATCCGGGTGGGCGCGAAAGTATTCTCGGCGGGAACGTCCGTTCCCATTCTGGTCTATCCCAATCCCCTCAATCCGAACCGTTATATCGTTCTCAATAGCGGATTGACCTGGCGGGAGAGCGCGTACCTGAACAACGCCCAGCAACGCCCAAGATTGCCGGATTGGGCGGTGATCGATATCACCACACCGCCGGACGCTAACTCTCCCGGTCGTATTGCGGACGCTGGCTTTTTCGATGAGGAATGGAAAGTTCAGACCAACCCGATAAAGTGAGGGCAATCTTCCGGGCCGAGACAGGCGGGAACCTTCCGCCAGACGCCGCCCCGGTAGTCCCGTGGGTCAGAAAGCCGCACGACCGGGACAATGATGCCGTGAGGACATAGTTGACAGGGGCCATCCTCGGCAAGATTCTCCGGTCGCAGAGCGCGTCGGGGGGCGACCTCCGACTGCTCCGGGGACAGAGGACTGTCGGTGCGCGGAGAGTCAGGGAGTGAGATCGGAGGCGTTCCTGGATCTCCGGCGCGAGCCAGAATACGCAGCACGCCTACCCGGTAGAGATCCGCAGGCGTATCCGGGTTCCCTTCCGGAACGGGGTGCGCATCACCCCGAATCAGATCGCCGACGCCGATTTCCCGCCGTGACATCGTGGCGGGACCGAGAGCTACCGTGAAACGTCCGACTGTACTACGATTGGAATCGGCTTTCCCCATCCATTCGTTTTCCGGTGTAAATGAGCCTTCGACAACGAGCAGATAGCCTGCGCTTTTCGCTGTTGTCACCCCTTCAAATTTCGTCAGAGTCAGACGTGGCTTGACCGCCGTCACCGCTCCCCAGAAGCGCACCGTTTTTTCCATCTTGCGCCGCCTGTGATTTCCCCCAGATACTCCGCATCATCGGAAGTTGAGAGGAAATCTCTTTCCACGATTCTCTTTTTGACAATACCATGCCCCCGGATGGATAAGTCAACTTCGGAAAAAATTATTCAAAAATCTCTATCTTTCCCTGTTAGTATCTCTGTTAAAACCGGGTTTATAATGCCAAGTAACGGCGCCAGAGTTAATCTTCAGTTTGAAGAGCGTCCGATTCGATTTCGCGCCACCAGGCGGAAAAACGCCGGGGAACGCGAGCAGCATTGTAGGATACGAGCGAGGGAACCGGGATCACCTCGACCTTATGCGATTCTTCCAATGCGCGGCGGTAGTCTGCAAAGCGACTCTCTGGCGTCATCGTGGTGACAATAGTCTCCGCTTTCCATTGTTGGGCAAACGCACGCACCTCAGCGACGACATTTCCTCGCCGGAGAGAACAAACTCTTCCCGCTGCTGTCCGCTCCTTGAAAATCTCGACCACGGATTCATACAGAAAAAACAGGCGGTGGAAAGCGAATTGCGCTTCACTAAGGAAATCCTCGTCAAAAACAAAGACTACCGGCGCGTCCGGATACCGCGTCAACGCCGGGTTATTTGCGGAAAGGTGATCGCCGTGTAGCCATATTACCTGTGGCGTCCGGTCTGCGTCCGCCTCGGTTTTCATGTTCATACTCATCTCCAAATAGGCGCTTGCCTAACTGTTCATAGCTTGCATCGAAGGGGCAGGTATTACTCCTTGCCGCTTCACAGTGGGTGCAGTAGGTCGTTCCTGTGCGGGAATCGCGACTGAATTTTTCGACGTTGCTCCGGTTGAAGAAATATGGTTTGTGCGAAAATGTGGAAGCCACCCATTGCCAGGAGAGATTGTTGGATGCCGGGTCACCGTCCAGCAGGAATCGGTAGAATAATTTCGCTCCGGTCTGCCAGGTGATTTTACGATGGTGCGTCAGGTAGGCGGCGAACCACATTCGCGCATGATTGTACATATAGCCGGTCTGGTACAGTTGCTGTAGCGAGATATCCATGCAATTGAGTCCGGTACTGGCGGCGGTAATTTCCATAGGGAGTTCCGTCCGATATCCCAGCGGAATCTTAGGTTCTTCCATATCCGCGGTAATCTCATCCCCATAACGCTCCCATTGCAGCTGCCAGAATTGACGCCATGCCAGTTCCTGTATAAATTTCACCGCTTTTCTCGCTCCAATTTTCGCAGTCGCCACCTTCCGCGCTTCCCGCAGGGTAATACATCCATGGCGAAGATAGGGTGAGAGAAGCGACGCGCCGGAATCCGCGCCAACATCGTTCCGGCGCTCCTCATAACGCGCAACATCGAATCGTTCCAGTCGTCTCAATCCCTGAGAGCGCCCCCCGATATGCGACGCGGGGGTCGGCTCACCGGCATATAGACCGGTCAGAGCATGGGCTAGTCGGTCCGCCGCCTCCGACCGATTCTCGTTTTTCCAATCGATTTCCATAATTCATCCTGTGAAGTAATAAACAAAAGTAAATACAAAATTGCACCGGGAATTTTGAGGGGATTCCATTTCGCATCTCTTGCCGAAATTTCACGGTTAATGCCGGAAAAATGGAACATTCAATGTTGGCGTTTCGTCCTAACCAAGCGGGTAAGGGTGGTAATGCGCGCCTACTGAATTGCACCTGTACACAATTTCGACAAAAGCGCGGCTATAATACAACAGAGCTATATTATCCAATCAATATCTGTCTTAGGTCCGATCACACGACCGGCCTCAGGAAGCAGGAAACCCAGGTGAATTGTGGAAAGTGGCGCGATCTAGCGTCTGAATATGTCGAAGGCACACTTCCTCCGCCGATGCGTGAGGTGATGGCGAATCACGTTAAGACCTGTCCTTCTTGTCAGGAAGACGAAAAAATTCTGCACGGTCTCTACGCAGCGATGAGCGACCTGCCGGAAGTAGACCCTCCGTCCTTCTTTGCGGATAAAGTGATGGCGCGGATCGAGCGGGAACAGGCAGCCGGTCCGTGGTGGCAGCGCATGCTGGCGGGGCTTCCCAATCTGGGACGTACCGTCTTTGGTGTTGGTCTTGCTTCGGCGGCGGCAGTCGCTGTCGTCTGGTGTATCAATCGCCCGGTCAACGTCAACTCCCTGTTGAAAGCGACATTGATGCCCGATGCGGCTAGCTTGAGCATTACCGGTTCTCCCCTGCCGCGTCTCCGCGTCATCGAGAGTCATGATTTACGGGAGGGGAAAACCTACGGATTCAGGTTCCGCATCGAAAATTCGGATTCCGGCAATGTCCGTGTATATGTCCCGAACGCCGCCAAGTCCGTTTACTCCTTCCCTGTCAACAAGCAAGAGACCAGTCCCGTTTATTTGCCACTGGCGCTCGCCCGTGATCAGAAAACGTTGGCGCTGACAATCGATTGGGAAGCCAATATCCCGAACGCACAATCCGGGAAGCAGGAAATGGCGCACTCACGAGCGCTGGTTGTCCCGCTTCCGCAAGCGGCGAACTCAGTGGATGAACGTCTCACAATGGACTTGCCGGAAATGCGACTCGCGGATGCAGTCCGAATGATGGCGGGCGAGTACGGCGCTGCTGTCGCGATGGAAGATATTCAGTTTTCCGAAAAGGTTCGTTTGACGGCGAAAAATGAAACCCTTGTCGAAGCCCTGCAACGACAACTGTCTCCCCTCGGCTTGAAGATCGAATTCAGCGCGAATGGCATTGCAATTCAGAAAGCGACAGCGCCTTCGGCGAGCCTTTCAGAGACTGCCACTTCTGCGCCCGCTCGCATCGCGCCTGCGGAGTCCAAAACGTCCGAAGCGGGCAGCGCCACACCCTGATTGAGAATGACGGCTGAAGCGTGAAAAAACGTCTTTCGGAATTCGCTCGCGTCGCTGCCGATTTTTCGGCGCGGCGCGATTTATTTCGCCCCCTTTCCGAAGACGAACCGCGTGTAATAGTTGCCCTATCCGGCGGTCCTGATTCTTGCGCTCTGTTACTGGCGCTAATCGAAGGGGCAACAGAGGGTCTGACTCCACGCCCGGTCGCGGCGGCGCATTTCCATCATGGATTACGGGGCGCGGATGCCAATGCGGACGCCGCCTTTTGCGCGGCGCTGTGCGCACGATTACAAATCCCCTGTCTTATTGATATTGGGGCTGTTCCGCGAACCGGTAACGGCGCTTACGCCAACGACACGGCACGTCGTATGCGTTACGATTCCCTCGTAGAAGCCGCCAGGAAACTTGGCGCCAATATCCTTGCAACCGCGCACACGGCGGACGACCAGGCGGAAACCGTACTGGGACGGGTTTTTAGAGGCGCCAGTGTCGATGGTATTGCCGGTATACCTGCACGACGATCACTAACGCCCGATTTGTTAGTGGTTCGCCCCCTTCTATTGCAACGACGCTCGGAAGTGGAAGCGTATTGTCACGCCAACGGAATTGTTCCACGGCATGACCCTTCAAACGACAAGGAAAACTTTCCTCGTGTCCGATTGCGCCGCCAGTTACCTGAACTCGCCACTCTGTACAATCCGAGATTAACAGAGGCTTTGATGCGTCTTGCGAATCTTGCTGCGGAGGACGCAACGTATCTGACCGAAAAAGCGAACATTCTCTGGTCTGAAGCGGCGCTCATTGATGCACCGTCTCATGTAAGCCTTCAGGTTGCCCCCTTAAGGGAATCACCTGCCGCTTTACGTCGTCGCGTCCTGCTACGCGCCATACGCCATGCCTGTGGAGACGATTCGGAGGAAGCGTCGACCTTCGCCTTTGTCGAACGTCTGGAAACGTTGCTACAAGGGGGGCGGGGTTCCGTCTCTTTACCCGGCGGTATAGAGGCGAATCTGGTTCAGAATAACCTGATCCTGAAAAAACCTGATGAATCCGTCGCCCCTCTATCTTTTAATGTCCCGTTGCCGGTTCCTGGGGATGCTCGAATTGAGAGTATCGATTTTGACTTGACATCTCAATGGATATCATCCAATGAAATGCCGCCGCGTGTCGCTCGCTCGCTCAATATAGCAATGGCGTTCGACGAGAAAGCATCGCTATTGATTCGACCGACACTGCCCGGCGAGCATATTGCGCCCCTGGGGATGAACGGAAGAACGCGTCGAATCCGGGATATGATGTCGGAAGCGGGTTGGTCCGCCTCCAGAAGAAATTCCGCTCCGCTTGTCGTTTGTGCAGTTACGGGGCGCGTCCTTTGGATCGTTGGTCTGGCGCAGGCGGAAGAGACCCGAGTTCTACCATCTACACAGCGTATTCTGTCTCTCAACGCCAGGTTCTGTCGCTGGATTCCATAAAAACCCTGACTCTTCAGACGATATGTGTTAAAATGTCTTCAACGATGTCATCCGAAGCCAGTGAAGCCCAGACGACCATCTCCTCCGACGAAAGTCACGCCGCTAAAACGCGTGTCATTCGAAAGCGACGTCGCACTTCGAGCTCCAAATCACCGACAAACCAGAATTCGTTCGGTTTTCGCTCCTTCCTGCTGACCATTGTGCTGCTTCTCATCCTCGGTTCTTTTCTGGGGGTCAACCCACAGCAGATCATGACAGATCTCAATAAAGGTCTGCATCTTTCGGATTTGTGGAAAAATTTCCGCTGGGAAACAGGCTTGTTGATCGTCATTGCCATTATTATGATCATCATGATGATTCCGAATGCAGAAGATCGAATTCTACGTTTCCTTGGTCTTCGCAAAAAACATGATCGCTCCCATAGAGATACGATTTCCTGAGAACGCCTTATTTCCTTTTCGCATATGTTGACAAGCCTCAGGTTCCTGTCTCATAGTTTTGCCGAGATGCGTTCTCGCGTCCCTACGACGACAGCGTCCCTCGTCCCGCTTTTGATCTACCGGGATATTGTGGATGCGACCGCACAGACAGTATTGAATCATCATCATGATTTTTGCTCTCTGTATCTGGTTCGGCGAGGTAGCGGAATCCATGTGATCGACGGGGTAGAGTTCGCCGTCGCTCGTGGAGATGTTTATGTCATGGGCGTCGGAATGCCTCACTACTTCCACTCTGGCGATCATCTGGAAACTGATACCATCCATTTCTCCCCAACTATTTTCGATCGTGAAACGCTGGAAATCCTGATTGGGACTCCAGGCTTTCACTCCCTGTATATCGGCGATGATGTTCTGGAAAAAGACCCGGAATCCGCCAGAGTTTCCGCAGAGCGATCTGAGGCGCGACGATGGTTGCATCTCACTCCCGCCGCTTATGCACAAATCGAAGGGGAAATGACGGAACTGAGAACGGAATATCTGCGAGGCAATTCTGAAAGCGCTCTTCTGATCCGTTCGTTGTTCGTTCGTCTTCTGGTGCATCTCTCCCGTTTTTATACGGAATATGCAGCGCGAGAAAAACGTCACGCTGAAGTGAATGGGCATGAAAGAACCGTCGCCGCCGCCGTCCGCTTCATGGAGGAGAAATTCGCCTCTCCCCTTCGTATCGAGCAGGTCGCCGCGCATGTCTATCTTTCCCCGGATCGCTTCACAGAGGTTTTTGCAGCGGCGATGGGACGCACTCCCCGGGACTATTTACGACATCTGCGCCTCGAAAGAGCGAAAACCTTGCTGACCGGAAGTCAGGTTCCCATTTCAGAGGTTGCACGGCTTTCCGGCTTCGGAGAAGCTCCCTACTTCACGAGGGCGCTCCGCGCGGCGACAGGACTGACGCCTCGAGCTTACCGTAACCAGAAATCCTGACCGAACGATTTAAAAATTAAAAACGCCCACGGCAAGAGCCGTGGACGTCGAAGTTTCGCTAAAGAACTAAAGAGCTAGAGAATAAGTCTTAGCAGACCAGATTCTGGAAGTCCATGAAATCCGCCTGCATGCCATTGGGGATTCCCCGGGCAATAACGGCGACCGCATCATGAGAATGCAGGGATTCCAGATGAGCGCATGCGACTGTGAAGTCTTTGATACGCAAATCGGCATTCAGTTGCTCGTAGACCAGACGAGCGGCGTCCTCGACAAACTTGATATAAGCTCCGTTCATCTCGGCGAACGCCTGCTCATCCTCCCGCTTGACCATGACCTGCGTCTCGGTATGCAACGCCTCGACCATATGCCGTTGTAAATCTTCGATGTTCAGAGTCCAGCCATCAGCGACTTCGATTTTGATGCGGGCTTTGCTTCGTTGCGAATGCGGTATGGCGTAAACGCCTCGCGTGTCGCGGGCATGCTCGCTCAATTCCGCCGAGCAGGGACAGGCGGAAGAATACACGAAGTCAAAATGGATAAATCGCTGTACGCGATTATTACCATTAGCGACAATTTCGAAGGCGCAGTTGTAAAACTGGTATCCTTCCAGACCGCTCCGTAGACTTTTCTGGATCATGGGATAGGAAAATCCCACTCGCAAACGCGCCTGTAAACTCGGCAACTTCTCCTGATACGCCCGAACGATTTCACGCATGGTTTCCAGAGAGAATTCTGCATCCTTGTAATCATAAAACGAACGGACGATGCGGGACATATTGATGCCCTTCTGATCCGCTTGCAGGGATACAGTCCCGGTGATGGTCGCCTGCAAGGTAACTGCGGAGCCATCCTCCACCGCAAACTTCAGCGGAAGATGAAAGCCAGAGACGCCTACCTGAGGAATGGGGACATTCGCCCCCTCGACGGCATCGACAGCTTCCTGCATATCCGGGAGGCTGTTGCGATAATCCTCGTCCGGGACGAAGTTCGCATCGTAGTCCTGTCGTAACTCCGGCAATTCACGCCCGGCGATACGATGAAGATACATTTTCTTATTGCGGACCTGATTAACCGATTCCGCACCATTTTCTGAAATAGTAATCACTGTCTCGTTTTTCCTTTACCGGTCAGGCGGTTGGAACGATAACCGTAGGCGTTCAAAATTCCCTTATCGAACATTGTCCGAGAAAGAGACTAAGATACGCTTAGCTGACCGTCTCTCATTTTAATTTTCCAACAATCGGGCGTGTTGGACACGCTTTTGTCCAGCGATTCAAACGTCGAACGCAGGATCGCTCTCTCCGTAGTATTCGAACCAGTTGCGATCCGTTTCTCTTACCACTACTTTGTGCAGGCGGGCGGGTGAGGGTATTTTATCGCTCAGTATATCCCAGATGACTCTCGTCAGGTTTTCGGACGTCGGATTTATGCCTTCAAATTCCGCCGTGTCGTCATTTAGAAATTTATGATCGAAACGACCTTCAATCTCCTTCGCCAGCACATTATCTAACACAGAAAGGTCGATAACCATTCCCGTTATTGGATCCGGTTCTCCGATGACGGTCACTTCGACGCCATAGTTATGACCATGTCCACGGGGGTTGTTACACTTTCCGAATATTTCTTTATTTTCGCTGTCCGATAATCTTGGCGCATGCAAGCGGTGTGCGGCGGCAAAATCGAACGCCCGGGTCAGGGCTACCATATCGTTTATCTTTCCGTATACATCCAGACTCAGGGTCGCCCAGAGCGTTGGCGATTCCCAGAGCGTGACGCGCTTCAATTCCCCTGCCTGACTTCCCGCTTCCTGAAGAAATCTTTCTGCGATATAGCGGGCGATATTTTCCGTAGTGGGCAACGTCTCGGCGAAATGACAGACTTCGTAGTTCAGATGCTTATCCGCGATTGCGCCAACGACACGCTCTTTGAGGACTTTGTCAACGTCTGTCATGTTGACGACCATACCGGTGTCCGGATTGATCTCCCCTGCTACGGTCGCCTCGACAACATAATTATGCCCATGTCCCCATCGTGACGCCCATTTGCCAAACAGGCGTCGGTTCTCCTCTTCGCTTTTATCCGGCAGATAGTAAGCATGACCTGCCGCAAATGCGACCCGTCGCCGGAGATACATCTTTCCCATTTTTATTTTGCGTTTTCCCTATATATCGAACATTAATCAACCGGTCAGGTTCCGAGATTCAGACAATTCTTTCGGCGAGGTATGAAGAATCTCATCATATGGCGCAATGTGAAGATGATTAGTGTGAAGATGATTAATGTGAAGATGATTACAGATGACCAATCATTCATTACCGGAGAAGCTAAGACTTGAACGGATTAGCTCGCTGAAACCGCGATACCGTTATTGCACCATTCCGATCGCCGGTATGGAGAGAGAAAGTAAGTAGGCGCCCAGAGCAGCATCGTAGTCACCTCGTGCGCGAAGAATCGCCTCAATAGTGTCACGAGCCGCGCCATCGCCACCGGCATGGGGCGCTATATAGTGGGCAAGCGCACGAACTTCTGCGACGGCGTTTGACGGCGCACATACCGCCCCGGCAAGATGCATTGCGGGAATATCGTTCAAGTCATCACCCAGAAACGCGACTTCTTCTGGGAGAACTCCGGCGCGTAGCGTCAATTCCACAAACGCAGTCGCTTTGTCCCGTGCGCCCTGTCGTAACAGGGAGACGCCGAGTTCACGAGCGCGTCGTTCGACGATGGTCGATTTTCTTCCTGTAATCCATCCGATTTGTAAGTTAACCTGACGCGCAAGGACAATCCCCAGTCCATCATGGATATTGAACCGCTTCATTTCCTTACCGGCATCATCAAAATATACAGAGCCGTCTGTCAACGTCCCATCGACATCCATCAGAAGAAGCTTGATACGCACCAGGGACGCGAGTTGAGGCTCGAGGATAAGGTTTTCAGGCATCAGGCAATACAATCCCCGCACGAACAAGGTCTTTCAGAGTGAGAATGCCGATGGGCTTCCCGTTCCCGTCCGTCACAACCAGATCACCGATTTTAACGCTGTCATGTTCGAAACGATCCAATGCTTCTACAGCAAGACGGTCGGCGACAGTGGTGCGGGGCGCAGGCGTCATGGCATCCCGGACTGCAACATTCAATCCATCGCCGCCGAGACGGGTCAGACATCGGCGCGTATCACCATCGCTTAAGACTCCCACCAGTTTACCGACATCATCCACGACACAGGCAAGCCCGGCTCCCGCACGTGTGATAGCGAAAAGAGCCGCCTGCACGGTCGCCGATTCAGATACGATGGCTATCTGGTCGCCGGTTCGCATTACATCCGCCACCCGCAACAGAAGGCGACGACCCAATGAACCTGCCGGATGTAAGGCGGCATATTCCGTCTTTCCAAACCCTCTCGCCTCCATAACTGCAATCGCCAGAGCGTCTCCCAGTGCAATCATTGCTGTGGTTGAGGTCGTGGGCGCAAGCCCCAGAGGACATGCTTCACGCAGGACAGCGACATTCAGGACGATATCGGAGGTTTCCGCCAGAGTCGAAACAGGATTTCCTGTCATCCCGATCAGGAAAGCCGCACGACGACGCAACGAAGGAAGGATCGCACGTATTTCATCCGTTTCACCGCTGTAGGAAATCGCAAGCGCGGTATCGTCGCCAGTTACCATGCCCAGATCGCCGTGCAGAGCTTCGCCGGGATGCAGGAAAAGAGCAGGGGTTCCAGTGGAGGCAAGCGTCCCGACCACCTTACGCCCAATGTTACCGGATTTGCCCATACCGGTGACAACGACTCGTCCCTTGGTGCGCAGAACCATCTCGCAGGCGTCATCGAAAGACGAATCCAGTCGATCCGCCATCAATCGCAGGGCGTCCGCCTCTTCGTGCAGTACACGACGGGCATGGTCACGTGGCGTTACCAAATTAGGCATATTCAGAGAATAGTATCATTCCTGTACGAGCGATCGCTAACGAAGAGCGAACCGCAATAATCCACCCGCCAGAGTCGCACAGAGAAGCCCCGTGATGACCACATCAAGACGAAGACGACGACGTGCCGCCTGATACGCTGCAAAAGGTAAAAGTATGGATATCCCTATCAAAGAGAGTTCGGTCAGACCACGAAAAAAAGTTGATAGATTCCGGTACGTGACCAATTCACGATAGGATAAACTGGAAAACGCCAGTGCGCGACGCATCGCTTCTTCGTAACCAATGCTTCCAGAGCCTGCAACAGTATCGCCGCCGAAATGTTGGGAGACCTTCGCAGTCGCCGCCAGCGCCATCGGAATGCCATGCATGATCGCCGCGAGTAGTGAAAAAATAACCGCCGCGAAAAAGAGGGTTCGCAGACGCGCTTCAAACTCGGAGTACAGGGGGAAGTATAGGAGTCGCCGCCCATTTATTTCCCGTCGCACCGCTTCGTGACGACGGGGATAGCGATCTTCGTCCAGATGCGCGTACACATCCCATAACGCTTCGGGAGAAAGTTCGCGCAAATATTGCTTGAACGCATCAATATCCCGTTCTTCGTCGATCATTGAGAGCGGTTCGGGCAGGTACAGAGGCGTTTCACCGGATGTCGCTGGCGTCATCGCATTCCCTTTCCGCATCAGTATACCTCTATACCTTTATACCTTTTTCCGAATGTCAATAAGCGAGTAATTGTAGAAAATATCCTGAAGTCACCGCTTGTCCGGGCATCAGGACTTATTTCGGCTTGAACGAAGAAGCGGTGAGCTTTTCCAGACGTTGCCGCGCCCAACGTGTTGCGCCATCGCTCAACCCGCCGATCTCCAATGCACGGGAATAGGAGGCACGAGCGTTGATAGGTTCCAGAAGTCGCTGATCATAGGTTTCCGCCATCAGAAAGTAATCCCAGGCGCTCAACGGCATACGAGCGTCGCTTCTTGCCTGTATCAATTGCATGCGGTAAGCCACTTCAAAGGCGGGCGCATTTTGATAACGAGCGATATGAGCCAACGCCATCAACGCCTGAATGCGCAGTTGAGGCGTCCTTTCCTGCTTTGGAACGCTGGAAACGCTCACTCCGCCGTTCACCGTTTGCCGGTTGCGAAAACCGGTCTCTGCGGCGGTCATATCGCTTTTGCATTCTTCCTGAAGCCATGGCAACGCTCCTTGCGCATCAGCGGCGCGAAGCGCATCCAGAGGATAAGGTCCCGATTCGGCATAGAGCGCCGCTTTCAGTTCCCCACGCGCTTTCTCAATTTCACCTTGCGCCGCGAACGCCTGTGCGTTCAGGCGATGCCACAGGGCGGAACTCCCTGGTTCATCACGCAAGGCGGATTCAAGCGTCCGCCGCGCCTGTTCCGGGCGCCTCGCCGATAGTTGCGCTTCCGCGAGAGAACGATACAAAAAAGGCCGTCGCGCAAATAAGCCCCCATCGCGTACCAGATTCAACGCTGTGGAATAAGAGTCCGCCGCCGCCGCATACTCTCCGTTCTGTAGCCGAATATCTCCCAGCAATGCTGAGGGAGTAGGATCATTGGGAGCGAGTTCCTGCGCACGGTTGAGATTCAGAGCCGCCTTATCAAAATCGCGCGAGTTAGCGAATGCACGCCCGACATTGGCGTATGCCTGAGCGATAACAGAAGGCACCTTGACTTTATCTACCGGTTTCACGACGCCCGCACCCGTAACATACCCAATACCGTTATTGACGATATTTGACCGTGCGGAGTTGGCATCGATTTGATGGGAGGTGACCTGATACGTCATCAAAGGAGCCAGGGTACGGATAGCCTGAGCGTTCTTTCCCGCCTTCAATTCAGCATCGCTTTTCCAGAGACGCGCTTGGACGTTTTTGGGGTCATGATTCAATGCCTGTTCGAACTGCGCTATAGCTTCGCTGGTCTTTCCCTGCGCCAGACGTGACAAGCCAAGATTGACCCGAGGCTTCGACCAGTTCGGAGCCAGTGCGATAGCGCGGCGGTAGGAGTTGTCCGCCTTGTCCCACAGTTCGGAAAGCTGGTAGGCATCCCCCATCAAGAGAGCGAATAAGGGTGAGTCAGGATGACGCCGCAGCATCTCTCGCAGTCGCGCAATAGATGTGGAAGCATCCAGACCCCCTCCCTGGGAGCGTCCGAACCGGCGGTAGATGTCCTGATTCAGCATTTGCGCTTCTGACACCGATCCGCTCTCCGTCAGGGCATTTTGTAGCAGGAGATTCGCGATAACATCATCTTCGGCATATTCCACCGCTTTACGAAACTGCGCCAGTGAATCAGCCCCGCGCCCCAGATCCGCCAGAGCGACTCCGGCAGCGAGTCGTATCATTGGGTCACGAGGATTTACCAGGACTGCCAGCAGGTACCCTCGCGCCGCAAGGGTCATATCTCCCTGCCGCAATGCCGCATCTCCTTCGACGAGGCGCCTCGCCGCTTCAGGAGCGAGTTTCCCTGCCGCCTCGTCCACCGGTTTGATCGCCAGAGGCTTGTTTCCCGTTGTAAACGATGTCTTTCTGGAGGACTCTTTTTGCTCACGGTTCTGAACCGGCGCCGCGACAACACTCCCCTCACTCAAGGTAGCCAGAACAATGAGGCTCAGAGTAAGACGGTATCGAGTTACGGGAATTCGTGGTTGCGACATAAGTTATCGGGAGTACGAGAACAGGGTCTGTCGCTGACGCTCTTGCATCAGAGGGTCTGCGGCGGATGCCGATGCGGGCACGGCGCGTCTTTCCAGTTCGGCGTCCGGAACCCACGCGACCTGCCGAAGCGGAAGTCTAGCGGCGGAATCTGCTGTATGCGTTTCCTCTTTTGCACCCTCCGTTGTTGTTGTACTCGCGAAAGCGTAATTGCTATCACGGGTGAGGGAATCCTCTTGCGCGGTCACCGAGGTCAAACTCCCATCTTTCACTTCTGACAAATTCATCGAAGATGCCGCCGCACGGGTTGAGGTATCCGCTATGTTTGGAGTCGAAGCGGCGACCGGTCGCTGGGAATTTGCGACAAAACGCAGGGAAACGTTCGCTTTGGGCGCAACACCCCGTCGGGATCGCGATTCCGAGACAACGGACAGGCGCACCGGAGAGGATCGCTTGATCGAGTTAACTGAAGGTACGAAGGATGACGGGGATTGATTTATCGATTCTGCCACAACGCTCTTCACAGCCTCGCCATTCGGGCGTGATGCAATCCGTGGCATTGCCGCAAGAGCCGGACTCAGCGCATTTATCGGCGCGTGCTTGCCGATTCCGTCACCTGTTTTCTGCGGCAGTAACGAAATTGTTACGGTATCCGGTTGGGAAAGCGTTTTAGCTTGCAGGATGACGTCGGTGGCATGAGTCCTCGGATAGATTTCCAGTCCCTTCTGCAAAACAGCCAGCATACAGACTACGGCGACACTGACAACCGCACCAGCGGAAGCGAACGAACGCACAAAAGCGTCCCATGCAAATCGGGGTTCAGGTTGCGGAATGAAAACGACTTCCTGCCGGGGAGCTTCCGCCTGGATTCGCGCTTCGAGTTTCGCCCACAAATCTGTTGAAGGAGCGGCGGCGACCGGAGGATGCTTGCGCAATAATGTCGCTACCGCTTCTATTTCCACTCGTTCCGCACGGCAATTCGGACAGGAGCTAAGATGTGCGGCGACCCGGGCGCGAGTCGTGGAATCCAGACTCGCCTCGCTGTATGCCGCAAGAAGGGAGGAATACCGTCGACATAAAAATCGCTGAACCACGGAACCTAACATACTTTCACAGACCTTCCGACGTTTCAAGAGCGCCCTTAAGTCGCTTACACGCGTAATGTAACCGCGACCAGACCGTCCCAAGGGAACAACCAACCATCTTACTGATTTCCTCGCACGAATGGCCTTCAAAATAGTGTAACGCTACCACGACTCTCTGTTTATCGGGCAGGGAGGCGACCGCCTCACGGACTGCTTCTTCCCGTTCCCGTCGCTCGGCAACCCGAAATGGATCGCCGCCAGAAGAAGGAGTTCCATCCTCTGGGGCTGGCAGGGCGTCCACCCCCCCGGAAATATCATCTGCGGAGAGAGATAGATGCACCTCATTACGTCGGCGAGACCGATGCTTGATCGCGGTATTGACCGCTATACGATAGAGCCAGGTAGAAAATTGAGCGTCGCCCCGGAAGTTCGGCAGTCCCTTCCACGCACGGAGGAAAAGTTCCTGCACGACATCATCGACATCGTCGGCATTGGGCGTCATCCGTGAAACCAGAGCCGCCATTGGTCGTTGATATCGCTCAACTAGAATGCGGAATGCATCCATATCGCCCTGCGCGGCTCGTCGCGCCAGAATCGTATCCGCATTCGTGGTGACATTATCTGATACATCCTGTTGTGCTATGGCGGAACGGGACGAGACATTACCTCCCGCATCCGTCTCCGTGGTGGAGCCGGAAGCAGTCCCAGACGGCGAGCGTGTCGGGATGGTCGGCAAGGTCATCGGCGATATCAGGCCAGAAGGAATGGCTAATTCACTCATATCAGGTCAGACTACAAGCATCAAAATTGGATCGAAGGCGTTACGACGGAGCAATTCTATTCCACTCGCTTCCTATCAGACTTTCGTCTCCTGTTGTCATCGACCCTAACAATATCGTTTCTTCACGGCTTTGGATTCCCGGAATACCGCTTTCCTTCACTTTTTTCAGCAATGATCGCGTTTTTTTCCGTGAAAGTTGGTTCACCCGTTGCAAAACTGACAAAAGAATGGGTATAATTGCGCAGGAGGAGTTTCCGGCAGTAGAGAGCCTGTTTGCAAAAACCGTTGTCACCCGGCGTGTCATGAGGACTACGTTCGGGAGGTAGCTACAGCGAAGCTTTCTTTCCCTGAGATTTCCCCTGCCAACACGATGGTCTGCGTACACCGGAGTCGCGCCCAGCGTTCTCCTGTGTCGTATCCCATCAGGATGAGACTAAATTCAAAACAAAAGACATGGCGCCGTCGCATTATGCATCGGCAGACCTGTCAGTCGGACTTGAGGAAGTAGTGGCGTGATCCCAACGACGAAAGCATTCACCGACGTTCCCCGATTCTGTCTGCTCCGCTATGCGGAACTCTCCGATCGTGAGGTCGTCGCCCGCGCTCAGCGCGGCGAGACGCAGGCATCCGAATATCTGCTTTATAAATACCGAAATCTGGTCAAGACAAAGGTCAAGTCCTATTTTCTGGTCGGCGCTGAAAAGGACGATTTGCTTCAGGTGGGCATGATCGGGCTATGGCAAGCGGTGGTTGACTTTCGGTGCGATAAGGCGATTTCTTTCCCTGCATTCGCAAAAGTCTGTATCCAGCGCCATATTATTACCGCAATCAAAACAGCTACCCGTCAGAAACAACAACCGCTCAATACGTCTCTTTCCCTTGAATCTCCTTCTGATGACCCCTTAGCCGACTGGAACCTTTCTGATATTCTCACCTGTGATGACTCCCTTGATCCAGAAGAGTTCGTCCTTCGCTCCGAAGACACCCGGCAGCTGCAATTCACGCTCCAGCAAGTCCTCTCCGAATTCGAATGGCGCGTGCTTTCAGGCTATCAGGTGGGAAAATCTTATCGGGAAATCGCTGATGAGCTTCGGTGTAAAACAAAATCAGTGGACAACGCTCTGGCGCGAATCAAACGAAAGGTGTCTGGAGTCCCGGTCGGCAACGCTAATCTTGCCGAGTTACTGTAGACAATTTGTACAGGCAAGGGAAAAACCGGGTAATTTAGTTTTTTTTGCTAAATTCTCTTTATCCTGAGCATTTTTATTGCCTTCAACGGCGGAAAGCGCTACAATGCGGTCGCCCGCAGGCAATGCAAGAATAGCCAGAGGTTGTGAATTTATGTCAAGCGCCATATTGACAGGAACGACGGCGGAGCGGTTCGCCCGAGCGGTACAGCAGAAACTCAGTGGAGAATACGATGAAGCGGAGAACCTCCTGATGTCCATCATTCGGGAGGAACCGTCGAACGCAGAAGCGTTTCATGAAATCGGTCTCGTTTATAGTTTTCGAGTCCATGACAATACTCTCCCCGCACTGGAAAAAGCAGTCTATCTCGCGCCGACGAATGTAAAATATATCGTTACCCTCGGAAAGACCTATGCGATGTTCGGAGAAGATGATAAGGCGCGGGTCGCCTTCAATCGCGCTCTCGAACTCGATCCGTTCAATGACGAAGCGCAGAAGAATTTGAGTTACCTGGGATAAACCCTTGCGGTCTTCCGGTAGCCGGTCACATTTTGCATAAGCCCGATGACGGATGATATCGTGCTTATCCTGAGAAGACCGCTAGCAGGTCGAATTCCGTATGAATAATAATCTCGGGGTGAGACGATTCCCACAAGAAACAAGAAAATAGCGAATGTTGTCCCCGCGCCGTCTTCGTCATCTCGCCTCCGCTTTTCTCCTGTTTCTTCCGCTTCTGGTCTTCTTCCGACCGCTTTTCACCGGGCAGGCTTTTTTACCGGGTGATCTGTTGAGTCTGGTATCTCCCTACAAAGCGACGGGATCTTCCTTCTCGCCCTGGAATGTTCTACGATTCGATGGAATCACCCAATTCTATCCCTGGCGTCTGGAGACTGCCCGACAGATCAACGAAGGTCGTATTCCTTTCTGGAATGAGTATGCGTTCGCCGCAGAGGGCGGGACTCCTCTTCTGGCTAATTCGCAGTCGGCGCCCTTCTATCCACCCAACCTTGTGATTTTCTCCCTGATGTATCGTCTCGGAGTCTTCTGGTACGCGTTCGGTTTGTCCGCCGCCTTGCATCTCCTTCTGGCTATCAAAGGAATGTACCTGCTCTTGAGGGCATTTGGTCGTTCGCGTCCAGCATCCTTAATGGGTGCGGTAACATTCGGCCTGAGCGGACCGATCATTACGTGGCTTTCTTTGCCTACTTTTTTATGTGTCACCGCATGGTTACCGTGGTTATTGCTCTGTATACATCGGGCATGTGAACGCAAGAGTTTGGGTTATACGCTTACGGCGGGTTGCATCGTCGGAATGACCCTTCTGGCGGGGCATTTGCAAATCGCATTCTATGTCCTGATGACCGGGGGGATATATTTTCTCTGGCGCGGGCATTTCGATGTGCGCGGCAAGCGTCTGCCCTTTACGCTCTGGGCGGGAGGCGCAGCAATCGCGCTTATTATTGGCGCGGCTCTTGCGGCGCCTCAAGTTGTTCCCGCATTGCAGTTGAGCCGCGTTTCCGCCCGCGCTTTGGCAGGACCTGCGACAATGGAAGGTTATCAGGCATATGTCAGTAATGCCTTACCTCTGCGAAACCTCGTCACTTTGTTGATTCCGGATTTCTTTGGGCATCCCAATCGCAATGGCGGGTTTTACTGGAACACGAATAATTATGCGGAGTGGTGCTACTATGTTGGCATCCTACCCGCCATGCTCGCGGTTTTTGCCCTCGTAATGCCCTGGCGGATTCCAACGTCATCCCCGCAAGATGAATACCGGGAACGTGGATTTTTCGCTATCGTCCTTTTCGTTTCGTTGCTATTGGCATTCGGAACCTGGCTTAACCTACCGTTCTTCTTTCTGATTCCGGGTTACTCGCAGACGGGAAATCCGGGGCGTTGTCTTTTCGTGGTCGCTTTCTCCCTTGCGGCTCTGGCAGGATATGGCATAGACATTTTACGTCTGGGCGATAGAGATGCCGCTTCAAAAAGACGCGCCGCCTTCACTTCGATACTGATCCCGGTCTTGCTGACCGCCATCGGAACCAGCCTCGCCATATCGTTCGCCCGAGTCGTCGTACCACAGGCGCCTGTTTCCGGCTTGCTGCAAATTGCAACGCCTGATGCCATTCGCGGAATCGTTCTCCTGGTTCTTGCGGCGATAGCCTTCGCGGCATTGCGAAGGGCGAAACCGGAAAGGCAGTCTTTGGTTGCCACGATGGCGATTGCCCTGACCATCCTTGACCTCTGGTCCTGGGGTCAGGACTATAACCCGACCTCGCCGCCGTCCTCCATCTACCCGGTGACTCCGGGAATCGCTTTCCTGCAACAGAACGGTAAAAATGCGCTTATTGCGCCGTTGAACCAGTTCTGGAGCAATGGGAACCAGCCGCCCCGGGACGCGGTTCTTCCCCCCAACGCTCTGACGGTGTATAGACTCCACGATATCGCCGGTTATGATTCGTTGTTCCCCGCGCAACGCAAAGAATCCGCGAAGAAAGCGAATAATGGCGAAGATCCCTCCCCGCCGGAAAATGGCAATATCGTCTTTACCAAATCGATCGAGGCGGCGAAGACGCAGAGAGCGAGATACATGATAGCGCCGCCGGATTCGCCCGACCTGTCACTTAACGGGTTACGGACAGTCTATTCCGGAGCGGACATGACGATTTATGAGAACCCGGACGGGAAAGATTTCCACCGTTAACTGCAGGTAATGCGATAGCGAAGCGCCGTCCTATCAGGCCGTCCTATCAGCCAGTACTCCTCTTTTGCGATACCATAGTGTATGATTCTGGAAGATACGACCAAGATACGCGTGGAAGCTACCCGACGCTCCCTCCTCCGTTTGCATAAAGCTCTCCTGGAAGATTCGCGTGTCTCTTATGAAAAAATCTACAATCGCCCTTCTCTCGGCGGTCCGCAGCTACTACAGTTACTGATCCATGATCCCTGGTTCGCCTGGTTACGTCCACTCTCGGCGCTGATCGCCCAGATTGATTTCGAGCAGGAAGATAAAAAGAATCCGATGACGGAAGAATCGGCTCAGGCGCTGCTACAGCAAGTCCGTAGCCTTCTGACTCCCGGTGATTCAGAAGAACCATTTGCCCGGCGCTACCGTTCGGCGCTTCAGGATGGCCCCGATATCGTGATTCTGCACGCCGAAGCCCTGGGGCGCTGAAATCTGGATCATCCTGAACATGGATTTAGAATCTGCTGCAGGGGCGGCAGATTCATAATTACGACGATGGAGTATCCCTCTACAGAGGAGAAGGAACTCCGGACAATCGCAGTTTTTCCTGCAAGGCGGGTCCATAGCCGGGAGATAAAACCAGAGCGCGATCGAATTCCAGCAACGCCTCGCGTTTCATATCGAGTTCAGCGTAAACAACTCCCAGATGATAATGAATCTCCGGCTCATCGGGCGATCTATCCACCGCCTGCCGCAATACGCGACGCGCCCCCTGAAAGTCGTTTAGCTTGTACAACGCCCACCCGTAGGAATCAAGGATCATTCCGTTCTCCGGCGCCATATCCACCGCTCGTTTGGTAAGTTGCACCGCTTCGGTAAATTCCACTTTCGTTGATCCCTTGTCCGCCAGCGTATAACCCAGTTGGTTAAGGATCGACGGGTTATTCGGCGCTATTCGGTCTGCTTCACGTAAGGCGGACAAACCGCGTTTGAAATCAAACGCTCCCTGGTAGGACGTAAAGTACTCGCCCACACGCATGAAACGAATCGCCGCTTCCCGGATTTTCAGCATGCCCAGCGACGACGTCGTGGGCTGAAGTTTACCCATATCCTTCATGATCGTTTCGGCTCGCGCTAATGCGGAAGCGTCCGCCGCGTTTGCGGCGGCGACATCGCCTACCGAACGGTGCGCCATACCAAGCGTCACATAGAAGAGGGGGTCCCAGGCGGCTTCGGGTCGTCGCGTTCCCCAGTCCTGCAAAAATTGAGCGGCGTCTGCGGGACGCCCCAGGCGAATCAGTTGAGCTCCCACCATCGTCGCGGCAATAGCGGAATCTCCTCCGTCGCGCACCGCCTGATTGATGTACCCACTGGCGATGCCCGTTTCGCCTTTCTTCATCGCTTCCACTGCCCTGTTGACAACTTCGAGATTGATCGTCTTTGCCGCCTCATCCGAATCCATCGTCGAAGTGGCGCTACAACCTCCGCCTACCGCCCAGAGCGACAGTCCCAGACAAAGCAGAAAAAAAGGAAACAGAAAGGGAGTCTGGAGGATGGAACGTGGCCGTTCGTCCCTGTTCCTGTCATCACCACGGTTATCAGAAAATTTCATATTCGTTATTCGTTGCGCCGCTTATCAGACAGCCTTCTATGGTTACGTCCTACGGTATGTCTCGGTTCCTTACGGGTTACTTTGTAGCCGTTTACAGCGAAGAAAAGGTGTGTTATATTGAATCCGCTCCGTTTCGGGCGAACTGTCATTTTCAGGATGTCGGGTGACTCGTTATCCGGGCGCTCCTTTCCCCTTCCTGAAACCTCGATGCAGTCGCCCGACAATCGGTAAAACCGTATCGCTCTTTGATAGAATTGTCGAAACGAACGTCCCTGCTCTCTTCGTATTTACCCATGGGAACGTTTGTAGAAACCGGAACCCTACCGGATTCTGTAACGGTCTGAGCAGTAAGAGACATTTCCAACTCAAGCGCAAGGATGCGCCGCACACATCCGCACAACATAAAAATCATAATTGAATACGCAGAAAATTTCAGAGCGTCCGTAGCTTCCATAGCTCAGCAGTGTCGCCGTTTCTAATGTATTGATCTGGGTTTTAAGGAGAGTAGATGGCAAGTTTCGATATCCTCAAGGCAGCCGCCGAACACCGCCAGTTGGAGGACAAACTCCGCTGGGAAGGGACGTTCGCCGACTACCTCAAAATCATTCGCAAGAGCCCTAAAGTGGCGGACCTCGCTCATGCCCGCGTTTATGATATGCTCACCAGCGCTGGCGTCGAAGAATTAGGCGATGGTCGCCGCCGCTATACGTTCTTTGAGGGCGAGATTTTCGGTCTGGAAAAGACGCAGACGCAATTGGTGGAAGAGTATTTCTCTCCCGCATCCCGCCGTCTCGATATTCGCAAACGGATTCTCATGCTTGTTGGGCCTGTCGGGGGAGGAAAGTCCACTCTCGTCACGTTGCTGAAAAAGGGCATGGAAAAGTTTAGCCGCACAGAAGAAGGGGGCATTTACGCCATCAAGGGATGCCCGATGCATGAAGAACCCTTGCATCTCGTTCCCGAAGATTTGCGTGAAGATTTCCGCCGTGAGTACAGCGTCTATATCGAAGGCGATCTCTGCCCGGTCTGCCGTTATCGTTTGGAGAAGGAATGGGGCGGCGATATCTCGCAGGTTCCCGTTCATCGCATTACCCTGTCGGAGCGAGATCGTCGTGGCGTCGGGACTTTCAAGCCCGCCGACCCAAAATCGCAGGATGTGGCGGAACTGACCGGGAGCGTCAATATACAGGCGTTGGCGGAACTTGGCAATGAGTCCGATCCTCGCGTGTATAACTTCGACGGAGAACTCAATATCGCCAACCGTGGCGTCATGGAGTTCATCGAGATGTTGAAAGCGGAAAAGCGCTTCCTCTATGAACTCAACACCGTCGCCGGGGAGCAACGTATCAAGGCGTCCCGCTTCGCCCTGATTTACGCCGACCTCGTGGTTCTGGCGCACACCAACGAATTCGAATACAACTCGTACTTTGGAAACAAGGAAAATGAGGCGATGATCGACCGCATCTTTGTGGTCAAAGTCCCCTATAACCTCCGCCTTTCCGAAGAGATCAAAATCTATGAAAAGCTCATCGGGCAATCGCAATTGTCTGAAGACCGTATCGACCTGACCCATATCCATATTGCGCCGTATACATTGCGCGTCGCGGCGATGTTCGCGATTCTGTCCCGCCTGAAACCGTCCAAAAAGTCGGGTATCACTCCGATGACCAAACTCAAACTCTACGATGGCGAAAAGCAGGTCGGCGATTGGGATCAGAAACATGTCCGCGAGTTGCAGGAAGAGTTTCAGGATGAGGGTATGCATGGCATCTCGCCGCGCTTTATTATGAACCGTCTATCCGCCGCGCTTGTCCGGGGCAATAAGACCGTCATCACCCCCATCGACGCCCTGCGCTCCGTCCGCGATGGCTTACAGGAAGTTTCGACTTCGGAAGAGGAATACCGCCGCCTGCTCGGATTCATTGACGAAACGCGACGGGACTACGACGAAATCGCCAAGAAGGAAGTGCAGCGGGCGTTCGTGTACTCTTACGAGCAATCCGCCAAGACGCTTCTGGACAACTATCTCGACAATGTGGACGCTTACAGCAACCGCACCAAGGTCAAAGACCCCATCACGCATGAGGACGTTGACCCCGACGAGCGGTTGATGCGTTCCATAGAGGAGCAAATCGGCATTTCGGAGAACGCCAAACGCGAGTTCCGCGAGGGCATCATGCGCTCGGTGGCGTCGGTATCCCGTCGCGGCGGCAGTTTCGGTGTCGGTTCGGACGAGCGTTTGAAGGAAGCGCTCGAGAAGAAACTTTTCAGCGACCTGAAGGACATCGTCAAAATCACGACCAGCGCCAAAACTCCGGACGCCGATCAGTTGAAGCGTATCAACGAGGTCGTCGAACGCCTCTGCAACGAGCACGGCTACAACCCCGTCTCCGCCAACGAACTCCTCAAGTACGTCGGCACGTTGCTGAACCGATAGACCATGAAAACGCATATATTGGCGGACATAAAAGAATGGACGGGGCGACTGTATTCTGGCGCTTTCCGCCGGTATGGATCGGTTGTCCGCACAGTCTCCCGGCGCATAGGAGAAGATCGAAGAGAAGCCTACCCTTGATGCACAAAAGCAAGATTCTGAAAGACCAACTCAAAGCGGAATCGTTATCGAATGAAGAATTACTGGCGGGATTGTGCCGAGAAGGCGTCTCCTGCCTCGAAGAGGTGCGCTATGTGCTTCTCGAAGCTAATGGTTCTATCAGCGGGATCAAGGAAGATGCGACGGCGGAGGAAGGTAAGGAAAGCGTGATTTCGGAGGATTTACGACGGCAAATCAACGTCGTCTGATCGCTATTCCTACGGCAACGTTCAATTGCGGAGACTCGTCTAAATACTATGGCAGAGCAATATTCTCTATCCACCGATACCTGGGATTTGCACCGTAGAGCGGAACGCGACCGGGCGCGTCATAACGAAAAGGTGCGTGAGATTATCAAGAAAAATCTCTCCGACGTCGTCGCGCACCAAGACATCATCACCGCGGACAGGGACAAAATTGTTAAAATCCCTATCCGGGGTCTGGAGTTGCCCCATATCCGCTTCGACCCGAATGATCAGGAACGGGTCGGTCAGGGTCAGGGTGAGACCAAACCGGGCGATATTATTGCCCGCGCCCCTTCTGAGCAAGAAGGGGCAGGCAAAGGCAAGGAAGCAGGTCAGGAACCCGGCGTTGACTTCTATGAAGCGGAATTGACTATCGATGACCTCGCCAATATGGTATTTGAAGATTTACGCCTTCCGAATCTGGAAGATAAGGGAGAAAAACAAGTCCCGTCCGATTCGATGGACTTCAACTCCATTTCTAAGCGAGGTCTGACGGCGAATCTGGACCGGAAGCGAACGATTCTGGAGGCGATGCGCCGTAACGCTCGTGAGGGAAATACCGGCAAACTGATTATCCGAGAAGAAGATAAGCGCTTCAAATCCTGGGAAATGGTCACGGAGCCGCAACGGAATGCGGTCATCTTCGCCATGCGCGATGTTTCCGGTTCTATGGGCGAGTTCGAAGCGTATATCTGCCGTTCGTTCTACTTCTGGATGTTACGTTTCCTCCGCACCAAATACACGAACTGTGAAATCGTTTTCATCACCTGCCATACCGAAGCGAAAGAAGTCAGCGAAGCGCAGTTCTTCAGTCTGGGCGACTCCGGCGGGACTCGCATGTCATCCGCCTATTCCCTGTGTCTGAAATTGATCGAGAAGCGGTATGATCCCCGTGAGTGGAATATCTACCCATTTCTCTTTTCCGATGGTTATAACTGGGGTGATCAGGAATGCGTCGAACTGGTCAAAAAACTTCGAAAGATCGTCAATCTTATCGGCTATGGGGAAATTGGCAATGACGGTTGGCAATCCTCCTTCGGCTTCGCTCCGCTGGGACAGGCGTATGAGGACGCTTTCGCCACCGATCCTCGCGTTGTGCTGGTGAAAATCAATGACAAAAACGATGTCTGGCCCGCACTGCAACGATTCTTCTCCGGCAGCGCCTCGCCGACAGGTTAAGGGAAACGGCAAGCCTCTTTCGCTGACCTTTGTCGTTCCGTGGAGCGAGAACGGGGATTGGGCGTTTCGCTATCTTCCGAAAGGATTCCGGGGCACGGTCATCGGAGGGCAGGAAACCGCCAGTCCAGGGATAGCCTACCTGCGAGAGTTTGCACACCTGGCACGACGGCGTCCGGAATGGGTCGGGACGGATGTCATCTTTGCCTGGGAGTTGCGAACAGCGCTGGCGATTGCATTGTTGCAGTCTCGAGCAGTAAAAGTTCGTTCGCGATTGGTCGTGGTGGGACCCATTTTGAAGAATCCGATTCGGCGGGCGTTGCCACTGATCGCGCGGATACTCGCCGATGCGGATCATATCGCCTGTTTTTCACGAGCGGAACGGGACACTTATCCGGCGATGCTAAAAATCCCATCTTCGCGCTTTTCGTTTGTCCCTACCCCCTGGCGCCATGACGAAAAAATCGCTGACAGGGATGAAGGATACATTCTGGCGATCGGCGATTCCGCACGAGATTACGAGACCCTCCGTCGCGCCGTGGAGGGAACGGATTTGCCTTTACGCATTATTGACCGCCATAATCGCGTTTCCGGCGTGGAGGCAGATGAACTTGTGGCGCGAGCGACTTTCCACGTCGTCCCCCTGCGAGCGGGAACCGATTATTCTGCGGGACAGAGCGCTCTGCTACGGGCTATGGCAGTCGGAAAAGCGGTTATCGTCTCGGACACTCCCGGCATCCGCGATTACGTAGAACAAAATGAGACCGCCGTTCTCGTCCCTCCCGGCGATGCGGAAGCGTTGCGCAAAACGATGTTATCTCTGTGGCGGAACAAATCCGAGCAGCGGCGTATCGGGTGTAAAGCTGCAACGATGGTACGAAAGGATTTTGGTTTTCCACAGTTTGCGAAGCGAATGGCAGAAATTGCAGATCAGATGATTTGAAGCGGGGCAAAAATGCTAAATCAGAAATCAAACATAGCTTCAGAAACACAGTCACAGGATTTATCGCAAGAGTTTAATATCCGGGAAGTAGTCGCCCGAATCCAGAAAGAAAAAAGCGATATCACCGCCAATGGCTACAGAATGGGAAAGCATGTTGAGACCGAACGGCGTGAACGTGTCAAAGCCCTATGGTCGCAAACAGTGTTGATTGAGCGCATTGGATATACCATTTTTACCGTTGTGGTATTAACCTTCATTTGGGGTCGGATTACGGGTAGATGGTAGCAAACCATCAGTTACCTATTTTTCTGTGTTAAAGGGTTCAGGGAGTGAACGCCATGCTGAGTTTTGCAGAGCGCGAGGAGTTGGAACGCTCGATTGAGGAAATCTGGGAAATTGCGCTGGAGATGGGTTATGATCCGTATCCAACGCATTTTGAGGTAGTCCCGGTCCATGTAATCTATGAACTGGGGGCGTATGGTCTTCCTGCGCGGTTCTCACACTGGACCTTCGGGCGAGATTACCATCGGCAGAAAACCTCCTATGAGTACGGCTACTCCAAAATCTACGAGATCGTCTTCAACACCGACCCCTGTCAGGCGTTCCTGATGGACTCAAATTCGATGTTGAGCCATAAACTCATCATCGCGCACGTCATCGGGCACTGTCATTTCTTCAAACACAACACCTATTTCGCGCATACCGACCGCCGCATGGTGGAGAAGGTGCGTCTGCACCGCGACCGCATCATCCAGTACGAGGAAGAATATGGTTGGCGAGCGGTGGAAGATTTCATGGACGCGGTCATGTGCGTCGAAGAACACTTCGATCCCAGTTCGACTACCCTGCGTTCTATTCCGGCGGATGGGTCTCCGTTCGTCAAATCCGACGAGCGCAAGACGGATTATGATGATATCTGGCAGGTTCTGGGAAAAGAGGCGGCGCCCAAGCCGCGCCATCGTAAATTTCCGGAAGAGCCCGAGAAGGACTTGCTTTCATTCCTGGCGCGATACGGACGTGATTTGGAGCCATGGCAACGCGATATCATTTCGATGGTGCGGGAAGAAATGCTCTACTTCCTGCCGCAGATGCGAACGAAAATCATGAATGAAGGATTCGCATCTCTGGCGCACGAACGGATTCTGGAACGATATCTGACAAAGTCTGAGGATATCTGGGAGTTTCGGAGGTTGCATTCGGGAGTGTTATCCCCCTCGCCTTCCAAAATGAATATCAACCCGTACTATGTGGGATTTCAAATCCTCAAAGATATCGAGCGTCGTTGGGATGGCAAAGTCGAAGAAGGCGATGAGACCGAACTTGATTGGCTCGGACGACCGCACCCACGACCGAAAGGTGAAGGATGGCAAAAAATCTTCGAAGTTTGCGAAGAGGAAAATGATGCTTCCTTCCTTCGTAAGTATCTGACCGCGCCGCTCGTCAAGCGTCTGGATATGTACACCTATCGCAAAGAGGAAGTGGACGGCGAGGAAGTATGGCAGGTGCAGACTACCGACTGGCAACAGGTGCGTGACTCACTGGTCAATGGAATGACGAATTTCGGCGTTCCGGTGATCAAGGTAGAAGATGGCGACTATCAGCGGCGGGGCGAACTCTACCTGAAGCACTACCACGATGGCAAAGACCTGGACGCCAATTACACGGAAAAGACGATTCGTGCGATTTATCGTCTCTGGGGACGCCCGGTGCATCTGGAAACGGAACTGGAGAATGTCCCAACCCGCCTGTCATTCGATGGCGAAGTGAATTCACAGGAACCCGCCTGATCGTATCGAAAACCGATGAAATGACGAATCCGTAACGATGGAAAATCCCTGGGATAAGCTTCGCTCCTATGCGCAGAAGCGCGAACGTCTGATCGTGGGCCTGATGTCGGGGACTTCCGCCGATGGCGTCGACGCCGTGATTGCACAGGTATCTGGTAGTCGGCGCGATACGAAAGTGTCTCTACGGAAATTCATCACTTTCGGAATGCCGCGACGATTACGCGAGCGAATCCTCATGCTCTCGCACGGCGAAGGGGATGCGCAACTGGTCTCACATGTCAATGTGGAAATTGGTAGCCTGTTTGCGGATGCGGTTGAAACGGTTCTCATCGAGGGCGGAATTTCCATAAGCTCTATTGATGCTATCGCCTCTCATGGTCAGACAATCGCCCATTCACCGGAACTTGCGGCAACCCTTCAAATCGGAGAGCCATCAATTCTGGCACAACGGTTCGGAGTCCCTGTAGTCTCCGATTTCCGGTCGGCGGATATGTCGGCGGGCGGACAGGGAGCTCCTCTGGTTCCCTATGCTGACTGGTGCCTCCTCACCCATCCTACGAAAACACGGGCGATTCAGAATATCGGCGGAATCGCCAATGTGACATATCTTCCGGCGGACGCACCCCCGGAGAGCGTTCTGGGCTTTGATACCGGCCCTGGCAACATGCTGATCGATCTGGCGGCGGAGTATGCCAGTGACGGAGCTGAAACTTTTGACCGGGATGGGATGCTGGCATCCACCGGGGAAATACATCATGATCTGCTCGCATGGCTTTTGAATCACCCCTGGATTGTCCAGCCGCCGCCGAAGTCTGCGGGTCGTGCGGAGTTTGGTCGTTCCCTGTGGCATGAGCTATTGCGTATATATGGTGATGCTGCTATAGAGGATTTGACCGCAACTGTCACGGCATTTACCGCTCTCAGCATCGCAGACGCTTACGATAGGTTTTTACCAACCCCGCCTGATCAGATCGTTATCGGCGGCGGCGGCGTACGAAACAAGACCCTGATGGCTATTTTGCGAAAACAGTTTGGCGAAGAAAAGGTGATCACGCACGAGAACCTCGAAGACCCGCTCGACAGCGATGCCAAAGAAGCCATCGCCTTCGCCATTCTTGCCAATGAGACCCTGCTGGGCAATCCTTCCAACCTGCCCTCAGTGACAGGAGCCCGTGCGCCGGTCATACTGGGAAAAGTAACGCCAGGAAACTATTGAAAGCAGGACATAGACCGCATCGTCGTATCTTTTCGTTCCAACCCGAAACTCTTTCTCCACGATCCCCTGCTATAATCTTCGGATGAAAAAAAATCTTCCGATGTGCGACGCTTTTTCGCGACTTGTTACGTCTACCCTGATGAACGACGCGGGGGGCGTCTAAGTGACGACCGATATGTTTGAAGCGCGGCTCATCGCCAGATTCAGGGAGGGAGACGCTCGTGCGCTCGAAATTCTGTTCGAACGTCATGTAGACCGAGCGATGGGTCTTGCCGTCCGGTTAACGGAAACCCGGGAAGACGCGGAAGAGGTCACTCAGGAAGCATTTCTACGCGCTTTCCGACAGGCGCATCAGTTCCGAGGGGAATCGGAAACATTCTCTGCCTGGCTATTTGCGATTATTCGCAATCTTGCCCGGGACAGACGACGACAATTGCGTCTGCCGACGCTTTCCCTGACATCCCCGGAGGCGGAACGATATCCGGCGTCGAATGACGCCGCCGGAGAAGCGGAAAAACTCATGGCACGGCGTCAATTGCGTCAGGCGCTCGATTCTTTGCCAGAGGAATGGAGAACGACGCTCATATTGTGCGATATCGAGGAAGCTTCGCATGCTGAAGCGGCTCTGGTATTGGAAAAGTCGGTTGCGGCGACGAAATCCCTGTTGTATCGCGCCCGCCGCGCCCTGCGCGACCGACTGGCGGATTGGGAGGCGACTTCATGACCTGTGAAGATATCTCAGGGTTGATCAATTCGTATGTGGAAAACGATTTATCGGAAGAGACAGCCCTCCGGATTGAAGCGCACCTCCTGACCTGCCGGGATTGCGCCTGGGAAACGGAGACGTTGAGAATCGTCCATCGACGCTTGCTGAGCGAACGGCACGAGACTATCGCCTCGGACGCCTTCCGGGCGCGGGTACTGATCCGATTGCGTACGGATAACGAACATCTAAAAACTACGGAAGAAGGTGAGCGAGTCCGGTATCAGCTACCGATGCCTTTCTGAGAAAATGATAGAAATGAGCCGTTTGAGTCAATATTTGGAGATGGGATCACTTAACCATTTCTGTCAACCTGATAATTCTGTCAACCTAATCTACACCCCTGTAATGCGATGCAGGCGATTTGAAAGAACAAACGATCATGAATGCGATGCATGTAACCAGTCAGCGAAAAGATATCTATGAAGCCGTTCAATCGGTAGGTCGCGCCGTTTCCGGTAGGTCGACGCTTCCGATCCTTTCCCATATCCTCGCCCAGCCACAGGGCGATGGCTCCATCAAGCTGACAGCCACCGACCTTGAAATGTGGATGGAATGCACTCTGCCCGCCCGACTTCAAGCTTCTCTGGACGCGGATGAAGGAACACAGGGGTTTACGGTTCCCGCACGCGTCTTCGCGGAAATCCTTGCAGCGTTACCGGAAACCGATGTCTTGCTCGAAAGAAATGTCGGAGACAACAAGATCCATCTTCGTTGCGCCCGTTCCGACTATAATATTCTTGGCCTCCCTGCGGAAGAATTTCCGGCTCCGCCGGACGTGACACCGACCGCGAGCTTTGCTCTGCCCGGTCAGTTGCTCAAGGATATGATTCGCCACGTCCTGTTCGCCGTATCGACCGACGAAACCAGACCTATCCTCACAGGCGTCCTGCTTGCCTTCACCGGCGATTCGCTCAAGTTAGTAGCCACAGATACACACCGACTTGCGGTGAGGACGGAGAAGATCGCAGGCGAAGGTTCGGCGACCGCTATTATCCCCGCCCGCGCCATGAATGAACTGATTCGCCTCGCCGGGGATGATGATACGGTCACCGTTTCTCTGGCGCAGGGACAGGCGCGATTCGAGGTAGATAAAACCACCATGACCACCCGGCTTCTGGAAGGTCAATTCCCTAATTACGAACGCGTGATACCAACGTCGTTCGACCGACGTTTGACTCTGGAAACAGAAGCGTTTCAACAGGCGGTCAAGCGCGCTTCCATCGTCGCACGTGATAACGCTCACCGTGTCGTCCTCGAAACGGAAGGGGCGCAACTCGCGCTTTCGGCGGAATCCGGCACTATCGGTTCGGTACGGGATGAAATTGAGGTCGCTCGTGAGGGCGACGATATTACCATCGCGTTCAATGCCAAGTACATGAATGACGTGCTGAGCATTGTAGAGACTGAAGGTGTGGCATTAGAATTGACTGAACCCTTGCGACCAGGTATCCTGCGTCCGATAGGTGATAATGCAACGGACTATTTGTGCGTTCTGATGCCAATGCAGGTAATCTAGCCATGCAAATGATATTTGAGTCATAGGATTATCTTAGCCGCCGAAATATTTCGGCGGCTTTCTTCGTTAGAACGATTTAAAAAAACGATTTTAGGGTAGAATATTCCGACAGATTACGTCGCAGGCGTGATTCTCGTGCGTCCAAATGCGAAAAAACAAGAAACAATTACAATTGTGCGAGAATCCTGTCAATAGATTAAGAGTCACTTACAGTATATTAAAGTGACAAGGAAGGGAAACGCATTCTATGCCTCGTAGAAAAGCGTCGGACAGCTCGGAAACTCAAGACAACTCAAATAGTGTGGTAACTCCCCGTGCAACGCGAGTACCGCGAACGCCACGCGCCGCCATCGGCGATACTGGAGCGACGCCCGTACGTCGCCCTGGTCGCCCACGTCGTGCAATTAGCGACGACTCAGCGCAAGAAACAGCGACCATTGTAGATGCAGTACTGAGAAGTCGGGGTTCAACCGGCGCTACTCCGGAATTGCTTGCTTCGGTCATCTCCTGGGCCCGTGAAGTCCGTGAAGAAGGTGATGTTCTGACGGAATTGGGTTCACGCCCGCGACGTCGTAAAACCGCACCCGCTCCCGAACGTATTGCACGTTATGAAATGGATCGCGCATTGCTTGACGGCGTCCTCAAGGGAACCGTTTTACTGGATGTTCAAGAAGGCGGTCAGTTACTTTTCAAAAGCGCAAGCCTCGTCAGTGCATCTATCGGCTCTGAGTCCGCTCCTTCGGAATCAAGTCCGGTGGAGTTGACCGAGCTTGTTACATCGGAAGCGCATTAATCGATCTGTCGGTCAGATTGAAAATATCGATCAGACACAACGGATAAGGATGGATTTACGCACGGAATCTGTAAAAATCAGGTTCCATTTCCTACTCTGGAAACAGTGTCGGATACGAACGGCGAAGGTAGTCAGTGCGCCAGCTGACTACCTCCTGCTACCCTCAGGTGGTTTGCATATCCAGTGGGGACGAATTCGACGGGAAGGTTGATCACGAAACCGGTCACGCGTTTCCGCAATTGCGGTCATCAGACGTTCACCGCCGTTTTCGCGATTGAAATTACGCGGCAAATGGAACGGTTCACCGAATGCGACGGTGATCTTTCCTCTCCGTAATTTCCCATCCAGATCCAGCACGCGTTTGGAACCGGAGACATATACCGGAACGACCGGGCAACCAGTTTTCATGGCAAAGATCACCGCTCCCGGTTCCGCTTCCATCAACTCGCCAGATTCGCTACGTGTGCCTTCAGGGAAGATACAAACCACCCGTCCCTCCTCAAGCATCGCAAGGGTATTTTTGAACGCCGCCCGATCCGGTTCTCCGCGCTTCACCGGAAACGAATCGACGCCACGTAGCAGAAAATTCAACAGCGGATTGTTGAACAACTCGTACTTCGCCATGAAAACGACACGGCGCGTTGAAGCGTCCCCAATCGCGACCGGGTCAAGATAGGAAACATGGTTCGACACCATCAACACCGGACCGGATTCCGGTATGTTTTCTTCGCCCTGAACAAAAAGTCCACCGATTAAATTCAGAACCAGCAGGCTTACGCCTTCCAGTAGCCAGTAGGTATCCGGCCAGTGCCGGGCGGACGGGACGGCGGATGCGCCTGATTTATCGGATTTCTCCGGACGGAAGGATTCCTTTGACTCCACGCTTACGCCTCGCGCCTCCGAGCCTCCGTCATGGCGACAATGTCTTCCACAATTTCTTCAGGCGTTTGGCCATCTGAGTAGAGAATGATCGCGTCCGAAGCAGCGACCAGAGGCGCGACCTGACGAGTAGCGTCCCGCTCGTCCCGCTCATCCTGATCCGCCCGCACCGATTCCAGCGAAACATCGTTTCCACGAGCTGCCAGTTCCGCATGACGACGATTCGCACGTTCTTCAGGGGTCGCAGTCAGAAATATCTTTATTTCAGCGTCCGGGGCGACCACAGTCCCAATATCGCGGCCCTCCATCACCACACCGCCCGAAACCGCCAGTTGTTGCTGTAACGCCACCAGCGCACGGCGGACGCCGGGTATGGCGGATACTTGCGACGCTAACGAAGCCACTCCGGGCGTACGGATCGCTTCCGTTACATCTTCGCCATTCAGATAAAGATATTGCGTGTCTCCTTCGCCATTGACGAATTCGATACGAGCGGAACGTATCAAAGCCGTTATTTCATCTTCTGCCGTGAACGCAACGGCATTACGTTCAACCACTAGCGCCGCGGCGCGATACATCGCTCCGGTATCTACATAAAGAAATCCGAGACGGCGCGCCAGCAAACGCGCAACGGTGCTTTTACCGGCTCCGGCAGGCCCATCAATGGCTATAGTGTCATTTTTCATCTAATTCATTGTATCCTGTCGCACCGGCAGCCAATTGTTCCAGCCTCGTAAAGTAGTCCGGGAAGGTTTTGGCGACGCAATCAGGATCGGCGATAGTCACACCAGGAACGCGCAGACCGATCAGAGCGAATGCCATCGCCATACGGTGATCATCGTAGGTGTGTATGATCGCTGGTTTCATTTTAGATTCCGGATAGATAGTCATCCCACTATCCCGCTCCTCAACCCGAACGCCTATTTTTGTCAGTTCGACGGCGACAGCATGCAGGCGATCCGTTTCTTTGTGCCGGATATGCGCGACATTTTCGATGACGGTCGGTGAGTCGGCAAATGGGGCGACAGCGGCAAGAGTCATCACCGTATCGGAAATGGCGTTCATGTCCCAGGTTCCGCCGTGGAGTCGTCCGACGTACTCGACTTCGATAAAATCGTCGCTCCGTGTCACTTTACAGCCCATGTCCTCCAGAATATTGACAAATTCGACATCGCCCTGCATTGCATCCTTGCCGATGCCCTGTACGCGAACGCATCCGCCCGTGATCGCCGCCGCCGCCCAGAAATACGTCGCTGCGGAAGCGTCCGGTTCAATCGCATAGACATGAGGCGAGGAATAGCGTTGGCGACCGGGAATCTCGTAGATGCGCCCATCCACACTGTCGTCAATGACACCGCCAAACGCCCGCGCCATCTGTACGGTCATGCTGATGTAGGGTGCGGAAAGAATCGGTCCTTCGACATGGATCTGTGTTCTTACTCCCTCAGCGCACGGTGAGGCTAGCAGAAGACCGGAGAGGAACTGGCTGGAGGAATCAGCGCGAATGGAGCAGGTTCCGCCTTGCAGACCCTTCGCATGAACCCGGATCGGCGGACAGCCATTGCCGGACAGGCTTTCAGCGTCCACTCCCAGAGCAGTCAGAGCGGACAGTAAGTCCCCCATAGGACGCTCACGCATTCGGGGAACGCCATCGAGCGTAAAAGTTCCATGTCCGAGCGCCGCCAGTGGCGTTACAAAACGAGCAGTCGTCCCGCTATTTCCCACAAACAGTTCCGCCGCTGTCGCAGAAATGATTCCGCCTCGCCCCTGAACCGTCATGGTCTGCGACGTTTCCTCCGCCTCCACAACAAAACCGAGCGCGGTCAAACATTCCCGCATCCGCAGGGTATCATCGGCGAAAAGCGCCCCCGTCAGCGCCGTCACACCATCGGAAAGGGCAGCCAGGGCAAGGGCGCGGTTGGTTATGCTTTTGGAGCCAGGAACGAAAGCGACGCCTCGGATCGGGGCTTTTACCGGAGTAATCAGACGGGTTTCCACATTCGTCATCATACCGCAAGCTTCCCGCCTTGCAGGTTTACAAGCCCGATTCCGCTTCCCGGATCACTTTCTTTATTGTGAGATCAACGCCCCACGACGGAATCATGCCCCCGGCGAAAAACGCTCAGTAGCGCCTCCGGGTCGGCGGATTCAAGACAGGTGAGTGATAGATCCAATTCATCACGATAAGCCCGCAGAGCGTCCGCCAGAGCGTCACGATTGGCAATGCAGATATCGCGCCACAGTTCAGGACTACTGCGTGCGACACGAGTTCCCGAAGCGAAGGAGCCAGCGGCGAGATCGAAGAGTTGCGGTTCGACCTGCGATCTCTCCCCCGCAAGAGCGGCGAGTGCGAAAGCGAGGACATGAGGAAGATGCGAAGTGACCGCAACCGCCCGGTCATGCGCTTCTGGATCAAGACGAACGATACGAGAACCTACCGCCACTCCCAGCGCCACGATTTTATCCGCCTTCGCAGAGGGGGTAGCATCTGTAGGCGTAACGACCCAGACGGCGTTTTCAAATAAATCGGCGCGACCAGCGTCAACCCCCGCCTTTTCTGAGCCTGCCATCGGATGACTCCCGACAAAAGCGCGGGGCAAAAACCGTTCTCCCAACTGGACGATATCGCGCTTTGTAGAACCGACATCAGTCACGATTGCGTTTTCGTCCAGCAGAGGAGACAGTCGCTCGATATCGGTGAGGATTTGCGGAACGGGCGTCGCCAGAACAATAAGGTCTGCTCCCTGAACGCCCGTTACCAACGACGTTTCGAAACGGTCAATAGCGCCCAGTTCCACAGCTCGGGTCAGCGCTTCAGGTCGCCGTCCGACACCGATTACCTCCTCTGCCAGACGTTTTTGGCGCAATGCCATTCCCAGCGATCCGCCGATCAAGCCGACGCCAACTATTGCAACGCGATGGAACAATCCCCACCTCTTGAATTCCCCTCCCGCCAGCGGGAGGGGAATAAACAGAATATTGACCGGGCGCTTATCACCCCTCTTATATCTACTATAGAGAGGGGGTGATATTTAGATGCGCTTGTTGACGACGGGCGCAATCCGTTCCAGATCTCGCATCATTTTCTCAAACGCCTGAGGCGTCAGCGATTGCGCTCCGTCCTTCAGGGCTTTTTCAGGATTCGGATGCACTTCAACAATCGCGCCATCAGCGCCCGCCATGAAGGATGCCAGGGTAACCGCCGGAACCAGTGAGGCTTTCCCCGTGCCATGAGACGGGTCAGAAATGACCGGCAAGTGGGTCAATTCCTTAAGAGCGGGAATAGCGTTGATATCGAACGTATTCCGGGTGTAAGTCTCGAACGTCCGAATGCCGCGTTCGCAGAGCATGATATTGTAGTTGCCCTGACTGGCGATATACTCCGCCGCCTGAAGCCATTCCTCGTACTTCATGGACATGCCGCGCTTGAGCATGACCGGTGTCCGTACCTGCCCCACCTCACGAAGAAGGTTATAGTTCTGGGCGTTGCGGGTGCCAATCTGAAGAATATCCGCGTATTCGCACACCGTTTCCACATCGCGGACATCCATGACCTCCGTGATAACTGGCATTCCCGTTTCGGCGCGAGCGTTCGCCAGCATTTTCAGCGCAGGGACGCCATGACCATGGAACGAATATGGAGAGGTGGACGGTTTGTACGCCCCACCTCGCAGAATATGCGCCCCGGACGCCTTGACGATTCGAGCGGAGGTCATCAACTGCTCTTCCGTTTCGACCGTGCACGGCCCTGCCATCATGACCGCAACATCGCCGCCGATTATGACGCCGCGCACATTGATCTGCGTCCCCTGTGGGCGGAATTGCTTATCGACCAGCTTGTAAGGCTTTGAAATACTGACACATTTCTCAACAAAGGGCAGCGATTCGAACTGATCTTGCAATTCGCCTTTCTGCTCGATATCGACGCCAATGACGCCGATGATCGTCTGAATCTCCCCGACGGAGACATGGACGCCATACCCGCGTTCCTTGAGGTTGCTGACAATATCTTCCCGGTTGACCTCACTGGCCCCCGGCTTCATAACAATAACCATAATATCTATTTTTTGCGACAGCAAGCCGCGCAAAAAACTCCTATCTGCTGTTTTCCTGAGGTCGCTCGGGCGCAAATTCCGAATCGGGCGATATGGGCGTTTTCTTATCGGTGATTTTGATTAAAACGGAGGACAGAGCTTTCGACAGTTGCGCCGCCGTGACGATTTTCGCATTATCGGTCGCCAGAGGGGTATTGGCGGGAAGATATCCTGCCGCAATCAGTCGCTTCGCCGCTGTCGCGCCCGTCTCCGGGGTCGCCTGAACATTGAATTTCGATTTTTTCTGCTTGTCCGCCCGTTCGACATACTGTACGAAGCGATCTAAAGCCACCGCCAGTTCGTAACGAGTGACCGGCTTGTCACCACTGAAGGCAGGGGTAGGTTTCGCGGTCTGCTTTTGCGGCGCGGCGATAATTCCCTGCGTTACCAATCGCTGGACGCTCGCCGCCGCCCAGTGGTTTGCCGGGACATCGGAAAAAACGCCCGTCTGCGCCTTCACCTGCGATACGTACAGAACGGTAGTTGCGACTGTCAAAACCCCGATAATAGCCTGATTACGCATGACGAAATCCTTTCCGCTACAAAAACGCCCTACGAAGGCGAAGAGCGGGGACAATCCCGCTTAAAATTATAACCCCCCGCCGGGGTGGCGTCAAACCGGGCGCATGGAGAATACCATTCATTCTGATCAACAACGAAAATCGCGGAGGTATGTGGTTGCCGACGCAAACCCGATATAGCGCTACTATCAGGGATGAGGGCAGACGGACATTTTGGTGTGAACATAACACTCAGTCGAGCATGAAACCCTTGAATGATTTGCCGGACACACTGTTTCAACAACGGAAGATTCGCGAAGGCGCTGCCGTCACCGATAGAGACACGCAAAAATAGTACCGCTGGAACAAAGGGAAGTTAGAACCGGCAGGAGTTGCGGTCGTCCCGCCGAACCCGTAAGCGTTGCCTGTAACATTGAACTTTATCGCCGACGAAGGCTTCGTCGGCGATATTTCGTAGCGTTTTCAGGTATAGGAAAGCGAGAGGTTGTCGCTCTGCCGAATGATTTTGAATTCTTCCAGAGCGCGTCCTGTGCCGATAGCCACACAGGAAAGTGGGTCTTCCGCAACGAAAACGGGGATTCCGGTCGCGAGAGTTATCAATTGATCAAGACCACGCAGTAAAGCGCCGCCGCCTGTCAGGGTGATTCCCCGCTCGATGATGTCGGAGGAGAGTTCCGGCGGGGTCTGTTCGAGTACCGCTTTTACCTTATCGACGACTTGCCCCAGTGTCTCGCCGAGAGCTTCTCGAATCTCTTCACTAGTGATATCCACCGTTTTCGGCAAACCTGCCACAAGGTCACGACCACGCACCTGCATCCGGAGCGCCTGAGGTAGTGGAAACGCGGAACCGATCTTGATCTTGATCTCTTCCGCCGTCCGGTCTCCAATCATAAGATTGTAGGCGTTCTTCATATGGCGGACAATCACTTCGTCGATCTTGTTGCCCGCAATACGAAGCGATTTGGAAAGGACGATCCCGCCCAGTGAGATGACCGCAATATCGGTGGTTCCCCCGCCGATGTCCACGACCATATTTCCACCCGGCGTCGAAATGGGCAAACCTGCGCCAATAGCCGCCGCCATCGTTTCCTCGATTGTCGCCACTTCACCGGCGCCCGCCGCTTCCGCCGCCTGCGTGACTGCCCGTCGTTCCACAGATGTGACCCCGGAAGGAACGCACACGAGGACGCGAGGTTTGAATAATCCACGCCGTCCACAGACCTTCTGGATAAGGTGCTCCAGCATCTTTTCCGTGGTCGTATAATCCGCGATGACGCCATCGCTCAGGGGACGAATCGCAACGATATTACCCGGCGTTCGACCCAGCATCAGACGCGCTTCTTCGCCCACCGCTTTGACCGTTTTGGTGGTCTTATCCAGAGCGACGACAGAAGGCTCCCGGAGCACGATACCGTGTCCGCGACGAAAAACCAGAATATTTGCCGTCCCCAGGTCAATACCCAGTTCCGGTGTCAGGCGTGAGAACATGAAACCAACTTCTCCGGCGTTGCGATAGGAGTATCCAGACGCCGCCCAAATTCATCTTCGCGCCAAATCTCTGCACCGAGGCTGGCTAACTTTTCGTTCAGTCGTTCGTAACCACGGTCGAGATGTTCGGTCTTGAAGACACGGGTCTGACCCTGTGCGGCAAGTCCCGCCGTTACCATCGCCGCTCCCGCTCGTAAGTCGGAAGCGTCAACATCCGCGCCCGTTAATCGTTTCACGCCGGTAATTACCGCCGTTCGACCATTTACGGTAGAGTGCGCTCCCATCTTAGCAAGTTCCGTCAAATAATGGAAGCGGCTTTCGTAAACATTATCGGTGACAAGTGAAACGCCGTCCGCAAGACAGAGCATCGCGGTGAACGCCTGCTGCATATCGGTTGGGAAACCCGGATGCGGCGAGGCGGTTATGTTGGTGGCTTGGGGACGCCCCGTTCTCGCAACACAACGAATACCCTCCGGCGATTCCTCGATGAGCATTCCGGCTTCTCGCATTTTCAGCGTAATGGGGCGCATATGGGCTGCGTTCGCCCCCCGCAGAAAAACATCCCCGCCGGTGATTCCCGCCGCAATGCCAAGCGTCCCGGCTTCCATCCGGTCGGTGGACACCGTGTATTCCGCGCCGTGCAGTTGTCGAACGCCCCGCACAGTGAGAACTCCGGTTCCATGACCGGATATATCCGCGCCCATAGCGTTCAGAAAGTTTCCCAGATCTTCGATATCGGGTTCCTGAGCGGCGTTCTCGACAATGGTTTCCCCATCGGCAAGCGCCGCCGCCATCATGATATTCATCGTCGCGCCGACTGAAGCGAAGTCCAGATAGACCGTCGCACCTTTAAGACGGTTCGGCGCAGTCGCTGTCAGCGAGCCAAATCCCTGGTCTATATCCGCTCCCAGGGCGGATAACCCTTTGATATGCAGATCGATGGGCCGAGCGCCGATGTTACAGCCACCGGGTTGCGCGATACGCGCACTGCCCAGACGCGCCAGCAGGGGGCCAAGAGTCCAGAACGATGCACGCATCCGGGTAACGAGGTCGGCGGGCGTCTCATCGGTGACTAGTACGCTGGCATTAAGTCGCAATGTCGTCCCACCGTCTTCAAAACAGGTTGAGACGCCGAGATACTGCAACACTTGCGCCATCGTCCCGACATCGCCGATTCGGGGCAGACCACGAAGGATTGTTTCTCCCTTCGCCGCAAGCAATGCTCCGGCAAGAATTGCCAGACTTGCGTTCTTAGACCCACTGACGGCGACTTCACCTATGAGTGGAATCCCTCCACGAACCACAATACGCGGCTCGACAGGATTTAAATTTCGCTGTGGAAGGGACACAGGTCTTCTTTCTCTGGATAGCGGAAACGGATTACGGATTGAGACAGGACAATGAAATCATCCAGAAAGCGCATTCGCATGCACGAAAATCATATCAGTATAGTGTGACAGGGAAACAATGTCAAGGAAGTGTTACAAATGGTAAATACGTTAAATCTGGATTTCCAATCCGTCGTATGCCACCTTCAAACCACAGGGAATGACGAGTTTTTCCATCTCCTCATGAGAAAGGAGTCCTGTGTGGGCGATATGGGTCAGATAAAAGGGCGCATTCGGACGCAAGGTTCCTTCGTCCAGCAACCGATCCCGAACGCGGATAGCTTCGTCAACGCTCAAGTGCCCTTCGTAGGAACTGTGTGAAACGCCTTTACCGCATTCGAGTATGACGGCGTCCAGCGTACGTGTGGAAAGATATTCCCAGGTCTGGGGATCATACCAGCCGGTATCGCAGGCGTAAAGAAGCGTTTTCCCCTCACTGGAGATGAGGAAGTTCAAACAAAGCTCATCTCTTTTGTGATTGGCGATAATCGGAATGACCGATACTGTCCCGACCTCATGCTCAAAAAACGGCATCAGCGATTGTAACATCAGAGGGGCGCGTTCGAAGAAACCTTCCGTCTCGCTGACTATTTTATAGATAAGCTGGTTCGTGGCGTAAACATGCAGGGGCGATTTTCGCGAAGGGGCAAAATTGGGAGACAGGTATTGCAGTTCACGCACCGCAAAATGGTCATCATGCGAGTGCGTGAACAGCAAATGTTGCAGGTTTGCGAAATCCAGTTGAGGATAGTGGTGTACATGGGCGAGAGTTTCGGGCGGCAGATCGATCTTGATATTTCCATCTATCAGAATCGTCGAACGCGTTCGACGTTCTTTCCCCCCACTCTGTTTTGCGAAAGTGCAGATACTGCAATCACAGAAAAGAGCCGGAATCCCTTCCGCAGCGCCGGTTCCGAGAAAAAAAACCCTCATATCTCCCCTGTAGACTACCTCTACCTGACTCATTATATATCGAATACTTCGAAGCCGCAGACACGGTATACTAATTTTTTCTGTGCAATTTTCCACAATCGTCGTGCGGGTGGCGCAGGAAAGGCGGAACCCATGACAGAAGGTCCAGATTCCAACATTTCTCCCGGACTCACTCGTGTCGTGGCGAAAGCCACCTGGCGTGTGCGATTCCTCCGTACCCGCCGATTTGGCGCTGACGGATTATTCATTGGTTCGCTCTTTTCAGCGATCCTTCTCCTGACGCTACATTTTTTGCACTACGAGGCGAATATCCACGCTCTCTGGTGGCTGGTCGTCTTTGCCGGAATGGGTCTCGTCTTCGGGACCATTTTCGGGTTTTCGCGTCCCGTACCTGCCGCACCGCTTTTGCGACTACTGGAGCGTCGGCTTGACCTGAAAGAGCGTTTTTCGACGGCGTATGAACTAAGAGGCAGTGACCAACTCGAAAGGTTACAAATATTTGATGCCGAAGATCACACAAAGATCGATTTTCGTTCCGTCCTGCCCTTCTTACCGATCCCCACCCGTGTCTGGGCTGCAATACTGGCTCCTTTCGCCGTTTTTCTCCTGACATTTTTGCCGGAATTGCCTTTTTTCCAATCGCCAGAACGAAAGTTGGAAACTGCCGCCGTCAAAAAGGAAGGCGAGCGCCTGATTCGGCTGGCGAAGGCGCTGGAACGTGATTCAACCGCGAAAAAGCTACCCAAAACGGACGAAGCCGCCAAAGAATTGGAAAAACTCGGAAATGAAATGAAAACCGGTCGTCTCAATCGGCGAAACGCCCTGATGAAGACAGCGAAACTCACCGAGGAAATCAAGCGACAACAAGCGGCGCTCGCCGCCGAACAAGCCCCTAAATCGCTCTCCAGCGCGGCGAAAGAACTGGAAAAATCGCTTTCCGCTCCACTCGCATCATCAGAGGGTAACGGCAAGTCCGCCACCGACCCGAAAAACAGCTCTCTGAAACCAGAGAGTTCACTTGCTAATAGCGACCGGGGAAACAGCGGAAACGGGTCAAAGGCAAGAGACAATAATTTGTCTGCGCTACGAGACCTCCAGAACGCACTGGCGAAAAGCGATATCGCCTCGCTTTCGGACAAGCTGGCGCGCCTTTCGGAGCAGGTCGCCCAGGGAAAGCCCGCTTCCCCGGAGGAGCGAAAAAAACTCGCCCGTGAACTGGATTCTCTCGCCCGCGCCTTGAAAGATACCAGATTATCCGAAGCTGCCTCCGCACTCAAACAGGCATCCGATGCGCTGGAAAAAGGTGAGATGCCCAAGGCGGCTGAAAAACTACGTGAGGCGGTACGAAAGACGCAACAGGAGGCACAACGTAACGCCGACGCGGATTCGTTACAGCAGATGGCGGACACGATGTCGAATCCGGAAGCGCAGGAAGGCGCAGTTCCCTCCGACACCGGCGAAGGTGACGGCGAAAAGGACGCGTTTACCGGCGAGGGCGAGAAAAAGGGAGCCTCGGAAAAAGGAATGGTCGAAGGACCAGTCCGCGCCTCAGAGGGGCAAGAGGGCGATTCCAGCGGAGCTTCCGGGAAAGGGAAACCGCGAAACGGCATAGGGAGTGAAGCGGGAAAGTTAGGAGGCGCGAAGCCTGCAACCGAAAAAGGGGGACGCTATCTGGACGCCCGGGACGCTCCCGATAGGAACAAAACGCTTAAAAATTCAACTCAGAAGGATGAAGTGCGAGATTCTCAGTTCAACCGTATCTACGCTCCGGACGGAAAATCCGGAGACTCCGGAGGAGGAGACACCAGAGTACATGGCAAGCGCGATGCCAAAGGGCGCGAATCTGTCTCCTTTATGAAGGGAGCGCCCGGCGCGGCGAGCGCTTCAACTCCTTACTATGAGGTTTACGAAAAGTACGCTCCCGCTGTCGAGCAGGCGATTCACAGAGACGATATTCCTGCAAACTATCGTCAACAAGTGCGCCAGTACTTCGATGCCATGAAGCCCGGGAAGCCATGAACGCAAGAAGGATCGAATCCGGCGTCCGACGGAAATGGTTCGGGGAACAGCCACCCTCACTGGCGCAACGCAATGCGGATCTGCTCGTGCTACAGCAAAGCGGACTGATACGCCCCGAAGAAACCGACTACTGGCGCGAAAACGCCGTAACGGGCAGGATTTGCGACGGCGCGAAAGTCGGGGATCTGCTGGAACGTATGGCAAAAGCGGTAGGCGCGACCGGAGGACGAAATCAGCAATTCGAAATCCTGACAAAGCGCGGCATTATCTGGAACGATTACTGGAAAGACAATGCTATTTCGGGAGGCGCCTGCAATGGTGAGTATGTCGGGAATCTGATCCGCGCTGCTGCCGGGCCTATCGGAGACGACGATATACTGCGGCGCTTCCCGGTGAGGCAGGGACTCATTTCTTCGCCCACCCCGACGCCCCTTGCGGGAGCCTCATCTGCGACATACAACTTGACAATTGGGACGCAAACCATCGGAGCCGCCTACCAGTTTACAAAACTACCCCTACTACAGGAAACCGCGCAGGCGATTTTAGCCATGGGCGCAAGCGTTATCAAGTTCGACATTTCCTCGCGCTATTCGGGGAAAAACGGGAATGTACCCTCACCTCGCACCGATATAGATACCCTGACAAAGTTAGTCAGGGACGAACCCACGCACCGGCTTGTCTTCCAGATGCCTTTCGCTGATTATGTTCTGTGGGCGCACACTTTTTCCGGCGGAGGGCAATCCTGGCTGACTGGACTTACGCCAACGAACCGGGACAAAGAATACCGAGAAATGTATAACCTTACCTGTCATCTTCTGAAAACCTACAGCGGAACCGGTAAACGATTCTTCCTCGGGCACTGGGAAGGTGACGGATGGCTAAGGGGAAGCATTGCGCCCGAAAATGATTTGAAAGTGACGCCGATTGCGGTGCGGGGCATGATCGACTGGCTGAATATCCGTCAGAAGGCGATCGAGGATGCTCGACGCGCAACGTCGCACCATGCCGTTCAGGTGTGGCATTACACGGAGGTAAATCATGTCAAAATCGCAATGCAGGGACGTAAATCCGTCGTCAGCGAAGTCCTGCCGCATGTCAATGTCGATTTTGTTTCCTATTCCAGTTACGATACCGCCGCAGACCCAGCGCTTTTGAAGGCAGCGCTTTCCTATATCGAATCCCGATTGCAGCGTAATTCGGAACTGATCGGGAAGCGCGTTTTTATCGGGGAGTATGGATTTCCCACCGCCTATTATTCCGCCCGTGAGCAGGAACGACTCTCACGTCAGGTGATGCGGGCGGCGCTGGAATGGGGATGCCCGTTCGTTTTGTACTGGGAACTCTATAACAATGAAAAAGATGAGAAGAACGGACAGAAGGGATTCTGGTTGATCGATGACCGGGGAGTCAAGCAACCCGTCTACGAAACGCACGCCCGCTTTCTGCAACAGGCGCGGGATTTCACCTCGAAGTTTCAGCGTGAACGAAATCGCCTTCCTTCCTCAGATGAATTTCGTCGGGCGGCCCTGTCTTTTCTTTTGGTGTGAATCCGGCCTTTATTGCCTGATGTAAACTGCCCTGAATTTGCCGGTTACCGAAGGAGCGGAATTTACAACGTCGCCTGCGGATTTAGACCGAACAAATATAAGATGAAGCAAGCGAAAGCAAAAATAAAGGATATACTGAATGTTATATCTATTACTCCATTTGAAAGTGAGGGTATACTTATGCTATCCAGCATGAGACGGCGAACATTCTGCACCATAGCGCTGACGCTTTTGAGCGCATTGTTCGTTACAACGCCAACGCTCGCTCAGGACAAAGAGGAAATCGTTCCCGGCGAGGTTCTGGTTGGAGTACGCACCGGATCCTCTTCGCTTCGGTTCAGCGCACAGGATGTTCAGGTAACTGACATTACACGAGGCGTCCGCGATTTGATGACGTTCGATGCCCGCGACATTGGAACCCCTATCGGAACGGTTGACGCTCTTGGCGTCGTCCAGTTGAAACTGCGACCAAATGTGACGGTGGCTCAGGCGATACAGTTTCTTCGTCAGCGCCCGGATGTTCTGTACGTTGAACCGAACCGTGTCCGGCGGGCGTTCACGCCTCCGAACGACACCTCCTATGCAACTGCACAATACGGACCGCAGAAAATGCAGGCGGACAAGGCATGGGATATCTGGTCACCCAAAGCAACCATCAATATTGCGATCGTCGACACGGGCGTCGATTACAATCATCCCGATATTGCAGGAAAATTGCTCAAGAATGCCAGCGGCGCTGTCGTTGGTTATAACGTCATTACCAAAGTCGCCAGCGGACAGGATGACCATTGGCATGGAACGCACTGCGCCGGAATCGCCGCCGCCAGCATCAACAACAATCTGGGAATCGCTGGAATCGCTGGATGGAATCCAACCATCGCCAATTCGAATGATTTCGTTCGCGTGATGCCGGTCAAGGTACTGGATTCAACGGGAAGCGGTAGTGACCTGACAGTCGCCAACGGCATTACCTGGGCGGCGGACAATGGCGCCCACGTTATCAGCATGAGTCTGGGTGGAACTGGATCTTCCACAACTCTCGCGAATGCTGTCACCTACGCTCAAAACAAGAATGTGGTGGTTGTCGCAGCATCAGGAAATAGCGGAAACTCCGTCCTCACTTACCCCGGCGCCTACGATGGTGTTATTTCAGTAGGAGCGACGGATAATACGGACAAGACGACATCGTGGTCTAACTATGGAACCTGGGTGAAAGTCGTCGCACCAGGAAATAATATCTACTCGCTTTATCTGGGAGTCGATTCGAGTGGTCAGCCTAAGTACGCTTATGCTTCCGGGACCTCTATGGCATGTCCTCATGTCGCGGGTGAAGCGGCGTTGATCCGAGCTCAGAATCCCGCGCTTACAGCTAAGCAGGTAGGAGACTTGATCACTTCGAATGTTGATCCCTACACTCCTTATGCCTCGGGGCGTGAGATTGCAGCAGGGGCTGGACGCGCCAATGCATACAAGGCTCTCTTAAGCGCAAACGGCGGTCCGGTCGCCCTGGCTTCCGTTGTAGTAAGTCCTACCACAGTTACAGGGGGAAGCTCCGCAACCGGCACTGTTGCACTGACCGGGGTCGCTCCCGCGGGCGGCGTTTCGGTGTCACTTAGCTCTAACTCAACGGCAGCAGCAGTTCCTGCGACCGTTACTATCGCTCAAGGACAGACTCAGGCGACGTTCACCGCCACATCCAATGTCGTAGCGTCATCGACGCCCGTCACCTTGACGGCGACACTGGCAGGAGCAACGAAAACGGCAACCTTGACCCTCACGCCTCCGGCGCTGACTGCTATAGCCATCAATCCAAATAGTGTTGTTGGCGGAGTCAGTTCTACGGGTACGGTCACGATTGGCGCGAACGCTCCTACGGGCGGAATGACGATCGCTCTGTCGTACAGTTCGAAAACAGGTCTAAATGCGCCACCTGCCAGCATCCTCATTCCCGCCGGTCAGAAGACTGCTACCTTTACCCTTGGCACTGTTTCCGTCGCCACTAATTCCGTATTGACCGTCACGGCAACGCTGAACGGCGTCATAAAGATAGCGACCTTCACCGTAAAAGCGCCGACGCTGAATACGATCTCTCTCAGTTCTTCCAGCGTCGTATCCGAAGCGATTCCGACAGGAACCGTTTCTTTGACCAGCGCCGCCCCGGCAGGAGGCATTGTCGTCACATTGGCGAGCGGTAACACAAATGCCGCGACCGTTCCGGCAACCGTGACCATTCCGGCAAACGCCACCAGCGTCACCTTTCCGATCACGACGAAGATTGTCTCAGCGATGACCTCGTTCACTATATCGGCGAGCTATGGCGGGGTTACAAAAACCACTACTCTTACCGTGCGACCACCGGATATTTCCGTTTTGTCTCTGTCGCCGGCAACGCTGGTCGGTGGAGGAAATGTAACGGGCACGGTAACTTTAACCGGGAATACAATCGTCGCAACGACGGTTAACATCGCCAATACCAATACCGCCGCAACCGCGCCGGCAACAGTCACTGTGCCTGCCGGGGCGAAAACGGTGACCTTCACGATAACGACCGTCGCAACCAGCGCTACAAAGACAGGCAATGTCACGGCGACGACTGGTTCCGTCAGTAAATCGGTTGTGTTGACCGTGAATCCGTAGCGAATCCTTACTTTTTGGATTCAGGGGCGCTCTCCGTTGAGAGCGCCCTTTTTTTGTTGATCGAGTTCTTTCTGATCAAGTAAGAAAAATTGTACCGAAACAATCTAAATTGTACCGAAACAATTTCCTGTAATGGTCAGTCATATCATTCATGGAGTCTTCGGAAGTTACCGTCGAGGTTCTGGCTCAGAGTGAGAGTCGGACAGAATTCGCCAGTGAACGGCTAAAAGCGATGGCGATGGCGCGAAAACCCGGCGCCCTGATGCCGACGATTCGATCTCTGCGTCAGGAACTGGGAATCAGTAACTCGACGCTGAATGCCGCGCTTACACTTTTGGAACGCCAGGGTATATTAACGCGGCGACAAGGGAGCGGTATTTTCGTCGCCGAAAATATCAACCAGCCACACCTTCTCCTTATTTGTTCACAGGACATTCTTCTGGAGTTTGGCGCATCCCCTTTCTGGCGCAAGTTGATCGAACTTTCGCGTCAACGCGCCGCTTCTCAAGGCGAACATCTTTCGCTACATTTTGCGCATACCGAAGGAACAACCGAAGCGCCGGAATCCGCTCTACATCCCACGCTCGTCGAATTGATAGAGAGTAAAAGCGTACAGGGAGTTCTCACCAAAGGACTTCCGCATACTTTGACCCGATGGATCGAGAGCCATGGTATACCCGTTGTCGCGTTTGCCGGTCCGGCGAAATATATGGTCAGCGCTACCAGCCCGGACCTGATTTATCAGGGAGTTCACGCGCTGGCGCAAACTGGTTGTCACCGTTTATCGCTGGTCACCCCGATCAACTCCAACAACATCTACGGGGCGGACTTCTTAAGACAACAATCGCTTTTTCAGGCGGCGCTTTCCGCGCATGGATTGATTGAGGCGACCAATCCGGCGCTCAGTCCACCCACAGATCGGTTGAAAAATCAATCAACAGGCAGAGACGTGTACTGGGGAGTGACGCAGGGATTTGAATGGGCAATGCAGTGGTTCGGTGCGGATTCAGAACCTGCTACACGCCCTGATGGAGTCATTTCCACGGACGACATGCTGGCGCAGGGAATCCTGATGGCGCTTCATCGGTTGGGAATAACGCCAGGACGGGGCGTTCAGATCGCTACTCATTCCAATCGGGACTCTCCCGTTCTTCTGGGGTGGCAAGATCAGATTTTCCGCATTGAATATGATCCCGGCGAAATTGTGCAGCTACTATTCGAAACACTGGAAATACTGATGTCCGGCGGAAAGCCAGAAGAACGCCTCGCTCATCGCCCTACCGAGTATATAAACGGGTACTTCGGACCGGAATATATGTTCAAGGCAAGTCCGACCTTGATTCCCCCTGCCGAAATTCCGTCGCCGTAACTTCGCGCCATGATGGTTTGCCGACGCTTTTGATTATCTTTTTGAGGAAACACCTGTGATAAAAAGTCTCTTTCTCTGGCGAATCGCACTGTTCGTTCTGTTGATTCCGGGATTGAACGCATTTGATGTCGCCTGCGCGATTCAAAAGCCCGCTTCTCCGGAACAGGCTCCCCGGCAATCGGACAGCGGAACCCTGATCACGTTTGACTCCCCCTTTCTCTTTACTTATTCGACCTGGGAAAAGAAAGCGCGAATTGAAAACGGGCATATTATCTTACGGGGCGAAGGACTTACTTCTAAAGGGGGAGGGGGAGCCAATTTCACGCTTGACCTGTCCCAAAGTGCAACGAACACTCCCGCAATTCGCGTTAAAGTGGGACATCAGAACACCTTAAAGACCATCAAGTTGATGCTGGTCGATACAGAGAATCGTCAGGGAATCTGGGATTTCCCCCTGCCTGCGGCAGAAGGGGATTTTACTCTGGTTACCGCCAGGGAAGGCGCCGCATTCAACGATCCGAATCTGGTGGAAAAAAGCGGTAAGCCCAACCTCAAGAAAATCATGCAATGGCACATTATGGGGGATTGGGGCGGCGATGGCCCGATAGATGTAGAAATAGCCGCGGTCCTGAGTGTCGCCCCTGACGCTACCGTTCTGACGCAACGCAAGGAAAAAGCGAAGCGTGAAGCGGAAACCAGGGAAAGTCAGCGCAAAGAACAGGACGAACTCAAGAAAAAGTACGCCACTGTCTCCGAACTATCACCCGCCGTCGTTCGTATTTCCGCACTGGCTCCTGATGTGATTGCCGTTGAGATCGCTGCCGGTAAGATTCGTCCCGCCTCTCTTGTCAGGTATACCCGGCAAAATGGGGACACTACCGATATCCGCAAAAACAATCAGGGCGCGGTAACCGACGTTATCCTGAAGCGGAACGGAAACGAAGTGGGATGGCTGTTGGGGCCGAATCGGGACTGGCTACGGAACAAGGAAGTTTTCACCGGCGACCCTTTGCTGACCTTCGTCGCTGAGGACAGCGCCAGTTATCAGATTTCCTCCACCGACGATTCCGCTTACGCCACCGGGACGAAACCCCTTTTTCTCGGGCGTAAAAGCAAACCTACCAACTGGTGTCTGGAAACGCCGGAAATGGAGATGATGCACACCATATATCTTCGACTTCCGAGACCGATGCAATCCGGCAAGCGCTACACAGTTCAACTCGGCGAGATCAATGTCCGCAATAAAAGTATTGCCCTGATCTATAATCCCCGAAATGTTCGTAGCGAGGCGGTCCATGTCAATCAAATTGGTTACCGTCCGGACGATCCTGCGAAACGCGCCTTTGTCTCCTGCTGGATGGGAAGCGGGAATGGCCTGAAATTACCCGCAAGTCTGAAGTTTTCGCTTCTAGAAGATAAGACCGGGAAAGTCGTTTACGAAGGCTCCTCCGAACGCTTGTGGCCTGCGGACAAACCGGAATTGATGCAGTCGGAACGCAACTTCAATGGGACAGATGTCCTCCGGTTCGATTTTTCCGCCTTCAAGACGCCCGGTCGTTACCGAATAAGCGTCGAAGGCACCGGTTGCTCGTATCCCTTCGATATCGCGCCGGATGTCTGGACACGCGCTTTCAAGGTGCAGATGCGCGGGTTGTACCACCAGAGAAGCGGGATCAAACTGGAGCCTCCCTACTCTGACTTCGTCCGACCGCGAGACATGTATCCGGGCGATGCGACCCTCAATGGAACAAAGGTTGTATGGACGAAATACCGCTCCGTAGAGGCGGGAAACGAGCCGGGCGATGCCATGGTAAAAGCGGCGACAGACCAGCCTGCGAACGGATGGGGCGGATATCACGATGCCGGAGACTGGAACCCGCGCCGGGTCACCCATATGCGGGCGACCATGGCCCAGCTGGAAGTGTTTGACCTATTTCCTCAAACTTTCAGCGCCATGAAACTAAACATACCGGCGCGACCCGGCGTCCCGGATATTCTGACGGAAGCGATTTTCGAATTTGAGTGCTTCCGAAGGCTTCAGCAGAAGGATGGCGGGGTCGGCATGGGACTAGAGACCAATGGCGACCCGTATGGCGGCGAAGTCAGCTGGCTACAGAGCATGACCATTTACGCCTTTTCCCCGGATTACGCGAACAGCTGGTATTACGCGATGGTAGGGGCAAGATTGTCCTATCTGTTACAAAAGTATGATCCAAAGCTGGCGGCGACCTATCGTGAAAGCGCCATTGCCGCCTTCAACTGGGCGGAAAGCGATTTCGCTCGGGATAAATCGGCGGGCCTGACAGAAAAACGCGGAAACACGTGGGAAGCGATCGACTTTCGAAATTTCGCCGCACTGGAACTATACCGTCTGACTCGCGACAGGAAATGGCACGAGAAATTTGTAGAAAATACTGTTTTGCGAAGCGAGAAGCCGGACCTTTTTCAATATGGTAAAGCGGTACAGCGTGATCAGGCGTTCGCTTATGCCCGGCTACCGGAAGGCCTCGGAGAACCCGCTCTCAAGCGCAATGCGGTAGCGGGAATTGTCCTTCTGGCGGACCGGGCTTTGGAGTACGCCAACAATAACGCATTCGGTCTCACGACTCCGGATAAAGGAAAACCGATGTTTCTGGGGTTCTATACAACTCCGGACGCCACCGATCTGGTTCACGCCCATTATCTGACCGGAGATGCGAAATATCTGCAGGGCGCGGTACAGTCTACACAGTTCCAGAGCGGATCGAATCCGAATAATATCGTTTACACAACCGGTCTTGGCGCAAACCCTATCAAAAACCCCTTCAAACTGGACTCCCGCCGCACCGGACAACCCGCCCCTGCGGGATTGACGCCTTATGGCAACGTGGATTTCAGCAAGTGGGGGCTACAATGGATCACGTGGCCCATTACGTACTATCTTTCTAAAAATACGACGCCAGACCCCTACTCCTGGCCGACCGCCGAAGCGTACTGGGATCTGGGCGGATGGCCGGCATTGAATGAGTTTACGGTGGATATCTGGGCGCCGAACATCGCCGTCTGGGGATATCTGGCAGCTCGTAAGTAGAAAACGCAAAGAGAAGGAGCGAGGACGATATCGGCCCCAATCCCACGTCATGGCAGAATTGGGGCCGCACGTCTATTCTAAAAAGCGGTGATCAAAAGAGTTCGACCTTTTTCAGGACCTACTCTTTTTTTCTTCTCTTTAATCCTCATTTGCAGGCATGGTCTGAGCGATGGGCTACCCGTTCTTGAAGGTGCGACCCGTTGAACGTGCGGCATGGTAGCATAATGACATGGCATTATGGGGCGGGCGCTTTGAAGGCGGTACGGACGCACTGGTATGGGCGTTCAATCAATCACTGGGTTTTGATCGAAGGATGTGGCGTGAGGATATCGCCGGGAGCATCGCGCATGCAAAGATGCTGGCGCGTCAAAATATCATTACCGAGGCGGAAGGCGCGGCGCTGGTCACGGGCTTGATCGCTCTACGGGACGATCTCGAATCCGGCGCTGTAAAGCTCCCGGAAGATGCGGAAGATATTCATTCCGCTGTCGAGGGCATGTTGACCCAACGACTGGGCGCTGTCGCCGGTAAACTCCATACCGCACGATCTCGCAACGATCAGGTCTCCAATGACCTTCGTCTCTGGTTCAAGAATCACGTTCCCGACGTTATCGACGCCCTGACAGCGCTGCGTCTTCAACTGACAAAAATGGCGGAAGAAAACATGGGCGTCGTCTTACCGGGACGTACCCATCATCAACATGCGCAACCGGTACTTCTCTCCCACCATTTGCTTGCCTATTTCTGGATGCTTTCGCGCGACGATGAACGGTTCGGGGAATGCGTCCGCCGCGCTGATGCCCTGTCGCTGGGGGCTGCGGCGATGGCGGGAACCCCCTTCCCTATCGATCGGGACTTTGTGCGTCAGGAACTGGGCTTCGCTCACCTGTGTGAAAACTCGATGGATGCTGTCGCGGATCGCGACTTTGCAGTAGAATTTTGTGCCGTCGCTTCTCTTACCATGATGCATCTCTCGCGCCTTGCGGAAGAAATCGTGCTGTGGAGCGCTCCTGAGTTTGGCTTTGTAGAACTGGACGACGATGTCACTACAGGTTCGTCGATCATGCCACAAAAGAAAAACCCGGATGTTGCGGAATTGATCCGTGGGAAAACAGGGCGGGTCTACGGAGACCTCACCACTCTCCTCACCCTGATGAAGGGGCTGGCGCTAACCTATAACAAGGACATGCAGGAAGACAAGGAGCCGCTTTTCGACGCCTATGACACCATTCTTGCCTGTCTGACCCTGATGACCCGCATGTTACAGGGAGCGAGATTCAAACCGGAACGAATGGCGCAATCTCTGTATGGCGATTTCTCCACCGCAACAGATCTCGCAGACGCGCTTGCCTCCGAAGGCATCCCCTTCCGAGAGGCGCATGAGGTGGTCGGAATTATCGTTCGCGAAAGTATCAAGCGCAAACAAGCTCTCGAAGAACTAACACTGGAAGATTTACACCGATACGACGTTCGCTTTACCGCACGAGCGCTGGATGCCATCACACCAATCGCCTCCGCCAACGCCCGCACAAGCCGGGGGGGAACCGCAACGGATGCGGTTCGCGCCCAACTGGAAAAGGCGAAGGCGAAGCTTCAGCCGAACGGTAAGTGATGATGTCTTCCTGAAAACCGGTAACTCAATTTGCTGGCTACCGTGACAGGGCTTTACGCATCCGGACTGTAGTCCTGTCTTTTTCTGGGAGAAATTCGACATCGTCCATCAGATATTCCATCAAGGCAAGTCCACGCCCATTTTCCGCGAAAACATCCGGCATCGCAGCCGGTCTTTCCGGAATGAAACAGGAACCAGAGTTTGAAACTTCGATAATGAGATCGGAATCACTGTTCTGCAAACGAACTTCAAAGAAATCCGCATCGGAATCGCAATAGCGAACGGCGTTATCACACGCCTCACCGACGGCGAGTTCGATCATTCCACGTTCTTCCTCAGTAAGGGGAATCAAGGAAGAAAAAGAGCGTGTCGCCGCACGAGCGACAGATATATACAGCGAATGGGATGGGAGGCGTATCGCAACCATCACTTGATCATTGTGCGCCATGTTTTCCTCTAATTTATTGATTGCGCACGAGACACTGGCGCAACCTTCTACACTCATCCTGCCTGTATAGTGATACCCATATCTGACACTTTTCACACAGACAGCGAGATAAAAAGTGTTTTTTTGTTCGCTTTACATTCCCTTTAGTATCAACTGCGCCGCTGTCTGAAGTAAGGGGTCTTGATGTGGCGCCGTCTCCACATCAGGAGCGGTCAGTACAGCAATGGCAATTTGCGCTTCCGCACTGTCCGGCGCGACGGCGATTTGAAACAGGGAGTCTGAAATATTTTTTTCCAGAGCTTCGATCAATGCTTCTACCGGGATATCAGCAGCGGAAACGCTCGCAGGGCCGAGTTTCCAGACATTGCCATCACGGCATAGAGTCGCTACCGGGGCATTCAAACCAAGCGCCAGCGTCGCGACGATTTCATCCGCCGAAGGAGGATCAGAAAGTCGCACCATCTCCAGTAAGCGCTCAGATAAGCGTGCTATACGGAGTGCATAGGCGCTCCTTTCCGCCAGACGCGCATTCTGAAGTGCGACCGCCGCTTGAGAAGCGAACGTTAAAAGCGTCCGTATCGATTCGGACTGCCATCGGCGTGGTTGACGCGAATAGATTTCCAGAATCCCGATTACGTCGCCACGATAACGTAACGGCACTCCCAGATAGGATGCTACCGTTCCCTGCTGGGGAAGTTCGTATCCTAACACAAAGCGGGAGTCCGCCTGCAAATCTCCCAGAGAAAGGGGACGGTTGTTTCGTGCGATCCACCAGGTAGGTGAATCGAGGGAGTCGATATTCGTCCCTATCATCGGTTCCGCCAAACGAAACCCCGTTGAAGCGGCGATTTCGAGAATCAGTTCGCCGGTCGGCGATTTGCGAACGGTATGTAAGGCGCAACGATCCGCGTCCATCACTTCCTGTGTCAGCGATGCGATCAACTCCGATAATGCGGGAGCGGATTGCGAGGACGCCAGAGCGCGGGCTACCTGATGGAAATAGCGTCGCATATCACGAGACTGCCGCGACGTTTCAGCATACATTCGGGCGTTTTCAATCGCGATAGCCGCCTGATTCGCGACCGTATAAAGCAATTCCATCTCCGCCACCGTAAATAGGCGACGACGCCCGCTCATCGCCGCCATAACGCCGATGGCGGAGGCTCCTACCTGCAGCGGCATACAGGTCAGGGAAACGACCCCCTCGCCGTGCAGAGGAAAACTGGCGTTCCGATGGTCAGCGGCGACATCTTGAACGGCGGTCGGAGTTTCAAATTCCATTACCCAACCGGGGATACCTTCGCCGGGGCGTGGACGTAAGCGCTCTGACGCACCCTCCGGCAAACCTTTCTCCACCACGAGGTTCAAACGATCCGCTACCCGATCATATAAAAATAACGCAAACTTATCGACTGATAACAGCGAAGTGGCGGCATCCGCCACACGGCTGAGGATTTCCGGTAAACGCAAGGTGGAATTTACCGCCTGCGATAACTCATACAATGCCGCGCTTTCTTCCGCGCGTCGCGTAGCGTCTTCATAAAGGACAGCGTTTTCCATCGCAACCGCCGCCTGTGACGCCAGAGCAGCGAGGAAATTAGCGTCCCCTTGCGTATATACACCTGTCGGTTGTTGAGACAGAACCAGTAAGACGCCTTGTGGGGTATCGTCATGACGAACCGGGGCTGCCAAAGCGGAGCGATCGGATCGCGCAGGGAACAGCGTATCTACCGTTCGTACTCCCGTGATTTCACTGCGCCCGCTTTCGGAATCACGGAAGCGAAGAAACTGCGGTTCTACGCCATTGAGCAGCGCAGCTCCTAACCCCGAATCCGCTGGCAGCACGATATCGCGCTCGTCCTCCGTGAGTCCCTTGTCACAGGCGATATACAGATGCGTTCTCTCATCGTTCACGAGAAGGAGGACGACTCCACTATGCTCCAGATGCGCTCCCGCCTGTTCCACTACCGTCTCCAGCGCTTCCTGAGCGGTCAGGCTACTGGAAATACGACGCACCGCCTCATGAAGCAAGCTCAATTCCCGTTCCTGCCGATTCGCTTGTTCGCGCAGTTGGGTATTTTGCAAAACGACCGACGCCGCTGAGGCGAGTGTCGCTAATGTCAGGAAGTCCGTACCATCAAACGTCACATTTCCTCGTTTGTCTTTCGCCGCCAGCGAACCAATAGGCCGATTCGCTATGAAGATCGGAGAAACGGCTGCCGACTTCATCCGCAGAGAGCCATCGGGAGCGGGAGACGAGGAAGGACGGAAGGCAATATATGGTTGTCCTGTTTTTGCCGTATCGCCCGCCAGAGTGTCCGCGACACGTACCCGAGAACCGAGTAAATCAACAGCGTCTTCGCCAGATGCCGCTACAAAATGAACGGAATCCTCATCCGCTTCCAGCAGTGCGATAGCGGCGGTTTCACAATTGGTAAGGAGTCGAGCTTTCTCGACCAGCAACGGCAAAATTTCGTCCGCAGCGCCCCCTCGCGCTAGCGCGGTAAGAATTTCATGGAATACCGGGGTAGCGCCTATTTCCTGTCTCAAATCCGCTGGAGAGGAGGCGATAGCAGGGATGGATTCCATATTGGATACATTTTGGTTCATAATGGCGAGGACGCCCATGATTGTAGCGTTACTCGGTGTCAATCGTCAAGATTGCCTGTTTACGGAATTCTTCAACACGAAAAAAATTTGCCGGTCTTGGTCTCTGTGTCAGAGTATGATGGTCATTAGTGTGGTGAAAAAAAGTGTGATTGAACCCTGCCCATGTGGCAGGTTCAGGGGAGGTTTTTGAGTGGCGCGAACATCAACGCGATTTGTCTGTCAGAACTGCGGAGCGAGTTCCCCGAAGTGGCAGGGGAAATGCCCCGAATGCAGTGAATGGAATACGATGGTCGAAGAGACGGTTCGCGCCGCGCCTACCCGTTTAGCGTCCGCCATTGCACGTGGAGCCACTTCGGAAGGATTTGGCGGTGGATCGAGTTCGTCCGGTATCGCGCTTCCGGGTATCGCTTCCGGCGCTCCACGTCCGATTACACTGGTTTCCGCCATCGAAAACGCACGCACTTCGACCGGGATCGGAGAGTTCGACCGGGTTCTGGGAGGCGGAATCGTTCCCGGTTCATTGGTATTGATCGGCGGTGATCCCGGTGTCGGAAAATCCACCCTTCTGACAGGTATGGCTGGCTATGTCGCACGGACGCACGGTCAAATCCTGTACGTTTCCGGCGAGGAAAGCGCCGAGCAAATCAAACTGCGGGCAGGTCGCCTCGGAGCAGACCATGAAAACCTGCTGGTCGCTTCAGAAACCGATGTCGCGCAAATTGCCCTGTATGTCCAGACCCTGAAGCCCCGTTATCTCATCATCGATTCGATACAGACCATGCAGTCTCCGGACACAGAATCCGCGCCGGGAACGGTTTCCCAGGTGCGTTCCTCAGGAGCCGCCTTTGCAGCTCTGGCGAAGAGTACGCAAATCCCCACTTTCCTGGTCGGTCATGTAACGAAAGAAGGCGCAATCGCCGGCCCACGAGTTCTGGAGCATCTGGTCGATACCGTCCTCTATTTCGAAGGTGACCGCCACCTGACCTACCGAATGCTTCGCGCCGTCAAAAACCGGTTTGGATCGACCGATGAACTGGGCCTGTTTGCGATGAAAGAGGAAGGATTGGTCGGCGTCGAAAATCCCTCGGAGATATTTCTTGCCGAACGCCCGCTCAATACCCCCGGTTCGACCGTGACGGCGGTTATCGAAGGCTCGCGCCCACTTCTGGTAGAGGTGCAGGCTCTGGTTGCGCCTTCTTCTCTGGCAAATCCGCGGCGAATGTCCAACGGAGTAGACAAAGACCGCATCGCGCTGGTTCTTGCCGTGCTGGAAAAGCGTGTCGGACTGAGTCTGGCGACCCAAGATGTTTTTGTAAATGTCGCTGGCGGCGTCGAAGTCAACGAACCCGCGATTGACCTTGCGGTTGCGCTTGCGGTCGCGTCCTCGCTTATGGATGTTGCTGTGGACCCGAACGCCGTCTTTCTGGGTGAAATCGGACTTTCCGGTGAGGTGCGAGGCGCGCCGCAGATTGAAAAACGTCTGCGCGAAGCGGCAAGACTCGGTTTCACCAGCGCTCTGGTCGCCCGCCGAAACGCCGGTAAGGAAACGAAGTCGATAGGGTTGCGGATTGCGGGGGTCGATTCCCTGCGTGAGGCGGTCCAGCAAGCGATCCTCACACGAAAATAAAGAAGCGCTTCCTCTGCACAGAGGGAGCGCTTCTTTGATTCGTCCATTTGCCTCTCCTTCAGGAGACAAATTCGTGCTTGCCCGAACGGATACGTTCTACCCTTCCACCGGGAAGATGAACTTCCGCGACGGAATCAGAGGGAATTTCGACCTTAAGATGAAATTTATCGACGCTCTTTCGCCATTCCAACCGAATGAGTCCCTGCGGCGCCGGGACGACGCCTTTGGCGAAATCCAGTCCGGAAACGAGCGGTTCGATACGAATTTCCCGAAAGCCGGGAGCGGCGGGACGAACGCCGAGTATTCGCGCCGACATCTGGTAAAGCGGAGTGGCTCCCCAGGCATGGCTGAGATCGCCCACGGTCCACATCTCCCGCAGAGACTGCGTCTCCTCCACTATTTTCCAACGCGCCATCTGTTGACGCGCATGGCGTTCAAATAGGCCGCAATGAGCAAGCGCATCGAACACAAAATGCATAAAGTAGGGTTGGCAGGAGAAATTAGGACCGGCAATCGCCTTCTCCAGAATCGACGCCTGCCTGTTTTTTGGAGCCAGGTCATAAAGAACGGCAAGTATATTCACATGGGCGGTGAATGTTTCTATATCTTTGTCTTCCGGGAGCCACTGACCAGGTTTCACCGAAGATTGAAAGGGTTTACCGTCTCGGTATTGTCCCTTGTCCTCCACCCAGAGTTCGCGCTCGAACGCCGTCTTCGTCTCCTTCCGCAATTTTTCATAGGCGGTAACGCGCGAGTTGTCCTTCTGCAGTTCTGCGACCCGGATGGCATTGGCAAGAGCGTGATAGTAAAAGGCGGTCATGTACCCCTGCCCGATGACTGCAGGCGGATGATGTCCGGGAAACCCTGCGACATCTACCCAATCCATGAACATATAGTTGGGAGCTTCGGAGAGAAGACCGTTCTTTCCCCGGTAGCCGGTAAAGGTATCCAGCAGGCTATGTACGGCGGGCGCCAGTTCGCGGACAAGAGTATCATCCCCGGTGTAATCATAGTAGTCCAGTAACATTTGTAACCAGAGCAAGGAATAGCTGGTATGGAACACCTGATTCTGACACTGCCCCATGATCCAGGCATACTTCCTCAAATCCTGACGCGTCAACCACGGTTGGAAGAAGGCGCTGTAGTTGAGCAGCGATTCAATCAGGTAGTCGCCCGGATCACTGATGGGTTCCTGATGATGCGGAGAATCCAGATGATGCGTTTGCAGGCAAATCTGGGTCGCCCACCGGCAGACGCGCCACAATCGGGTCAACTCTGGGTCACTACAGGAAAATTCGCCTCGGTATTCGACCGGCAAGGAACAAAAATTCGCCCTAACATCAAGAATCTCTAAAGGAGACTTTATCCCTTCCGCACGGAGGTTGATGACGGAGAAACTATCCATAAACGGCAGTTCTACCGTTTGCGTCACCCCGGTAAGCGCAATCGCGGCACGGCGATTGAACCCGGGCGCGTTCGGCTCATTTGGCTCGATGAAGAGCGTCCCACCTCCTCCACCACGGATCGTCACTCCGACAAACGCCGACAGAACCCGCTCGTAACGGACGCTCAACGCGCCATCCGAGGGAACCGAAACCGGAAAAAGCTTTTTGCCCGGCTTCACGATATTTGCGCTGAGGCGCTCCATACCCACCGGAGGGTAAATCGCCTCCATTCGGGGAGGAACTTCGCTGGCGACAATCGGTTGCCAGCGGTTCGAAATGATCGTCGCAGACTGCCAGACACTGTCATCAAACCCGCTCAATCGCCAACCTGCGGGTTCTTCTCCGCCATGGAATACCCAGTAGCCATCGTGTTTCTTCCAGTAGGCGGCGGGGATAACCTTCCACGATGCGTCCGTTACTACGGGTATCGTCAGCCCTTCGATCTCACAGAGGAACCCGCCATGCTCACGAGTTCCCTCCCATCCGATCAACCGCTCGGAAAAAACCTCTACTGCGAGAACATTCCGTCCTTTTTTCAGAAGCGGCGCCAGATCACGGACATCATAAAACCATTTCCCGGTCGGTACCCGATGGTAATCCATCCCGATATCTGCGGGTCCCCGCGACGCCAACTTCCCATTCACCCACAGGCGGTAGCTGGCATCCGCGCTAAGATAAGCTATAACCTCCGACGGAACGCTTCCCAGATCGAATTCCCGACGGAACAGGGACACCGGATTCTCTTCCGATGCCCAGATCCATGATGCCCGGAAGGGGGTCGTCTTCTGATGTGGCGCAAAGCGATAGCCAGGGGCCTCAACCCCACCATCGCGGAGGAGCGTTTTCATTGCCTTAGAGACAATAGGGCCACGACAGTCGGGTTCCGGAGCGTTCGCTTCTGCGCCGGTCGCTGGCAGGGTTTCAGATGTCAGGGCAAGAGGAGCGATTGTCGCCATTTGTATCATTTTCCGTCGTGTCATGTTGTCTTGTTATCTTTTACTGGTCGTTCTTAGATTGACCGAAAATTGCCGTATCCCTTCCGGGAAGGGTACAGACTCTTGTACAAAGGATTTATTAGTCGCAAGCGAGCGGGAATCCTGAACTCTGTCTCGCACAAAATCCCCCTTTTGGATATGATAAAGGGATATGAAAATAAAAGCCGCCGTTTTACGCGGAATCAATACCCCTTTTTCGATTGAGGAACTGGAACTGGCTCCACCTGGTCCTCGGGAAGCTCTGGTGAAGATCAAGGCGGCGGGAGTCTGTCACAGCGATTGGCATTTACGCACCGGATCGACGAAGTACCCGCTACCTCTGGTTCCCGGTCATGAAGGCGCAGGTATCGTTACCGCTGTCGGAAGTGAAGTCACACATGTTCGTATTGGTGACCACGTCAGTCTGAACTGGGCGGCGAACTGCGGAAACTGCTTTTACTGCAATCGGAGCCAGCCCTTTTTGTGCGCCGCCTACGCGACGCCTAACTGGGCGGGAACGATGCCTGATGGATCGACGCGATTGTCCTCAAACGGTTTGCCTATCTATCACTTCAAGATGACGGCATGCTTCGCGGAGTATGCCGTCGTCCCGGAAGTTTGTTGCATTCCGGTTCCTGAAGCGTTACCATTCCCACTGGCGGCGTTGATCGGGTGCGCCGTCACCACTGGAGTCGGCGCAGTTTTGAACAAGGCGAGGGTTCAGGCAGGTGAGAGCGTCGCCGTGTTCGGCGTGGGCGGAATCGGACTGAGCAGTTTGCTTGCGGCGCGGTATGCGGGCGCAGACCCGATTATTGCGGTGGATACGAACGAGGAGAAATTGGCGCTGGCAAAGTCCTGTGGCGCGACACATGGTCTTATCAATAATGCCGACGCGATCGGGGCGATCCGTGATCTGACAGAGGGTCGCGGAGCGGATTATGTTTTCGAAGCGGTAGGCATTCCTGCCGTTCAGGAGCAATGTCTGAGCGCCGCTCGTCCCGGCGGGAATATCATTCTGGCAGGTCTTTCCCCGATGGGTTCGGTCACGAACTTTCCCGGCGCGTTGTTGACCCGTCAGGAGAAGACAGTAGCCGGGACATATTATGGCTCTTCGGACATGGCGCAGGACTTTCCCCGTTTCGCCCGGATGCACCTCGAAGGTAAGCTCGATTTATCCTTACTTATCTCGCGTTCTTACCCATTGGAAAACATCAACGACGCCTTTGTAGAAATGCTTTCCGGCAAGATTGGTCGCTCCGTCATTCTATTTGAATGATTTGATGCCTAATTTTGCAGCGGCATGACTATACACTGTGATTCCCGACGCCAGACTCGTGGAGGTTTTCCAAACTGGCGACGGAAGCGACGATAGAAATAAGATAAATTATCGAATCCACAGTCAGCGGCGACATCCAGGATATCGGCAGGTGTTGTCGCAAGCAGCATTGCGGCATGATTAAGACGGACTTCGTTGATAAATTCGGTAGGCGTTTGCTGTCGATAAAATTTGAGGGTTCTCGTCAAATGAGCGCGTGTGACTCCACTAACCTCAACAAAACGGGGAAGACCTACTCGAAGGTTTTCCTCCTCGTACATGGCGCGACATGCCAGAGAAAGCCAGACTGGAAATCCCAAATCCGGATGAGTTGATTCGGCTTGATGAGGAACGAAATAATCAAGGACGGCAGTCCAGAAACGGCACAGAGACTGACGAGCAGGTCGCCCCTGAGGAGTCTGCTGAAATATCCGCAATATTTCTCCAAACAGGGCGGCGCACTCCTCCCGTTGGGCTTCTGGAATGCGGACGGAAGGAGCAGCCCCTAGGGTCACGTTCAGAAAGATGGTATCCTCACGACCTGAGAGACGACAGTATCTTTCCCAGAGATCTGCCGGAAACGCCACATTAATGAGATGAAACCGACGACCTGTTAGGGAATGACAATCATCCGCACGCACCAGAATCAGGTCGCCTGCCGACAGTTCTGTCGTAGAACCGTTGATAGTATGCGTGACTTTGTCCTCCAGAACATAGAAAATTTCAAAGAAGTCGTGTGTATGTGGAGGAGTCACAGGGCGAATTCGACCGGAAACGAATCCTGCATGAAAATCAACTCCGGGCGTAATTAGATTAAAAAGAAGGCGTCCGACTTGAGAACCCACAAAAGTCATTACTTTGTCCGTGATGCATCACCGCACTCAGCCAATAAATATCACTATAGTACAAAATAATATCACATTATCGGAAGATTTTAGGAGGCTATCGTACTAAAATGATTTTATCAACGGTTCAGGGCGAACCGCAAATCGCAGATGGAATGGTTCCATTCTGAAAAGTGTAGAGAGGCGAAATGAAAAAAGAGATAAAGCCCGTAATAATTATTGTCGCTCTCATTGCGGTCGTCGCTCTTGTGGGTGGTTTGTACTATGCTATGATGGGTTCAGGTTCTGGCGGGGGAATGTCCAAGGTGGCAAGTCCTTACGGTCTTCCTAAATCCGCATCCGATTTTCAACGTCCGCTCCCCACCGGTTCCGGGATAAATGCCATCACTGGGGAGGTATTGCCACCCCGAAAGATGCATCCAGACCCAGCCAAATTGATGCAACCGCCAGGCTCACACTGATGGGTCTGAATGGTTTTTATTGCTTATCCATCCTGCATTCCCAATATTCATGGAGGAATTATGTCCAGACTGTCAATCGGGGTAACATCAACCCCTGAGTCTCAACGCAGAGAACGTATTGGAAAAACTCGTAAAGGGTTCAATCAGGGCAAATGCGACGCATTCACTTTGATTGAACTTCTCGTTGTTATAGCCATTATCGCAATACTTGCAGCGATTCTTTTTCCTGTTTTCGCTCAAGCCCGAGAAAAGGCTCGTCAAGCGACCTGTATGTCAAACCTGAAGCAATTAGGATTGGCTTACATAATGTATGCTCAGGATTTCGACGAGGTTTTCCCCCGGCGTGATAACGGAGACACTGTGCCAGCAAAAGAGCCACGAGACCCAACTCCGGGACAATCTAATGGCATGGTCTACCCTTACTTGAAGAACCTTGGAGTACTGGTTTGCCCAACAGAATCTGACCGTGCCATCTGGGTCGACCCGTATCACACGGATCCCTTTGTTAGTTTGCCGATGTCGCCGGAAAATCAAAAACAGTACTATGGTTGGATCTCAGAGTGGGGGTGGGGTCAGACCTATGCCTATAATGGCTATAACCAGACCGGTAACGGCGTAGATGTACAATATCCGTCTCAGGGTGTGAACCGCCGCTCCCTTTCTGCGATTAATCACCCGGCAAATACCATTCTCCTCGCACACAGCCTCGGCGCACGTGGGGCATTCTGGGGAATGGGTTGGTTTATCCAGTGGGAACCTGACAGAAATGCAGCCTTCTACTGCCCCATTACAGACGTCCATAACGGCGGGGCTCCTGTCGCATTCTGCGACGGTCATGTAAAGTTCGTCCGACAGAGCGTCGCTCACGCCAACGATCAAGAACCAAGGGACGATAACCCTAACTCTATGTGGAGCATCCAGTAGCACAAGGGATGCCATTGAATCAAATCTCGTCCGCCGCGTTTGGCGTCCATGTCCTTGATGAGGCGACCGGACGCGGCGTTCCTCTTGTCGAACTGGAGACTGTTGATCACGTCCTCTTCGTCACAGATAGCGCTGGCTGGGCGGCTATTTCCGACCCTGGGTTAATGAATTCGGACGTGTTCTTTTTTGTCAGGAGTCACGGCTACAACATACCGAAAGACATCTTCGGATATTCGGGAATGACGCTCCGTGTAAGACCCGGCGGACGCGAACAAATCAAAATGCGCCGGATCAATATTGCAGAGCGCATTTGCCGCCTTACTGGTCAGGGAATTTACGCTGATAGCATGATGTTAGGCGAACGTGTCCCTTTGCGGGAACCAGTTCTGTCAGGAAAAGTCATCGGTCAGGATTCCGCTCTGGCAGTAAAATATCAGGGCAAAATGCGTTGGTTCTGGGGCGACACATCAAGGAGCAAATACCCTCTTGGCAATTTCCGCACTAGCGGCGCCATTGCTACTTTTCCAAAAGGTCGAAACGATGCCCGAGAAGGGTTAGATTTTCAGTATTTCACTGATGCTGAAGGTTTTGCACGTGAGTTATGCCCTTCTTCAAAACCTGGCCCCGTTTGGATTTTCGGAGTAACGGTTCTCACCGTCGATGGTAGGGAACGACTCATCGCTCACTATTCCAGAATGAAAGACCTGGGAACCAGGTTGGAACATGGTTATGTTGTCTGGGATGATGCAGCAGAAGTTTTCAGAATCGCTAAGGAACTACCACCCGGTGAGGAATGGCGCTTTCTAGACGGTCATCCGATCACTCTCAATCAAAATGGTACGGAATACCTGTATAGCGGAATCAGTTTCCCCGTCGTTCGAGTCCCGGCATCATTTCCTAAGATTCTAGACCCCAGCACCTTTGAGGCGTTTACCTGCCTGACAAAACAGGGTGATGTCCGTCGCGATAATCGGGGAGAAGTTCAGTATGAATGGCAAAAAGAATTGGGTTTCATCACGCCAAAACAGGAAGCGGATCTGGTTAAACGTGGGAAACTAAGACCTAATGAGACACGCTTTTTACCTCGTGATGCCGTGGGGAACGATATCATTGCCCATGGCGGAAGCGTGACATACAATGCATTCCGCAAAAAATGGATTCTTATCGCCACTCAAAGCTTTGGTAAGGAGTCCTTTCTGGGGGAGATATACTATTCAGAGGCGGAGAGTCCGGTTGGTCCATGGCGAAGGGCTGTCAAGATCCTCACCCATGACCGCTATACATTTTACAACCCGGTACATCATCCTTTTCTGGATACAGATAGTGGTCGCCTCATCTATTTCGAGGGAACTTACACAGCGGAATTCTCAGGCAACCAGCGACCGACGCCAAAATACGATTACAACCAGACCCTGTATCGATTGGATTTGGCGGACGCACGTTTAAAGTTCGCAAGGGACGGATAATGCGATTATTTATAACTTTCGCAATAATTGCACTATTGATATCTGTTCAAGGGTGCAGTCGATTCACTCCCTCAAGGTCTAATCCTTCGCTTCCAAAATCCCCACCTCAACCCGTTGAGGTTACGCTCCCATCACAGGTAGCCTCTGACCTTCCCACATTGGAAGCGGCGACACATTCCGGTGATGCAAAAGCTCTGGCGCGATATGGCTCGGCTTTGGCTCAGTCTGGCAGAACGAAGGAAGGGATTGGATATCTTCGCCGTGCGGTCGCCCGTGACCCTCAGCTTACCGCAGCATGGCACAATCTCGCCCTGGTAGCGGAGAGCGAGGGATGGCTGGACGTAGCAGCGAACGCCTATTCCAAAGTGGTCTCCGCTAAGCCCGAACTCGCGGGTGAATGGGTAAAATTCGGCTATACTCTGATCGCTCTGGGAAGGTATGCGGAAGCGGAAACTGCCTTCAAGAAAGCAGTGGCGCTACAACCACGGTCATCGGAGACACTGGTCGCTCTTGCAAGCCTGTATTATGCCGACTTTCACTTTGATAAAGCTCTGGACACCCTTAATCTAGCAAAGACCTTGAATCCCCGTTCTGCCGCAGCCTTTGTCAATATTGCAGCGATTCAACTCGAACGCCATAAAGAAGATGATGCAGAGAATGCTATCCGCAGCGCAATTGCGCTGGAACCCAAGTCGATGCGTTATCGGCTTATACTGTGCAGTATACTCTCTCGTTCATCCAATCCAGAAAAGCGTGCAGAAGCATTCCGAGAATTACAGAAAATGGGTGATGGTCTATCGCCTGAACAACGTGCGGAGACGGCGTCTATCCTCGGGATTCTCGCTCGTGAAAACCACGACATCACTCTTGCAATTCAATATTTGCGTCAATCGATGGAACTTGATCCCTCCCGCGCCGATACTCATCTGGCGCTGGGTCGTCTGCTAATACCGAGAGGCGGCGCTGATACTATCGAAGGACGCGCACTTCTCAAGGAATACGAAGTTAGACAAAAACGGCGTGATGAAGAACAGAAATTGCGTCAGCGTGTGGAGCAATATCCAAACGATGGCGAAGCGCGACTTCGCCTTGGAATTATCCTGAGGGAGCAGGGCAGAACGGCACGTGCGGTATGGGAATTGCAACAGGCTACACGATTACTGCCCGGCGCTTCCACGCACGCAGCTCTCGCCCAAGCTTTGCAGGAGCAGGGTCGCAATGAAGCGACAGAATTGTAAAAGAACTTATTTAACGTGAGTTCGGGTTAAGGTTGGGTCAATGCTCCCACGTCTCGCAGGTGCAGCGACGGCTTCGTAGGCTGGTGGCAATACGCAATCAGTCCCGCCGCCAGATTCCACAGAAAACCGCACGGACCACGGTGACGACTA
>CAIVZM010000008.1 GCA_903910385.1 uncultured Armatimonadota bacterium
GGGGTGAACCGCTACTACTTGCGACAGATACCCGCGCCCGGCGCTATTCCCCACGAGCGTGGGGGTGAACCGGCGCCCCATTCGGAGCGCCCTGTTTCATCTGACTATTCCCCACGAGCGTGGGGGTGAACCGACCTTTTAATTTCGTGCGGGGATGCGATCAAGCTATTCCCCACGAGCGTGGGGGTGAACCGACAGTACATTTAAGACACGGGTTGAGATAGCCCTATTCCCCACGAGCGTGGGGGTGAACCGCCACCACACAAGCCCGCAACCAAGCGCAAGGCCTATTCCCCACGAGCGTGGGGGTGAACCGATTGTGCATTAACTTCCGCAGGCGCCCCTTCCCTATTCCCCACGAGCGTGGGGGTGAACCGTTACGCCCTGTGTTGACGCAAGCCACTCCGGTCTATTCCCCACGAGCGTGGGGGTGAACCGAACACTGCGTTAGTGAATTTCGCAAGGCGTTGCTATTCCCCACGAGCGTGGGGGTGAACCGCCTGATGCAACCGATCTCCTACCGGACAACGCCTATTCCCCACGAGCGTGGGGGTGAACCGGCGACGGAGACAACGGGAAGACCGGATGATGTCTATTCCCCACGAGCGTGGGGGTGAACCGTGGGCGGAGAAACTGCGCCGGGAACGCGACAACTATTCCCCACGAGCGTGGGGGTGAACCGGAGGCTGTGACCGAACCCACTCCGGAAGCGCCCTATTCCCCACGAGCGTGGGGGTGAACCGCGCAATACGACGAGGACGAGGAAGAAGACAATCTATTCCCCACGAGCGTGGGGGTGAACCGAACCTGAATGGCGCGTTGCGGATTCAGAAGGTCTATTCCCCACGAGCGTGGGGGTGAACCGGGAACCCGTTCCCCGGCGAAGACGGAGGAGGCCTATTCCCCACGAGCGTGGGGGTGAACCGATGTCGCAGACTGAAGACGACCACCCCGATTCCTATTCCCCACGAGCGTGGGGGTGAACCGAAAGAGAGTTTAGACGAATGCGAGTTACAGGACTATTCCCCACGAGCGTGGGGGTGAACCGACCGTCCTACCGGGCGGAATACCGCATCGAGCCTATTCCCCACGAGCGTGGGGGTGAACCGATCGATTCGGTGAACGTCAAGGGCGCGGGCGCCTATTCCCCACGAGCGTGGGGTGAAGATGGAGTTCATTTACTCGAAATAGTGTAGATGATATGCCACTCCAAGATGAGGACCAACCGAATGATGTTCTAAAGAGCCTTCACCATATCAGAAAGTCACAGACATGAACAGATTGCCGCTTTGATAATGATCTGCCACCGTTTGCCGAATGCAATAAGATATTGCGTTGGTTTCGTTTATTTCGTACAATGAGGCAGGAAACGCTTATCATGACCCTCACCCTACCTAAACCAACGGTTCCTTCTGAAGACGAAATGCGCCTTGCTGAGATATCGAGTAAGACGCTTCAGGATATACTCCGTTTTCACGATGCAGGCAAAGAAGACAAGTCTGTTCGAAAAGCTACTCTTCACGTCAGCATTGAACGCGGCAATGGCAAGGAAGCCAATGTCGCTCTGCCAGAGGCCGCATTCTCTATTTTGCTTTCCGTTCTCAAGGAGTTAGGACACGGCAAAGGGGTAGCCGTCGTCGCCACCGATACCGAGGTGACCACCCAGCAAGCGGCGGACTTCTTGAACGTCTCACGCCCCTATTTCGTGAAGCTGTTAGAACAAGGCAAAATACCCTACCGGACGGTCGGTCCACGGCGGCGCGTACTGGTGGCGGACCTCCTTTCCTACAAGGTCCGTGAGGAAGCGGAGCGTCACCAGGGTCTGGATGAATTGGTCGCGGAAAGCCAGAAGCTTGGAATGTACTAATAGTGGCGACAAGGCAAGTTGCGGTTCTGGATGCATGCGTTCTCTATCCGGCTGTGCTACGTGACTTTTTCATGCGCCTGGCAGTGAAGCTTTATCAGCCCAAGTGGACGGAAGCGATTCATGAGGAGTGGATTCGGAACGTACTTGAGGACCGCCCTGACCTGAACCGCGACCAATTGACGCGCACCCGCGCATTGATGAACCGGCACGGCGGGGCATGTCTTGTGACCGGTTACGCACCTCTCTTTGTCATGTAGACTTCGTGTGTTAACAACATACTGTCCGGTAGCCTTCCTTTCATTGACTTACGTGATTTTCGTATCCGAAGCTTAATTCTCCGCTATATTTATTTGCGTTATAGCGGTTCTGCACTGATGGCCCTCAGTATCTTTCCGGTTCCGCGCTGCTCAATGCTTCCCACGATGAGGAGGAACGCATTATGGAACAGCGCCGCACCCGTGTGTTCGTATACGTCGGGCGTGACTGTAACTTGCGCCATGCCACTTTCGTCCTCCAAGGTTAGAAAGACAAAGGTTTGACCGGAAGGAGTAGGAGGACGGTGCGGACGGACGCACAGGCCGCTGAGGGTGACGCTTTCGCCCATCGTCCGATCTTGCAGTTCCGCGCAGGTAATCGCGCCCGCCGCCGTCGCCTCATCCCTGTAGAAACGCATGGGATGGCCCATCGGGGAGAAGCCCAACGTCTGGAACTCACGGGCGAACTGTTCCCGCTCCGTGAAGTCGGGAACGCCTTCGGGCAACAGGGGCGCAATCGGCAGCGAAAGCGCTTCCTGCCCCGGTATCGGCTTGGTCTGCTTGCTCGGCGGGCGATGCACGGCGGGCAGAGTCCAAAGCGTCTGTCGTCGCGACGGGCAAAGGCAATCCAGCGCACCGGCAAGCGTCAACTGCTCTAAAGCGTCCCGGTCAAGGAACGACAGACGCGCCCCGGCGTCGGCAAGGTCAGCGAATGGTCCGCCTGCTGTGCGCTCCGCCCTAATTGCCTCCCCCGCTTCCTCACTCACTCCCTTCACGAAAGAAAGCGAACAGCGAATTGCTGTCCCTGCCCCATCTCTTTCCTCCACAATCCATTGTCGCGCCTCGGAGCGGTTCAGGCAAGGCGAAAGGGCAGTCACGCCGCGTCGAGCCGCCTCTGCAGTGATCGTGGCTATGGGCCAGAAGCCGCACGGTTCCACGGATAAGATAGCGGCGAGGAAATGCGCGGGGTAGTGGCGCAGCAGGTAGGCGGTTCCCTGCGCATGGGACGCGAACGCCAGCGAATGACCATGACAGAAGCCGTAGCGGGAAAAGCCCTGTATTTGTTTCCATAGCAGATTAAACGCCTTCCGCGCCATACCCTTAGCTACCGCCCGTTCCCGGAGCAATAGCCCTAAGCGCTTCATCTCCTCCTGACTTCGGGCGTGAGTCATGGTTTTGAGGAAAACGTCCGCCTCATCGGGCGCATACCCGCCGACCACCCGAACGACATCAAGCACCTGGTCTTGAAAAAGAATCCGCCCGTAGGTCTCGGCAAGGACGGGTTCCAGTTCGGGAATCGGGTAGGTGACTTTCTCCCAACCATGCCGACGATGAATATAGGGGTCCACCGTTTTTCCGAGGAGTGGACCTGGACGGATCAGCGCAACGCTTGCCACAAGGTCATCGAACTTATCCGCCTTTAGCCGCCATTGCAAGGCCATCTGCGCGGGGCTTTCCAGTTGAAAGACGCCGACCGTCTCAGCGGCGCGAATCATCGCCAGCGTCTCGGCGTCCTCCCGGTCGCGTGCGGCGTACTCAGCATGACCGAACCCTTCCCCCGCCGCCTCGATGGTCGAAAGGGAAATATCAATCGCGGTCAAGGCGCGGAGCGATAACTGGTCAATCTTCAAGAGGCCGATTCCCTCCGCCTCCACGTCATCCTTGTCCAGCGCAATCACGGTAACGCCCTTCGCCGCCCACTGCAGGGGCGCGACTTCGCAAAGCGGGACATCGGAAATCACGATTCCGCTGCTATGCGTCCCCAAATGACGCGGTAGCCCTGCGCAGGAGGCGCACAGGGCGAACAAGTCAGCGTACAGCGCGGCGTCTATTCCGAGTGCCCGCAACTCCGGTTTCGCCGCTAATTGCTCGGCAAGGTCATCGCCCCGGCAGTGGTGCAGGACTTCGCGCAATCGCTCGATATCCGGCGTATCGAAGCCCAGGACTTTCCCGAAGTCCCGCAACAGCGACCGCCCCCGGTAGGTGACATAGTTAGCGACATTGGCGACCCGTTCTTCGCCGTAAGCGGTCCGGCAGTAGGTCATCATGTCGTCGCGTAAATCATGGCGAAAATCAATGTCAATATCGGGCGGTTTGGCGCGGGCTTTGGAAAGGAAGCGTTCAAAGGAAACGTTCCAAGCAATCGGGTCGTGTTCGCTCATGTCAAGACAGTAGGCGACCGCCGAACCGACCGCCGAACCGCGCAACCCGTAGCCGATATTGCGCCGACGCGCTTCCTTGCAGATGTCCCAACACACAAGGAAATAATCGCAGAAGCCGCGTTCGTGAATGGTTTCCAGTTCGTGTATCAGGCGTGTCTTCACCTCAACCATGAACCGCCCTTTATACCGCCGTTCCGCCCCGCACCAGACCAGCGCAGAAAGGTGGGAAAAGGCGCTATTCTGCACGGAATTTCGCGGATAGGAAGGTAAATGTCGGGCCATTGGGTCAAGGGGCGGGCGGAGTCGTTCAGCAAGACGGGCGGCGTTCCCCAGAGCGGCGACCGCTTCGGGCGTGTCCGAGAAAAGTGTGGACATCGCCTTACTGGATTTCAGGAAGTTTTCGCCGTTGAGGTGCAGTTCGCCGTGCTGCTCGTCAGGCTTCAGACCAAGACGAACGCGTAGCAAGGCTTCATGGGCGGGAAAGTCGGCTTTGCGAGCGTAGCGGGCGGCGTTGGTGGCGATGGCGGGGATTCCGAGTGCGACGGACAAATCCAGCAATCGTTGGGATAGGGCGGGACAATCCTCGGTGAGCGTCCGGTTCACTTCAATGAAAAAGCCGTTCGCGCCCCATAGATTCATGCAACGACGCGCCAGCGCTTCCGCCTCATTCCAGCGCCCGAAACGTAACAGGGCAGGCAGTTCGCCGTATCCCGCCGTACCGGAAAGACAAACTACGCCCTCCCGGTTCTCCTCAAGGTCCGACCAGCGGACACGCAATCCCTCTCGCTTAATGTCACGCAATGCCGCCGCTGACAGAATCCGGCACACAGAAGCCCATCCCTCCGGACCGTCCATAAGAAGGGTAAGACGAAAGCCACCCTCCATGACAACCTCACAGCCGCCAATGGGCTTGATTCCGGCCGCCTTGCAGCGCCGCGACAGTGAGACGACGCCCGTGACGCTGTTGGTATCTGTCAGGGCAAGGGCCGGTTGTCCGAATTCGGCGGCGCGGAGGACAAGGGACTCGACAGGGGAAGGTCCGTCCAAAAACGAAAAAGCGGAATGGGCGTGAAGATGCACGAACGGCGGCAAAAGCGTCAATCCTCCCACCGATACAGTATCCACTGACCGGGCGGGCTATTATCCGCTTCCTCGCCTTCCGCCAGCGACGCGGCGTGGAGGTGATGCAACTCGGCGATTCCCTGCGCGGTATCCACGCGCCAGATGTCGCGCTCCGCCTCGCCGTCCAGCGCCCCGACCCACTCTCGCCAGTGATGGCAAACGGTAAGCACGGCGATGCTGTCCCTGCGCCAGCGGAACGATACGGGCTTGTCGTCCACGTCACAAACGACCGCCAGAGGGGTATTGACTATTCGGCTCATCGTATTTGTCCTCCCTGCCACTGCTGATGCTCCCGGACGCAAGCGCCGCGCCGTTCGCGCAGGGAAAGCGGGCGTTCGCCAAGGGTCCCGATAATGCGGGAGTGGAACCGGGCGACGAGACTTTTCCGCACGGCGCAAAGACGCTCCCCTTGCAACGCCTTGGCATCTGGGAACAGAGCGACGGTCTGCACGGCGGGGCGTTCCAGTTCGTCCACAATCAGACGTAGGGACAGGGCCGGGGCCGTGAGGCGCGGGCGGCACAGTGTCAGCAGACGCCGCGCCTGTCTCTGCACGTCCGGCGCGGACTGAATCGGCAGAGGGAGGACAAGACTTTCCGTCAGTCCCCTTCCCTCCTCATCCTCAATGCATAGCGTTACGCGCCGCCCATGACGCGACAGGGCGGTGAGTTCGTCCGCGACGCAATTTGACAGACGAGACAGCGCACCGGCGAATTGGGATTCGGTTTGCAGCGGGGAATCGTCAAAGGACAGCGCGGCGAGGGCGCGATGCGGGGGCCACACTGCCCGAACGGGCGCGAAGTCCTGCCCCAATGCCCGGCGGTACAGCAATCGCCCCAACTTGCCGAACTGGTAGACCAGCGCCGCCTCGCCGACCGCCGCGACCGCGCCGTAAGTCGTCAGCCCCAATCGGAAAAGGCGAATTGCTATCTGTGCATCTTCGGGCCAGAGAAAACGAGTGTCCGCGTCCGCAAGGCGCGTTGCGGGCAATTCTCTCTCGGCACAGGCGCGGGCGGCGTTCTTCGACGAAGCGACCCCAACGACAGCGGGAAACCCGGTTCCCACCCCTTCCCATTGACGGCGAAGAGCGGACAGGGAAACGGGCGGGGCGTCCGATAGGTCGGCGAAAACCGCGTCGGGACCGTTGGGTTCGATGACGGAGGTAAAGGCTGTCAGCGGCTCATAGAACGCGGCGGAGAGGCGCGACAGGAGGGCGGCGTCTATCTCCTCCTGCGCAATGACCAGTAGCGCCGGACAAAGCCGCCGCGCCGAAACGATGCTCTGACCAACACGAACGCCCGTCTTGAACGCGCCGGGACAGGCGTCCCGAATTACGCGTCCCGAAGCGACAGCGACCAGAGCGGCGGGAGGCGACGCACCATGTCTTATGGCGGTAGAAAGCAGACCCGGCAAGCGGGCGTAAAGAATAACAGTCTTTGCAGGCATTTGGCAAACTACTGTTTGAATATACCCAACTTTCGCCGCTTTGGCGAAAACATTTTCTATCCTATTCGGAAAAAGATGCTGGCGAACGCTCCTTGCTTCTTCATTGGTAGCCGTTTGTTAATAATATTTCGGCGAATTCTCATTTCAAAAATTGATATCAAAAAGGAATTAACACAGCAAGATAAAAATTTAGCATTACCAGCAGCCAGGTAATGGTCTATTCAGCCGCCCCCTGTTAGGAACCCGCAGGTAGGGATGGCGAAGTGGGAGCAGATTAAGCAAGCGGAGCTGGAGGAGTTAGCTAGAGGGGAACGAGCGACTGAGGCGACGCTGACGTCAGGGGTGATGCCATTGGACCCGGCGCGATTCCTGGCGTTGCGGGAGTCGCTGGCGTTGGAGTGGTCGCATCGCGCCCGAAAAATGGCCTTTTGCGCGTTGGTGCAGGTGCGACCCTGCCGCTTTTCCAGTTTGGCGAGAGCGTCATCCACCTCGTTTTCCCACTGGTCGCAAAGGCGTTTATAGAACATGAGGGAGAGGATATAATTCTTATCATCCTGTCCGGTGGTCTTGCCGCGGGATATTGGCTGCGCCTCAGAGTTGATTGCCTAATTGTTATTGCGTGAGTTTCATATGCTATTGCTGGCGTTAGCGATTCAACGCTTGACCCGTGATTCCCTGCTCGAACCCCCTTTTGGTGTGGATATCTCTGAACTTGTGGGTATAAGCGTAGTCGAGCATCCGCGCCATTCCGATACCGCTTAATATCTCCTCAAGCGACTTGCCCTGATCGCTACGGTAGGTGGCTCCCAGATAGCGAAAAACGACCGCGTCCGCTGAGCAAATGAGAAAGGGTTTATCCAGCGGGGCATCATCCAGAATGCAGAGAAGTTCCGCCTCACCCGCATCCATTTTCTCCAGGAGCGTAACGCCCAACTTTTCGCGCAAAGTTATCAGCCGCGTCGCCGGGACGCTGTGAATGATAATCCGATCAAGATAAGGCGCGAGATTAATGGGACAGTCTTGTCCGTACTGGTCCGTGAAAAATCGTGTCTCCTCAACGACGGTTTCGGACAAGTGAACCTCGCAACGAGCGATAAAACTGTCCCATATTCCGAGTTCAAAGAGCGCGATCAAAATTCCCGTATCAACGAGCAGCAACCTGTATTTGACCACGACAATCCTCCTCCGAACGGAGGTGGCTCATCGCCTCGCGCCGACTGACCTCCATATACTCCGCGAATTTCCCGACGGAAATTTCTCCGTTCAACAAGGCGCGAATCGCCAGCGCCCGGTAGCGTTCCGGATACTTGGGCGGTTTCGGCGGGGCTTCCGACGCATGGCTTAGGAACGCCTCCGTCGTCTTCGCCTCATCAATGGCCCTTTCAATTTCTCCCTTACGCTCTTTTCCGAAGTTATAAGCTCGGTAGATTCCCCATGCCAACGCCTCGACGGAAACGCCGAACTCCTGAGCGATTTCCGGTAGTTCGTTGCAGGGTAATTCGCCGTCCCCACTCAGTCGCCGATCAACCGCCCTTTGGAGGGCTTCGGCCGGGAGAAGGAGGCGTGAGGCAAAATTCCCCGCCAGTTTTTCCTCGGTGATGGACTCACTATCGTCGGTTGGCTTCACCGAGGCAACGCAGTGGGACACCAGTAGATGATACAGTTCATGCGCCGCGTCGAACTGACGGCGCTCTGGCGTGTTACCCCGGTTTAACAGGATCGCCATTCCAGTCTCGTCACTGTTGACGCAGGCCGCCGTCCCAGTTGGCTCGAAATCATCATGGAATATTTTGATCCCACAATCGCGTTCCAGCGCTCGCAACAAGGCGAATGCGGGACGCTCCCCCAATTCCAGTTCGCTTCCTACACGTCTCGCCAATTCTTCTGCGTCCGCGTAGTTGTTGGGCTTCTTGCTGACTTGAGGCAGACGCGGAACGATAAAGTCGTCGCACCACGTTTCGAGGTGACGGTACTGTTCACACATTTTAAGGAAACGGCGCTCCCGCTCCTTTGCAATGTTGTCCTCCGGTTTCTCACGCCATTGCACTTGCGATGCGGTCACCGTGTCGCCGCTTACGAAAAAGGCGAGCGACCGATGGTAACACCGAGCCAACTCTGCCAGTTGGCTTACCTTCGGCTCCCGCTTCTCATTCTCAAACTCTGATAGGGTAGAGGCCACGATGCCTGTCTTCTTAGCCGCGTCTTCAAGCGTCATTCCTACGCTCTGTCGCGCCTCTTTCAATCTTTGCCCAATTTCCATATGAAAACCGCCTTTCCACAATTTGCGGTATGCGAATATTATATCGCATTACGGGTCGTTAATCTAAAATAATTTTCGCATTATACGAAATGGCCTATTAACTCAGAGTTTCCAACTCCTCATTTCCGGTGGTTCCTTCGATGCGCCCTGTGGCGAGTTCCATGTTCAGGGGAAGGTTGAGGAGGCGTTCGGTGTACTCAGGTTCTCTGGCAACGCTTGCGCGGGATAAAATTGATGCGAAAACGCGTTTGATAATCGTCAAAAATGCCTGTATAAATGAGATGTTCCTTTACAACTTTTTCATTGGGCGTAATAATCGTTTTCCCTCTCAAAAAACGCATTTTGAGAGGGAATTTGAGGTTTTCCTTGACACGGAAGAGGTCACAGGTTCAAATCCTGTACTGCCCATTTTCTCTCACGCTGTTGTGAGTAGACTTCTTCGCGTTTCAGCAGTATCTGGCGGGTTACGCAAACATTTATCCTACGTGCGACAACGACAAGGTCAAAATATCGGAAACACGATCCAAATCACCAGAGAAGTTACCCTAAAAAAGTTGGAGACGATTCGCGCCACCTATGCGATCATCGTAGAGGAAATCAAGAAGGTGGGTTTTTTCTGCGTGTCTGGCATAGTTTCGACTTGCCTCCAGACAATAAAAGCGTCGTCGTCATGGGTTACGAGCGAACCTATACCAATTTCCGCAATTAGAACGCCATAGCAATCGTAATATTTGCGGGCGAATTTCATGTTTCCAACGACGTTTTCCGATTCGGTGTCCGTGTCATGAGTGATGGTTTTGGGAGATAGTATGAAAACGGAAACTATTTTAGGGACAGTCGAATGTATCGAGAACGGTACAAGCTATTGGTGGGAGGGTAAAACCATCTGGAACGACGGTTCGATTGTCGGGTTTTGGTTCGACGGACCGGAAGATGACCCTCTCAATCTGACAACGCCCAAAGCAGAGGCGATACTCGCCGAACTTCAACGCGTGATTTCGCTCTTAAAGGCGAACTCCGTGACAACAATACGGAAACTAGCCGAAGAGGAAGATCAGAAGAAATGGCTCTCTGAGCTCGCTGGAAAGCCACTTACGGAGGCAGAAATCATCGAGCGGATGCGGGTGGAGCGGATTTCCTTCGGTCTCAACGAAATGACAGTTGCTGTAAGCGCAGAAGAAGGCGAACGTTCCGACGACGGCAAGCTTACCGCCTACTGGGTTTCTTTTGACGATCAGGGACGCTATGTCACTTATACTCTTCTACACTGAATCCATCGCATACCACTGTTGAGTCCAGCCTGCAAGGGTGAGGTCAGGGAGATGGAAGAAGCCGCGGTAGTTAGCGGTGACGGGGGTTTCCCCCCTCATGAGTCGTTCCGGCTTCCACGCCTTCGAATCTCGCCGCGCTGTTTCGCCCGGCTGAGTTTGCAGGTTTCCATGACAGCATCACTGTGAGCACAGTTGAACCTTGCAGATTGTAAAGGATGCAACAACATGAGAGCCGATTTCCGTAATAATGAGAAATCTGCAATGATTCGTTGTAGTATGGCGTTGGAGAATATATTCAAGGTGCAGAGCGACTCTTGTATGCCACGGAGATTCCCGGCATTTACCTTAATCGAACTACTCATTGTGATTGCTATCATCGCGGCGCTTGCGGCGATTCTCTTTCCGGTTTTCGCACAGGCGCGAGAGAAGGCGCGGCAGAATTCGTGCCTGTCTAACATGAAGCAACTGGGGCTCGCGTTCCAGCAGTACCTGGCGGATTACGACAGCATTTACCCAACATGCGACAATGACAAGGCGAAAATATCCGGTGAACCACCTGATCCCGAAACTCCAGATGCGGACGGCCCGCCGGAAAGGGACTGGCACATCGTCCTTCAGCCGTATATCAAGAATTATGACATTTTACGCTGCCCTTCCGACACATCCCTGAAGCCTTTGAACCCGAAGAACCCTGACCTCGACATCAAGAAGGAATACGTTTCTTCCTACACTGTCAATGGTTGGTCGGAGTACATGCTGGCGGAGAGCGCGGTGGTTCGACCCGCTAACTGGCTCCTGCTGGGCGAGCGGAATAATGTAGCGCGAGGACCTAAGACATGGTGGATGTTTTACTGGTGGGTCTGGCAAGGTGACAGCCCTAAGATATGGCCCCCCGCCGCCAGCCCCGATCCCATAGTCAAAGCATCCGAGGACTTAGCGCTCACCAGGCATACAGGCATGAGTAACTGGCTATACAGTGACGGACACGCTAAAGCGGTGAAGTTCTCGACTTTGTGGAAAGCGGGAGCGGAAAACCCCTTCTGGCCCAACCCGCCCCAGAAGTAGACAAACCAACGTGGCGGGTTTTCCTCCCGTCCTGACACATTCGGAAATCCCGATGGCTGTGTTAATAGGCGTTCATTCAGGCGGCTTCAAAGAGCCGTGCGCGTACGAATGAACTTTACCAGATACGTACAGAATCTGGCGCCAGTAAGCGTTGAATAGGCGCTCCGTCCGTAAGGTGGGCCTCAATGATCTGGGAAGCGTCGCCAGGGGTGACGCCGACATACCAGATTCCTTCCGGGTAGATGACCACAGTAGGTCCCTGCTGGCAAGTGGTGAGGCAGGTAGAACCGGAAATCTTCAATCCGCTTGGATATCCTTTTCGGGCAAACTCGGATTGGAAGGTTGCTAGCAACTCTCGTCCGCCTCGATCCGCACAACAGGGCAAGGACGAACCTTTCGGGCGACTGTTGGTGCAGACAAAGATATGTATCCGGCGTTTAAGAACAGCGGTATCTTGACTCTCGGCATCCGGCATCAATGCATTGCCTTGATTTCACCGATCCAGGAGGAAGTATAAATGCTTGGTCGATTCCCTTTGGTTCCCAGACCGCCCATCTGAACGACGCCGCCAGACGCCATCATGATCGCTTCAGCGATATTTTCGCAGAGGTTACGGTCGCTGTTACTGGGGCCGCCCGCCTGGACGATATACACCAATTTAGGCTTGGGGACAGCGCGTTGAGCGAGGTAATCATCTGGCAAATCTGCGGCGGTAGAGGTATCGATCCCGACGACGCACCCGGAACCCTTAGAGGAGGACAGGCTGAAAATACGATAACCGCTTTCGCCGGGTAAAAATTTCGCCCCAGCGAGACCCGCTTCGGTCATCGTCACTCCGCCTCGGGCAGGCTCAAATGCCGGGACAAATCCCCGGGCGAAGAGTTCGTCCGAAAGTTCGGCGGGCGTTATAGGCTCTCGTCGCGTAGTCCAAATACGCGCATAAGCCTGATTGCGGGGATAATCCGTGACGGGCGATGACATAATGCCAATTATACCGCAATCCGAATAGCTATAACGCGCAAACGCCGTGATGGGCGGTCATGATACACTTTTGGACAATGCGCGTCTCCCGGCTCGAACTCACGGACTTCCGTAACTATCGAACGCTCAAGTTTTCGCCCGCACCCGGTCTCAATCTGGTCATTGGGCCAAATGCTCAGGGCAAAACCAATATTCTCGAATCGCTGTACGCGCTTGCCACGACCCGAAGCCATCGAGCGAGACGCGATACCGATATGGTGCGATTTGGCGCGGATGCCGCCCGAATTGTCGCCGAAGTTACACGCGAGAACGCAGGCGACGCTTTGTTGGAAATGGCAATCGCCGCGCCTAATGGGGTGGGAGGAGAAAAAAAGCTTGTTAAGATAAACCATGGGAAGCAAGCGCGGGTGACCGATCTCATCGGCAACTTCAACGCCGTTCTCTTTTCTTCCACGGATATCGACATCATTCGCGGCGAACCGGAGGAGCGACGCCGATTTCTCAACTATGAAATCGCGCAGGTTTCTCCCCGTTATATTCTCGCGCTGGGAGCCTATAAACGAGCGCTGGAACAACGGAACCGCCTGCTCAAAGATGTCAAGTACGGGGCGACCGGAATCGAATCGCTGGATGTCTGGACGACGCAGATTATCGAACACGGGTCGAAAATCATTGAGAGGCGCCGCGCCTATCTGGATAAGCTTTCGGTGCATGCCGCCGAGGTGCATCGCGATCTGACCAATAGAACGGAAACTCTGACGCTCTCCTACGCGCCATCGTTTCCCCTTTCCCCGGATACGATCACGGCGGAAGAGGCCGCTATCACCTTCAAGAATGCACTCGCTCTGGTGCGCCGGGATGAATTGTCTCGCGGAAGCACGCTTCTGGGACCGCAACGCGATGATTTATTGTTTTATGTTGGCACGAGTCCGGAAAATGCCACCGACGTAAAAATATATGGTTCTCAGGGTCAACAGAGGACGGCGGCGCTTTCCCTCAGGCTTGCGGAGCGACGGCTCATCAAAGAAATGGTCGGTGAGGAACCGGTCGTATTGCTCGATGATGTCCTTTCTGACCTGGATGAGACGCGCCGGGGACAAATTTTCGCACTGGCGCTATCAGGTGGGCAAACTTTTCTGACCGCGACCGATGTACAATCCTTACCAGCGGCTACGGTCGCAGAAGCCAGAATCTGGCACGTTAATGCTGGAATAGTCTCTGATTCTGAAGGTTAATATGATCTCCGCCTCTTTCCCATCTTTTGCCTGAAAGGGATGGATTGAAGCGCTACTGATTTCACATCTTCTTAATTATTGTATGTTAAAAGAAACTCAGGATATACCTGATTTTCAGGGAGCAAAAAGGAAGACTGGATTTTCGCGATATATCAATTCAGGTGATCTGTGGTTTGTAACGGTAGTCGATGTACGACGCTCTGAGAAATATTGAGGACAACAAGGTTACTGTCACCAGCGTGGCATTGGGGAAAACGGGCAGCTATAGCGTCACTTACGGCAAGAGCGCCTTCTACACCAACACGACGCGCAGTCACTGACACCACAGATTTGGCGCAAAATGAAAAAGGGCAGTCTCTCGTTATGTGTAGCATAACAAAGACCGCCCTTTTGATTTGACTCTTGTTTCTGGCTATTCGATCCACCCTATATGATCCACCCTGTATCAGGATACAACAGGCGACGATTCCAGCATTTCCAGCGTCTGCGCCAGAGACTTGACCCCGGTCGTCGCTCCCAGCGAGGTGACGCTACAGGCTCCGACCGCATTGGCGAATAACCCCGTTTTTTCGAGCGGCCAGTTGTGGAGCAGACCGGTCAGAAAGCCAGCGGCCCAGCAATCCCCTGCCCCCAGAGCGTCGATGGCAGCCACATCGAAGGAAGGGACGTGGAACGCGGCGCCCGTTGCCGGGAAGATATGACATCCTGCGGCGCCATCCTTAATGGCGACATTTTTCGCGCCCGCCGCTTTCATCTTTTCAGCTTGCGCTTGCGGGGTGCGTTCGCCGGTGTGTTGCGCCGCCTCTTCGAAAGAGGGAATCGCCCAGTCCAGAAACGGCATTGCGGGAGCCAATCCGTTCCATCCGATAGAACGCGGATTCATCACGGTATCGAGTACAGTCGTCATTCCGCGTCGTTTCGCTTCTTGCAAGACGGTGGCGATATTCTCGCCTTCCATTGCCAGCATCAGTTGCAATCCCGCGACATAGAATATACTCGCACCATCGGTCGCTTCCCAGATCACTTCGTCCGGCGTATAAGTGGCGTTCGCTCCGGCGACATGAAGAAAGGTTCGCTCTGCATCACTGTGGACGGTCACAATGGTCGCAGATGTGGTTGAAGCCGGGTCTCGGACGACCCCACGTATATCTGCGCCGTCCCGAGAGACGGCATTGACCAGAAATTCCCCGAAGGAGTCCGCGCCGACCTTCCCCATAGCGGCACAGGAAATACCCAGTTTACCCAGAGCGGCGCACGTATTCGCTCCATTACCGCCGATATGCAACTCTATGCGCTCGATCAGTCCAAGCGTCCCCCTCGGCGGTAATGCATCGATCGGTCTTCCGACAATATCGGCAACGAACAATCCCAAAACGGCGATATCTGCCATAGCTTCTCCACATTCCCGGCGCAGAACATCGGTTTGCGCCGGGAATTATTCCTCCTGTGACCGAATCTTACTTCTGGAAAAGCGCCAGATGCGCTTCCAGTTCCTTTTTCATCTCAGGGTCTACATCCTTTGATTTCGATAGGACTTCTAACGCCTTTTTCTGAGTGGCGACAGCGTTCTTCTTATCGCCTTTCTTATAGTAAGCGAAAGCAAGAGTGTCAATCACGGTTGCATCCGCCCCTTTCGTCCCTTCGACCGCCTTCTTCGCCAGATCCAGAGCGAGGTCATAATCGGGCGTTTTGAGCTTCCCGCCGTTGTCCGCGATAGCGAATGACACATTATTCAGTGTCATCGGTTGCGATTTCCAGGGACCTTCCGCCTGTTTCTTCGCATAAGCGTATGCGGCTTTTTCATCGCTTGAGAGTAACAGATTGAACTTAGTCACGCTCAGGGGAGCCGCAAGTTGAGGGTTCGCGGCAATCACTTTATCGAGGGACGCCAGCGCCGCTTTGGGATCGGTGCGAGCGGTGCGTGTAATGCTCTGCATCTGCATTTGCAAACTTTGTGCAGCGGCTTCTTCTTTTTCCCGCTTCTCGGCTTCCGCACGAGCGTTGAAAGTTCCCGCCTTTACTTTTGTAACGACTTCATCCAATCCGCCCATCGGGTGACCGATCCAAGCGACCTTTCCTGAACCATCTACAACAAAGGCGGTAGGAATACCGTTCTGCCCCGACGCCTTCATCCAGTTGGTCGCCATCGCACCTTCGCTGCTCTTTGCGCCTTCGGGAATCTGATCCATGACCACTGTATAGCCCATTTTGTCGCCCATCTGCGTGACAAAAGGGACTACCCCATCCTGCTTGCTTTCAAAGACACTGACCCCGATGATCTTAACATCCGGGTTCGCCTTTTGCATTTCCGTCAAATGCGGAATGGATACTTTGCAGGGGCCGCACCAGGTCGCCCAGAACTCGACTACATAGGTTTTCCCTTTTTCAAAGGACTCGATTTTGTCTCCCTTTACCCATTTGGAAACGGTCAGGGCGGGAGCGGTATCGCCCACTTTCAATGTCTGCGCCAGAACCTTTACCGGAGCGGATGCTACCGCTACCAGAGCGACTGCCGCCACCACAGGTCGTGCCAGGTATAACCAATTCGCCATCATTCTTCTCCTCACGTCACAATTTGTGTAAAGGTACCTTATTTCAACGATTTTCGCCTCTATTCCCTCTGATATTCACGAAAATGTACGGCATTACATTGTTTTCCTTATCCTGACCCCTTCTGCGTTTAACAAAATATTCCTGTCCACCGATAGTATCCGTGATATGAAAAGCGATTCTGAAACGCTTCATTCGCAAGCGGATTCGCGTGGATTGCTATCCTTCCTCAATCGCCACCTTTTCGCACGATACCCGATGCCGGAGTTTATGAATGCCGTCCGGGTGTCCGGTTTCTGCGAAAGTCAGGAGGCATACAGTGACGGTACACTGCAATATGCTTGCCACTGATTTACTCGCCCTGTTGCAAAACGCTCTGCCGACGCTGGGTGAAGCGTTGGGATTTCCCGCCACCGAGACGCTGGAAATCGGATTTCTGGCGCAGGGAGAATACAATATCAATTTTCTGCTACAGGGTGCGGAACAACGTTATGTTCTTCGCTACAATACCGGTTCACAAATCGGCAAGTCCGGCAATGGGCAACTGGAATATGAAGCGATGGCTCTCCAGCGTGTGGGCGAGAGCGGCGTTTGCCCTCGCTTCATCACTCTGTTGACCGAACCAGTTCCGTTACTCGTCATGGAGTATTTGCCAGGGGAGCCATTGAACTACCGGAATCCAGAGCACATAACGGCGGCGGCACGCACTCTGGCGAAGTTACATCAGATCGGCCTTGAACCCGGCGATACGTTCATCCATCGCGTTCCCTGTATAGACGATGTCCGGGAAGCGCAAAGTTGGCTCGCCCCTTATTTTTCCTGCGAACGCGCTCCCGCGCCTGTGCGACAACGCCTGAAAGAGATTTTGCAGAGCGCAACCCTTAGCGCCGAATACGATGCGGCGCTGTTTCCTCCAACCGCTCATCTGGCACACACCGATGTGCAGGCGCATAACTTTATCGTACATGAATCGGAGGAGTCCGGCGCGAATGCGACAATCCTCAGTTGCCGTCTGGTAGATTGGGAACGACCTTTAAGGGATGATCTGACCTATGATCTGGCGCACTTTCTGATTCCGACGACGACACAATGGAAATGCAACTATACCTTTTCGCGGGAGGAAAAGGAATCGTTCCTGAACGCCTACCTCACAGCGAGACCGGAGTTGTATCCGGGGGAGATTCGCCATCGCCTGCACGTTCGTCAGCGGTATATAGCCCTTCGCGCTATCAGTTGGTGCGCCGGCGCCTGGGTGGAATATACGCAGGGAAACCGCGCCATTACACATACCCAGACACTGAGCAAGATCGAAGAATATTTACAACTTGATGCGCTGGATCAGCTTTTCGACATAGAAAAGCCGATCAATATCTAAAATCGAAGCGTAAAATCAATGAAGAATCGCTACCAGAGCGTTGATGACTTCCCGCAGATCGGCTTCCGTCGTCTTGCGACCAAGAGTAAACCGTACCGAGGCTTGCGCCAGTTCACGGGGGACGCCGATCGCTTTGAGAACGTGCGATGGTTCAATACTCCCAGAGGAACACGCCGACCCGGAAGACGCTGACACGCCGCGACGATCCAGAGCGACGAGCAATGTTTCCCCATCGGCGTTGGGAAACGAGAAGTGCGCATTGTTTGCCAGTCGCTTCGTCGGATGACCGTTCAGTTTCACCCCTGGAAAGTGCGCCCGTGTCATCGCAATGAAAATATCACGCAACGTCGATATCCGTACCGCTTCCGTATCACGCCATTCAGGAAGCAGTTCCGCCGCTTTCCCAAAGCCCACGATCCCGGCGGCGTTTTCCGTACCGGGACGCTTTTCCCGTTCCTGCTTGCCGCCATGCAATAACGACGCGATCTGTGTCCCCTGTCGGATGTAAAGCGCTCCGATCCCCTTCGGCCCATAGATTTTATGCGACGAAAGGGTAAGCAAATCAACTTCCAAAGCGTTGACA
>CAIVZM010000009.1 GCA_903910385.1 uncultured Armatimonadota bacterium
CCGTCGTTGACTTGCCCCTCAACATATTCTTTCAGGGACTCTGGCAGGGAGACATTCATATTGGTCATTATGCTACTTCATGAGTTAATTCCCACAAATTTTAGCATATTATGTCATAACTTGGGGCGGCGCGAGGCGCCGCCCCAAGTTTCTACCCTTCCGCGTTTTCGTATTTGTCCTTCAATCCAGCGACGACCGAGGGATCGGCGAGGGTAGTGGTGTCGCCGAGGGCGCGGCCTTCGGCGATGTCGCGCAGGAGACGGCGCATGATCTTGCCGGAGCGGGTCTTGGGCAGTTCGGCGCTGAAAAGGATATCGTCCGGCCGGCAGATGACACCGATATGGTGGGCGACATGTTCCTTCAGTTCTCCCGCTAACTCCGACGTTCCCCGGAAGCCGTCCTTCAGCGTTACGAAGGCAGCGATTGCCTGACCTTTGATCTCGTGGGTGCGCCCGATAACCGCCGCCTCTGCGACAGCAGGATGCGAAACCAGCGCAGATTCCACTTCCATCGTACTGATATTGTGACCGGCGACCAGCATGATGTCATCGACACGTCCCAGCAACCAGAAGTAGCCATCCTCGTCGCGACGCGCCCCGTCACCGGCAAAGTACAGATTCTTACTACCGAATTTCGACCAGTACGTTTTCTGATAGCGATCATCATCGCCCCAGAGCGTGCGGAGCATGGAGGGCCATGGCGTCCGCATGACCAGGAAGCCGCCGGAGCCGGGTGGCACGGAATCACCGTTCTCATCCACGACATCCGCGCCGATTCCGGGGAACGGGCGTGTAGCGGAACCGGGCTTTGTCGATACGACTCCCGGTAACGGAGTTATCATGTGCGCCCCGGTTTCCGTCTGCCACCATGTATCGACAATCGGGCATTTGCCGCCGCCGATTTGTTCGTGGTACCAGATCCACGCTTCCGGATTAATGGGTTCACCGACCGATCCCAGCAACCGCAACGAGGAGAGATCATGCTTCTCCACATGCTCCGTCCCCCACTTCATAAAGGCGCGAATCGCTGTCGGCGCGGTATAGAAGACGGTAACGCCGTATTTCTCGATCACTTCCCAGAAGCGGTCTCGATGCGGCCAATCGGGAGCGCCTTCGTACATCAACACCGTCGCACCCGCAGCAAGAGGACCATAAACCACATAAGAATGCCCGGTTACCCAACCGACATCGGCGGTACACCAGTAGACATCTTCATCCTTGATATCGAATGTCCATTTCATGGTCGCCAGCGCCTGCGTCAGATAGCCAGCGGACGTATGCAGAATCCCCTTAGGCTTGCCTGTTGAACCGGAAGTATAAAGAATATATAGCGGGTCTTCAGAGTCCATGACTTCAGGATCGACACGCTTGGGCGATATCTCCATCAGGCGGTGCCACCAGTGGTCACGTCCCTCGGTCATGGCGACGTGGCGTGGGTCAGCGGCGCGATTGTAGACCACCACATTCTCAATAGTCGGGCAAGCTCCACCTTCGAGAGCTTCATCCGCCGTCAATTTTAACTGCACCACATTTCCACGTCGCCATCCCCCGTCCGCCGTAATCAACACTTTGGACTGGCTATCGTTGATGCGTTCGCGCAGGCTATCGGCGGAAAAACCTCCAAAAACGACGGTATGGATCGCTCCGATTCGGGCGCACGCCAGCATAGCAATCGCTGCTTCCGGGATCATGGGCAGGTAAATGGTGACCCGGTCGCCTTTACCGACGCCCAGATGCTGCAAGACGCCGGAGAAATTATTCACTTCGCGCCACAGATCGTAGTAAGTCAAAACCCGTGTGTCGCCAGGTTCTCCTTCGAAGATGATCGCTGCTTTGTTGCGTCGTGCATTCTTTAGATGTCGATCCAGGCAGTTGGCGGCAAGGTTGAGTTTCCCGCCGAGGAACCACTTCGCGTGCGGCGGGTTCCACTCGCAGACGGTATGAAACGGTTCGACCCATTCCAGTTGCCGCGCCCATTCCGCCCAGAACGCTTCAGGGTTCTCCCCCGCCTTCTCATAAATGGCGGGATCACTTATATTAGCCCCGGCGGAAAACGTCTCGGATGGTGGAAACAATCGTTCTTCGGAAAGTCGGGCCTCGATTGCAGCCCCGTCATTACTTGTCATAGTATTCGCGGCAGTCGCCATAGCGGATTCATCCTTCATCGGTCACAAAGTTGCGCCCTTTAGTATAGCGATGCCGAAGGGGTTAAGCAACCGGGTACTTCCGCCACGGGATGCTTACCGAGACGGAGTCATAAGTGTCGCGGAACTTTCGAGCCGTTTATTCCTTGGCGACGCCAAATAACGAACGGAGACGAGATGACAAGCTAATCCGTTCGCTTTTGGGCTCCTGTTCTTCGAAAATAACATTGAAAAGGCGGCGATATCGTCCTTCGGGGCAGGTCAATGTGCGGACGCCATGCCATGCGTTCGGCGTATTTTGAAAAAGGAAACTATGGTTATCGCGGATTTCTGATGCCGCTTCTCTGGCAAAATCGGTGAAATCCGGGTTGATAGCATCTGTCTTCTTGCCTTCCAAAACCAGCGTCGCGCCACCCCAATCGGAGTCCCAATCTTCATGGGTATTGAAATAGAAAATGTGAGTGCCCACTTTGTTATCCGCATCGCGGTGCGGGGATACTTCCGAGCCGGTAAAGCCCACATGCCAGGCATAGCGCACTGTCATACCTTGCCTACCCAGCAAACGCTCCATGAAAGCGCGATACCTGTCACTGGTCTGCAACTCTGTCATAAATTCGCGCCAGGCTAATGGTAAGTCCACATCACGGACTACTCCAGGTTCATCGGCATTCTTTTGTCCGTAGATAGAATGTCCATACGCGAGATAGTAGCGGTCGTGAGGACGCTGTCCTCCGACCCGCTCCAAACTGATATGCTTCTCAAAGAGGGTAAGCGATGGAAATTCTCGATATAATTTTTCGAACGCTTCCTGATGCAAAAGACCAGAAAAATTGAACCAGGGAAACGGCTGCCGTTCCGTAAAATGAACCACCTCAAATCTGTCAAGTGCGTTAATATCCAAATATCCGTTCATAATAAAAACTCTCCGAAAGATCCAGTGGTCTGTAATGACAATCTTGCTATAGGAAATCATTCATGGCGCAACGCGTTCAGCAACGGCGCATTCAGCGCGAATCTTGCTGCAAGATACGCGAAAAGAAAGCCACTGAGGAATACTGCGCCAATGGTAACTGAAAGCGACAGGTAAGGAATATTCGCGCCGGGCGAGAGGAGCGAAGGTAAGACGGCGATCAAAGCGGCGAGTGTGCCGACAATAAGCCCCATCGATAACAATAATGCGTGTTCCCGAAAGACCAGAGTTTGCAAATCGGAGGAACGGAACCCGACCGCTCGGAGTAATGCCAGTTCGCCAGCCCTTTCATAGACATTTCGCAGAACGACTATACCCAATCCCAGACTGCCCAATAGTAGGCCCAACCCACCCAGAATCGCAAAAATGGAAAGATACGCATTTTCTACTGTCTGAAATGCTGACAGTCGGTCAGTGGCGGGCGTTACCGCCATACCGACATCACTGAGTTTGCGAGTCAGTTCAGCGCCGATAGCCTTCGCCCGTTCCGGAGGAGCGTCGATCAAAAAGACGCGATATCCGCTATCTCCCGGAAACAGACGGGTAAAATGAGATTCCGATAGTATCAGTCCACCCTGCAAGATCGACCCGGCAAGTATACCGACGATACGCAATTTATGCAGGACACCACGGTCATCCGCGTAATCCAGAGTATCGCCGAGTTTTTTTCCCAGAGACCATGTAACGGCATTCGTATCACCGATTACTGGTATCGCTCCATCAGAGTCCTGAAGTTTCAACAGATTCCAGGGATTTCCTGTCGTCGTACCCTGCGTTTGCATGAAAGTGAAAGCCCCGCGATCCGCCAGTTCTTTCTCAGGCGCTCCCAGAAGCCGGGGAGTTTGCGCACGGTTCAAATTCAGACAACTCGCCTCGTCTCCTTCACGCACGCGTAATGAGACAACCTTCGCTCCCGTAATGATTGTGTCATCGAGTGCATAGGTATCTCGTCCTTCAGGAGCGTTCAAATCCTGATACACCGGCAGAGAAGATTCAGCATAGAGCGCAAAACCGCCTGTGCCGGAACTGCGACGGGTGGCATTTTCACCGGGATCGTGACGGTTCGCGCCAATAGCGATTACCAGAAAACTGCCGGATGCCAGAAGGGAAATGACTCCCAGGCTACGCCCAACCCGACGAAAGGCGTTCCGCTCCGCCAAAGACTTCATTGTCAGCGCACCGCCTTTACGCCGTTCCCCAGCAGACAACAAAACACGGCAAATCGAGATGCCCGCGATTAAAGCCAGCGCTCCGACACCGAAGAAAATCCCCGACTCCGCTTCATGATTATCAGACACACCCAAAAAGGGCGTTGCAATTCCGAGGACGAGCGCTAGGACTCCAGTTACTAATGCCGTCAGAAGACCGGGCAGAAGACGGGTACTGCTCCGCGATGCAGAGAACAATCGGGCGGCGGACTCAGAGCCTGAAGCCATCAGCTCACGCGCCGACGCCTTAGTCTGCCGACGCGCTGCCAGATAAATCGCAAACAACGCCATCAAAAATCCGGCGAGTCCGCCATAGATCAACGTCTGCGAGTTCGCATGGTACTCCAGCGAGGAATTCGAGACAGCGCCGCTCCAGATCGATGTCAATCCCCCCACGACCATACGGGCGTACAGGGAAGCCAGAGCTACCCCAGCAAGCGCCGCAAGGATCGCAATCAAAGCTCCTTCCATCAGAAGAAAAGCGAGGATCCGACGAGAAGAAAATCCCAGAGCCAGTAATGTTCCTATCTCGGATGCTCGTTGTTCCACCCCAAAAGCGAAGAGCAGCGCAGTCAACAGTAACGCGGCAAGAATGAGAAAGAAGGAGAAGCCGAGAAATAATTGACCGAAGTCCAATGACTCGGAGGATGCCGTTAGAGCGCGTTCACGAACCGGTTGAAAGAAAAGTCCCTGAGAAGCCGGATTCAATGCCTGTCGCAGACATGCCCGAACCTTCTGTTCGCCGTCATTACCCCTCGCGGGATAACGAACTGAGGTGAGGTTTCCAAACCGGTTTTTCCATATGTTTTGACCGGCGCGAAGAGTTATGAACGCCTTCGGAGTCCCACGGTATATGTCCCAGTAAGCCTGATCTTTATCGCGTAATTTGTTGAGATCGACCGGGACGCCCGGTTCCCACTCACGGCAATTCTTTTTATCTGAGAGACCGGGAATATCCGGCATCAATGTCGGGTCATTCGCGACGCCGGCAAGGGGAAGAATCCCCCGTATTTTGAAGGTGGAACTGTGCTCCTCCAGTTTACGCATCGGTCCCACGAGCCAGTACTTTAGCGCTACCTGATCGCCTACCTTAGCTCCGACATCTTGTGCAAACCACTCGTTGACCAGAATCTCGTCATCCTTCATTCCAGAAGGGACTATTCCACCGTCCATCGCAGCGACCGTCGAGTAAGGTGTCGCCTTTTGCCCGACGCGTAATTCGTTGACGAAGTAGGTCAGCGTCCCCTTTGCATCCGGCATCGCCTTGATAGCAGCCTCGCCCAGAGGGGGGTCGAGGAACACACGATTTGTCCGAAGTTCGACCAGATTCTGGTTCGGGACTTTTCGGACATCCAGACCGGAATCCGTAAAATCCCAGTGTTTCCAGAGAGCGGAAGTCGCATTCGCCGAGGCGGACGTTTGTGTCCCCGGAACGGACGATGGCGCGTTTCTTGTCACTCCTGTCAGAAGCGCGTTGGCACGGTTTTCCATACCAATCAGTTTTTGTAACGCCTCGCGAGCGATAAAGGCGTTAAAGGGAGGCGTTTGATTGGCTTCCAGACTAAACCTGCCAAACTGCTCCTCCTTCAAAATAGCGCCGACGGGAGCTCGGAGAGTGACAGTTGCATCCTCGATAGTGGAAAGCGGAGCGTCCCTTGATAACAGGCTGGGCTTGTTGACTCGCAGGAGTACATCGTCTCCTATTTTGATGCTTAACGCGGCTGCCAGTCTCTCATTGAGGGCGACGCTCTCTCCACGAATCGACGGTGGCGTCATCGGGTTTGCGTTCAATTCCCAGAAATCAGATTCGATTCCTATGACCTGAACACGATTGACTCGCACATCGCCGCCCGTACCATCGGCTCGCTGCGCGGTAGCCGTGCCAGGGAGGAGAATAATTGCCGATGTTTTCACACCGAGTTCGCTGGCAAGGTCGGAAGCCAGTTTTGTACGGAAGAAGCGTTCCGGGTTATACAGCGCATTTTCGATGATGCCTATACGGGAAAGCGCCATCTTTTGCAGGCTATATCTCACCGAATCGCCTACCGCGAGCGCCCCGGTAATAATCGCCGTAGCGAGAGTAGCTCCCAGCAATACTCCGATATGCGATTTCGCATGGTAGCGTAGACTCTGAAGGATAAGCCGCCATGAGTTCATTGAAGCGATACCGTTCCGTCCTGTATCTGGTATACAGTTCCCATGCGTGCGGCGAGTTCCGGGGCGTGCGTCACCAGCAATACGGCGACTTTTTCTTCGCGATTGAGTTCCAGCAACAAATCAGCAAGATTCTCCGCCGATCTGGCGTCCAGCGCACCCGTCGGTTCATCGGCGAGGAGAAGTTTCGGTGAGTTGATCAAAGCGCGAACCACTGCCACCCGCTGACGTTCCCCGCCGGACAACTGACCGGGTCGGTGCGTCAAGCGATTCAAAAGCCCGACACGCTCCAGCAATCGCTTTGCCCGCAATTCGGGCTGTTCTGGCGCAGAGGTATGCGCCCCTCCCTTAACGGAATTTCCCGGTGGCAACGCTAGCGTCGGCACCAGAACATTTTCCCAGACAGTGCACTGCGGCAAGAGATGATGCAGTTGAAAAATGAGCCCGATATCCCGGCTACGAACCTGTGCCAGCTCTTTTTCGGAAAGCCGGGTCAGATCCTGCCCATCCAGCTTGATGACACCTTTATCGGCTTTATCCAGTGTCCCGATGAGGTTCAGGAGAGTACTCTTACCCGAACCGGAAGGCCCCACCAGCGCCGCCGTCTCCGCAACATGCATCAGCAAACTCACATTACGCAGTACAGGAGTCTCTGGACTATCGTTTCCCTCACGGAAACTTTTAAATACATTCGCAACTTCCAACAGGAGACCGCTCTCCGAAGTGCGTTTCGCCGTCACTGTTTTGTCGCTTCCATCACTGCCGTAGAATTTGCGGGACGAGGAGCCGGGCCATGAGGAGGCATCGGACGAAACAATGTCACCAGAAAACCGCCGAGAGCTGCCATAATAAGACCCAAATAGAATGGCCAGCGAATTGAACCGATTCCTTCCGCAGGAGGATTCATTATAATCGCAACGATGGCGTTCACGATCGGAGCCCCGCCAAAGACAATGGACATGACAACAGGAGGCGATCCCTTCGCTCCATACGCAAGCAGTACGCAAAAGGCTCCGATCGCCCCGACGATTCCCGCCATCAAAGACCATCCCATTCCCTTGACCGGCATTTGCCAGGATGCGCCATTGAGCAGCATTACCACAACGGGAGCCAGAACCGCTGTCAGGAAATACGCCAATCCGACAAACAGAAAAGCTTTATAGCGACCGTTCATCGGGTCGCCCATGCTCATCTGACCGACATTGAGAAAGACGCCATACACGCCCCAAGTCACAACAGTCATCAGCGCAAATCCCAACCATCCCATACCGGGAGACCCTGCCTGCTCGCTTCCCATACTTTACTCCTGCAATCTCTAAAACCGAAATATGATTTTCTGCCGCATCATTGATACAACATAGACTGATCCGCGCTCTCAAGCGCTTCCCAGCGCTTGCATGACGCCACTCGCCATGTCGTCCATACTGAATCTCTCAAAAACGCGTTTCTGACCTTCCGCTCCCAGTTTGTACGCTTCGTCAGGATAAGACAGCAATTCTTCGATTGCTTTGGCTAAATCGTCGACGCTATCTGGTTCGCACAAGATACCACCGCCAGTAGCGGCAAGGAGTTCCGGAAAAACGGCATGGCGAGGAGCCACGACCGGGGTTCCAGCTGCCAGAGCTTCGATGATATATAACCCGAAAGCCTCTCCATACATCGCCGGGGTCGATAGTACGGTGAGGGATTGCAGAAACGCGATTTTATCGTCCCGGTCAATATTGGGAAAGAACTGCGCATCATTTTCCAGACCAGCAGTCCGTAGTTTCGCTTTTTGCTCCTCTACATAAGTCACATCGCCCGGCGTTTGCGCTCCTGCTACACGTAACTGCACAGCGGGAATGGCGTTACGTTTACGCAACAGGATGTACGCATCCACAAGGGTGTGCAAGCCCTTTGGAGGGCACATTCGGGAAAGAAATCCCAGAGTCGGCGTCTCCGGGGGAGCGGGTTTAGGATTATATCCCTCCAATGAGATGCCGTTATATACGACGTGGACTTTTTCTGGAGGAAGTTTCGCCCGTCGTATCATGATGTCACCATAGTAATGGCTGACAGGGATAAATACATCGACATCCTGCGCTCTCTCCGCCAGAGTTTCCCAGGATTGAGTCCGATAAGGTTCCCCAAGACTATCCAGAAAGGTATCTTCTCCGTGTAGAGTGCAGATTACTTTAGCTCCCGTCTCACGGCGAATTCTCCCCGCTAACCCCATGAGAAGAGCGTTGGACAGAATTACTGCATCCGCTTTACCATCATGTTTCAGCCACTCAACCAGACGATCCAGTTCTTTTGACTGACTGCCGTCTTCACCTCTCAACATAGAGAGCGTCAGATTTCCCAGTTCGTGTGGTTGCGTCATCCCCGCTCGTTTCGCTGCGGATGCGAGAGCGGGAGGAGAGTCGAAAAGACGATCTATCCAGCGGGGGGTCTTTCGAAAAATAGGTGAAACCTGCTGAAGATAAACATTGATGCCCCCATAGAAAAGAGGAGCTCCTTCAGCAGCAGAAACTTCATCCAGAGATGGCGGCAGGTACATGGGAACCATGAGCGCATCCTGATTTCTTCGACGCAGGGCGATTGCCAGCGCATTATCGCGCATGCAGGTGCCGCAGTAAAAGCTACCAGTACCAGGAGTGAGGAGGATGATCTTCATGAGAGTGAAGCGTCCCTCTTCGGATGAGAAGAGGGACACATGAATATATTACTGGGTCGCGCCGGGGCAGGATTCACGAAACCACGCAGCGGCGTTCGGCGTTTTTTCCTTGCACCAGCTGACATTGGTCTCACTCCGCTGACGCCAGGACTGCGTTGGAGCTTTGAACCATTTTACATGACCATCGGCAAACGCGTAAACACTGCCACCGGAATGGCGGTAGCGCCCAGCGCAGTAGTTGTCTGCACGTCCAATGATGCGTCCGGTGCTGGTCAGATCCGGATAGCCGTATTCGATTCCCTTACATCCCGTAGTCCAGTCATCGCCGCTGGTATTCCCGATGTAGCCCCAGCCTTCGGTGACCAGAACCACCTGCGCCGGAGCGTCGAAAGCGGCAAGAACGCTCGGTTTGCCCGGGAACCATCCGTAAGTGGGCGCCAGTCGGTGCATGGTCGGCATATAGTACGCGTTATTGATATAGCTAAGCCCCTTCGAGTAGAAGGAACTGGCGAACGGTCCGGGTTGCGGATCTCCCGTCGCGACTGGGAAACCGTTATTACCGATGCTGGGGCAGACCCAGAAAGCAACCTCCTTACGGTTTGCGGGAGAATTGGGATTGGCATTGGCGCCCGCCCCTACCTTGATATATGGCTCGATCAGGTCTTGCCAGGTGACAGCGGAGGTCATCCCCGGCAACAGAAAAGATCCCAGAGGAAGACCCTCGTCGTAATCTTGCGCATACATCATGACCGCAAGACCTATTTGCTTGTTGTTTGAAAGGCAAGTCGCCTGACGCGCCTTCTCTCTTGCCTGTGCGAAAACAGGAAAAAGAATAGCGGCAAGTATCGCTATAATGGCTATGACGACAAGAAGTTCGATGAGCGTAAATCCGCGCTCTAAACCGCTCAGTCGAGCGCGGTTTGTGGCAAACGACATTCAAAAGGCTCCTTCCGCATCTCAAGGACCGCCGTTTGCGTCCCGATGAAGCGTCGTTGATCGGTAAAATTATACCATTGCGATAGAATACGCTGTGACATATTCCGCTTTTCTGGTAATATTTCTGCTCTGTCCCATAATTTTACTGATTGGGATTCTGCGACGCCATATTATGTCAGCCCATCTGAAAGCCTGTGGTCTGATATGTCTGATATCATTTGTATACACTACCCCCTGGGATAACTACGCCGCCTATAAGAAGTTATGGTCCTTCGCACCGGAATTTGTCTGGGGACCGCCCCTCTGGTTCGGCTATCTTCCGCTGGAAGAATACCTATTTTATTTCGCAGAAGCCGTGTTCGTTTGTCTGGTTGTTGTCGGGTTATCCTGTATCCGCTTTCTTGCCCCCGAAAACCCCGGAGACATTGACAAGCCTTAAACCATTCAGAAATATTTGACATCATTTGACAACTATGGAAACGCTCCCCTTCGGCAAAACGTCTTATCTCTGGATATTGCTACTATGGGCAATGCCTGTGTTAGCGTTGCAGTGGGTGGTTGCGCCTCGCGCTTTGTGGCGCAATCGTCGACTTATCGTCGCCTCGACGCTTCTCTGCGGGACTTACCTCAGTCTTGCGGATCATTTTGCCATCGCTCGCGGTATCTGGCAAATTCGTGAGGAAGGGATTCTCGGATGGAGACTTCAGGGGCACTTACCACTGGAGGAAGCGTTCTTCTTCTTCTTGACCGTCGCATTGTGCGTTCAGGGATTTGTCATGATTTCCGGCTACTTTTTTGAACTGGTTCCACACTCAGACCAGAGCGCTAACAAGAGAAAGACAAAAGAAAGCAACCAGAAATGACGACACGACGGGGATTGATTCAGGCAGGATTGGCGGGAGCGGTAGGTCTCGTGACCGGGCAGGCAACCGCTCGTGCTCAGAATCTGGGCGACGCCAAACCAGGTGATGGCAATAATAAGGTAAACACGGAAAGGGTCCGCCCCGGACTGGAATCTCTGGCAATATCAGGATATTCTCCGCTTGCTGGTCTGAAAGTGGGGCTGGTAACGAACCCAACAGGGATTTTGCCCGATTACACTTCCACAATTGAAGCATTGTACCGAGCCCCCGGAGTCAAGCTTCGCGCCTTGTTCGGTCCAGAGCATGGAATCCGAGGCAATATATCCGCAGGCGATGAGGTCGCCTCGTCGGTGGACTCACAGACCAAACTACCCGTTTATTCCCTCTATGGAAAAACCAGAGTTCCGACCGCCGCGATGCTGAAAGGTTTGGATGCGCTGATTTTCGATATGCAAGATATCGGGGCGAGGTCTTATACCTATGTTTCCACTCTGGGATGCGTCATGGAAGGAGCGGCGGCGCAAGGCATTCCCGTGATCGTTTTGGACAGACCAAATCCAGTAGGGTTGAACCGGATCGAAGGCGGACCACCAAGAGGCGCCTTTCTTGGCTCATATGTCAGTAAGTATCCCATCGCCTACCTGCATGGAATGACTCTGGGCGAGTTAGCGAAGATGATCAACGGGTCAGGTTGGCTACCGGGCGGGCGTCTCTGCGAATTGACGGTGATTCCCTGTGAAAATCTGCGGCGAAACATGGCGACCTGGGAATCATTTGGCGGGTTGCCCTGGGTTCCCACATCACCGCACATCCCGCAATCCACTACTCCCGCTTTTTATGCCCTTACCGGGATCGTGGGCGAGCTTTCCACTGTCGCCACTGGTATTGGGTACCCGTTACCATTTGAACTTGCGGGGGGTCCGGGTATCGATTCTTTCGCATTGTCGAAGGAGCTCACGCGCAGGAACCTGCCGGGGATGATTTTCCGTCCCCATTTCTGGACTCCCTACTACGGATCAATGACAGACCGTACCTGCGGAGGCGTCCAGATTCATCTTCCTGAACTCACGGCAAGCGCAACGACTCGTCTGGCTTCCCTGACCCGATTCAATTTCGAGCTTCTAGATGCCTTGCGAAAGCTGAATCGCTCCCGATCATTCTTTACGAGTTCTGAATCCACCCGCATGTTCGATCTGGGATGCGGAACGGATCGCGTCCGCAAAGCGTTCCTTTCCGGCGCATCCGCTTCCGATATGTGGAATATCTTTAACGAAGGGCGGGACGCCTTCACCGCCCTTCGTTCGTCCTATCTGATATACATTTGATTCACATACCTGTAATTGATGTTGGTAATGTATACGGGTTAGGGCGTCAACAATCCAACCTCGGCGCGACGCTGAAGAAGGCGCAGGAAATACGAAATGTTTATCAACTCCAGAGCGGTGATCGGTCTAACCTGTAACCCATCTCTGGAAGCGAAGTGAGATACCAAATCAGATATCCTCCCAATTATTTAGCAGTTAATACAGAATAATCCTGTATCCCTAACATAGATTTACTTTCCGAATATCCTGTCGGAGCAGTTGATTTTCTTTGATCACGGCTGCATTTTTTTGATCTGTTCGCTCAGATCGGTGACGATGCGCCATAGACAGGCTACAATAGTAGACGTCAAACTTATCTTTCCGCTCCGTGAGGAGGTTCCGTTGCGTCTTTTGAAGTTTATCCGCCTGATGTCGCCCGCACTCAGTGTGGTCTTATTTGCTCCGGCATTAGCGCAATTACCGCCAGTTAATACGTCGGCGACTCCCCCGCCCGGACCGATTGGCGCAATTAATGCTCCGTCGCTGTTTACCGATAAGGAACGAGCGTCGATTGTAGCCTACTGGCAGGCTCCCGGTCGTTACACGATCGCCGCTCCTGCCGCCGCCCTCACCGATGGCCCCTTTCAGGTGCGCCTGACCGCCGAAGGCTCCGCCTGGTTTTTAAATTACCAGAAAGCGGTTGGCGCCGGTGGCAAATTCATTCCGCCCACGCGGGACGCCCGTCCTACATCTGGTCCCTACACAGAATGGGACGCCTGGGTATCAGCAAAAGTCGCCTATGACCGGGCGCTTTCCCAGCAGGCGGCGGACAATGCCAACAAATTGATTCTGAACAGGACGTTGCCTGCTCCGGTATTGACGCCGCCCACTCTGACGCCGCCCACTCTGACACCGCCCACTCTGACGCCGCCAGGAACCGCTATCACTTCCGCTCCACAGGTTCTTGTAGGCGGAACCAGTGTCGGGCTACCGCCAGCCCCTGGCCCGATTCCTGCTGGACTGCTTGCCGCTGCAGGTAATCCGCCCCCCTTTGCTGGAGTTGTCTGCCCCCTGCTCTACACGGTCAGTTTCGATAAGGCTGATGAAGTTTTCGCTTACACGGACAATGTCAAATTGCGTGAGCGATACGCTTACTACCGATTTCCTCGCGGCGTCGTTTCCTATGGTAAGCAATTGAAGGATATGGAACCATCCGAGCGTGATGCGCTCTTTCGAGCGGCTGGTTTTACGGAATCAGACCAGCGAATCTTCTCGGCGGTTTCGAAGCTAGAAGGCGGCTTTGAAACCGTTCAGACATACGACACCGGATATGTCTCCATTGGTTTTATTCAGTTTGTCACTTTGGGTGATGGTCGCGCGGATCTCTCCAATGTCCTCCGGGAGATGAAAACATCTGACCCGAAAAGCTTTCAGGAAGATTTCCGACGCTTCGGCATCGACATCTCCCCAGACCTCACCATCATCGTGATTGACCCTGCGACGGGAGCGGAACTCTCTGGTAATCCCGCAGTCCTGAAGATAATCGACGACAAGCGCCTGACCGCCGTTTTTCAACGCGCAGGGAGGAAAACGCCTTTTCGCGTTGCACAAATCAAGATTGCTCGTGCGTATTACTGGCCGGTTTTCGATCCTCTGACAGTTTCCTTGCCAGATGGCTCAACATTCACCGGTACGATAGGCGATGTCGTCAAGTCTGAGGCGGGATTGGCGACTCTTCTAGATCGCAAGATAAATGTCGGAAATCTTCGCACATTACCGGCGGCGGTCGCACAGTGCATGGCGTCCCGGGGATGTAAGTCCTTTGTGGAAGTCACCGCCTATGAAAAAGACATCATTAGCACAATGAAATATCGCACTGATTTTCTTGCAGATGTTTCTCTGTCTCAACCGTCAGAACCGCCGACGTTGCCTGTCCCGCCTGTTTTCCCCAAACCGGCATCCGCTAACGCCACATATCTACCTATTGGCCCCTCCGTACCTGCCGCGCCTGTTACCTCCGTATCAAACCCTGACGGGGTTCCTTCCACAATTGGAGATGCCACCGTCAAGGTATCCCCGCAGATTGCAGTTCCAGCGTTACTGCCTATACCGGGCGCCAGCATTCTCCCCTCTGGTACAGCAACACCTAAAACCCCGCCTTCAACAAAGAATAAAGACATCAAAGACACTAAAGGCAAGGACACCGCCATGTCGGTCAAGCCAAACGTGAAAACCGTCGATAGCAAAACGAAACCCGCCGCCACCCCGACGGCTACCCCTACTCCACCCATCACTCCAAAAGCGGATAACGGCAACGGCGCCGTTCCTCCGGCAACTCCCACGGGTTCGTCGGGTTCGCCCGCGCCATCAACTCCTCCTTCTCCCGGGACGACCAATCCTCCGCCGGCGAGTGTCCCTCCGACTAATCCGTGATCCGGATTTCGGTTCCTGGCGCTGTAAAGACGCACAGGAATTATATTAAAAACAGGCGGAGCGTATCCTAAAGGATCACGCTTCGCCTCACGATTATATGATCTGAGGTTCGGTAATCATCACAGAAATCCATTCGGGAATATGTCGCCTCAAGTCTTGACGACCCGCGTCGTGCGTGATAAAACGAAATTCGCTGTTCCCTGTTAGCTCAGTTGGCAGAGCGCTTGACTGTTAATCAGGATGTCGCTGGTTCGAGTCCAGCACAGGGAGCCTAAGCATCTAAAACGAAAATCGCCTGATTCCGCGCTAAGCGAGAATCGGGCTTTTTTGTTTTACCGGAAGGGATAAGAACGATTGATATATCGTTATAATCCTTCCCATGAGCAGTTGAAGGCTTGTATTCCGGCATACTGCTCCGCCGTCATAAAGACCTTGCCTTCCTTCAGGTACTCGGTGAACTTCTTGCCGTCGGGAGACACCTGCATACACTCGCCGATGCTCAAACGCTCCGTCTGCACCGTAAAGCCGCCCTCGTTCTGGAACATCACCGTCACACAAGCGGAGTTAAGAAGATTCTCTTCATACGGTGATAGACCGAATCTGTAACGCAGGCAGGCGCTGTATGGATCGTACATAATGCTCAGAGACGACCGTAAGCGCCGCGACCCGATGATCACTCCGGGCAGGCATTTATAGCCTCCGTTGCCGGAAGCAGGGGTGGCTCGCATCAGACCTGACAGGTAAGTCTTTTGCCGCGAGGAGGTCGGCGAGACGATTTGACTGGCATGTTGTTGGTCAGTGTTTTGCCACCCATCACCAGAAGAGACAAACTTCACCCCCGTATAACGGTTGACCATATGAATGGATTCTCCGAACCGAGTGTAAGCATAGGGCGTTGGCCAGAAAAACCAACCGAACAAAGCAGTTGTCGTTAAACCAACCATGCTGTACCTCACAGCTTTAGAGTTTTGAATCACAGCTTATTTATTTTTCTAATCTCAAAAATTTGTGGTCTGGGAACTTGCGATAATTCATGAGGGCGATGAGATACTCCCTCTGTGAAGCATCGTACTGGCAAAACTATAGATTGTTCTAGAAATTTTATATGGAGTCGAGACGATTTTATTATTCAACTTGAGTTCGGGATAAGGATTCATATAAAAAGTCGTCGATAATAGTTACCGCCTCTCGAAATTGCTGATGGCAAACTCGGTTTTCCTCGCTCGACAGGTGACAAATTCGTGGTGCAGTGTCACGTTGTCCGTAAAGCCACAAAATTCAACATTTTTGATATATATTGATATTAATGAAAATCTAATAACCTTCCATTATCCCAAATTCACATTAATTTATTAGCTTCAAGTGCAATCAATGTCATATCGAAAATCTAATTCTCAAGCGTGAAATAGCCGGAAACGAATTACCAGAGATAATGGTACGTACAATTACTATTTTGATACTATTAGGTGATTCATGACAGGCATTTGAAATCAGGCGCTTGAACCGTGGGCACGGCATATGTTGTATCATGTTATAGCACCTACTCACAATTTTCGGTATGCACTTCTGTGAAAAAATTTTTGCGATATAGTATGAGTGTGGAACGCTCAACGAAATTCATTGTATATATGAGTGTAAGGAAATCAAGGAGCCGATAATCGTTATGGCATGGCGTGAATACAGAGACCTTCTCAGGCACATGGAATATGATATGCAACGCTTCGCGGAAGATGGTCTGCGAGGATTTCTGGAACACCCCGCAGCAGTAAGCAGGTTCTGGCAACCTGCCGCCGACATTCATGAGACCGAAGTCGGCGTCGTGATCAAACTGGAACTATCCGGCGTTTCGGTAGATGATGTGAGTGTTTCCCTTTCCGGCGCAGGACGGGAATTGACTGTCTCCGGCGTTCGCTCCGAGCCGTTGCTTGACCGAAATGAAAGAGTCGGTTGCCATCTTCTGGAAATCTATTACGGTCCTTTTGAACGAACTTTTCATTTGCCCGCTGAGGGCGATATAGACAGGGATGCAATCACCGCGACCCTGCGCGACGGCTTCCTGACGATAACGCTACCGCGTCGTCCCGAAGTCCGAGTGACACGCAATATTCCGATTCAGACCGCTTCGGCGGAGTAGATAAAGGCGCTACTTCTTCCTGAATCAACTGTTCAGGATGTAAAGAGCGTGGAATGGGAAACAATTGAGGCAGTCAGGAGAGACGCTTGATGAGAAAAAATATGGACGAGGAACAGATTAATCCCGACGTGGCAGCGGATAGCGAAACCGAGGGTGGAAATATACCGGGCAGCGCCGGAAACAGCGAGTCGCCGAATATATTCGATCAGCTTTCGCAACGCACTGAGAACGTCACCGTTCCCGAAGAATTGAACTTGCTTCCGTTACGTGAAGCGGTCTTCTTCCCGAAAATGGCGGCGCCGATTGTCGTTGGACGGGAGCAGTTTGTCAAGTTGGTGGATGATTCCGTGGTGGGTGGTAACCGTATCATCGGCGTGGTGACGCAAAAAGACCCGGAAACGGAAAATCCGAAACCGACCGATATCTATGGAACCGGCGTCGCTGTCGCCATTCGTATGATGGGCAAGAATTCAGACGCAACTCGTTTGATCATCGAAGGCATCCAGCGTTTCCAGATCATCCAGATCACTCAGGAAGAGCCTTATATGAGGGCGAAAGTGCGCCTGATTGATGAGGAAGCCCAGGTGGATGCTGATGATTCCATCGAGATCGAAGCGTTGAAACGACAGATAAGTGAGCTATTCGCTCGCGTTGTCGATATGACCCCGGACTTCCCCGATGAGTGGAAACAGATCGGTGAGGTGCAACCCGTCAATGTCATGACCGACATCATGGCAGCCCACCTGCGCCTACCCACCGAAGATAAAATCCAGGTGCTGGAAACCCTGCCGCTCAAAGAGCGTATGACCAAACTGCTTGGTTTCATGAGCCGTGAGTCGCAAGTATTGGAAATGGGCGCAACGCTGCACAACCAGGTAGCGGGCGAAATGAACAAGGCGCAAAGGGAGTACTATCTGCGCGAACAGATGAAAGCTATCCAGAAGGAACTGGGCGAGGGTGACGAGCGAGGCGAAGACATCGCGGAGCTTCGGAAAAAGGTTGAAGCGGCAAACATGCCGGAAGAAGCGAAGAAGGAAGCGGATCGTGAACTAGACCGCCTTCAGCGAATGTCGCCGGGCGCCCCTGAATATACGGTCGCACGAACCTATGTCGATCTAATGGCGAGCCTACCCTGGGATAAAGCGACGCCTGATAATCTGGACATCCGGGAAGTGAAGCGGGTGCTGGATGAGGATCACTACGGTCTGGACAAGGTCAAAGATCGCATTCTGGAATACCTGTCCGTCCGCAAGTTCAAGACAGAGGGGACGACACGCCAACCGATACTTTGCCTTGTCGGCCCTCCCGGCGTCGGTAAGACATCGCTCGGTAAGTCGATTGCCCGTTCCCTTGGGAAGAAATTCCTGCGGATTTCGATGGGTGGGGTTCGGGATGAAGCGGAGATCCGTGGTCACCGCCGCACCTATATCGGCGCGATGCCCGGACAGATTATTCAGGGACTTAAGCGGGTCGAAGTGAACAACCCGGTATTCCTGATGGATGAGATTGACAAAATCTCCTCCGATCATCGTGGCGATCCGTCGTCCGCGTTGCTGGAATCGCTAGACCCGGAGCAAAACAGGACTTTCCGCGACCACTATCTGGACACGCCGTTCGATCTGAGCAAAGCGCTCTTCATCTGTACCGCGAACCAGTTGGATACGATTCAGGGGCCGTTGCGCGACCGAATGGAGATCATCGAGATCGCAGGTTATACAGAAGAGGAAAAAGTCGCAATCTCACGGCAACATCTGGTTCCGAAACAAATCGGCGAGCATGGTCTGAATCCCGATCTGGTGAAGTTCACCGATGAAGGAATCCGCACTCTGGTGCGTGGTTATACCCGTGAGGCGGGAGTCCGCAGTCTGGAGCGGGAAATCGCGTCCGTTTGCCGCAAAATCACCCGTGGCTTTGCAGAGGAAACATTGACGGAAGTTCAGGTGGATTCCGCTAAAGTGGTGTCGTATCTGGGCGAGCCCCGGTTCGAGTATGAAGAGATTGAGGATCGAATCGGCGAACCCGGCGTTGTTACCGGATTGGTCTGGACTCCGGTCGGCGGCGATGTTATCTTCATTGAGGCGCAGAAAATGGAAGGGCAGAAAAATATGCAGTTGACAGGCCAATTAGGCAATGTCATGCAAGAATCCGCCCGTACCGCGCTCTCATTTATTCGGGCGCATGCTGGAGAGTTCGGCATCGATCCGAAGTTCTGGAATGAGACGGAGATACATATCCATGTTCCTGCGGGAGCGATTCCGAAGGACGGCCCGTCGGCGGGAGTAACGATGACAACAGCGATGACCTCGCTTCTGTCCGGTCGCCCGGTGAAACCCGCTCTAGCAATGACCGGAGAGGTGACGCTGACCGGTAAAGTGCTTCCGGTAGGAGGCATCAAGGAAAAAGTGCTGGCGGCGAAACGTGCGGGAATACGAACGGTGATCCTGCCTGACCGAAACCGCAAGGACTTGGAAGAAGATATTCCGGCAGCATTGCGTGAAGGCATGACATTCATCTATGCCAAAACTGTTCGGGACGTTCTGGATAACGCGCTCGAACCAGTTCAAAAGCCGAAGAAAATAAAGGTGACCGGCGGGGCTACAACCTCTCCGAAGCGTCCGCTCCCTCTACCCAAGGAGACGCCGCTTCCGGAAGGAATCGTGAATCCGACGACTCCCCCCGCTCAGGCGAAGGGGCGATAAATCAAAAGGACGAACCTTTCGGTTCGTCCTTTTTCTTTTGGTGATCGTTACCATCACGGTCAGACGGCTTCATGTCCTGCCGGAGCTTCGTTCTCCCTGACGAATGGCTTCATAGACTAACGCCCCGGCGGCGACGGTAACATTCAGGGAATCCGCGCCATTGGGAGCCATAGGCAGGCGCAAATAAATGTCCGCCAGAGCTTGCGTTTCAACAGTGACTCCGGTCTGTTCATTACCGACGACGATTACCAACGGGCGTGATGATAGATCTGCATCAAAAGCAGTCATCGGAGCCTGACCTGAGGAAACCGCGATTGTCGTTCCCTGTCGCTGTAGCGTGCGCAATGCCTCAGGCAAATCGGGAGCCAGATGGAGTGGAACACGCAGAATCGATCCTGTCGTAGACCGAACCGCCTGCCGGGAGAATGGTTCCGCGGAATCCGACGAAAGAATCAGACCGGCGCAACCGGCGGCATCCGCCGTACGGATCAGGACACCTACATTACGAGGGTCTTGAATCTTTTCGCCACAGAGAATCAGGGGGCGCGCTTTCGACAACAACGATTCCAGCGGAGATAACTGTTGACCGATCACTGCGACCGCAGTGACTGCAGTGTCGTAACCCGTGCCTACCAGTTTGGAAAGCAGACCACCACTCGCTATATAGAGAGGAACATTCCGAGCGGCGCATAACGATTCCAGATCGGCGACCGCTTCAGGCGACACAAAAACAGCGAAAATCGGCGTTGTGTCAGGTGAGGATGTCAGCGCCTGACGCACCATATCCGCATCTTCGACCAGATACCGACCGGAAGCGATTCTTCCACCCGCACGCGTCAGGCTTAAGGCATCCCGAAATGCCGGATGCTTGATGCCTCCCAGAGCTTCTTTCAAGCGTAGTTCGCCATCCTCAACAAGCGAACGCCATATGAATCGCAGGTTTTTGATCGATCCAGACGAGATGAATTAGTTTAGTGAAGCCCGAATGTAATGCCCGCCGTTCCGCCATAGCGAAGTACTGTTCGGCGCGAGCTTCATTGCCCACTTCTTCTGCGAATCGCGCCTCGGAAATTAAACAAGACACCGTGAACAAGGCAATTTCAAAAGAGACATTCCGTGTCGCTTGATTCTCGTTAGGCGTCTCTTTTATTGGTGGAGCAGACATTCAAAATTTCCTATAACGGCGACAATCATCAATCTCCTCTGGATCATCGAGCCGAAGTTTTGAAAGCTCAAATCAACACTTAGCCACCTAAGTAAGATTTGTTGCTTTCGAAACTAATATACCCAGAAAATGACCGTTTAACTCACTCAGCATTGATTTAATCAATTGATTAACAATTTAAGAAACGTAACTCTCTCCGCCGGAGTTCCCGCTCAAAGCGTGGAATGAAAAATTAAGGGTCCTACTTGCCGAGTCGAGCGGAATCGGTTATACTTCCGGAAACGAACGATATGGAAACGCTTTCTACCTCCATCCTGGAAATCAACTCTATCCCGACCAAACTGAGCGGGAATGGTTTCTGGCGCGTGAGCGTCCGTGCCGTGCGTTATTATTTTAACTATCTCTTTTTCTGGTTTTACTACGCCGAGCCGGGCGCAGGAGGCCGATCCTAACGAACGCGCTAAACCAAGCGCCAAAATAAGGAAAAGCGACCTGCCCGGGCTACACGCCGGGCGGGTCGTTTTGTTTTTGTGGGATTTGATCCGATGGAGCGAAACTGATGCTAACCGCCGAACTTTCAACGACAATCAACCAGCCATCGCCGAAAATAGATGATACTTTTAGCGATACCACTCCTTCTGCCGTCAATGTGACGACGGAACGCTTACCAACGCCCCATGAACTCAAACTTGAATTCCCATTGACACTGCGGGGGGTAAAAGCGATACAGGAAGGACGGGACCTGATCCGTCGTATCCTGAGACGCGAAGACCAGCGCTTACTTGTAGTAGTAGGCCCCTGCTCCCTCCATGATCCGGATTCGGCTATCGAATACGCCCGGCGGTTAGTGGAGTTGCAGGAAACATGTCGCGATAAGGTAGTCCTGGTCATGCGCGCATATCTGGAAAAGCCACGAACCACAATCGGTTGGCGAGGCTATCTGAACGATCCCAATCTGGATGGGTCATGCGATATGATCGAAGGGCTTCGTCAGTCGCGACGTTTACTGACCGCGCTTGCAGACTGCGGCATACCGCTCGCCACCGAACTTCTTGATATCGCCGCTTCCGCCTACTACTCCGATTTGATCTCCTTTGCGGCTATCGGGGCTCGCACCGCCGAGTCGCAACCTCATCGCGCCCTTGTGTCGGGTCTGGACATTCCGGCGGGATTCAAAAACGGCACGGACGGTTGCCTTGCTACAGCGATCAATGGGATTCTTGCCGCCGCACAGGGGCATGCCTACTTCGGTCTTGGTGAGGATGGTCAAGCCTGTATCATGCGCACTCACGGCAATTCGGACACGTTGATGATTTTACGCGGAGGACGTGGCGGCCCGAATTACGATGCCGTTGAGGTAGCGAAGGCGGAAGAGGAAATGAAACTCTGCGGGTTGCTACCTACTCTGATGGTGGATTGTAGCCATGCGAACTCCGGATCCAATCCAGATCGTCAAATGGATGTTTGTGATAACGTCATTTCGCAACGGCGCGATGGGAATCAGTCTCTGGTCAGCGTCATGATTGAAAGCCACCTCCATGCGGGAAAGCAAACGCTCAACGCCGATGCGATTCGCTCCGGGCTAAGATATGGCGTCTCCGTGACTGATGCGTGTGTGGATTGGGACTCGACACAGACAATGATTTCCCGACTCGCCGCCGGTTAGTACGAATTTCGGATTTCTTTCCGATTATGACAGAGGCGGAAGATATGCCTTCTCGCGCCTCTGTCATAACTGGTGAAACTACAGAAGGATTTATTGTCTGAGTCGAGTGGTTGCCGACAGAATCGAGGCAGCCAGTAGCATCCCTGCAAGAACAAAGAGTCCTGCCTGATAGTTTTGTGTCAGGTCTTTCAGTTTGCCCATCGCTACCGGACCGGCAAATCCGCCCAGATTACCGACCGAGTTGATAAAGGCGATACCACCCGCCGCTGCTGCGCCTGTCAACATACTGGTCGGCATCGCCCAGAAGGGTCCCTGACACATTCCAGTACCGATACTGGTGACCGTCATTGCCGCAAGGGTAAAATACGGGTCATGAGACACCGCGATCAGACAGATGCCCAACGCACCAATCGCCGCCCCGATCGCTACATGATACTTTCGTTCTCCGGTCTTATCTGAGTGCGCCGCGCTCAATAACATCGCCACCGCCCCGACAAGACCCGGTAATGCTGTCACAAGGGAAATGAACTGAGCTGACCACGTTGTTTGCGCTTTGAAAATCTGAGGCGTGAAGAATCCGAGTCCATACCCGGCGGAAACGTAGAGAAAAAACAGCAGACAGAAACGCAGGATCAAAGGGTCTTTGAACGCTCCCCAGACCGAGACGCCATGTTTGGTTTCTCGTACTGTGGCTTCGCTTGCCAGTGTCTGCATGAGCCAGTTCTTTTCTTCCGGATACAACCACTTCGCTTTTTCCGGTTTGTCCGTCAGGTATTTCAGGACGACGAAGCCCAACAGGCAAGAAGGAACGCCCTCAAGCAAGAAAACCCATTGCCATCCCTTCAAACCGCCGATCCCATCCATCCATAACAACATCCCCGAAAGCGGTCCCCCTACGACTCCGACAATAGCGGATACAGCGACAAATCGGGCAACCGCCTGCGCTCGTTGCGCGGTCGGAAACCAGTAAGTCAGATAGAGGATCATACCCGGATAAAAGCCCGCCTCAGCAAGTCCGAGTAAGAAACGCATGACATAAAACATGGTCGGCGTTGTCACGAACATCATCGCTGAGGAGACAAGCCCCCAGGTAAACATGATACGTGCGATCCAGATGCGCGCTCCTACCTTTTCCAGTATGAGGTTCGAAGGTGCCTCAAAGAAGAAGTATCCGATGAAGAACATCCCTGCGCCGATTCCGTAAACCGTATCGGAGAAATGCAAGTCCGGCTTCATTGTCAGCGAGGCGATACTGATGTTAGTGCGATCCAGAATATTGAAGGCGTATATGATCGCGATAAAGGGGATCAGGCGCCTCGCAACTTTGGCTAAAATAGCGCGGCCCTTTTCGCTCTCAGCGGTAAAATCCAATCTTTGATCTATCATCATTGCAGCAGCAGTATAAACGAAAAAGGCGACAAAAGGCAAAGCCCATTTTGTCACCTTTTCGAGGTTAAGCCTGTTTTATTTAATCGCTATCAGTGTAACATCAAATACCAAAGTTGCATTCACAGGGATTTTGTCCGTAGACGGATTTTCGCCATAGGCGAGGTCTGGCGGGATTGTCAGAAGTCGTTGTCCGCCCACTTTCATGGAAACGACGCCCTCATCGAAACCTTTGACGACCTGCCCTGCACCCAACTTAAAATCGAAAGTTCCTGCATCGAACTCGGTTCCGTCCGTCAACGTTCCGCGATACTTCACCGTCGCGGTCTTGCCATTAGCCGCCGGAGTCCCATTTGTCAGTTTCATCTCCCGGTATTTCAACCCGGTAGATGACTTAATCTCCGGACCAATAGTTATAGTAACATCCGATACGGCGCTGGTCACACCGGAAACGGTAGCGGTCACTTTGGTAGTTCCTATGCCAAGTCCACTGATCGCGCCATTGCTGGACAGGGTGACATGCTCTTTTCCTTCAGTCGCGACTACGGAGACGCCGCCGGCAGGAATATCGACGACTCCCCCATTCGCCTTTTTAGCAATCACTGTCAGGGTCTTATTTTCACCGACGCCCACGCTTTGTCCCGCAGGCACTTCGACGGTCGCAACACCCAGATTCACGTTAACCTGTGCATTTTCGCTCTCGATCCCATCGGCGGATGCCTGAATTGTCGCCGCGCCCGTCGCTTTTCCCGTGGCAAGACCATTGGGTTCCAGACTCAATGCCGTAGCGCCGCTCACAAGCTTGAAGAATACCGATCCATCCGAAAGCGCAATTGTGGTGTAATCAGATGCTCTTGCGAGGAAGCGAAGGTTCGTGGTATCCCCCACCGGGATTGTTTGTCCCGCCGGGATTTCCAGAAATGCGACGCGTTTGTTGACCGTAAAACTGGCGGACTGGCCATTGGTTCCCAGCAGAGTCCCATCCGAGGCAAGGGATACATTCTGTTGCGCCGTTGCGACCACCGCTCCTCTGGCGTCCTTATCCGTATAGAAATCCACTTTAGCCAGAAAAGAGTTGTCTGTGAATCGAATGGTGTTGGAGGAAGTTACAGTCTCGGCGTACTCCGCAGGTTCTGGTTTACGATTGAAGATAACTGCTCCGACGGCGCTGTTATCCTGATGTGAAAGTAATGTGAACTTGACCGATTGCGCCGAGCCCGGCGCGTAAATGACTTTACTCCTTGCCGACCAGTTCAGCGTCGTCTTAACTGGTCGTTCTGAGGGAGAGGACGAACCGCCGCCGCCATCGCCACCGCCGCCACATCCCTGCAGGGTAATCGCTAACAAAGAAAACAACGTCGCTATGGCGAGCATTGCAATGAATTTTCGCACGAACCGCCTCCACCGCCCACATGCCGGGCGCCATGTACTTCAGAATAATTCGTGGTATTAGCGCAAAAGTCCTGCCTCGGAACGAGATTTGCTACGATGTACCCACTGAACCGGATGGAAATCCCGTCTCATTCAACCCGGATAACTCAGGTTTTCTAACCCCTCGTCTCGCTATCTGATCCGCCTCATTTGAACTTTGGAAGACGCTCGTGGGTGATAACGCGAGATGAACGATACAGGTCCCGAATCATTGTGTCGGAGTTTTTTTCGAAGGTTAGCTCCGCCCAGCTCATGAAAAAACACCACCGGGGTTGTTGATCCAGTAATTGCGGAGAGGGCAAACGATCACATTCGCCGATCGCCATCGGCTTATCTCCAACAATGGGAAGGATGTAATCGTACCAGGACTTGTTGTATCCGTCCCCATAGATATCGAAGGCGAATATCTCCCAGTATTCCTTGCCCGGATTGTAATCCGCAAAATCACGGCTCAGGTCCTGCATATCCCATACCCAGATCAGATTCGTGAGTCCTTTGGTTCGGGTCAGATAATCTCGGGTTATGCGATACAATCGGGCTGTGCCATCCGCACCTTTACGTCCGCCCCACCAGAAATTTCCCTGATTCATCTCATGCAGGGGGCGAAACAGTGTCTGAACGCCATTTTCCTTCAGATATTGCAGGTAAACAGCGTAGCCATCGAGACGCGTTTTCCAGGCTTTATTGAGGGTTCCTCCATCCGTGATCAGGTCTTTCCACTGTTCATCGCTTAGATGGCTCAGGATGCCGCCTTGCCATGAGCAGACCTCCGGTTGATTCGGCGGCGCCACATGCGCCATCACCTGCACGATACAACCTTTGTCCCACTGCTTTTTGCATTCCTTGATCATAGTCCAGCGATTGTTGACATCGTTTTCGCTGAACAGAAAGTCCCCGCTCCAGAGTCCTGGATATAGTCCTGTGCGCTTGAATATCTCATCGGTCTGTAAGGTTGGTTTGCCGTTGGGTTCCCTATTGTGTATTCCTGCGACGGTCGATGTACCACTGATACGGCGCAGATACTCCTGAACGGACAGGGCTTTCATTTCAGACATTATTCGCTTCTCTGTCCATCTACAGGTTTCCCCGGCGCGAAAGGTTGCCATTTTGCGAATTCACGTACGAAAGCGACAACTTCCCTACTGGTAGCTGCCAGAATCGCTTCCCCTTTTTCGGCAGTCGCAAGTTCGGGATGCAACAGCGCCCCGGATGCGGTCAATTGATCGAAGGCGCGAATCACATCCACCCGACTGGGAACGCTTTCCTCCGGGCAATAAAAATCGGAGGTGAACGGAATCGCCGATCCTGCGGCTTTTTCCATATCCACCAGTTCGGGGCGAAGCCGAAGGATAATGCTCGTTTCCTGCTCGCAGGCATGAGTTACCATCTTTGCGCTCAGGCTGTCGATTGCGCTAATTGAATCCTTTCCGATTTGCCACCAGCTACTGAATACAAGCCACAGATCAGGCTTGTCACGATGCCTGAGGTGAACGTTGTAGACAGCCAGTTTGGCTGGGACGATGTTTCCGCCATGCGCGTTCAGCAAAAAGATTCGACGGAAACCGCCGCCGATCAAACTTTCGATAATATCTTCCAGAACCTTCACATAGATATTGGCGGACAGGCTGACCGTACCGGGAAAGGCGCGATGGTGATCGCTGGAACCGATCCACAATGTCGGAAGAAAAAGCGCTTCGTCCCCGAGTTCCGCTTCGGCGCGACGGGCTATTTCCGTACCGATCATCGTATCGGTCAGTAACGGGAGATGATAACCGTGTTGTTCAAAGGCGGCGATAGTAACCACCACCACTTTTTCAGTGATTTCCTTCGCTTCCGGCCATTTCCGTTCACCAAGTTGCATGTCATACGATTCCTTTCACTGCCTGATTCCCTGCACTAACGCCCTGCAATAAGTGGAGCGATCAACAAACTCACAACGCTCATTACTTTGATCAGAATAGCCACCGCAGGACCTGATGTATCCTTGAACGGATCCCCGACCGTATCGCCGACAACCGCCGCCTTGTGCGCCTCACTACCCTTTTTCTGCCCCTCCATACTCCCGCTTTCGATATACTTCTTGGCGTTATCCCAGGCGCCGCCGGAGTTCGCCATAAAGAGAGACATGGTGGAGCCTACGGCAAGCGCACCTGCAAGCAAACCAGCTAGAGTTTCCGCGCCGAAAATGAATCCAGTCAGAACCGGGGCGAATAGCGCGATTGATCCGGGAAGAATCATTTCCTTCAACGCGGAAGTAGTCGCTATATCGACGATATGTGCGGGTTCCGGGTCTGCATCCCCATCTATCAAGCCCTTAATCTCCCGAAACTGACGAGCAATTTCCTGAACGATTTTTTCCGCCGCGTGCCCTACCGCCTGCATGGTAGTCGAAGCGACCAGAAACGGTAAAATCGCCCCCAGTAGGATGCCTACCATTATGCGAGCGTCCGTCAACTGCAGAAGCATTTGCGTTCCGCCACGAGCCTGAGTGATTTCCAGACTGAATGCAGAGAACAGGGCGATAACCGTCAGGGTGGCGGAACCGATCGCATACCCTTTTCCAATCGCCGCCGTGGTATTACCCACCGCATCGAGTTCATCCGTGATTGCACGCACTTCCGGACCGAGAGCCGCCATTTCCGAGATACCACCCGCATTATCCGAAATAGGGCCGTAGGCATCGACCGTCATCACAATCGCCGTTCCTGCCAGCATCCCTACCGCCGCCAGAGCGATTCCATAAAGCCCTAAAAGCGAATTAGATACCAGGGCGACTGCGGAGACGACGACCATCGGCAGAGCGACGCTCTCCATTCCAATCGCCAATCCCTTGATAAGGTTGGTCGCCGGACCGGAAAGCGAAGCCACCGCGATACGATGCACGGGTCGCGCGGCAGTGTAATACTCCGTGATCAGGCCAATCAACGCGCCGCCGACCGCTCCTGCCGCCAGCGCCGCCGTAATCGCCTGCGTTGCGCCCAGATACGGCATAGCGATAGCAGAAACGGCGGTCAGGATCAGCGGAGGAGCGATCAAGCAGGCACGTAGTACCAGTGCGGGCTTGACGCGCCGAAGCGAACGCGCCATAAAGATTCCCAGAATGCTGACGGCAAGACCGAGACCGGAAAGCGTCAGAGGGAGAGCCACCGCCAGCATTCGCACCTTGTCCGGCGCCATGGTATCGACCGCGACCGCTTTGAGCGTCGCTGCATCCGCCGTCGCGGCAATGGCGATTGCAGCGACGATAGCGGCAACCATAGATTCATAGATATCGGCGCCCATGCCAGCGACATCGCCGACATTATCGCCAACATTATCTGCGATTGTTCCCGGATTACGAGGATCATCTTCAGGAATGCCCTGAACTACTTTTCCGGCGATATCTGAGCCAACATCCGCCGCCTTCGTATATATTCCGCCCCCCACACGGGCGAACAGCGCAATGGAACTTGCGCCGACAGCAAAAGCATGGAGGTATAAGCTCATCGTCTTTATATCGGTGAACACGAAGAATATCAGGCACAGACCGAGAAGTCCCAACCCCGCGACCGAAAGCCCCATGACAGCCCCGCCATCGAGGGCAGTCAATAATGCGTTCGGCTTGCTTCCCAGTCGCGCCGCTTCCGTCGTGCGAACATTGGCATATGTGGCGGATTTCATGCCAAAAAAACCGGCTAGCAGGGAAAGGAACGCCCCCAGTAAAAATGTGAGACCGGCGCCAATCCCCAACTGCCATGCCATGAGCGCGAAAACAACCAGCGAGTAAAGGGCGAGAATCTTATACTCACGCGACAGGAACGCCATTGCCCCTTCGCGGACATATCCGGCGATCCGGTTCATCGCCTCGTTACCAGAGGGAAGATTACGAACCCGTAAATAAAAGAAGAGCGCCAGTCCCAGTCCGATAACGCCAACGCCCGGGGTAAACCCCATCCAGAGCGGCCCTAATACTTCCGCCAAAACATCCTCCCAGTTGAGAAAACGGGAAGAGACGATGAAACTGACTTTTTGCCGTTTCGCCTGAATTCCGCTCTCACACTCTCTATCCCTTGATTCCTGAGTTGCTGTGACGCCGGGGGGCAGCGGGCGGCGGGAGTCCGATTCCCAAGACCTGTTGCGGCCAAAAAGCGGAGTGGCGCCCTTCATCGGAAGCCACAGCAAACCTGTTGAATGCTGTCAGTATAGCCGAAAACAGTCTCAAAAGAAAGGGAGCAAAACATGAATTCCGATAAAAAACGCGAAGAAACGAAAGGAAACGAACCTATTTTACGGTCAACCCGCTCTCCACCTTTGAAAATGCGGCGCGGTAGCCTGCGGCAGCATAATGCAGGATATCGTTGAAGTGAAATACATCGGCGCGAACGAGACGCTCGTATTCATTGACAATTTTACCCACTTCTCCATGGAGCGCGGGATTATCCGTGGCGACCGTGATTTCTACGCCCGCGTGCTGACAACGCTCGAAAACAGGACGTAACTCGGCGATATCACGCAAGGTGTTCGTTCGCAGATACGTCATCGGGCAGACTTCCAGACAGATGCGGCGTTCCGCCAGTTCGGGAAGCAATTCGGCATGATGCAGAGCAATTTGAATTCCATGCCCGATACGATCCAGTAATGGAAGCAGTTGCGGATGCACATCTTCAGGGTCTGATTCAGCAAGGTGTGCGGTGGTCTTCAACCCTTTCGCTTTCGCCGCTTCGTATAGTTCACGCCACTCGGAAGGGGTCGGGCCTCCGGGTTGATACGGTCCCGCCAGGTCTATCGCCACCACTTCAGGCGTTTGCGCCGCCAATTCTACAATCGCCCGGTTCAATTGCGGCGTAAAGCCCCGATCCATGCAGAGAATGAATGCTGTTTGTATGGGAAATTCGGTTCGCGCCGCCAGAATCACCTGACGCGTCACTTCCCCCATCAACGCCCGCCGTTCCGCATCGGGGAGCGATGCAGGCGTTCGTTTGTAGGGATTGAAGCGTAGTTCCAGATAATCGACTGATTCAAACACCGCCGCGCCTCGCACCGCTCGATGCGTGAAGTAGGGAATATCTTCCGCCTGCAACGCTTCCACCAGATGATGCACGGTCAGGTAATCGTCGAGGTCTTTGAAGGGTCGATCAAACTCATGCTTAAAATCCTCATAAGTTGCAAAACGCGCTTGCAATCGTGCGCTTTCCGCTGTGTGGATACCGTGACGGGTAATATAGCCCCATAAAATCCGCGGATGCGTAGCCCCGCCGAGATGCCGATGTAGATCAGGAAAATTCATTCGTCGCCTATCGTCGCCTAACAAAGCCTATTATACGATACCGTCCCCTGCCCTTATTTACGTGTTCTCTTTAGCCAGGAAGGATTCCCCGAATGAAAGCGGAATACAAACAGCATTAATCCTTTTCAATGCACATACGAGGCTAATCTTGAGCAATGAACGCTATTGGGCGCATCAGTCTGCGCCCGACGAACAAATCACCGAGTGGGTGGAGCAGTTTCACCGTGATGGTTTCCTGCTTATCCCGAATGTCTTGACGCCGGAAATGGTGGAGGAACTGAAGGCCGATCTCGATAGCGCTCTGGCGACGAATCAGGATAACGGGAGCGGCGTCATCGAACTTCATTGCCGTATATTCGAAAATAGCGCCATGAACTTGAGCCTTTTCGACATGGAACCAATTGTCACCTTTGCAGAACGGCTGATCAACACGACAACCCATGTCGTCCATAATAATTCGTTCAGGACGCCGCTCGGAAAAGGAATAACCACCTGGCATCAGGACGACCCGCCTCATTTTCTGGTAACGGAAGGCGAACCGCCGAAGAACATTCGTCTTCCCGTATTGCTTTTTACCGCGAACTACTATCTGACCGATGTTCTGACGCCCGAATACGGACCGACCCAGTGCATACCCGGATCGCACCTTTTTGGCGCATCACCCCCCGGAAGCATGGAAGGGACGAAATGGGAAAAGGATATTGTTTCCTGTTGCGGTCCCGCCGGGAGCGTCGTCTTATTCAATAATCAGGTATGGCATCGCGGCGGGCCGAATCTGAGCGACCGGGTGCGATACATGACGCAAATCAGCTATGGGCGACGGATGGTAGGTCACTTCTACTACCCCTTCATGAACTACCAGATGCCAGCGCATTGTTACGAAAACGCCAACCCGCGTCTGAAGCGTCTGCTCGGGTTCCTTCCTTCCGGAGCGTACGGATAAATCGGGTAGTATCAGATCGCTTCGAAAGAGATATTCAATCGTTGAGCGCGGCTTGTAGATTAGTCAGGGAATTCGTCTGCACAACGGAGTGCAACGATTCTCCGTGCGAATCCATAGTGACAATGACCGGGAAGTCTTTGACTCGGAATATCCAGATAGCTTCCGGCGCCCCGAATTCCTCCAGGAAAACGCCTTCCACCCCTTGAATCGCATCTGCATACACCTGTGCCGCCCCGCCTACCGCGTGAAGATACACGGCGCCGAACTGCTTGCAGGCGTCAAGCGTCTTTTTCCCCATGCCGCCCTTGCCAATGACGCCGCGTATGCCGAACTTCTCGATAATCCCCGCCTGATAGGGTTCTTCTCGAATGGAAGTGGTCGGCCCTGCCGCAGTTACCGTAAACTGACGCGTTCCGTCGGCGCCTACCGATTCGATAACCACCGGACCACAGTGATAAACGATTGCACCTGTCAGGTCAACGCCTTCCGGCAGTTCCCCACCCCCCGCCAGATACTTGTGGACAGCGTCACGCCCGGTGTACAGGAGCCCGGTAATTGTCACTTCGTCCCCTGCCCGAAGCGATCGGGCTGTAGCCTCGTCCAACGGCGTCGTTATCGCGACCTGCGCCATAATGATTATCCTTCCACAACAATATACATCGCATTCGGCGGAAGCTTTACCGTGAAGGTTCTGTTAGCGCCACCACCCTTTTGTACCATTATTTCACGAACCGGGTAACCTGCAGCATCAGTAAGGAACGCTTTTTTCTGTGACCAATTGTTCAAGAGACGGCAATGATGATCACAAAAAAAGAAGGGGGACGTATTTACGCTCCCCCTTCTTACACGAACTTATCTGTCTATTACGACTCTTACGATCTGCGCCGCAGACGAATCGCGCCAAGAACCGTCGCGCCCAGCGCAATCAGACCCAGCGTTCCCGGTTCCGGAGCCGAAGCGACCGGCCCGCTGATCACCAGGGAAGGTACATAATTGCCGCCCGCATCCTGAGAAAATTTATAGAATCCCGTTTCAGCGCCGGGATTGGAACTGGTGAATGAAACGAGTTTGCTATAATCGTCGACGATACCATTCGGGTAAGCCGAAGGGGCGCTAAAACTTCCGTTACCGGCATCCATGCCGACAGTCGCATCCCCGCCAACCGGAATACCTACCATTTTGCGGTAGGAAAAAGCGATATCGTTCTTCTTAAAACTGTTAGGACCGATGGTGACATCCCCGCCGAACAGCGCAATTTGAAACTGCGCTTCACCGCCTCCGGTCTGGTTTTTATGGACCAGATAGGTAACAGAATAAAAGTTGGTTCCTTTATTCTCGATAATAGCGTCTTCCGGTCGACTGAGAATCAGATCGTCCCATGCCCCGGCGATACGATGAATCGAACCCGAAGTGGGTAAAGTTACGTTCGCCGGAGATACATTGGCAGTCGTCTCTACCGGGTCGGTTTTACGGACGTGCAGGAAGCCGTTGGTGGTGACATTGATACCGGAGCGAGTCACATCGAAGAAATCGTAGCTGAATCCTGTACTCCGGACAGCATAACCGTTATCGAGGTCGGAGAGAAACGGTCTTAAATCCGTTCCACCAGTCGTATCGATTAAAAAATCTCCCGCGTGTGCGGTTGTGGCAAGGCTAAAAAGACACAGCGATGCGAGCGCAATTCCGACTTTTCCATAGGTTGAGCGCATAATTGTCCCTCGTGTTTCTGCCTGATTATCGAAATCAAGGAAGTGTAGGAAGTGTAATAGATTTGATCAGTCAATCTTCATTGTTTGACAAAACATTTGTTAAGAAAGACTTCAACTAGTATACCTGCGTACATTCATGAAATACGCAGAATTTGAAAATTAACGAGAAATGTTACAGGAAAGAGGCTGTCCGTTTTCGTAGGGCATCACCCCATGAAAGGGACGCGCATCCTCATCGAATACCATTGAAAGGAAAAACCTATCACCGGGCCACAGGTTTAGTTCGTCACCCAGCAGCTGTGTGACGGGAGCCCAGAAAAGCGTCCCTTCCGCATTTTTCTCCAGCGGCGTTCCGGACCAATCCGTAATCAGGAAAATAAATCCAAACCAGTCTTCACCGTTCTTGCCGAATCCGGGCCAGGAGAGCGTACCACGCAATGTCATATCGGAGACTTCGATGGCTGCCTCTTCGCATATCTCACGCTTCATACCGGCAGCCACATCCTCCAGCGGTTCCAGTTTTCCGCCGAGTCCGTTACACTTTCCGAAAGCGAGATCGTCCGGGCGGGCGTCCCTGCGAATCAGCAGGACTTCGGTTCTATCCGGGGAAAGGATATAACCCAGAGTGGCGAGGATTGGCGTGTAAGGCATTCGCTTCGGAGCAGGCATCAAATGAACTTCCTGCTTTTCATCCATGCCGCGCATTGCGCCGGCCAGGCAGACAACACCGGATCATCGCCGCCAAGTCCGATGCCATGCTGTCCCTTCTCATAGATTTGCATGGCGAAGGGAACCCCCGCCTTCGCAAGCGCGGATGCGAACGACAGGCTGTTTTGAACCGGCACAGCGGTATCTTCGACCGTATGCAACAGGAACGTCGGCGATGTCTGCGGCGTTACTCTGCTATCGGTGGACATCTTCCGCACCAGCGCAGGCGAGGGAGTCGTTCCCAGAAGATTATTACGTGAGCCGATATGGGCGGCAGATCCTTCAAGCTGGATGACCGGGTAGCACAGTACAGCTATATCAGGACGTGACGACTGTCGTTCCACCGGGTCGGGGTCTCGTCGGCGCCCCCGGTCAAACATCGTCGCCGCACAGGAAGCCAGGTGTCCCCCCGCAGAAAATCCCAGGACGCCGATTCGGTTCGGGTCTATCTCCCACTGGGTGGCGCCAGAACGTACCAGACGAATGGCGCGAGCGACATCATACTGCATCGACGGGTAGCGATAGCGCGGCGCAAGACGATATTTCAGCGTGAACGCCGTGATTCCCAGAGAATTGAGCCATACCGCAATCGGTTCACGTTCATGTGCTGCGTGCATTCCGTATCCTCCGCCGGGACAGACCACCACAGCCGCGCCATTCGGACGCACAGGACGAAAGGGCGTAATGGTTGGAGTATCTTCGTCACCGGTTCCGAGAGCGGTTGGAACTTGACCGGTAGGCCAGAGCGGTATAGGGTTATCAGGTCTCATAGATTTTGCGTAGTTACCGAAATACATGGCGCGTCGGGATATGACATATCGTACAAAAGACAGGCTCAAAAAGTTTTGCCTTTTCGACACGGTTGTATCTTAGCGTCTATGATGTATGATTCCTTCGTCACATCGTCAACAATGATATTTCGGGCTTGTTGTGCGGTATACTGTCGGCGGTGAGTTTCATTGCGAGACGTCGCGACCCGCCGTAGAGAGCATGGAGTAAGTTTTAACAGTGCACTGGGTTCTACTGATTCTGGCTATTGTTTTTGAAGTTATAGCGGTGCTTTGCATGAAAGCGTCCGAGGGCTTTAAGCGGCTGGAATTTTTGATTCCAATGGGTATTTGCTATGCCATTTGCTTCGGGTTGCTCACTATTGCCGTCAAGCGGTTAGACATCGGCATGACTTACGCTATCTGGAGCGGAATCGGCACGGCGCTCATCGCCGTCGGCAGCGTCGCCTTTTTCCGAGAATCCATGAACCCCATCAAAGCGGCGTCTATTATCCTGATTATTCTGGGCGTCGCCGGCCTCAATCTCAGCAGCAAGATGCACTGAGCTTTCAGACTGATTCAAGCGCCAGAGCATTCAAGGCTGTAATGACTGTTTGATCATTACAGCCTTTTATCATTTGCGGAAGCGAATTTCCCATTAGACCAGCATCCTTTGCGGCCTGTTCGAGGGCGCTGTTGAGGGTGGGGCGGTAGCTGCCGCCGAAGCGGACAGCACGAAAAACAAGGCGGTTGCCACCGAAGCCGTCAAAACGGTGGAAATGGCTATCGAGGAATCGACGAAGTTCGTTTTTCTTCTCAAGGTCCTCCATTATTCAGAAAGCGCGTTAGGAAGTAACCGTGCTCGCTTCGCTATCGCCCAAGATATAGGGCAACCTTCGGAAAGCGTCTTCCCAAACCGCTCCGGGCGATTCCATTTGCGGGAATCGCCCGTAGGGTATTTGTCTGAAGATTGCCTGAGAAACGATTTTAGGATCAGGGTTTCCGCTTACGAATGATCAGACCGAGGAGCGAGGTTCCCGCAATGATTCCAAAGGCGACAACGCCCGGTTCGGGGACGAGTGTATAACCAATGACATCGAAGGCGCGCAAGTCGGTGTTCGAGATTCTGAGCGACTCTGCGAAGTCCGCCGTTGGATCCATCAACCCGATGCCGAGATTGTCCTTCCAGTGGCTTGCCTGACGACCGTCACCGTAGACACTACCGGTGGAAAAGTCGGCGATACGGGTCTGACCGCGATCCAAGGAGAAGTACTGACCGGCAGAGCCGATTGTGAAGTCAACGACGCCGCCGTTGATCCCCGAACTGATAGTGGAATAGCGGAACGTATCGAGGGGGCTGACATAAGTGAACTGATAGGAGTAAAAGTTCATCGACCCGGTTGTCGGACGGTTTATGTCCAGAGTATCCACACCGCTGATGAATCCGAGGGCATGACCGATTTCGTGGGTCGCAATTCCCACAAAGTCGAATTGACCGGCGCTGATCCCATCGTCGGGATTGAAGTCAAAGTAGGAGCGGTAGCGGCTACTGAACGTGATCGCCGCATCCGTTGCGCTATTATTCGGATCCAGAAGGCCCATCGCCTTAGCATTGGCGAGGGTCATTCGTATGGTCGCGTTGTTGGCGTCGCCATTATTATCCAGGTAGGGTGTCAGGCTACCGCGTCCGTTAGGGTTATCACGGACGCCGTTGAGAAGGAGAGGCAGGGATGAACTGGTCGGCAGGCTCGAAATCGCCTGAAAGTCATCGGCGGAGTGCGCGGTGCCAGCCAGTGCGGATCGGTATCCATCATAGGAAATGGTACCCTGCGAGGAATTGGTCGAACCAAGCACGCCGACGCTCAACTGCCTGAAATCGATCGTGAAGTTGAACTTGAATGTGTTGTCGAACTGGGCAGTCCAGTTGTTCGCTGCTCGCTGGAACGCGCCGATAATCTGCGCGCTTTGCGGGTCAGATGCCAGGGACGAACCGATGGTATAGTTTACTGTTATCTGCGAAAAAGCAGGACTTGCCATGCTCGCAGTGACCGTAGTGATAGCGGCAGCGCACACTGCCAGACGAACCTTACCGCTTTTAGAATGTAGCAATTAGCTATATTCCTTTCATTATAATAGACTTCAGAGGTGATTGAAGTTTGTAATTGGTCGCAATATACAATAGATTAATAAAATAATCAAATAAATTTCACCGGCGCAATCCCCGGAGTATTGACCCGAAGAGAATAAATACCCTATCCCGAGAATATGCACTGCCAACTGCCGGGTGAAACGCCGACCACGCTTCAGGAAGATGGCTACCACTTCCCTCCAGAGTACGGCAAGAGCAAGGACGACAACTTTGTCTTCCGCATTCGGCTACCTCATACACTGGGGGTTTTGATATGGACTACTGTGGACAAGATAGGACACAAGCCCGCCTATTGTTATTGCGTGGAGTAACAGCTCCGTCTCCCCCTGCGCAATATTGAGGAGCGTTACTGGACGAATCATAGAGCCTTACGGTCCTGAAGAGCGGAGATTCGCTCTCCCCTCATCATCTTTTTAGTTGAGAATCTTGCAGAGAGCGCTGACCATCCACGACGCAAACCAGCAGTCGTCATCATCATTGGAATGAAAATGATTGACCCCGTTTGCCTGTTGGGGTACAATTGAAGAGGTTTCGACCGCGCTGATACGCCCTGAGACCCGCAGACAGGCGATACGACGAGGTTTAGCCACTATCTTCCCCGGTCTCCCGGGGGTAAGCCCTTACGCTTCATTGGAGGCGCCCAAACGTCTCGCCCGCTGCCTCAACGGACTGCCCAAAGAGTAATCACATTACCCAACCGCTCGTTCCCGATTGACAGGGTTTGCCCATTGCGGCACGAGGAAAACAAGATGGTATTGAAGTGTATTGCCGTCATGATGGTATTGATGCTACCGGGTCTTGCGCAACAGGGTCTTGCGCAAAAGACGACCCCGGCAAAGGTATTCTCCTCCTTTCTCGTCTCGGGTGACAGAGCCTATGTGAAGATGCGCGATGTCTATATAGGGTCGTATGGCGTTGGCACGAAATGGAGCGCCGACAGCAAAGCCCTTCTTGTTGAGACGTCTAACGATCGGACGAATGCGCGTGAACGACGAAGGATACTGGTTCAAACCGGCGATGCTGGTGAGCCGACCAGCGCGTTGGTTCGGTATATTCTTGAGACAGGCCAGCGCGAAACCCTCTACCGCTATCGCCCACAGGAAGGTGAAGGGATCGAGGAGCGGATTTTTGTCGGCGCTGGCAGCGATGTCCTCTTCTCCGTGTTCGGGGTGGAAAACGGCGCGTTGGTTCGACGGCTTTATTTTGCTCCGACGGGCGGCACGGTGCGAACCGTCGGCGCCTCACTCGATATTCGCACCCCGCCTGCGATCATTGCCTCGCCCACACAGCCCCGAGCCTTAGTTGCGGTCACAACGATTGACAAGCGGCTTCAGGTATTTCTGATCGGCCCGGATACGACCCGGAGCATCGACTTGCCCGGGGAGTGGCAATTCGGTCAATTTTCCTACAATACGAAGCAAGGGGGCGCTCGTATCGTTGTGGGGAGTCTCGATGAGAAGGAGCGAGCAACGACAAAGATTTTCGACATCGTCTACAACACTGGCAAGATTGAGGAACCTTCTGAGAAGGCTCAGTACGAATTTCCAGCGTCTCCGCCGCCGCCATTTCGTCCCGAACTCTACCGTACCGCTCGTGTCACTCGTGTCATGCCAGCCGGTGCGGATTCAGAGCCAGTCGCACTTGATGACACCTCCCTTACTGCTCTCCAGGATCTGGACTTACTGGATAGTGGCTTAACGCCCCGGCGGTTGGCGATGGCGCGTGGCGTCACGGGCTATCCCGAATACTCTCCAGACGGACTCAAGGTCGCCTATGAGACCACACAGGGATACATCGTCGGGGAACTGGTCGCCCTATCCCCGGAAAAGTCGAAAGATAAGGTGATGCCCCCTTCCCCGTGATCTGTGGGCGGTATACTGCTGTCACAGAACGAGTATTAACAAGTATTAACTGGGAAAACAATGGGACTTCAAAACTTCGCCCCGTCCCACCTGCTTCGCAGGTAACCGAAGCTCAATCGGTCGGCCCAACAGGCGAGGCGGATTGCCCCCCCTACGCCCGTTGCGGTACAGTGGCAAGGTTTTGACCGCGCTGATACGCCCTGAGACGGCACGAATTCTTGCGTGACTGCAAACGACCCGATTGCGGTAAAATGAGACGTTAGGAGAAACGCCATGCCCCCGGTATTGGAAATGGAAGCGACGGGCGAACAGTTGTTACAAGAGTTGCCCGAACGCCTCGCCGACTTTAAGGAACAGAAGTTTCACATCACTCTCACGCCCATTGAGCGAATGGGGAAAACGGCGGAGTCCCCGCGCAAGCCTACCATTCAGGAAGAAATCGCCGCTCTGTTCGCGGATATCCCGCCGGAGGAGCGGGCCAAAGTCCCGGCGGACTTGACCGACCAACTCGACCATTATATCTACGGGACGCCCAAAAAATGAGGCGCGTCTTTGCGGACACGCTTTATTGGGTGGCCCTCACCCTGCCCGGCGACCCGTGGAAAGTCCCGGCGGACGAGGCATGGGCGCGGTTAAGCGATGTTCATTTAGTGACGACTGATTCCGTTTTGACCGAGTTTCTGGCTGCGCTGGCAGGCGCAGGAAATTTCTACCGGGAACGGGCCGCGTTGACCGCCGAGCGCGTCTTGCAAAGGGAGGACATGACCGTTCTGCCGCAAACGCGGGAGGTCTTTCTGGATGGTTTGGCTCTCTACCGCAAGCGGTTAGATAAGGGCTATAGCCTGACGGACTGCATTTCGATGAACGCTTGCCGCGCCGAGGGCATCACGGAAATTCTCACCAACGATCATCATTTTACTCAGGAAGGCTTCACTGTACTTATCAACCGATAACCCAATTACCCACCTCTGATTGATCTGCCTTGCCTATCGCACTGCAATGTGAAGGAACATATACCTCACTTGATCAGTGTAGTGGCATCGTTGACTATCGTTCCTTGATAGACCGCACCTGAGCCACGCATTTCGAACTGTTGCTCAGACAGAGTTTGTTTAATGAAATGTGTTCCTTTGACCAATTGGTATCCACCAGCTCGACCATTAAGTGCACCATCATTCACAATACGCCAGCGGAAAGTGCCGAGCCAATCATCCCCATCTTTGAGTTTCTTGACCAAGTTATCTACCTCTTTAGGAAGAGGTGTGTTCAAGAAATGGAGACTTGCAGCATTGCCCGCCAAACTGAATATATCGCCCAGAGGCGTGCCGTCACTCTCGATGAAAGTCACTTGAAGTATCGCTTCCTCGCCCGGCTTAATGTTCAGAGCGGAAAATTCCAGATTGATTTCCTTTGTCTTTCCCGTCTTCATCTTCCATGCTTTACCGTCATCAGCATCACCTTTTCTCCCGTACAACGGAGCCACCATCATGCCCTTGCCAAACGAATCCTTCCACTGCACAATAGCGTAAACATCGTCATCACCGCCAAGTAATCTCCGAACAGGTTTCAAGTCAGATACTTGATCGGTCACAGTCGTGGCATGTAGCCGTAACAAGCGAAATTTGATAGAGGCGAACGTTCCGTTCAGCGATTCCGCAGGACGATATTCGTACCCTTCTTCCTTGATTACAGCTAACTCTCCGGTTTGTTGACCTTGAGCCGGATTGCCGATAGGCAGGAAGACGATAAGGCCGATGACAACCCACAAGAACGACGTGAAGACACGGAGACGTATGACGGATTTTCTTTCGCCCATAAGAGGCTGTTTCAACGCCCAAATCGCACGACGACTCCAACTCAACTGAGAAACCGTCAATCACCTATCTGATTGACCCCCTCCGCCCGTTGCGGTACAATGGAAAGGTTTTGACCGCGCTGATACGCCCTGAGACGGCGCGGCGCGGTTTTTCGTGTGACATTCCACGTTAATTAAGGAAATAAATTCTAATGGCAACCCAGAAGCGCGTCTGGCTGTTCCGCGACGGCGACAAGTCTATGCGCGATTTGCTTGGCGGCAAAGGCGCAAACCTCGCCGAAATGACCAATATCGGTCTGCCCGTCCCCCCCGGATTCACCGTCACCACTGAAGTCTGCAACGAGTACTATGCCAATGGCGCCAAAATGCCCGAAGGGCTGATGGAAGAAGCGAAGGCTGCCCTCGCGGATGTTGAGGCGGCGCAGGGCAAGAAGTTAGGCGACCCCAACAATCCTCTGCTCCTCTCCGTCCGCTCCGGCGCGAAGTTCTCCATGCCCGGTATGATGGACACGGTTCTCAACCTCGGCCTGAACGCGGAAACCGTCGAGAGCATGGTGAAGGCGACCGGCAACCCGCGCTTCGTCTATGACTCTTACCGCCGCCTGATTATGATGCTGGCGGATGTCGCGTACTCCGCCGACTATGACCACTTGAGCAAGCATGATTTCGAGCATATGTTCCGTGACTACAAGTCATCCCTTGGCGTGACCGACGACCTTGAAGTCAGCGCCGACAGCATGAAGCAGTTGTGCGATGACTACCTCGTTCACTTCAAGAAGCAGACCGGCAAAGACTTCCCGCAGGACGTTTTCGTGCAATTGCAGGATGCGATTGAGGCCGTTTTCCGCTCGTGGAACAACGAACGCGCCTTCATCTACCGCCGCAAGGAGAAAATCTCCGACGATATCGGAACTGCCGTCAACATTCAGGCGATGGTCTTTGGGAACATGGGCGATGACTGCGGAACGGGCGTCGCTTTCACCCGGAACCCGTCCACCGGTGAGAACAAAGTCTTCGGCGAGTACCTGATCAACGCGCAGGGCGAGGATGTCGTCGCGGGCGTTCGCACTCCGCAGCCGATTGAAGAACTCAACACCTATAGCGCGTCTTTGTTTAATGAATTCGTCGCCGCCTGTGCGACGCTGGAAGACCACTACAAGGATATGCAGGACATCGAGTTCACCATTGAAAAGGATAAACTCTACATTCTGCAATGCCGCTCCGGCAAGCGCACCGGCCCCGCCGCCGTCAAAATCGCGGTGGACAATGTGAACGAAGGCCGCATCACGAAGGAAGAAGCTATTGCCCGAGTTGACCCGAACCTGTTGACGCAGTGTCTTCTCCCGGTCATCTCTGCTGGCGCGAAGTACGACACCATTGCGAAGGGCTTGCCCGCTGGCCCCGGCGCCGCGACCGGCATCGCCGTTTTCGACGCCAACCGCGCCGCCGAACTCGGTAAAGGCGGAAAAGGCGAGAAGGTCATTCTGGTTCGCGCCGACACTTCCCCGGACGACCTCAAAGGAATGTTGGCGGCGCAGGGCGTTCTGACCGAACGCGGCGGCATGACATCCCACGCGGCGCTGGTCGCGCGTGGCTTCGGCATTCCGACCGTCGCAGGCTGCTCCGAACTCTCCATCGGGGCGAATTCTTTCACCGTCCGCGCCACCGGCCAGGTTATCAAGGAAGGTGACAACATCTCCCTGAACGGCACCCTCGGCGAAGTCATCGTCGGCGAAGTCCCGGTCGAGGAAGCGGCTCTCTCCGGCGAATTCGGCATTTTCCTGTCGTGGGCGGATGAGATTCGCGGCAAGTTTGGCGTCCGCACCAATGCGGATACCCCGAAGGACACCGCGCTTGCCATCAAACTCGGCGCGGAAGGCATCGGCCTCTGCCGCACCGAGCATATGTTCTTCGAAGGCGAGCGTCGCCCGGTGGTTCAGCGCATGATTCTCGCCGAGAACGACGCCGACCGCAAGGCGGCTCTGGACGAACTGCTGGTCTTCCAGCGCGAAGACTTCCGGGGCATCTTCGAAGTTCTCGAAGGCCGTCCGGCGACTATCCGCCTGATTGACCCGCCCCTGCATGAGTTCCTTCCGAGCCTGGATGGGCTCATCGCCGAAGTGGCGACCCTGAAGGCGCTGGGCAAGTCCGATCCGGCGAAGGAACATCTGCTGCACGAAGTTGAGGGGATGCATGAAATCAACCCCATGATGGGGATGCGCGGCGTCCGCCTTTCCATCGTCTTCCCGCAGATCGTCGAGATGCAGACTCGCGCCATTCTCGAAGGTGCGGCGCTGGTCGTGAAGGCGGGCGGTAAGGCCGTCCCCGAAATCATGATCCCGCTGGTCGGTCATGTCAACGAGTTGAAGTTCGTCCGCGAGCGTCTGGAAGCCACAGCGAAAGCGGTTGAGTCCGAGCAGGGCGTTTCGGTCGACTACTCCTTCGGGACGATGATCGAAGTCCCACGCGGCGCTCTGACGGCGGATGAGATCGCGAAGGAAGCCTCTTTCTTCTCGTTCGGCACCAACGACCTGACGCAGATGACGTTCGGCTTCTCCCGCGACGACTCGGACAAGTTCCTGAAGCCGTATGTGGAGCAGAAGATCCTCCCCGGAGACCCGTTCGAGTCGATTGACCAGACGGGCGTCGGTCAGTTGATGGAAATCGCCGTCGCCAAGGGCAAGTCCACCAACCCGAACATCAAGTTAGGCATCTGCGGTGAACACGGCGGCGAACCCCGCTCGGTCGCCTTCTGCCATAAGATCGGCCTCAACTACGTCAGCTGCTCCCCCTACCGCGTCCCCATCGCCCGCCTCGCGGCGGCGCAGGCTGCGTTAGGCAAAGGCGTCAGCGACAAATAAGCGTTGGATATTGGGTTATTGGTTGTTGAGAAAGTCCCTCCGGCATTGCCGGAGGGACTTTTTAATGATTGACGAATCAAGCGATATAATTTTGAGGGGGTGATGGAATGACAGTTACCGTGGAAGAAAGGTTAACGCATCTGGAAGAGCGAGTTCGTGAAATGGAGGAGCGGTTAAGAACGTCAAGCGTTGCGGTTCCCGCCGCAAAACGCGGTTGGCGGGCTTTCGTTGGCGTAGACGCCAATAATCCACGCTTTGAGGAAGCGGTGCGCCTCGGACGCGAGCGGCGGTTCGCCGATAGCCCGAAGGACGATGAGGACGCTCGGTAAGTGTACCTGTTAGATACCGACCATATGAGCGTTCTGTAACGGGTAGGCGCTCCTTCTCTCACCTTGACTCTCCGATTAGCAACTATTGCGGATGAAGACATCACTACTACCATTGTTAGCTACGAGGAACAGTGCAAAGGGTGGCTCGCCAAAACGGCAAAAGAGACAGATGAAGGGCTCATTCGTGTCTATGCCCAATTTTGGCAACACCTCAACATCTACGCGGGAATTCCCAAAGAGCGGATCGTCCTGGCATTCCAATACCCAATTCGGCATGAACGGGGAGAATTCGCTCTCACCTGATCCCACTATCAACAAGTCTCAGAAGGATGAAATCAAAGTTCCCTGAATATCGGTAACTATTCATTTCCGGCTTGAGATTTATCCGCCGATTTGCGCCATTATTCGGAGGCTGCCACCTTTAGAGAGACGTCCTTCGAAGTCACTTTGCAGAGGTTTATGTTCGAGAGCCGCGCGGGTGTGCGCCAGAATGTCGTCATCCGAGCAACCGGAGCGCACCGGAGAACGCAGATCATACTCGTAGTTATCGGAGAGACAGGGTACCAATTTACCGTCCGCAGTCAGTCGCAAGCGGTTGCAACCATCACAGAAGCGGTGCGAAATAGGATTGATGACGCCGACAGTTCCCATCGCGCCCGGTATTTCGAAATTTCGGGAGGTGGACTCGGGCGCATCGTCCAGCGTGATCATCTCTGGATATGCGGCGCGAAGGGTGGCGATCACTTCCTCATTGCTGTAGTAACGCGCCCGCCATTCGGGAGGGGTCACCATCCCGATGGGCATATATTCGAGAAAGCGGACTGAAATCGGTCGATCTAATGTCAGTCGAGCGAATTCGATAATCTCGTCATCATTGATGCCACGCATGACCACACAGTTAAGCTTGACGGGCGCGAAACCATGCTCCAGCGCAGCTTCCACTCCCGCCCACGAACGCTCGAACTCCGGCCGGCGTGCAATCCGTTCAAATCGCTCCCGTCGCAACGTGTCCATCGAAATATTGACACGGCTTACCCCCGCCGCCCGCAATGCCGCTGCTTCCCGCGCAAACAGGATGCCGTTAGTCGTCAATGTCACTTCGCGAATACCGGGAATAGCGTTCAAATGCCTCGCTAACTCAGGAACGTTCTTTCGCACCATCGGTTCGCCGCCGGTCAGGCGCACTTTCTTCAGTCCCGCCGTCGCCAGAACGCGAACAATGCGTTCGATCTCGTCAAACGAAAGCAAGTGCGCCGGATCCTCATAAGGAACGCCTTCCTCCGGCATACAATATACACAGCGAAGGTTACAGCGATCTGTCAGACTGATCCGAAGATATTCGATGCGCCGTCCGAACCGATCTTGAACGGACGAAGGGGCGATAGGAAGCGCAGTTATCACATCTTCATTATACACGCCTCCTGCATTCGTTGTGCCAAAATATCGTTACCGGTACTCAATCTCCTTTTCTTACTTGACGAACGTAACCAAGCACGGTAGTATGACTTTCGTCTGTCGTTAGCGACGGCAATGAGGGCGGTTGGCTCAGGGGTAGAGCGCTTCCTTGACACGGAAGAGGTCACAGGTTCAAATCCTGTACTGCCCATTTTTTCTCACGCTGTTCCGAATCAGCAAGAGAAAATGTCATTTATTGACAACCTCAAAACGCGTGTGACGCCCATCCTTTTCAACAGATTGGATGGCAAAATGCATAAAACAGCTCTTCCTATTGCTATTTCCGCAACTCAAAAAGTGCGGGAATCTGGTCGCGTTCGCGCACGTCAACGAACCGCTTATTCCCCTCAGTCAATATCTCAACCAGACGCCATTGCTGTAGAAACCTTGAAGTCGGCGCTGGATTCCTGGATTACTCAGGGCAAATTGCGCCGAATGTCACAGGCGACCCTGACGAACCGAACGTTCGTCATCGATAAACTTCTCTGGCATCTTGAACGCCATCAGCGAAAGATGTGTGACCGAAAAGCGCTGGAAGATTTTCTTTCCTACGCCGGTTCGCCGATCCCCTCCAACGTGGCACGATGGGGCAATACGTCGGCTTCCGCCAGAGCTACAACACAAACAAGACCTGAGACAGTAGCCACCTACCATCGGGTTCTCAGAACAGCCTTCCGTTGGCTTGTCGAGGAGGAATACCTTCGTGAATCGCCTCTGGAGCGTATTAAGCCCCCTATCGCCCGTGCAGACCAGATCGTCCCTCTCACGCCGTCGCAAATTGATCTCTTGCTTCATGCCACCACGCAAAGCGAATATCCTTTGAGGAACCGGGCGATAATATTACTTCTACTGGACACGGGCCTGCGCGCCGCAGAACTTTGCTCAATCCGCTATGGGGATCTGGATATAGACTCGCGACGGATTGTCGTTCTTGGCAAGGGAAACAAGAGACGTACCGTGTTCTTTGGCAAGAATACGACGCAGGCGCTCAATCGCTACCTGAACATCGACACGCATGCCGACAACGATCCTTTATTCTTCTCCGAACGTGGCACGACCAGCGGCGGCGCTTTGACCCGCTCTGGTCTGACGCAACTCATCGTCCGGTTGGGGAAAGCGGCGGGAGTTAGGGGCGTTCGCTGTAGCCCCCATACGCTGCGCCATACGTTCGCCCTTAATTTCATTCAGTCCGGCGGCAACGCCTTTGCCCTGAAGGAATTTTTGGGGCATACATCATTGACCATATCACAACGGTACGTCAATCTTGCCGGAGCGGACATGGAAGGGCAATGCCGAAATATACTGCCGGTTGACGCCCTTCTCTCCGACCGCTCCCGCCGTCGCTAATCCGCTATGACAAGTCGGCGTCCCATTGGACGCCGACTTATGTAAGACGTAAACTGTATTTCTATGCAAAAACTCCAAAACGCATTAGAAATGCAAAGCGATGAGGAATCGTTTCTCTGGCAATCGACAATGTCAATTCTGGAGGAAAAAGACATAGATCGATTTCTTTCCCTCCGTCTGACCAATGAAATGATGCGCCAGAGTTGCCAGAAATGGTATTCTCGTAACACTGTCAACTTCGACAGGCTTCCTGCTTATCGTCACACTTCCCTCATTGTCAGTGAAGATAACGACGATCATCTTTACACTACCATTGTTGTGGGCGAAGATAACTATGGTACCTGGTTCGGCAAGCCGGATAGCCGCCTCAATCCCGGTCATACGGACGATGAATCACCGGGAATGCCCCCATCCTGGCCTGTTGTCGCCACACGCTCTCCAGATTACGGGATCATTAGCGTCTGGAGACGAGGCATCTACTTTGTCATCCGCTTCTGGGTATCCGAAGATCCAACGCGAACGACCAACTTGAAAAGCCGTCTCCGAAAATTGCCTCAATGGGTAGCCGCTCGCAACATAGTTATCAGCAAGTTACGCCCTTATCTTGAAGGCCACGCGGCAGGACGCAAACCTGACTGGGTTACTTATATAGGAAGCCTTTCATCCTCACTGCACAATCCTGACGCCACGAGCGTGTTAATTTACCATGACCTCCCCTTACATCCCTCGATTGAGCGATATCTTCTCTTTGACGCCGTCGCTACCTGGCTATCCTCCAAAAAAATGTCTGTGCCTGATACTCTACTCAACGCGCCAGATTTAACCCTTGGCATTCTTTTAGAAGCAAGCTTTATTGCATCGACGCCAGAAAGCATCAACGACGATGGCAAGACATTATTGCCTCCTTCGGTCTGTATCCGCCGTTATGGCTCCACTCTCTGGACAGAAGATTTTAACCGCAATGTGCGCAGACAAATTTCAAAGTTAGAACAGTGGTGGTTTGACAGAAATAATTATCACCCCCCACGGCGTTTTGACCTGCGAACCCTCCATCATGCTCCTGCAACGACTCCTGATCCTGATACGCTTCGTGCCATCATCCATAAACTCGTTGGTATGAAAAAGACCATTGATAATGCAACTCTCGACGAGATTATTCAGGCGGAAACGGCGCGTCGCAAGGCGTTAGGACGTAGGTCATCTACGGAAAGGCGTCGTGTTCGTAACAGTGTTTGCATGTCTCTTAAACGTGCGAACATCGAATATCCCCGAACGGAAAGAGCTGTCCACAAAAAAAGTTAACACATTCATTTGGGCGAATTTAATGTGTGCAGGAAACTCCAGTCTGTGAAACAGCTGGAGTCTTTTGTTTTTGGAGTCAATACCTTCCACTACAAGCGCACAGTCATCTCTATTTCCCACGGGAGGAATGGGAGATGACGCTTCGCGATGCCCGGATTGCGGCTGGTTTCACGGCGGAGTCAGCGGCTAAAGCCTTGCATATATCAACAGGTTATTACCGCATCGTGGAGCGGCATGGACGAGCGGGCGAACGCCTCAATCGTCGCGCCGCCACCCTATTCCGTGTCTCGTCTCACTTCCCGACAATACAACCCTGGCCGGGCAAGGTTGGCACACGAGAATCCCGGCAATTTCAAAGAAGGGCGTCACGCGCCAAAGCATCCCTGTTTCCCGTTACCGATTCGGAAACCGCTCCTGACGCGAACGGTTCGGCGACGGCTTGAGACCTACGCCCGGCGTCAGCGGGCGTAATGTTTTAATTGCTACTAACACAATTTAAAAGGAGTAGATATTGATCCCTACACCTAATTCCAAGCCATGCTCCCCTTTACTTGTCACTGGGCGCATATCTGGACAACAAACGCAGACTTTCCAACCACCAGCGGCTTGCCTCCAGATGACAACCATCGAAGCCTTTTCGCGGGACGTGCGCATACGTCGCTCTTTCGCAGGGCAATCTAAAGCGGGCGGAGGAAGTCGGAGCGCAGTAACGGGTTTTTCACAAGCGTCGCGACGTCGCCTGAAATTTGCGCTCAACAACATCACTGGCCTGGACCGCATACTCACTCTGACGATACCCGGCGATTTGCCTATGACCGGCACGGAGTTCAAGAAGAAATGGAGCGCAATGCGTCGCTTTCTGGTAAGGCGCGATCTGGGCGGCCTGTGGGTTCTTGAATTCCAACAAAGCGGCGCACCTCATCTGCACGTCTTCCTGAATGGCTACATAGCGCAAACAGAGTGCGCTGATGCCTGGGCGAAGATTCTGGGCTTATCATCGGGGTACGGCGCCTACATTGAACGCATCCGCAATATCCATGCGGCAAAGCGATATGCCACGAAGATAGACTCCAAGGTCGCGCCGGAAGGCTTTGGGAAGGTAGGCAGATACTGGGGAACATTTGGAGGAGTCAAACTCATTCCGGAATTCTTCGTCTCCGGTAAGACCACTGACATAGCGCCTCTGGTACGGACCGTGAGAAAAGCGGCGTTAAAACTCAAGAACAAGCGCATCCATGACCGGGGCATGGTAGGTTTTGTCCTGCCAGACTTTGGTCCGGTATCTCAAAAAATACTCCGGCGCATCTGTTCTAAGTCATATTCCGATTCAACTGCACAATAAAGCGGCGCTGATAACGATACGGGAAAGGCGGAATCTATGTAATGCCGACGGCAGGCAATGTCATTCGGCGCAGTTTTCATAATATGTCATCAGGCGTCAACGCTGAAACAATGCTCCGCCTCTCGTGACCGGAAAGTTCAGGGCGAAAAATACGCCCCACGAGAGGCCAGGAGCCGTTGACATGCATTGACAGGACCAAAACCAAATTCGCATAGGATAGCTATGATGCAAGAACCCGTTACAAATCAGAGCGCAACGTCACGATCTGGTCGGAAGAAGAAAGCGGCTGTACCCCCCGTTCCTTCTGAGGCGCCGCTTCCCTCTCCCCGTTTACGTCGTTCTCTGGGCGCCGCCTTTTCCGCTCAGGGCGGCCTGACGGACTCGTATCAGGAGATGGTTTCACTGGCAATCCGACACGGAGCGACCAACGAGGAGATTAATGCCATGCTTCGCGGCGTCGGCGCTCTCAGGGAGGGCGATTCCCTCTCCCGGCAATGCCTGTGGAAACATCGGCGCGCTCTCAAAAAAGCGGAGCCGGGCCTTGCCGAACTGAGTGATGAGGCATGGCAGGTGGGCATGGCGGCGCTCAACAGAACCGTTACCTACTGGGGCAAATTAGCCGACGCCGTCTATAAACGCATGCTGGTCATTGATGCTGAAGGCGAACCGTCGTTCCGCGAGGGCCTCGATGTGAAAGAGTTAAACGCTCTGCGGCAAGCGCTGAACGACTGCTCGCGTCAACTTTGGACCATGCTATCGGGTGAACACAAACAAACCGAACGCTATCTTTCACAAATCAAAATGGAATTGGAGAAGGAAGTAACTCAACGCCCCGGTCTGACAGAGTCGCAACGGGCCGCGCTGATCGTGGAGATGCAAACACGCTTTACTCGTGTGCTCCAGTTCGTAGCGCAAGCCGTTCGGGAACGGCGTAACCCTATGGCGGATAAAGGCGGCCTCATGGACCTGTTCCGCGAACTCAAAATCACCAGCATCATCCCTGACGCTTTACCTGATCCCTCGTTGACCCCAACGGAATCTCAGGATTGATGAAGCTGACCGAAATAGCAATCATGCGAAAACACTTCCAACGCAAATGCCGATATTCCGCGTTTTGACATGTGAGCGTCTGGCATCCAAAAGAGATAGGCTCAATTAACTCGCTTGCGCCCCTGATGAATCATGACCTCAGTTAATAGATTAGGAAATAGATTAGACGCCTCGAAAATCGAGCGCCGGGAGCTCCACAATTATACAAAGCGACTGGCAAGCTCCTATGAAACCGACGAACTTCGATTCCAGACGGGTTCGATAAAGGGATGCCCATCAAGCCATTTCTGATGAGAAGATAGGACTGTATTCACCCCGTCCTATCTATGACATCTATTTTTGGGCGTGATACTCCGCGTTTTGTCGTTTGCGCGTCGCCACCGCTTTATCGAATTCGGCCTTGGTTACTCTGCTGGAATGAGCGTAGATTTTGAGCCAGTCGTCGGGCTTGGTGTATCTTGCGCCAGTGAACAACAGAGGATGATCGCCGTCCTTGTGAACGACTACCGGAACGCTTCCTTCAAAAAGGAAATAACCCTTGCGCGGATGTGTTTGACCTTGCATTCTGCCTCCTTTAAGCGCTCCCTTCATGATTTTGACGCTCTTGTGAACATTAGCTTCACCAAAGCCATGCGGAGTCGTATTCAGATGCCGTTCTTTTGCTGTACCGTTTCATGCTATCTCCTGTTGCCTTAGCTTACAATGATCTATGCCGTAGAGCGTTCAACTTCTTGACACCCAGACCGTCGCGGAACACGGGTTCCACTTCCGCCACCATTACCGCCGGTTCACCCCCACAAGCGTCATCAAGGCAAGACGTCTGTCGATTTCCTTTGGATACCGAACCAAAAAGTGCGGTGTCCAAAGGAAATTAGCGATTGTCCGTCGAAACATTGAACATCATATGGTGTAGTATCAAACATTAGTCTTTTCCCCACGCTTGTGGGGGTGAACCGGACGCTTCCCCGACGACCCCCGCAATCACCAGCTTTTCCCCACGCTTGTGGGGGTGAACCGGCCAGGGTAACGGTTCGCCAACCATTACGAATCTTTTCCCCACGCTTGTGGGGGTGAACCGACGCAAGTATATTCTTGCACTGACAAAGTGAACTTTTCCCCACGCTTGTGGGGGTGAACCGATCATCGCCACGCCGGGCGGGAAAACGTACCTCTTTTCCCCACGCTTGTGGGGGTGAACCGATCAACGAGTTTGTCGACGCCTACTTTGCGAACTTTTCCCCACGCTTGTGGGGGTGAACCGGCAACAGCCCGGTGGGGGCGCTCGGTTGGGCGCTTTTCCCCACGCTTGTGGGGGTGAACCGAACATGGAAGAGACGACCTTCACCAACAACGCCTATTCCAATGAATGCGAGGGTGAAATGGACTTCCTGATTTGCCATTTCAGGATTTAGTCGATCACGGAGCAACGAAACGGACCGAAAAGAAAACGCCGTTAGAAGTCACTTCCAAAGATGTGTGTCGGGCAGGAGATAGGGTTGACTGAAATGAAAATAAACCTATATAACGTGAGTTCGGGATAAGACGGGCTTTCGGATAGAGTGTAGTTACCACACCGCACTCCAAAGAAAGCCCGCCCCATGTCCAGTTTACTGCATCTGTTCTGCAAAGTAGACGATTTCTGTCAACAATTCTTGCCCACC
>CAIVZM010000010.1 GCA_903910385.1 uncultured Armatimonadota bacterium
GGTGGGCAAGAATTGTTGACAGAAATCGTCTACTTTGCAGAACAGATGCAGTAAACTGGACATGGGGCGGGCTTTCTTTGGAGTGCGGTGTGGTAACTACACTCTATCCGAAAGCCCGTCTTATCCCGAACTCACGTTATAGTAGGGCTTCTTCTCGCTGATCGCCTTCTGCATCGTAATCCAGTCAATGGCATGGTCTACGAGGTCAACGGTCAGGTGATAATCGGAAGTTTTCTGAACGTCAATGTGATGGTTGTCCTCAATCAGGTCAGGGTTCCATTGGTCGGTCTCGCCGGAGAGAAATCCATAGTAACGCTCGAATCCCTGACCGAGAGGCCAACGGTCGAACGGCCCGGTCGCGCCCGTCGCCTCATCCGGGGCGAGATGCCACTTCCCCAGGCAGTAGGTGTTGTAACCGTTTTCTTTAAGGACGGCGGGCAGGAAGCCGCACTCTTTGGGGATTCTGCCGTTGTAGCCGGGAAAGCCGGTCGCCCGCTCCATAATCATGCCGACGCCGTTGCTGTGATGGTTCCGCCCGGTCAGAATGCTGGAGCGGGTAGGGGAGCAAAGAGCGGTCGCGTGCATATTGTTGTAAATCAAGCCGCCGCTCGCCAGTTTATCGATGTTGGGCGTCTTGAGACGACCGCCCAGACCGCCGAAGCAACCCAGTTGCGCGAAACCAATATCGTCAAGAATAATCATCAGGACGTCCGGCGCGTTTTCCGGGGCCGGGGTCGGAATCGGCCATGCGGGCTTCGAATCCTCAATGGAACGTGCAACAACTCCGGTAAACGGCGTGCCGTCCGGGTAAGTCCGATTCTCACTCATCTTAGTTTCTCCGAATTTCTCGTTGTTTTCGTCCGATAATTGCGCCTAACGCACAATGAGGGCGAGACCGATCGTGGTAGTCCATTCCGGGGTTCCGGTACGGTCGCGCAGGTTGTACTGCGGGTTGATAAAGAGGCGGATGGGTTGGCCCTTCAGGGCCGTGATGTAGTTGACCTGAACGCCGAGAGGTATCTGCACGAAGTCCGACTTCTTCCAGTCCAGAACGAACTGCGCGTCGCCCATCGAAACGCTCACCTGCGGGGAGAACGTGAACGCCAGAATCGGTTGAAACTGGCTGATAGCGACATCGCCGCTGAACAGGTTCTGATTGAACAGACCATACGTCCACTTGCCGCGCGGAAGGACGCCGCCAATCGCCGGACCGAATGAAAACGTGTCCTTTCCGTTCTGCCGGTCCACGCCAAAACTGGTCACCAGCCCGATTCCTAACCGTCCCCACGATTGGGGTAGTACCGCCAGGTCGAACAGCGTCGTGTCGCCGAGTCCGGCGGGGCCAACCGAACTGCCCGTGACGTAAGGCAAGGTCACCTTGAAGATATTGCCGACTCCCCACGCCTGAAAGGGGACGGAAACCTTGAAGTCGAACTCGCTCTGATGGCCCGAAATCCCGTGAAAGGAAGAAACCTCCTTGTACTGAAAGGTCAGCGTTTTGAGCGGAGCCGTCGGGTCGACAACTTGCGAAGCCAGGTCGCGCTCTTTTCCGTCCGACGCCGGAGTCGTCGCGGCGGGAGCGCTCTGTTGCGCGAATGCCGCCGCCGGAAAAACGGCAAGAAGAAGCGCGCCCGCGAGACGAACGCGCGGGAACAGGTTACCGCACATAGACAAAATCCCCTTGACGGCCGCCGAGCGGATAGTCGCCCGGCGCCGTCACGCTTTCCAATTAACGCTTAACAATCGCTTCGGTCAGTTTAAAGTCCAGTTTGGCGCCGCTTTTGACTTTGCGGTCTCCGCCGCCGTCCGTCATATTCCAGATGAGGCCGCCCCCTGCGCCTAGCGCGGCGCCCTTGATAAGCCCGCTTCCGGTGAGAAGACCGACCCCTGCGCCGACCGCCGCCCCGGTCCCGGTATGGTTTTTGCCTTTGTCCTCATCCGTGCCGGGTCGTGCGACATCGCTGCTGGTCGGATACTCATGACCATCGATGCGGACGCTGTCAAGGCGCATGGTCGCTTTGTCTTTATTCTGTTTGTCCTGAATCAGCTTGACCCGGGCTTCGGAATCCTTTTCGATAGCGACTTTGCCGTTGACTACGACGGGACGTGTCACTTTTGCCCGGTAGGTCTTTCCGAAATTATCACTCTTGACCGTGATATCTTCATCCAAGGTGACCGGAATATTGGTCCCGCTCGGAATCTTGACCTGTCCGAACGACGGAGCGACAAGCGAGAGAGCAATGAGAAGCGGCGCAAGGGCCGAAAAGAGTCGTGCGGATGGCTTGAATTCCATCTGAATTTCCTTTTTCCTTTATCCGGCCGGAGCGATTTCCAGCTCAGCCTCAATTTGCGCTTCCACGTCAGCGGGCAGCGCAGAGTGGACGATTTTCGGATGGTATTCCGCCAGACGCGCCACAATCTGTTCGCGCCGTTCGGCGGGGAAGCGTCCGAAAAGGATCAATGCGGAGGTTCCTGCGGTCAATTCCTTGCCGATTTCTTTCGTGAAGCGGTTGGTCACCTCATTATCGGTGAACATTCCCACCACCCGTCCTCCCAGAGTTCCCACCAGGGTGAGCGGGCCGACGCCGGTTACCATCCCCACAAGATGACCGAGGCGATGACCCCATTTTTGATCTTTGGAGACGGTGTTGGCATCCTGCGATACCCGATACTTTTCGCCATCCTTACGGACAATGACCGCCATTTCCTCGATGTCCAGCGCTCCCTCACCCTCCAGGCGGAGCAGGGTTGCGCGGGCTTCATCTGCCTTGTAGGGATCGTCAAAGACGAGAGCGACAAGGCTACCTTCCGGTTTCTTCTTAAACATCATTTTTCTCCGGGACAATCACGCCTTCGTTCGCGTCCCTGATCTGGCGTTCCACAGGCGAAACATTTCTTCCCAAGCGCCGGACAGGTTGTTGCATTCAGCCCTGTCTCGTTGCGGAATCCTGTGGGTCGGAAGACTTAACTCCCTGCACGGGCGCTCAGCGCACGTTGCGCCGCATCGATCAATTCATAGCCCTGAAACGGTTTTCGGAACAGAGCGACCGCGCCTTCCTGAATCGCACGCTCCTCTAACTTTTCATCCTCGGAAGCGGTCAGATATATCGTTGGGATCGTGAGACCCAGTCCGCGCAGGTAAATGTTCAGCGCCAGACTATCCATGCCGTCCAGATGCATATCCAGGATCAGACAGGTGACGCCGTTTAATATCTCGCCGCGAAGGAACCCCTCCGCCGAACCATAGCCGTTGGCGATAATGCCATCTGCGGCAAGGAGGCGTAATAGGGCGCGTCGCATGCTATCATCGTTTTCTATCACTACGACCATCAAAGCCCTTCTTGACCGAGAGGAGCGCCGTTCTGTTGGATCAGGATAGGCGTTTGGTCAATGTGAATGTTAAAACGGCGTCGGGCTTACCGCAATGAAACGATAGCGCTAAAGCGTGGGAAGGTAGCTCTACCGGGTATAGCGCCTAAGCGCTATACCCGACAATGGTGGAGATTTTCCGTCTTGATGCCCCTCATTCGGTGGGAGCGACATGGGTGGGGATGTGGAGGATATCTGCGGCGCGAACCAGATCGGCGACGCTCTCCGCCGCCATTTTTTCCATCACATGACCGCGATGGATCTTAACGGTCTGTTCGGCGATACCTAATCGGGAGCCGATCTGTTTATTCAGCATACCGGTGACGACCAGAGAGAAGACCTCGGTCTCACGCGGCGTCAGCGTCGCGTACCGGGAACGCCAGATATCCAGGATTCCGCGATCCTGGCGCGCGGCGGCGTCTCTTTCCAGCGCGTTGTCAATGGTTGACAACAGAATTTCTTCCGCGACGGGTTTGATCAGAAAGTCGGCGGCGCCGGACTTCATCGCCTGAACCGCCGCCGCAGTTTCGTCGAGTCCCGTCAGGAAGAGAATCGGTAGCGGGTCGTGTGCGGATTCCAACCGTCGCTGTAACTCCAGACCATCCATGCCCGGCATATGCATATCCAGAAGCAAACATCCCGGAACCTTCGGCGGATTGTGCTGAAGAAAGTCTTCGGCGGAGTCAAAGGCGCGAACGTCGTAGCCAGCGGTTTGGAGCGTGCGCGTCAGAGCGTTTCGGAAGGACGGGTCATCATCCACGACGCGGATGAGCGCTCCGGGAATTCGGGGACCGACCGAAGAAAGCGATAAAAGCGGGACAGCGGCGTTTTCCTGCGATAGGGCGTTGGTCGTGCTTACTGGAGGAGATGACTTCCCTCGGGAAAGTGGTAAGGTGAATCGCACGGTCGCTCCTCCCTCCGGGTTATTGGCGGCTTCGATGCGACCGCAATGCGCCTCTACCAGATTTTTGGCGATAGCGAGGCCCATGCCCATTCCGCCCGCCTTCGTCGTCTGAAAGGGTTGAAAGAGCCGCGCCATGATCTCCGGCGGGATACCCGCTCCCTGATCCGTTGTAGACACTTCCACGTTCTCGTTGTCGAGGCGTCTGACCGAAATGCGGAGGATTCGTTCCGGGACGGGTTTTTCCGACATGGCATCCATGCCGTTGAGCGCCAGATTCAGCAATACCTGTTGTATCTGAACCGGTTCCCCTTCGACAAAAAGCGGCTCTTCCGGAATTTCCGACAGGAGATGGATACGACGTAACCGACAGTCCGATGCCAGCAGACCCAGCGTATTGCGCGTTACCTTGCCAATATCGACCTGCGTCATCGAGGTCTTTTCCCGGCGCGATAACGACCGTAATTGCTGAATCACCGAACTAGCTCGCCCGACATCCTGACGAACGTCCAAGAGGATATCGCGAATCGTATTGTATGCCGGGGACGGGGCAATATCTGAAAACGCCCCGGAGGCAAGAATTCGTTGCGCCGCTTCCGCATTGCTGAGAATCGCGCCGAGAGGCTGGTTCAGTTCATGGGCGATGGAGGCAGTCAATTCACCCATGGTCGCAACACGCGAGATATGAGCGATTTCCATCCGTTGACTTTCGTTTTCTTCCTCGGCGTTCTTCCTGGCGGAGATATCAAAAACAAAGCCTTTCATCGTCCGCCGCCCCTGAGCATCGACGACCAGACTGCCTTTTGTCGCAAGCCATCGGATGGAATCGTCTGGAAGTATTACCCGATATTCGACGTACAAATCCTTCCCCTCTGCGACAGCGGCCCGGAGCGCCTCGGCGTTATGCTCCCGGTCGGAGGGATGCACCCGGTTACGAAAGCTTGCGATATCGGTGACAGGGGGAACGGGGGAACCAATGAGCGCTAAAAATTTCGGGGACGCCGTCACGCGGTCGTGTTCGATATCCCACGACCAGATGCCCACATCCGCCGCTTCTGTCGTGCGCCGCAAGTTATCTTCCACCTGCCGACGACGACCACTCTGTAACAGGAGTCCTCCAATGAGGAACGCCTGAGCGACCATCACGCCCACGCCGCCCACAACATACCAGCGGTATTGTTCCCACAGCGACGGTTGTCGAGAGACGATCTTACTCCCGGCGGGAAGCTGAGAGGCGTCAATGCCGAAACGATGTAGCGCGCGCCAGTCGAAAACGGGTATCGGCGCATTCAGATAGGTCAGAGGCAGGTCACGCTCGCCGTTGACGGTTCGCTTCACCAGTGTCATCGCCGCTTGCGCCGACGTTTCGACGGGCAGAATATACCCTCCGACAGCGCCGCTACCCATATACTGAGCGATCATCGTATAAACGGGCGCCGGAGATACCTGTGCGATCAATGGAGCGATTTCGGAGGATATATAGCGTGCGCCATTGCGGTCCCGGAACATACGTACAAAGAAGACGATGCTGTCGGGCGGTATATCCCGCAGGCGCGCCAGCAACTCCGGTAAAGGAACGCCGACAAGATATTCGACCGTGAACCGCTTCTCATACCGGCTGATAAGCGAGTGCGCCGACGCTTCGTCGTTTTGCTGGACGATTACAAAGAGTCGTTTCGCCGTCGGATGGAGTTTTTGAGCAAGGTCCAGAGTAGGAACTACTCCGCCCACATGGTTTGAAACAACCCCAGTAACGCCCGGCCACAGGGAATTTTGCGACAGCGCCTCCGGGGTCACTCCCTGGAATACGATGGACACATTGGCAAAAAGCGTCGCCCGATGGTGACGCAAAAAGTTCAGGGTTTCCGGTCCGAAGGCAAAAATAAGGTCGAACCGTCGATCCGAATATTTCTGCTGAAGGAATGAGACGATCGTTTTTTCCCTTGCGGCGTCGGCTCCCTGCATCAGGTCGAGATATTCGCTGTAGACATTGGCGCCGTTTGCGTTCTGGCTATCGGCGGAGATGGTCATACGAAGTTGACCTTCCGTCAGGATAGTCGCCTGGGTTGGTCGGTCCGAATTCACCAGAAACAGGATATTGACAGGGTGCGGTCGCGTCGCCGGGACTGATCCTAGGGAATTCTGCGCTTGAGCGGCTCCGGGCGCCGAAAACCAGACAAGAAGCGTCAGCAACATCGCTTTCGCTGCAAAGAGCGAGAGTCGTCCTTGGACGACTCCCACCGAACGCGGGTCGCCTTTACCACATCGTCGGTGAAATTCAATGCCGCATTCGCTCAATGGGAAATACATAACGGTTAATCATAACACAGGGGAAAGCCGGCGCCCCGGTTTTGCATTACTTTTTTGCCTTACCTTTTACTTCGGGCCGAAAGTAACAGAGCCCCCGCCGTACGATTCGGCGGGGGCTCTGAATGGAACCCTGTCTGAATTCGTCCCAGTATTAGAACAACTGGAGACGACCGGTGCTGTCGCCGATGGAGGCGACGGTGTCGGCAGGAACGCCCACACGATCCAGCATGGTCAGGAACAGGTTGGTCATCGGGGTGCCATCCTTGTAGACCATGTGACGACCGCCCTTGACTCCCATTGCGGAGCCGCCCGCCAGCAGGATCGGCAGGTCATTGTGGTTGTGCGCGTCGCCATCGCTGATGCCGCCGCCGTACACCAGAAGAGTGTTGTCCAGCAGGGATGTGCCGTTGGCTTCCTTGATCGACTGCATCTTTTCCAGAATGTAGGCAAGTTGCTCCATCTGGTAGTGGTTGATCTTCTTGATCTTGCTCAGCTTGTCTTCGGAGCCGCCATGATGAGACAGTTCATGATGTCCTTCGCCGATGCCGATTTGACGGTATGCGCGGTTACTGCCCTCATTGGCGAACATCAGGGTAGCGACACGGGTCATATCTGACTGGAACGCCAGAACCATCATATCGCCCATCAGGCGGATATGATCACCGTAATCAGCAGGAATCCCGGTCGGGGGCTTCAATCCACCCGGAGTCGCCGCGCCATTTTGTGCGGCGGACTTCTGCGTCCACTGAACGCGACGTTCGACTTCGCGGACGCCATCGAAATACTCGTCGAGTTTACGTCGGTCGGAAACGCCCATCTGATTCCGAAGGCTCTTTGCATCCGCCATGACAAAGTCGAGTATGCTTCCTTCGGCGGTCTGGCGCAGACGCTTCATCTCCGCCGTTTCGCCTTCATCTTCCGCGCCAAAGAGACGCTCAAAGACGAGGCGCGGGTCCACTTCCTTTGCGACCGGAGTGTTCTCAGAGCGCCAGGCAATCGTCCCCGAGTACGCGCAGGAATAACCGCTATCACAGTCACCTGCCATACCGCCACGTTCACAACCTAATTCGATGGAAGGGAAACGCGTCTTGTTACCGACCCGCATCGCAGCGATCTGATCGGCGGAAATTCCCGCCTTGATATTCGCGCCGGAGGTCTTGCGCGGCTGGCAACCCGTCAGCCATGCCGCCGCTGACCGGGCATGGTCGCCCGCGCCATCACCGTTAGCGAACGCGTGTTGCTGAGTCAGACCGGTAAGGACATTGACTGCCGCTTTCACATTCTTCAGCGGTTCCAATGTCTCCGACAGAGCGAATCCCGTTCCCTGCGCCGCCGGACGCCAGGCTTTCATGTTGACGCCGTTGGGTACGAACATGAAAGCGACACGCTTCGGAGCCGCCGCCGCAGTTGGTTTTGCAAGAGCGGCGACAGGCGCCAGAGATTCAAGGGCAGGCAGGGCGAGGGCAACGCCCGCGCCTCGTAAAAGGGTACGTCGGTCTAATTTCACGCTCACTTGGCGGCTACCTTTCTGGATGCTTCCGGCTTGACCGGGGTCTTCATGGCGGGATCGGCGCCACGATAGCGGAACGCCTCACTGGAGACGACCGCCGCAATTAACTCGGAGTATTTATATCCGTTTTTCTCGATGCGCGGCGTTAAAGCGTCCACCTTACAGTTTTCGCCTTCCAAGCCGCGTCCGAGAGCATAGGTCATTGTCTTTTCGGTCAATGCTTTGACGAATTGACCTTTCTTTGACATTAAATATTTTCGCAGACCATCCGGACTGTTAAATTTGGAACCGTCCATCATTTCGCCGGAAGCGTCAATCGCATCGCTGCCATCTTTAACACGCCATCCGCCGATAGCATCGAAGTTTTCCAACCCGAAGCCAATAGGATCCATACGCTGATGACAGGAAGCGCAAATCGCGTTTTTGCGATGCTGTTCCATTCGTTGACGTAAAGTACCCTTCAATGGTTCTTTTTTATCGTCGGGCAGTTCGGCGACGCCAGGCGGCGGCGGCGGCGGCGGCGTTCCCAGCAGATTATCCAGCACCCACTTACCGCGCTTTACCGGGCTGGTGCGGGTCGGGTTCGAGGTGATTGTCAAAATACTTGCCTGTGTCAATAGACCGCCACGTTGCCCGCCCGCCAGAGTCACCTTCCGGAAGTCATTACCCTTCACATCTGCGATACCGTAGTGTCGCGCCAGCGGTTCATTCAGGTAGGAATAGCTGGAATCCAGAAATTCAAGGATACTACGATCTTCGGTGACGACATTGCGGAAATACATTTGCGTTTCCGTGCGCATCGCGTCACGCAATTCCTGATTGAACTGGGGAAATTCTTTCGGGTCAGGGGAGACATAATTGATCTTCCGAAGCTGTAGCCATTGTCCCGCGAAGTTATCGGCGAGTGCTTTCGCTTTCGGGTCTTTGAGCATCCGATTCGATTCTGCAATCAGGATTTCCGGAGTCTTGAGTTTTCCCTGCGCCGCCAATCCCCTCAGGCGATCATCCGGCATAGACGACCACAGGAAGTAGGAAAGCCGTGTCGCCAGTTCATAATCATTGAGCGGGCGCTTCGCGGTTCCCTGATTCACATCCTTTTCGATATGGAACAAAAAGTTCGGCGACACCATCGATGCTTGAACCGCTATCTGTAGTCCCTTTTCATAGGAACCGCCCGACTTGCGGGTCAGCGCCGCGATTCGCGCAATCGGATCGATCTCGGTTGCCGTGACCGGACGACGGAAGGCGCGAGGCAGATAGGACGCCAGAACCTTACGGGTTGCGGCATCTCGGGCGGCCTCGGTATTCGCCGCCGGGCGCGCGGAAATCAGACGCTTTTGTTGCGGTGATTCCACCAGAGTCGCCTGAACATCGAAGGGGACAATGTCGATCTGCTGGACAATCAGGTTACGGTCGCCCTTTACGGCAGGATCAGTGGATGTGTTATTGTAGTAGTCGTTGGTGAAGGCCGCCGCAACGCGTTGCTTACCTGCCTTATCCACCGTAATCTGAGCTTCATAAGCGCCCGAACGCTCTTTAGTGGCTCGGACATCTACCTGTTTTTCCTGCCGGGAACCGATCAGGAACGCCATTTTACAGGGTTCCGGGCCTGCCTGCTGTCCAAACGCTGTCACCTTGACAATATAAGTCCCCGGAGCGGCGAAGAAATAATCGACTCCAACGCTACCGTTCGAGGCAAGCATGACCCCACCGGTCTCGTCAAAACTGCCACCATCGCCGGTCAATTTACTGGCGGGGAAGTTAGCGGTTCGAATTGTCTGATCTTCCGGGGCGACAATTGCGGCTCTGGAGACTTTACGCGCCGCATTTAGATATTTCTCCATCAGCAACGGTGAGATAGAAAGGACATCCCCGATATTGTCGAAACCATAACCGACATCATCGGAGGGAAAATCATCCGCAGGCTTGATATCCACCCCGAGCAAATCTCGTACTGTATTATTGTACTCCGCACGGTTCAGACGGCGCAGTGTGACGCGCCCCGGTTCCTTGACATCGCAGACGGCGCTTGTCAGGGTAGACTGTACCCACTGAGCGACTACACTCCGTTCCTCATCGGTTGGTTGCGGCATTCCCATCGGCGGCATATGCTTGGTGGAGATGGAAGTCGCCACTTTATCCCAGGTCGCCCGCGCCTTGACCATCTGCGCAACAGTCTTATACTCTGTGAGGTCTAATCCGGCGGAAGGTTGTTTTCCCGAGTGGCAAGGGACACAGAATTTGTCCATAGTCCCCTTGACTTTCTGGTCTATCAGGGCTTCAGGAGTCACAAGTTTGGGCTTGGGTGGGGCGGAGGCGAACGCCATCATTCCCCCCAGTGGTAGGGCGGCGGCAATGGCATAACCTGTTTGACGTAATCGTTTCACGGTATTTTGTATGATACCCCGTCCGGCGCGTAGGTGACAGGATTTTCACACCTTTCTAACTTCAAATGATACGCTCATATACAAAATCGCGTTCCGATAATGACACGATCCAGATAAAAATCTTCCTGTACTTAACTAAACTTCAGGAAGGAAAACCACCGAGCGCCACATTCCCAAAGTTTGCAGTCTTTTACCGAATATGAACTCGGCGCCGTAGGTCTCCGCCGTGTCGATGAAATTCACGCCCGTTTACCGCTTCGGGCGCGTTTTCACGCCTTCCTTTCTCCTAATATCGCCGGTCCGAATTGCAACTGGAAATTGCCTACCAGAAATCCAACGATGCAGGGGAAGCGCATGTTCGAGAACAAGGAAACCGGCGAGTCCGACACGAATTATACAGCGGAAATCGATATGGAGAAAACAATAACTCATGGTAGCAATAGATATGACGGGAGAAGAGAAGGCGAGTGGCGCATTGACGCCGGAGAATTTACAAACAGCGGTAAAGGCGATCCGTAACGATGGCTTCGTCGTACTCAATGGCGTTGTCGATACCGCCCACCTCGATATCCTGCATGAGCGGATGCTGGAAGATTTAAAACTGCTGCAAAGTCGGAAGGATGCGCCCTTCAACTGGAATGCCGGGAATATCCAGCAAGACCCGCCCCCCTTTATGCCCTACCTCTTTAAAGATATCCTTCTGAATCCGTTCGCCATTCAGGTAGGTAAAGAGGTTCTGGGTGAAGGTTTTTCCAATTCGTTCTACAGTGGAAATACAGCGTTGCCCTCGGACGCTCGCCAGCCTGTTCATGGCGACACCGGGCATCTCTGGCCGGAATTAGAACATGCGCACCCTGCGCATATGCTGGTCGTCAATATTCCCACTGTCGATGTTTCACCGGAAAATGGCAGCACCGAAATCTGGCCGGGTTCCCATAAGGATGTCACTCTGGTCTCAACGCACGGAATAGAACTTCCGGCGGAAGCGCTGGAGGAACGGCGTAAAGTCGCCCCACCCCTTCAACCGACCTTCAAACGCGGCGGTATTCTGATCCGGGATATGCGTCTCTGGCACGCCGGTATGCCCAATCGCACCCAGAACCCTCGACCAATGATCGCCCTTATCTTCAATGCGCCTTTTCTGGGCGTCGGTGAGCCGTTACGCTTCCCCAAAGGAACCGAATCCTTCTTCGAGCATCCCTATATGCGAACCGCCGCCCGGTTTGTGGACGAGCCGATTGACCATATCTACACGGTTGGGGGATACAAAGCGGAAGAGGCTGTCAGGTAGCTCAGTAATACAGACATAAAAACTCCCCGGCGCGGACGCCGGGGAGTTTTTATCTTTCCGAAGCGGAAGTTATTCCGCCAACGCTCGCTCACGGGACGAAACGGACTCGCTATCGATCAGGGAATCCACATCCAGACCACGACCGTAGCGAACGCGGCTGAACCATGTACTGATGTCATCGAAGACCGTATAGGTACAGGGAATAACCAGCAAGGTCAGGAAGGCTGACAGGGTCAGACCGCCGATGATAACGATACCCAGCGACTGCCGGAATTCGGAACCCGCGCCGAGAGCAAGCGCAATGGGCAACGCTCCCAGAATCTGCGCCAGGGTGGTCATCAGGATCGGGCGCAAACGGGCAGGTCCGGCTTCTGTTAGCGCATCGTTTCGGCGGTAACCGCGAGAACGCAGGGTATTGGTGTAGTCCACCAGCAAGATAGCGTTCTTGGTCACCAGTCCCATCAGCATGATGACCCCGATCATAGCGATAATGGACAGCGGAACATTGGCGATAATCAACGCCAGTAGTCCCCCGACCAGCGCCTGCGGGATGGTCAGCATGATGATGAGCGGATACAGCAGGTTCTCAAAGAGGGCTGCCATCAGGATATAGACCAGCGTGATCGCCAGAAGCAGAGCGGAGAGCATAAAGGCTCCCTCTTCCGCCAGCGTGTTGGCTTCACCCTCCCACTGGTAAGTCGCTTTCCCGAAATTTATTTTCTTCAGTTCCGGGTTGATAACCTGTTGCATATTGCCGATGACTTTACCCGGAGCCAGATAGGCGCTGACTGTCACCTGCCGTTGTCGATTGCGGCGGTCGATTTTGGTAGGACCGGCGCCGTTGATGATGGAAGCGACATCCGCCAATCTGATCGGCGAGCCTTCCTTCGAGCCGACAATGACAGAACCGACTTCGGCGACGCTACTACGATCCAGTTTGGCGTACTGGACACGAATATCATACTGTTCGCCGGTAGCGTCATCTCGGTACTTGGCAAGAATATTTCCCTGAATCGCATCGCTCAGCGCATTCGCGACCGTTTGCAGGCTGAGTCCGTACTGAGCGACACGCGCCCGATCCAGTCGCACCTGCACCTCGGGCTTGCTTGCCTTAAACGAGATATCCGGGGTAAGAATACCGGGAATTTTGGCGATCGTCGCTTCGACTTCTTTCGCTTTGGCGACAAGTTCGTTCTGATCTGGGCCGTTCAATTCGATCTGTACGGGAGCCGAAGCGCCATTGAAACCGGACACCTCAGAGGTAATAATACGAGCGCCGGGGATATCAGAGACACGTTTGCGAATATCACCCGCCACTTCGATATCAGATTTAGGACGTTTATCGGACTGATCGGTCCAGAACATGACCCGGTCGAGGTTACCCAGTTTATCGTAGAGTTTCAGGCGTACCTGACCGTATTGTGTGCCGCTACTACCACCGCCCTGAAAACCTCCCGCACTAGAAGAACCGGCGGAGGTCTCAATGAATTTTACTTCGGGAACGTCCCGAATCCGGTCTTCGATCTGCTTCAGAATGCGTGTGGTCGCCGCCAGAGAGGCGCCCGCCGGCAGCTCGACCGAGATATTGACCTGCGCCTGATCCTGACCCGGCGCAAATCGGAAACCGAGCGGTCTACCGACAGCGCCCGATCCCAGAGCGACCAGCAATGCCAGTCCCGCCGCCATGCCGGAAACGACAATCGGTTCCAGCGAGAATTTCCGCCGCACGAGTCCGATACCTGCTACCAGCAGACCGCACGCAAGAACGACACCGCCAACAATCAGTCCGTTTCGGAATCCCACAGCCGATCCCGCCCCTGCTGTCGCCATCCACAGGATAATCAGAACCAGCGCCATATTTCCCATGAAGACAACGGAACTACGATGCTTCAAAGCCCAGATCAGAGCGCGTCGGTAACCATGCTCCAGACTGGCATAGAAGCGGTTGATCGCGCCGAACACACCTTCATGCGCCTCGAAGGTTTCGCCCTTCTTGAACCAACGGGAAGCGAGCATCGGGGCGAGCGTGAACGACATCAACAGTGAGAACAGGGTTGCAACGGCGACCGTAATACCGAAGGAACGGAAGAACTGCCCGACGATACCGCCCATGAACGCGACCGGGACGAACACGACGACGTCGACCATGGTAATGGTGACGGCGGCGAGTCCGATTTCCGAGCGACCATTGAGCGCCGCTTCCTGCGGCGTCTCCCCCATCGCCAGGTGACGATAGATATTTTCCAGAACGACGATAGAGTCATCGACAAGGATACCGACCGCCAGCGAAAGACCCAGCAACGTCATGGAGTTGAGGGTAAAGCCCAGCGCATTCATGACCCCGAAGGTCGCGATGATGGAAGTCGGAATCGCCAGAGCGACGATAATCGTCCCGCGCAGGTTGTGCAGGAACAAATAGACGATCAGAACCGCCAGAACGGCCCCAATGATCAGGGTCACGAGAACGTCATCCAGATTATGGGTGACTTCCAGCGATTGATCCTGCGTCAGGTTGAACTGGACATCTGACGGGAGAATCCGCTTGAGGTCTTCCAGCTTCTTCTTTACGCCCGCCGCCGCCTGAATGGTGTTCCCATCCGAGGTTTTCTGGACGGCGAGTGAAATGGTATCGGTTCCGGGCGCGATTGCGGTCTTTTGTTCCGTCCTTGCCGCAATGGTCGCGCTCTCAGTGCGCTCGATATAAGAATCGCGTACAATACCCAGATCGGAAACAAAGAGGTTCTTGTTCGGTTGCCCGTTCTTGCCCTCAAAATTCAGACGCAGGTTAGCCAGTTCGTCGACGCTCTTGAATTCGCCGATAACGCGCACCGAATAATCCCGGTTTCCTTCGGTCACTTTACCGGAAGGAACGTTCAAGTTTTGCGCCCGAATGGCGTTCGCTACATCCGTTACTGTCAGACTGTAGGCATCCAATCGTCCCTTGTCCAGAGCGACGCTGATTTCTCGCTGATCGCCGCCGGTGACAAAGATATTGGCGACGCCGGGAACCTGCCCCAGCGCGTCCTTGACCTGATTGTCAGCAAGGTCCCGAAGCTCTTTGGATGGTCGATTCGCGGTCGAGCGCATGGAAAGAAACAGAATCGGCGATGCATTGACATCCGCCTTACTGATCGTAGGCGGGTCTGCATCGGTTGGAAGTCGTCGGCGAACGCCGTCCACCTTTTCGCGAACGTCCGATGCGGCGACATCCAGAGGCGTTCCGAGGTAGAACTCGATGTTGACCGAGGAAGTGCCTTCCTGCGAGACGGAAGTGATATTTTTAATGCCGGAGACGGACGAAACGGCGTCCTCAATAGGCTTTGTAATCAGCGTTTCCATTTCCTGCGGGCCGGTTCCCGCGTAGGTGGTGAAAACGGAGACGCGAGGGAAGTCCACCTTCGGATTTTGCTCGGCAGGCATTTTGAAATAGCCCTGAAAGCCGAGAACGATGAGAGTCGCAATCAACATCAGGATGGCGACAGGTCGTTTGACCGCAATACGTGTTAGCCCCATAAGGTTTCCTCTCAGGCTGTATGCAAATGGCAGGAGGAGAGAGTGAGAGAAGTGGAAATAGTTTTATCCCTCTCTGCTCTCTTCCGACTCTACGCTCCTGCCGTCTGCCGGACAGTACCTATAACGATGCTGTTTGCTGACCATTCTGCTGGATTTTTATCGGGCTACCGTCCCTCAGGCTATCCTGCCCGACAACGATGACGGATTCTCCCGAACGGACGCCGGACAGTATTTCCACGGTCTCCGGCGTTTGAATGCCGATTTTCACCTCGCGACGAACCGCCGTCACGCCATTTTCCGCCACAAAAACCGCGTATTTATTCTCAGAAGTCAAAAGCGCATCTTTGGGAATGACGACGCCCTGACGACGCTCCGCAATCACATTGCCCCGTGCAAACAATCCGGGACGCAGTCCCCCGTTACTATTGGGAATCTCGACCCGGACATTGAAGGTTCGAGCGGTAGCGCTTCCCGTTGGATTGATACGGGTAATTTTCCCGGGGAATGATTTTTCGCCGTAGGCGTCCACTTTCACGTCCACACTCTGCCCCAACTTGATGGAAGCCAGGGATGTCTCCGGGACGCTGGCTTCAAAATACACCGTATCCAGCGCTATCAGGGTCAAAACGCTCTGCCCCGGAGCGGCGATCTGTCCCGGTTCCGTATTTCGGGCGGAAATGACACCATCGATAGGCGCCTTGATAGATGCATTTTCAATTTGCAATCGGGCGTTCGCCACCGTTGCACGTTGCTGAGCGACCGTCGCTTCCTGCGCTTTTACGGCATCCTGCCTGACCTGTACTTGCTGTTGATTCGCTTGAGCCAATCGCAATGCGGACTGCGCCCTCGCGACCGTCGTTTCCGCATTGCGGACGCTTTCGACGCGCCCGCCCTGACGAGCGATATCGAGTTGCTGTTTCGCGCTATCGAGAGCGACCTTATTGACTTTCGCCTGAGTGGCGTACTGATCGTAGGTGACCTGAGCGGTCGCGCCTTCCTTCAACAACGCTTCATAACGCTTGCGGTCGCTTTCCGCCTTGTCGTAGTTCGCCTGCGCCTGCTTTACATTGTTTTCTGCGACGACGATTTCCTGAGTTCGCTGCGGGTTCCGGGTCAAAGCGAGATTGGCGTTTGCAGACGCGAGTTGCTGACGGGCATCCTGAACGCCCTGAGCGCTGGCGGCGCGTTGCAAACCTACCTGCGTCTGCGCCTGTGTCAGGTTGGAAATCGCGGCTTGCAGGTTGGCTTCCGCCTGTTGCAACTGGATTTGGAAATCAGAGATATCCTGCTGGACGACTACCTGACCTTTACGGACCGGAGTTCCTTCGCGACCTGCAACCGCTTCCACACGAGCGGAAAGCTTGGGCGAAAGGACGACTGTCTGCAGAGCGGCGATAGAGCCTGTTACTGGTACGGATCGGGTTACCGTCTCTTCACGGGCGGCGGCAACACGCACCGGCGTCGCCGCCGCCGCAACGTTTTGCCCCGCCGCCGGGGAAGCGCCCGGTTTTGGTGAACCTTCTGTCTTTTCGTCGCGACTGCATCCAGCGAGAGCGAAAAGAGAGATCGCAACGCAGGCCGCAATCGGGAGAGTTTGAATCTTTTTCATGGGTATCATTCGGGGACTCCGATCGCCCGCGAAAGCCGGGCCAGCGAACCAAGGTAATCGTATTGCGCGTTGACGCGGTTGGTTTCCGCCTGAATAAGCGCTGTCTGCGCATCGTTGACATCCAGTTGCGTTCCCACGCCCGCCCTGAACCGCACTCCCGCCAGTCGGAACGCTTCTCGCGCCTCGGTGACACTCACCTCCGCTGCCGCGCCGCGCTCCTGCGCATCCCGCACGGCGATAATAGCCTCCTGAACTTCCGCCTTGATTCCCCGCACGAACTGATCTTTAGTAATTTCTGCAGTACGCTTATCGGATCGGGCGGATTCGATGGCGTGGCGGGTGGCGCCGCCATCAGAGAACGGAATCGAGAGGGTCGCGCCGACAGAAGCGGCATCGCGGCGGTCATAGGCGTTCACGCCGGTGACATTGTAGCCAGCGGCGGCGTTCACGTTGACATAGGGTTCAAGCCCGCGCCGTGCCAGTCGGATATTCTTATCGGCGACCAGCAGATTGATATCCGCCTGCGCGTACTCCGGTCGTTGCGTGAAAGCGGACGTGATCAGGTTGTCTTCGTTCAGATTCGGCGCGGCGGGCGATGCTGGAGCGGCGGGGTCTATCAGAGTGGAAGGATCGACACCAATCTGGTTCGCCAGCGCATTTTTGGCGATATTTACCTGATTACGGGAAGTGATGAGCGCCTGTTGATTGTTCTGTAATTGCGTCCGGGCGCGTAGTACATCGTACTGGGAAGCGACGCCGTTATCTTTCTGCACCTGTGTCACGCGGACCAGTTCCGTGCTCTGCGCGACCGCCGCCTCATTGACACTGACGAACGCGATAGAGCGTAACAGGTTGTAGTAAGCGTTACGAACCTGAAGAGTTATATCCTGACGCGTTCGTGCGATTTCCAGGCGGGAGAGGGCCTGCTCCAGATCGCCGAGTTGTCGGGCGGTGCGAACGATCCCGGTGACATCGATGAACCATGCCGCTTGAATCCGTGGCGTAATTACGTTCAGATTCACGGAGGGAGCGGTTTTGTTAGTGGTTCCTCCGCTATTCTGACGGGAAAGTTCCGGCGATACCGCACGGGATGAGCCGGAACTGACGGAATTGGAACCGGAACCGGTCGCAGAGTTGCCACCCGAGGCGGAACCGGATGCGGATGCATTGAATGAGGAGTTCCCGCTGGTGACCGAACTGGTGGACAGCGTGACCGGAGCGGAGCCGGGCGGGGTGTAATTCAATCCGACGCCGAAAGGGTTTTGTATCTGCGAAGGCGAAACGCCGCCGCTACCAATGGCGCTGGTAGAACCGGGATTCGCCAATCGGGTATAGCTCAATGACCCGGATATGGAAGGCGATTCCACGGCGAGCAGTTGCTTGACCCCTTCCGTCGTCTTGATTGCGCGTTCATAGGCGGTCAGGAGAGTGGGGTTGCGACGGTAGGCGGTCAGCAGGGCGTCTTCCAGAGTGCGGATAGCGGGAGGATCTGTCGGAAGCGGTTGACCGGGGATCGCATTAGCGAAAGTCGTCGTTTTCTGCACATCTTCCTTGCCGATGCCATAGGTTTTCGTCGGCGGCGTATCTTTAGGCAGAGGAGTGGAAGGCGTTTTTCCGGTGGGCTGTGGGCTGAGCGTTGGCGGCGTCAGCGCAGTGACCGAGGCGACGCCTTGTCCGGCAGGCGAGGTCGGGACTGAAGCGGGAGCCTGGGCGAACGCCGTGACAGGAACAGTCAGAGCCGCAACAAAAAGCGCGGCGTGCAGGGGACGCATCGGGATTGGTTTTCGCCCGTGTCGAGGAGTATTAGCGCGATTCATGCAGGAGCAAATCCTTTGGTTGGGGATGAATTTCCCACGCTTAGCAAGACAGTCGGATGCCACGGCGGTTCCCGGAAATTTTACCGTTCGGGATAATTAATTTCGCCTTTCCGTTGCATGACAAAACTTCTGGCATGTGCTACAATGCCAAAGACGATTTAAACTCCGTTCGTTCCGATCTGTAGAGTGATCACGGCAATTTTTGTCGGATTTCCTGAAGAATTCGATCCGGCGGAATAAATTAAATCGTTAAAGGCGAAGACGAAGAGCAGTACGCTTCGGCGGACTTCAACCAGAGAGTCGGGCCGGTGGAAACCGACAGAAGTTGCGCGGGCTGAAATGACTTCCGAGCCGCACGGGTGAAAACGGATGTATCAGGGGGCGACGGAACCGGGGATTTTCCCTGTGTTTCGAACGCTTACCGGGTGGAAGTGAGTAATTCGCGCCGGGGTGGTGGGTCCCCGTTAACAAAACCGGGTCGTTGGAGATGGTTTATCGTTTCCCGCTCCAGCGTTCATGAGGCGGAAAGCCGTAAGGCTTCCGCAAAGGCAAGGTGGTACCACGAATCAGATGTCGGGCGTCGGACGCCGGGCTTGCGGATGTGAGGGATGCAGATTTATCCCCGAACAGACGCTTCGCTCCGCGCTTGCTCCCGAAATCGCTCGTCCTTGCCGGACTTCGCGGCGTTCGCTCACGACGAACGCGGCGCGTTACTGTTCGGCACAGCACGGGCGATTTTTTGTGTCTCGTCAACCGCCGAAGCATGGACGTAGATAAGGGGTAAGCGACATTATGGGATTTGTTCAAGGATTACGTTGTAAAGAGTGCGGGGCGGAATATGAGAAAATCCCCACTCATGTTTGTGAACTGTGTTTCGGGCCGCTTGAAGTCGCCTACGACTGGGACGCCATCAAAAAGCGTGTCACCCGTGAAAGTATTCAGGCTGGTCCCCTGACGATGTGGCGCTACGCGGATTTGTTGCCGCTGGACGGCGCGCCGACGGTCGGCAAGCAGGTCGGGTTTACGCCGCTGGTCAAGGCGGAGCGACTCGGCAGAGCGCTGGGTCTGCGCAACCTGTACATCAAGAATGACGCCGTGAATCACCCGACGCTTTCGTTCAAGGATCGTGTGGTTTCGGTGGCGTTGTCGAAGGCGCGTGAGTTCGGTTACACCACGGTCGCCTGCGCCTCCACGGGGAACCTCGCGAACTCGGTCGCCGCGCATGCCGCCGAAGGCGCTCTGGAGTGCTTTGTTTTCATTCCCTCCGACCTGGAAGCGAACAAAGTCCTCGGCAACCTGATTTATGGCGCGACGGTTATCAAAGTCGATGGCGTCTATGATGAAGTGAACCGCCTCTGCGCGGAGGTCGGCGACAAGTATGGGTGGGCGTTCGCCAATATCAACCTGCGCCCCTTCTACGGCGACGGTTCGAAGTCCTATGGCTACGAAATCGCCGAGCAATTAGGCTGGAAAACTCCGGATCATGTGATCGTCCCCTGCGCGGGCGGTTCTCTCATTACGAAGATTCCGAAGGCATGGTACGAACTGGAAAAGCTGGGCTTTCTGGATGAGCCGGTCACGGCAAAAGTCTGGGCGGCGCAGGCGCAGGGTTGTAACCCGATTGTCAGCATGATCAAGTCTGGTGCGGAGGTAATGCGTCCGCAGCGACCCAATACTATCGCCAAGAGTATCGCTATCGGTAACCCGGCGGACGGCTACTATGCGGCAGATATCTGCCGCAAGAGCGGCGGCGGCGCGGACGATTGCTCCGATGAGGAGTGTATCTCCGGAATCCAGTTGCTGGCGCAGACCGAAGGTATCTGGACGGAAACAGCGGGCGGCGTGACTGTCGCCGTAGCGAAGAAACTTGCGGAGCAGGGCAAATTCGGCAAAGACGAAACGGTCGTCATCGCCATTACCGGCAACGGACTGAAGACCCCGGAAGCTATTCAAAACCGTGTTGTCGCGCAGGCAAGTATCGCGCCGAACCTTGCCGCCTTCGATCAAGCGTACGAAGAGCGGTACAAACTGCCTGTCTACGCGGAAGCGGCATCGATTTAGTCGATCCTCATTCACCGGGCGGGGATGCCTATTCTCCGCCCGGTTAACAGAGAGATAATCTTCAAACAACAATGGGCGCCGCGAAATTAACGTAGCGGTCAAGACCATATGTTTCAATGCATCCGGCTCTTCCGCCGACAAGCTGGTAAATGCGTAAACTATCCTCACTTACGTTGATAATATTCAGCAGTTTGGCAGTCAGACGTTCGCGTTGCACTGCATTTACACGTATTTCAAAGACTGATTCCTGAACGCGTTGACCAAAGTCGGTACAGGCGCGTGCGACACGACGCAATCGTCCCCTCCCTTCCTTAGTCAGCGTGTTGACATCATAACAGACTAACATGTCATACATGATCGCCACTCTTTCGTCTTTCTCTAAGCGCCCGAGATGGTAAACGGCAGGTAATCTGGCAAATCGCCGCGCAAACATCTTGCCAGCAAGCGCGCTTGCAAGTGAGGAAGTAACCCGAGGGGCGTTTTATCCTTCAAAAGCGGGTGAATGACTTCCTCTTGCTTACGCTCCTGAAAAGCGACCAGAACGGACTTGCGCCCTTCTTCGGTCAACATGACGCTTCCCCCTCCGTCCGTTCTCTCCTCAAAATGAGAGGGTCGGAGTTGTCGCCGATTGATCAGGGTAAGAGCGATACGGTCAGCGATTATGGGACGAAACTCTTCCATCAAATCCAGAGCGAGAGAGGGACGTCCAGAACGCAGGGTATGGAGGAATCCAAATTGCGGATCAAGTCCTACGCCTTCACAAGCCGCAGCACAGTCCGTCCGTAGAAGAGCGTATAGAAAAGACAAAATGGCGTTGACACGATCACGGGGAGGACGACGGGTGCGCACACGAAAAGCGAACTCACTTTCCGGAACCGTAATCATTTCGCCGAAAACATTAAAATACACTGCAGATGCTTGGCCTTCGATACCCCGGACAGAATCGGTATCCGACTGAAGCGGAAGCGATTCGAGTAAAACGCCCAGAGCGTTCGTCGCCTTCCGAAGGCGCTCCGCACGAACCGCATCACGTGAGTCCCGCGCAGCCCGTGAGGTCAGATAGCGCTGATTGCGAATTTTCCCGGCAACGAAGGCGCGAGCGATATGGCAGGTGTGCGTTGGATTCCCCTGGGCATCGTATTGCGCTTTTCGCAATAGAACGTTACCGCTCATCGGTCCGGTGACCCGACATAAAAACCGTCCCGCCTGATTAAAAAAGGCGACGTTACGACCTTCAGCGGCGCATTTTGCCATGGCGTGCGGCGAAATTCCCGCTGTTCCAAAGAGCATGATAGCGCCCAGATGGTGCAGAGGCGCCTGTAACAGACGAGAACCATCCGCTTCTACTTTCAGGGTCTCGCCTTCTAACCGAACATAGGCGTGAGGCGTCTGTACATAAAGAGTATTGAGTAATTCACGAGTCATTTCATGTCTCCTTTCTGGAATATCAGCGAATGGACGAAGTGCGATGTGAATCGTCAGCTTTCAGTGCGGCGAGATGCGGGGCAAGACCGATGCGCTCTATCGTTTCCGCAACAAATAGGGAAAGACGCAGTTTTTCCTGTCGTGCGCCGACAACCACGGACGGGAAGCAGGCGTCGATCAGGGAGCAACGAGGGCATCGTTTATCATTTACCGCTTCGGGAAGCGGACCGGTATTGTTCAACAGGATTCGCACGGCAGTGAGCGTTTCCAGCGTTTCTTCACGCAGTTCGGCGGTCAGGGGAACGACACGTCTTCTTCGGGTCGAAATGGAATAGATTGCGCCCTCACCCACCGGTCGTCCCATCATTTCTTCGAGGCAAAGCGCCTGAGCGCAGAGTTGCAGATCATCGTGGCGTCGTTCCCGGCGTGGTCCGTTTTTGTACTCGACGGGAAAAATGCGTCCATCAGGATGGAATTCCACCACATCCGCTTTACCGCTCATACCGTATTTTGCAGACCAGAGGGGTAAAGCGCGTTCGATTCGCACGCCGCGTTCCGTTTGCGTTCCCGCCGTATCGGCGCGTTCGTGCGCGGAGCGTCCCCGAAGCGTAAACAGATTTTCCTCAAATATCTGTTCGACATGAATCAGAGCGCATTGGCGCGGGCAGTAAGAATAGTGTTCCAGCGCCGAGATGGGAATCCATTCCTCTTCGGGCCATGTTGAAGTCGTCCCTTGTGTCTCTCGTTCCATGTTATTCTCCTGTTTTGTCGTTTTGTTTGCTTGTAAAGTCAGTTTGTTGGAATTCTCATCCGGCCTTTCGACCGGATGCAACACCGCCGCAGGAAAGATTGGTATAACGTGATGCAAGATGTTTCA
>CAIVZM010000011.1 GCA_903910385.1 uncultured Armatimonadota bacterium
GGTGGGCAAGAATTGTTGACAGAAATCGTCTACTTTGCAGAACAGATGCAGTAAACTGGACATGGGGCGGGCTTTCTTTGGAGTGCGGTGTGGTAACTACACTCTATCCGAAAGCCCGTCTTATCCCGAACTCACGTTAAAATACATACCGCCATTGGTGCGAAGCCAGACATCGTTGGGACCGTTCAGAAGCTTGCCTTCATAGTCATGAAAAAGAACGGTATGGCTCTTATCCGGCTTGATAATCCACATTTCGTTCTTTTCGTCGGCGCAGGCCCATAGATCGCCTTTCGCGTCGAAGCACAGACCATTGGAGCGACCGCAGGGTTGTAAAAAGGTAGTGAGTTTACCGTCGATGCTCCACTTCAGGATGCGGTCATTGGGTTGGTCTGTGAAAAAGACATTGCCCTCCGCATCCGAGGCGGGACCTTCCGTGAATTCGAAGTCCCCTGCCAGTTTTTCCAGTTTCGCTCCCGGCGCGATGATCTGTGATTCGGCGGCGTCGGCGGTCGTAGCGGCTACGCTCATGAGTAACAGGCTCCCTAAAAGGCAAAAGAGTGTGTTGGTTGAAAAACGACGTTGTTGATTCATGTTCTTCCTGATTAGAATGACGATAATACAGCCGATTCCCTCTCCAGCGACGGCGCTTGCCGGGTATCCGCGCTTTGAATACAAGATTCAGCGACAGATGACGACAGGGCTAAAAGTCACAGGAACGGCAATGTATGGCACAACCAAATGCGACAGCATGAAGAGCAATTCCTTCCGACGGCATTGTTCGAAAGAGATCGACCATTGAAACTTCTTATGGTTGCAGAGGAATGCGAAGGGGGGAAACAATACGGGGGACGCATAGCGTCCCCCGGCAATCCCTACTTTTTCAGTTTGTCCTGATACTTTGCGCGCATCTTTCGCACCTTCGGGGCGATAACGATAGCGCAATAGCCCTGATTCGGGTTCTGGGCGAAGTAATTCTGGTGGTAGTCCTCCGCCGGGTACCAGTTCGAGATTGCGGTAACTTCGGTGACTATCGGGTTCGGGTACAGTTTTTCCGCCGTGATCTCTTTGATGACCTTTTCTGCAATTGCCTTCTGCTCTGCATTATGGTAGAAAATCGCCGAGCGATACTGGGTTCCAGAATCCGCGCCCTGCCGATTCAGAGTCGTCGGGTCATGGGTCGTGAAAAAGATATGCAGCAGGTCGGCATAGGAAATCACTTTCGGGTCGAACGTGATTTGCACGGCTTCGGCATGACCGGTCGTTCCGGTGCAGACCGCCTCATACGAGGGGTTAGCGACCTGACCGCCGGAGTAACCGGAAACCACCTTGTCCACCCCTTTCAAATCTTCCAGAACCGCTTCCACGCACCAGAAGCATCCTCCTGCGATAGTGGCTATTTCTTTTCCTGGCGGAACTGTTATCATTGTCTTCGGCCCTCCCTTTGCCGTATTCTTTTGCGTTTGACCCGTCTTCTGTCGCTCGCCGAGGGCGAAACCGCCGGAGGCGAGGAGCGCGGTCACGCCGCCTGCGATCAGGCCGAGCGATGTTAGCAATACCGAGCGCCGCGTCAGTTTGTTGTCTTTGGATATATATCCGGTTTCAGGTTCCATTCGGGGTCTCATTTCTTCTATCCTATTAACATACGGGGAGGGTAAGAAAGTTCCGCGTCAGGGAATCCTCGCTCCTATGACATTGTTATCGCGTGTGCCTTCCTGTTCCGTGTTATCGGCGTCAATGACCGCGTAGACAAAGAAGCCCGTCGCATCGGCGTCGTCTATGGGAGCCTGAAGCGTCACCGGAAATTTTTGACCGGCGCGCAGGCGCGGAATCTCGGTTTCCTGTAACAGCGGACTTCGCGAGACTTCGAATCGAGGTTCGACGGAAAGGTAGAACCGCACCTTGACCGGACGGGACGCCTGCTTGCCTTTGTTCACCACAGTAAACTGCCCCAGTAGCGCCGATTTCAGTTCCACTCCCGCGCCGATGGAAGATTGTTTGACGACATCCCATGTCCCGGTCAGGTCGGGGAACGGAGAAAGGCTCTCCTTGGGGGCGATACGGGCAATATTGTTTTCCGGTTGCGGGTCTGGCTCGAAGGCGCGAACAACCGCAGTCAGACCAATCTCTTTGACATCCTTGAATTGCAGTGTCACATCCACTGTCGCCTGCGCTCCGGGCGCAAGCGTTCCCAGTTCGGCGCGGAGAATCTTATCGGCGGCGGTGACATTGCCCTGGCTCGCCTTCATCGTCAACGCGTCGGCTTCCGCCGGGAAAGCGTCCGTGAGCAAAACGGCAGTGGCGGGTTGAGCGCCTTTGTTGGTCACGATCAATTGATACGACAGTTGATTATCGCGGGTAAGGACCGCAGGCAATTCGGAACGTTCCACCGTTAGATCCACTTTCGGCAGAACGCGGGTGAGTTTCTGGCGAAAGATCATTACCTTATCGCCGGCGATATAGGCGAACCCGTCGGTTCCCCAGCGGATCGGACTGGAGACTCCCGCCTTAACGCCGGTTGGCAAAGGCAGAGAACCAGTGTACTGATACTTTTGCATTTCGCAGGAATGCATTTCCTGACCGTTCGGGCCCTCACAGAAAAGGAAGACATAGCCGGAACCGGGATCGGGAAGAATCGGGCCATCTTTCCCGTTAAAATTCATCTTGCCGATGACCTGCCGGGTCTCCGGATCGATAACGCCCTGACCGGAAAGCAAAAGCCCGTTGAGATTGCCGGAAAATCCGCCCGCTCCGGACATGACCGACTGCGAATGGGCTGAACGACGAACGCCTTCCGTCGTCACATCGAAACCGTCGAAATCCCACGACGACAACTGCCCCTGATAGGTAAAAAGACGCGACGGCGCAATACCCATCATCACCGAACCGGCGCACCCTGCCTCTGTCCCACTCAATTGCCCATTTTTGTAGACGCCCAGAGCGTCATCGTAGCGGTTGGAGTTCGAGCGCAATGCGATAAAAGCTTCCGGATCAGGCGGGTAGATTAGCAAGGCGCGAACCGGCTTCCCCGGCATAGCGTACAGCGGCCCAGCGGTCATTCCCGGCAAATCCACACGGCGAACATTGCCGCCTTCGTTGATCGAGACATAGAGATACTTACTACCTGCGGAAACGACCATCGCGCCGGGCGAATCGCCCACAAACAGCGAGGGCCCAACAATTCCGGTCTGCGGGTCAATGACCGTGACGCTGTTGACCATTGCGCCCGTCCCCTTGCTCCCGACCGTCGCGTATATTTTCTGATGCATCGCATCGTAAACCAACTGTTGCGCCGGAACGGGAAGGATAAATGTCCCCTGCCCTTGTGCAAAAACAGGAACCGCTCCGGATACCAGAGCCACGATAAATGCAAAGCGTACCAACACCCTGAAATCGTATTGCATTGACTTAAATCTCCGTTTCAGAATCTTCCGCCCACGGCATTGCCCGACTGTCATATTACCTCATAATCGATGCCGTATGCCTGGTCAGCACGGTCGTAAAGCGGTATTCGTGGGGGGCGCATGGTATAGTGATTCGGTCTGAATTATGTCTGAATCCGCTACGATTACCTCTGTACCGACCGCAACGCATGTCTCGGAAATCGAGCGGCGGCGCACGTTCGCCATCATTTCGCATCCGGATGCCGGAAAGACAACGCTGACAGAGAAACTCCTCCTTTACGGAGGGGCGATTCAGATGGCAGGGGCTGTCCATGCCAAGAAAAACCGTCGTCAGGCGACCTCGGACTGGATGGAACTGGAGAAGCAACGCGGCATTTCCATTACTTCCACCGTTCTGCAGTTCCCCTACAGCGGCTATGTGCTGAATCTGCTGGATACGCCCGGTCACCAGGACTTCTCCGAGGATACGTATCGTACTCTGGTCGCCGCCGACGCCGCCCTGATGCTTATCGACAATGCCAAGGGGGTCGAACCGCAGACCAAGAAACTTTTCCATGTCTGCCGTCAGCGTGGGATTCCGATTTTCACCTTCGTCAACAAGATGGACCGTCCTGGTAAAGACCCGCTGGAACTGATGGAAGAGTTGGAGGAAGTACTTGGCATTCGCTCCGTTCCCGTTGTCTGGCCGGTGGGCGACGGCGACCGGTTCCGGGGAGTATATGACCGCCTGAACAAGAGTCTGCATCTTTTCGACCGGGGAACCGGGTCGGGCGGCGAGCGCAAAGCGATTGTCAGCGCGACGGATTTGAACGATCCTGAGTTAGGCAATCTTCTCGGCGAGGATGCGCTTGCCAAACTGCGTGAGGATATCGAATTACTCGATATCGCGGGCGAACCGCTGGATGACCAGAAAATAGCTCTCGGCGAAATCACCCCGATGTTCTTCGGTAGCGCCGCGAACAATTTCGGTGTCGAACTACTGCTACAAAAGTTTATCCAGATGGCTCCCGCTCCCATGCCTCGTCTTGCGGAAAAGGGTGATATCTTCCCGCAGGAACGTGACTTCCGGGGGTTTGTCTTTAAGATTCAGGCGAATATGGATCCTAACCACCGGGATCGTATCGCCTTCCTGCGAGTCGTCTCCGGCAAATTCGAGAAAGATATGACCGCAATGAACTCCCGTTCCGGTAAATCGTTGCGCCTGACCCGACCACAGAAACTGTTCGCCTCCGAACGGGAAACGGTGGATGAAGCGTACCCCGGCGATATTATCGGACTGACCAATCCGGGCGCTTTCCAGTTAGGCGATACCGTCTGTACCGGTCCTGCCGTTCGCTTTCAAGGCTTTCCTCGATTCGCCCCGGAGCATTTCGCCATTATCCGCAATACGAAGACCGACAAGTACAAGCAGTTCCAGAAGGGTATTGAGCAATTATCCGAGGAAGGCGTCGTTCAGTTATTCCATGAACGCAATGCCGCCCGAACGGAGCCGGTTCTGGGAGTAGTCGGGCAATTGCAGTTCGAAGTCATTCAGTTCCGCTTGCTGTCCGAATATGGCGTCGAGACGCATCTGGAACGCACCGCTTACAGTTTCGCCCGCTGGATCGAGGGAAGCCCGGAAGCGGTACGCGCCGCGTACTGGGGCATCGGAACAAAGTTAGTCCATGATGAGCACGATAATCTGGTAGCCCTCTTTGAGAGCGAATGGGGCATGAATTACCTGATCGAGAAAAACCCCGATTTAATATTTAAAGATAATGCCCCAGTATAGTCTTATGTCTACTTTCTGAGAATTAGAATACACTCTTTCAGTGCTACTCCGTGCCGTTGCGGGTTATCTTTCCATTTGCCGCCTCGTGTCCGTAGCTCTTCGACCTCATAATGGGAAAACCCAAGAGCTTTTCCCATCTCACCAAGATAGATGTCAATCGGTATATACACACCATAAGGAGCCGAGTCTCCAAGTATTAGTAGGAATGAGGCGTTGGGTTTGAGGACGCGATATGTCTCCTGCAACACTTGGAGCATATCGTTGAAGTATCCTGCGACCATGATGTCATAACTTTTCTTGCCGCCCTTTTCCAGACGAAGTTTCGATAACTGCGCTAACTTAGGTTGGAGTTGCTTTGCGATATGTGGAACAGCCGTGCAAAATGCCTCGCTAAGAAGATTTTCCTCATCGTAGCCCGTTCGGTTAATTTGTGTGGTGGCAGACATAATTAACTTTGTACGGACATTGCGAGTGATGTCGCCCCATGTTTTGGCGTCGCCCCAGAAATAGGTCTCAAGACGAGTTCGGTCGGCGTAATCGTAGTTGTTCAAGTAAGGCGGCGAGGTGAATGAAATATCAATAGAAGCGTCCGCGATTTCTTCATGATATTGCCGGGAATCACCGGCAATAAGAGTCGCTTTTCCACCCGGAAAGGCTGTGCGCGAAATCATTTGTACATCGCCATACATGGAATATAGTTGGTCTTTGAAAATTTTTGCGACGTCCATCGGGCGATTTGATGAGGCGACGTTTTTAACTTTTTGAGGCGCGATATATGGCCATCCGGTGGCGACATCAGCGGCAGAACGCAGAATATTGGTAAGACCAAGTTTAGCAAGGTTGCGAAAAGGGACGTCTGAAATTCGTGAAACTGATTCTCGGCAAAGATAAAGTTTCGCTAGTTTTTCTCTGCTATAGCATTTACAAACCAGTTCAGGAAAAATGGATTCTACCGGTATTTCTGAAATGGTCGCTGCTTCTACTTCTGTGCCTACCTCTTCCACTAACCTATCTATTTGACGCAAGAGGGCAGGGAAATCAAACTCCCAATAAATTTTCGTCTGCGCGACAAATTGGACAAACGGATGTGCCTCTACCCCAAAAGAGATAACGCCCTTTTGTTTAGCAACTACATTTGTTGTCCCCGTTCCTGCGAAAGGATCATAAACCACATTACCAGGTTTAATTTTGTACGAGCGAAACGCTTCCTCCACCGCACGATAAGAAAATCCTGCCGGATAAGTAAACCAACGGTGCACGGGCGTTCGCAGGCTTTCTTGAAATGTACCGAGGTTCGCACGATTGAGAAAGGTTTCAGGTTGCGCTTCTTCGGGTTCCGCAAACAAGTCTAAAGTGTATTTTTCCTTTGTCTCTGTAACAACATTCTGTTCTTTATCTAGATCGGAAACATTAATCATTATTTTGGTCTTCCATCGTATCTATATTCCATAGCACAGGTCCGTTTTCGTCATTCAATACGGCTTCCACATCAAGTGATTCCAAAAAGTCTATCGCCCCCTCAATGGTTTGAAAAATGTAGCGTCGGGTTTCCCCGAGATTCGTTTCGAGGCTTACTTCAATTTCCCGAATTTCACGCGGGATACTGGTATCCAAAGTTACCCGGAGCGTTTCGCGCAACTCAGGTTCAATATCTTCCAGTAATTTGGCCGCGATGTCGGTGTAATCAGAATCGCTCAGCTTTTCCCAAATATGCCACGCTTTCATTGCCTTGTCACGCTCCTTTTCGCCCCAATCGAATTCAATGCCGTATTCCGCTAACGTGGAGACGATTTTGGGGAAACCTACTTCAAATAGCGTTGTATCGAAACTTCTCATCATCGCCTTTGATGTGGCACTCCAACTTCCCGCTAGAACAGCAATAGACTGGCGAACCGTTGGAAAAGACCGGCGTAATCCATAATGTGCGGTGCAAATCCAACTGCCTTTATCCCTATTATGCTTTTTGTAGCGAATGTATTTTGACTCAATCAGAACCAGCGGTTGCATTCGTGCGTTAGCGATAACCGAATCAACTTGAAATTCATTATCAGAACTATCCTTAAGAAGAAGTTTGGTCGCTTTTCCTGTACGTGGGTTTTGCCGGCCTGCACTAACGTAGACGCACCCATTATCTTCTGCAATAGGACGGATAAGACGGTTGACTTCTCTTTCAACCAGAGCACCAACAGCTTCACCTAACGTACTGCCGGGATTTGCTACTTGAATTAATTTGGGTAATGACATTTAAAGTTGAGGGGGAATGGATTGAGAATATTATAGCAGGTCAAAACGAACAACGACAATAAAAAAATAGTTGTTTTGATAAGCCTGTGGAAAGCGAAATGGAAGAAGACGTATCGGATTACTATCCTTGCTCAAACTACAAGCCCAATACAACGTGAGCTTAAACTTTGGTGCTACAAATGGTCAAGACGGCCAGAGGCAGAGCATATCGAGCGGTTAGAAGTATGCAGTACGAGACATGAATTATTTGAGACAGCGCCACCGTTTAAGACTATTCCGCTTACACACTGGATTCCCGTCGCTTTCCCTGCTACAATCCGCAAAAACGGGAAGCGTCATTCAAAATTATGGGCATTGCGGTCAATCAAGAGCGGTTGGTGGATACTTTTCTGACTCTGGTGCGGTTCAACACGCCATCACGGAGCGAAAAGGCGGCGTCCGAATGGGCGGCGGACTACCTGAGGAATATCGGTTTCACGCTGGAGTGGGACGATGCCGGTGAGAAAGTCGGCGGCAATATCGGCAATCTGATCGCCTCCAAAAAAGGGACGGTTACAGAGGCTCCGGGCATTTTCTTTTCCTCGCATTTCGATACGGTCGAAGCGACTCCGGGTCTGGAAATCGAGATCGACGGCGATATTATCCGCTCTACCTCCGATACGATTCTGGGCGCGGACGACAAGTGCGGGGTCGCCCCGATTTTGGAAGCGATGGCATTACTGCACGAATCCGGCGAGCCACACGGTGATATTCAGTTGTTGCTGACTATCTGCGAAGAGATCGGGCTTGTAGGCGCAAGGCTTCTGGATCCTGCGCGCATTACGTCCCGCTACGGTTTCGTTCTCGATTCCGGGCCGCCGCTCGGTTCCCTGCTGTCCTCTGCTCCTTCACAGAACTCGTTCAAGGTGCGTATCGAAGGCGTTCCTTCTCATGCGGGAGTCGCGCCGGAAAAAGGCGTCAGCGCCATTCTTGCCGCCGCCAACGCGATCTCGAAAATGAAACTGGGTCGTATCGATGAGGAAACGACCGCCAATATCGGTATCATTTCGGGCGGATCGGGTCGAAATATCGTTCCGGCGGAAGTCACAGTCATCGGTGAGGCGCGTTCCCGGACGCAATCGAAACTGGATGCGCAAACCGCTCATATGAAAGAAGTCTTTGAACGTGAGGCGGCGGCGCTGGGCGCAAAAGCGGATGTGCAGGTCACCGAAGAATACAAGGCCTACACTCTTGCCGAGGATGCTCCTGTCGTACAGATCGCCCTCAAAGCGGCGCAAAATCTGGGCTTGCCCACGGAACTCAAACCCTCCGGAGGTGGATCAGATGCCAACGTTTTCAACGGACACGGCGTTCCTACCACCGTTCTTTCTACCGGAATGCAAAAAGTCCACACTCATGACGAATTTTGCTCGATTGATGCTATGGTCAAAGACGCACAGTGGATTGTGGAAATCGTCCGAGAGGCGGCGCAACTCAAGGACTAAACGGTAATTTTTCTGTGAGCGAATCTGTCATTTCGCCCTCGAACCTTTTCACCCCTGATGTCAGGTGCACTGGGAGTATTCCTTCACGCTCTGGAGACGGCAAGGGCGGGATATATGGGATATTTCCTGCTGGCGAGAAGCGCGACGGGGCGAAGGAATGATGATAAGACTCTACAAAGATTCCTTGCGGAACGGACTCAATCGGAATATTGACCCGGCGACAGATAAGAATCCTTCAAGGTTCTTACCTGCGCCTTGCTGTAATGTACCTATTTCCGGTAAAATACCCGCATGCGAATATCTGTGCGACGTCGAAGCGCTGCGCTCATTGCGCTTACGATGAGCGTCATTGGTGTGGCTTGCGGCGTTCGTGCCGGAGGACCACCCAAAGTGAGCAATCTCGGTTATAGCGATACCCCTATTCTTCCCGGCGGAAAATGGCATGTCCATGATGGCAACAGGCCTCAACCGCCGATTGTGACGCCGCCAGTCGGCAATCAATCCGCACCCGATGCGGCCCCTTCCGATGCCGTCGTCCTGTTCGATGGTAAAGACCTTTCTCACTGGCGCACCGGTGATGGCGCCCCCATCTCTTGGAAACTGGTGGATGGCGTGATGGAAGTCGTCAAGGGCGCAGGCGATATTACCAGTCGTGAGGAATTCGGCGACTGCCAATTGCATCTGGAGTTTATGACGCCAGCGGTAGTGCATGGCGATGGACAGGGACGCGGCAATAGCGGACTGTTCTTCCACGGCATCTACGAAATCCAGATTCTGGATAACTACAACAACCCGACCTATCCGGACGGCACCGTCGGAGCAGTCTATGCCCAGACCCCGCCGATGGTGAACCCGAGCCGCAAGCCAGGGACCTGGCAGACCTACGATATCGTATGGAACGCCCCGCGCTTCGATGGAGACAAACTGGTCAAGCCCGCGTATGTGACCGTGATTCATAACGGCATCGTGACGCAGAATCACACCGAATTGATTGGCAACACTCCGCACCGTCAGGTGGGTACATACAAGCCGCATCCGCCCAAAGGCCCCATCAAACTGCAGGATCATGGCGACCCCTTGCGCTTCCGCAACATCTGGGTGCGCGAAATCAAGCCTGTCGAATAGCGTTCTGGCGTAAAACACCCAAAAACAAAACCCCTGCGCCAGAAGCGTGGGGGTTTTGTTTTTGACAGGAAAGAAGGCGGTAAGGAGGAATCACTCTGACTTTGCCGAAAATCAACGGCAATGATTCCCCTATCGGCGATGATGCAAACGGCGCTGGCGCTCGTTATTTTGATTGTTGCAGCGGTGTTTCTGGCGCGGCGTGCGGATGTCCGACTGGTTCTTGCGTTGGCGGCGGCGGGGCTGTTTGCGCTGGCAGGCAAGTTTCCGGAACTGCTGACCAAAATGGCGGCGGAGATGGCGAACCCGGAAACCGTTGTCCCCATCTGCTCTGCGCTGGGATTCGCTTATGTTTTACGCTTGACAGGGTGTGACCAGCATCTGATCCAGCTACTGCTCAAACCCTTGCGCCTGCCCGTTTTTCGCTTCTTGCTCATTCCCGGCGGCGTTGCGGTCGGGTATCTCGTCAATACGACGATTGTCAGTCAGACCGGGGTCGCCGCTGTCGTCGGTCCGATTCTGATACCGCTGTTACTAGCGAATGGGTATGCCGCAGAGACGGCGGGTTCGCTGTTGCTTCTGGGATCGTCGATGGGTGGCGAACTCTTTAACCCCGGCGCCGTGGAAATTGGGACGCTGTCACAATTGACTGGTTCTTCCCGCGCCGCTCTTATCCAGCAGACCGCTTCCACAAACCTCATCGCCTGTACAGTCGTGTTGCTCGTCTACTGGTATATGACGGCACGCTATGAAGCGCGACGGAAAACGACGGGAAACAACGCCGCTCTCACGCCCCTTGCGACCGACACCGAAGAGAAATTTCGGGTCAATTTCTTCAAGGCGATCGTTCCGGCGGTCCCGCTGGCGCTACTGGCAATCTTCCCGTTTCTGCAACTGCCCAAAGCGATCACAGGCTATATCCCGATTCTGCTGGCGATGCTGATAGGCGTTACGGTCGCGGCATTGAGTTCACTGAATCAGGCAGGAAAGATATCTGGCGCGTTCTTTGAAGGGGCGGGCTATGCCTATACCCATGTGATTTCGCTGATCATCGTCGCCAAGATATTTACCGAGGGAATCAAGGCGAACGGGTTGATGGAACTGCTGGTAGGCGGTCTATCCGGTCAACCCATCCTGGCGATTATGGCAAGTATTCTATTACCTTATCTGCTTGCGCTCATATGCGGTTCCGGCATCGCTCCGACTGTCGCCGTTATGAATGTCCTGATTCCGGTGACGGCGCGACTGGGACTGCCGATGGTAGGAACCGGGGCAACCATTGCGATGTCTGCACACTTCGGACGCACGATGAGCCCGGCGGCGGCGGTGGTAGCGCTATCGGCGCAACTTTCAGGGGCGGAACCCATCGCGTTGTTGCGCCGTGTCGCCCTGCCCTTGCTCGCCGGACTCGCTACGCTTTTTGCGCTTTCATTATGGCGTCAACTTTGACGCTGTAACGACGGATCGAACCGAATTCACCCTTTATTCCGTTTTGATGGGCAAAGTCATCCGGAAAAAACTGGCGGCAGGCTTGCCGTCCTGTTGCGCCGGTTCCCAGCGCCAGCGTTTCAGATGGAGAAGAACATAAGCATCGAGTTCTGCGATGCCCGAACCGGTGAGAAGAGTTTCCACATGACTGCCATCCGCCTCTACCCGAACCCGGATCGTCACACGAGTATCGAGTTCCTGCGAACGCAAACTGCGGGGCAGTTCAAACTCCGGTTTATACTTTGGTTGTGCAGCGATTTGCGGGCGAATGATCGAATTCGCCAGCGAGAGTTCGTCGGAATTGGAAACGATAGGAAGCGAGGTAGACGATGTTTGCGCGTTCAAAGAACTATCCGCCGCCTCAGTATCGCCGCTTTCCATTATATGCGTCGCAACCTGGCCGACACGTAAAGGAGTCGAGACAAATCCTGACGGCGCGCTTTCCGATGGAAAACGCGTGGGCGTTGTTGCCATAGCTCCCCCGGTGAATGCATACGGATGCGATACCACAGAAGCGGTCGTTCGCTTGACAGGCTTCGGGGAGACGCTCAGTTTTACAGGGTATCCTGTGGAATGAAGCGCTGTGGTTACAACAGGCGTTTTTTGGGCATCTGCCTTCAGGGAATCGGTACGTTTTCCTGTTCCCTCAGCGCCACGTACTCGAACAGAATGCACTGTCTTACCAGACATGGGAACGCCTTTGAGGGAATGCGCCCGCCGTTTCGGTTGAGGGTGCAGCGCTCCCTTTGTTTCCTGCGCGAAGGACGGTGCAGGTACGAAAAAATCGCCCATTAAACAGAGCGTCAGTACGAAAACAAGAGAAAAAGAATAGGATTGCGAACCAGTCTGAGAGAGAAAACCGGAAGAGGAATCAAGGGCGGATGCACGAGAACTTTTCACAACGGCCTCCCGATAAACATTCATCGGATATGACAACTCTTTTGCAAAAAAGTGTCACAAAAGTGGAAATTTTATTAATTCCACAAACCCTTTTCATAAAAACGCTGATACCGCAAAAGATAAGGAATCAGATCATATCCGTTCGCCTCAAGCCAGGGCTTCGAAAAATAGGAATCGCTGTATAAATCCCCGCCGTCGCAGAGTAATGTCACAATAGAACCTGATTTTCCCTGCGCCTTCATCTCTGCAACAAGCCCACAGGCGCCAAAGAAATTTGTCCCGGTGGAACCGCCGCAACGCCGTCCCAGAATCTCCTCCAGAAAGTGGATCGCTGCAAAGGAAGCGGCATTAGGAACGGAAATCGCCCGGTCAATGACATCTGGCATAAAAGAAGGCTCGACACGGGGACGCCCGATCCCTTCAACGCCGGAGCCTCCCTGCCGCGTCAATGCCGGGTTTCCCGTACGGTAATACTCCGCAAATACCGAGTTCTCTGGATCGACGATGGCGATAGAGGTGGAGACGCCCCGGTAGCGGACATAGCGCCCCAGAGTCGCTGAGGTGCCGCCGGTGCCGACGCCGCATAGTATCCAGGAAGGAATCGGGTAGGGTTCCCGTTCCATCTGATGGAAAATGGACTCTGCGATATTGTTGTTGCCACGCCAGTCTGTCGCCCGCTCCGCATAGGTGAACTGATCCATGAAATGACCGTTCAGATCGCTCGCCAGACGCGCCGCCGTTTCTCGCTCCTCACCGGGGGTTTCGACAAAGATGCATTCGCCGCCGTAACGCTGGATACGCCGTATCTTTTCCGGGGATGTGGACTTCGCCATGACCGCCAGAAAGCGCAGATTCAGCAGGCGGGCGAAATACGCTTCGGAAACTGCTGTGCTTCCCGACGACGCCTCAATGATAGCGGTATCCGGGCCGATCCAGCCGTTGACGAGCGCATAGAGAAATAGAGACCGGGCGAGTCGATGCTTCAGGCTGCCTGTGGGATGGGTAGACTCATCCTTAAAATAGAGATGGATATCCGGGAATGTCGGAAGGGGCAGGGGAATCAGGTGCGTGTCGGAGGAGCGTTGAAAATCCGCTTCCAGTTTCTCTACCGAAAGTTTTGTCCAGTTGCGATCCATCTCCGCCCTCTCTCTTCAGAATAATTGTCCGAAAATAGAAAGCGACCCGCCGTAAATTACGGTGGGTCGCGTTTCTGTCATGTATCCGAAACGAAGCGTTAACCTTGCAGTTTACGGGCAGCCTCGTTGACCATGTCGATATTGCCGACCATGTAGAAGGCTTGCTCCGGCAGATGGTCGTACTTGCCTTCCAGAATCTCTGCAAAGGAGCGCACCGTCTCCGCACGGGGAACGTACTGACCGGGGGTTCCGGTGAACGCCTCGCCGACAAAGAAGGGCTGAGACAGGAAGCGCTGAATCTTACGGGCGCGAGAAACAGTCAGTTTGTCATCGTCCGAAAGCTCATCGATACCGAGAATGGCAATGATGTCCTGCAATTCCTTATACCGCTGAAGGATCGCCTGAACGCCGCGAGCGACGCGATAATGCTCTTCGCCGACAATTTCCGGAGTGAGCGCACGGGAGGTAGAGGACAGCGGGTCAACGGCGGGGAAGATCGCCTGCGCCGCCAAACCGCGATCCAGAACGGTGGTCGCATCGAGGTGAGCGAACGCCGTCGCCGGAGCGGGGTCCGTCGGGTCGTCCGCCGGGACGTAAATCGCCTGAATGGAGGTGACCGAGCCGCGCCGGGTGGAGGTGATTCGCTCCTGCAAACGGCCCATTTCCTCGGCGAGGGTCGGCTGATAGCCTACCGCCGACGGGATACGACCCAGAAGCGCGGACACTTCGGAACCTGCCTGCGTGAAGCGGAAGATATTATCGATGAATAGAAGAACGTCCGCGCCCTGCTCGTCGCGGAAGTATTCCGCCATCGTCAGACCGGACAACGCAACGCGAAGTCGCGCCCCCGGCGGTTCGTTCATCTGCCCGAAGACCATCGCCGTTTTATCGATAACGTGCGCGACATTGCCCTGAGCATCCTTGAACTCGGACTCGGACATTTCGAGCCAGAGGTCATTTCCCTCACGGGTGCGCTCACCGACGCCGGCGAACACGGACACACCGGAGTGCTCGACCGCGATGTTGCGGATGAGTTCCTGCATCGTGACCGTTTTACCGACGCCTGCGCCACCGAACAGACCAATTTTCCCGCCCTTGAGATAAGGACAGAGCAAATCAACGACCTTGATGCCCGTTTCCAGAATTTCCGCCGTCGTCGCAAGTTCATCGAACTTGGGGGAGGCACGGTGAATAGGGGCGAACTGCGTCGCTCCGGACGGCCCCTTCTCATCAATGGGGCGACCCAACAGGTTAAAAACGCGACCCAAAGTAGCGTTGCCAACCGGGACATTGATAGGCCCACCGGTATCGATGGCTACCTGCCCGCGTACCAGACCGTCCGTCGAGGACATCGCGATACAGCGAACGACATCGTTGCCGAGATGCTGCGCTACTTCAACGATCAAGTCGGTATCGGACGCCTCAGCGCCGTTCGTACCAGCCTGTGGAATACGAACGGAATTCAAAATAGAAGGGAGCTGACCGGGTTCAAATCCCAGGTCAACGACTGGTCCCTGTACCTGGACGATTTTTCCTGTCGCCATAGCGGTGGACAATTCCTTTCGGCGAATGCCTGCGGTATATATTACCTGCGCCGCCGCCGCAATTATTAGAGAAATCGTCAGGCCGCGAGGCGCGAAAGTGACTTTGTGAAATCGGGTACAGTGTATCCGAAACGAAAAGGAGTGTCAACCGGTGAACCATTTATTTGAAGAAAAACCTGATGCACTAATCGCTCGAATCAATACCCTGTCGCTCGATCAAGAGGGAGTTCCGACCAGAGTTCTGGTGGCGATCAACCCTCGCGAAACGCCTTATAGCGGTCTGGTCCGGTTCGCGGCGGCGTTTCCGGTACGAGCGACCACAGGTAGACGTCCAGTTATTATCCGCAATCTTTCCGGCGAGGTGGTTCCCTGTCGTTTCACGGTGGACGACATGATACCGGATGCTCGATTGCCCGAAGATCGCCTGCTCTGGCGTATGGAACTGGAATTCTACGCCGATTCCGTTCCGGCGAAGGGGTGGCGGGCGTTCGCCTCGCAATTCGGCTTTTCCCCCGAATCACGATTGGATGACGCCGCCTACTGGAAAACACAACCGCCTTATGCCGGGGAAATCTCCGTATTCGAAACGGATTGCCACGACGGAGACTTGCCCCAGAACGGATATTTCGCGGACATCCCGCCAGTTCCTGCGGTTACCGAAAGCGTCAACGCAAATCCTGTCTCGTCCTGATTTCTTTGACCGCCCAGTCGGCGTGTTCCCTGACGAGATCGGACGGATCCGTCTGGATCACTTCCGTTAATGCGGGTATCGATTCGTCTCTTCCCACATTACCGAGAGCGACGCAGATATTCCGGCGCAGTCCGATCCGTCCCGGACGTAGTAATGCCGTCCCGGTGAATTTCCCCTGAAAAGTTTCGTCCGTCTCAGTCAGGGCGAGCCATTGCAACAGGTCAGGCGATCCCCTGTCTTCATCAAGAGCGGCGAGTCGCGTTTCCCGTCCTGCCTGCGCTCGTTCATTCCACGGGCAGGCGGCAAGGCAATCGTCACAACCGAAAATTCGGGCGCCCATCAGCGGGCGTAATTCCAGGGGGATCGCCCCTTTCAGTTCGATCGTCAGGTAGGAGATGCAACGCCGGGAATCCAGCGTCATGGGCGCGACCAGCGCTCCGGTTGGGCAAGCGGTCAGGCAACGCGTACACGTCCCGCAGTGATTCTCTACCGGCGCATCCGGCGGCAATGGTAACGTGGTGAGCAGCGTACCCAGAAAGAACCAGTTCCCTAAATCCAGCGATATCAGATTGGTATGCTTTCCCTGCCAGCCGATTCCCGCACGCGCCGCCAATTCTCGCTCCCGAACCGGGCCGCTATCCGCCATCCCACGCGCTTTTTCCCCCGGCCAGGTCTCGGTAATCCACCGGGCGAACGCCTTCAGTTTCTCTCGGAAAATCTGGTGGTAATCCTCGCCGCGCGCGTAACGCGCTACGACTCCGCGTGGAGAAAGAGATCGGAGATGCGGTTCACTCGGTTCTGCATTACCCTGACCTGACGCGCTTTCCGGTATAGCTGTAGTCCGGTCGGACGGGTGATAGGAAAGGGCGACCATCACGACGGAGCGGGTTCCCGCCAGCAAGCTCTCATGATCGAGCGGGGCGGCACGGAGAGCGGCACGGTTCAGAAGATAGGACATCTCCCCATGCATTCCCGCCTGCAACCAGGATCGTGCATGTTCCGAGTGACCGGGCGCCGCCGCTGTCGTGATACGAACTGCGTCAAACCCCAGTTCTTCGGCTCTGGCTTTAAGCCGTTGGACGGCGTCTCCACCTGTTTCCGTGTTCATATTCTCCTTCAGATTACGGGGCACGAAAAAAAAACGCAATAGGCAAACAGATTGTTTGACAAAAGCGAATTAGCCGTGTACTATACAAAAGAACTTTAAGTTTGCCCTACGCCTTCCTTTCCGGGAACGGCGCTTTTGTCGGAGTAGTACGGACAATAGCCGTGACCACTGGTGTGGCTCGGTTCGTGATTTCGGGAAAGGTAACGTGTGATGACGGCAACGGTGACAAACCTGCAGACGACAGCGCAGACAGAAAAAATGATGAAGGCGGTTCAGCATCGGTATGCAGCGACGCGTTCGGTCCCTCGGGTGAATCCGTTGAAACGACGTCGAAAGCGAACGCTCTATCAATGTATCGCTCCGTTTATCATCGCTATTCTCATCGGAGCGCTTGCTCTGGCGAGCGGCGTCGCTTTAGCGAGACGTGGCGAGATGCCTGCTCTTCCGGCTTCGGTTTCGATTACTGTACGGCAGGGCGACACCCTCTGGGGTCTGGCGAAATCCTTTGGCGATTACTCTGCGCCGCTTCTAGACCGTGTGGACGCTCTCGCTGCCGCGAACGAAATGAACGCAAGCAATGGTCTTTACCCCGGTCAGCGCATTACGATTCCGATCTCCGACACGGATACATTCAACCGCCTCAAGAACAGCGGGCGGCTTTCCGAGGTTGCGAGCGCTTCTACAGGCAGAGGTTCTTTGTAAAGGAAGCATCGATATGTTCCAGGGTCTTCGTACAACGATCTATCATGTTCCCGATCTGCCGGCGGCAAAGGAATGGTACGCATCGCTTCTGGGCGTTCCGCCGTATTTCGATGAGCCGTTTTACGTCGGCTTCAATGTCGGCGGCTTCGAGCTCGGGTTGGCGCCTTGCGAAACTTCCGATCCCGAAGGCGAGAGCGAAAGGACGCTTACCTACTGGGGCGTTCCGGACGCCGATACAGCATTAGATCGGCTCCTTACCTCTGGCGCGACGGTACGAGAACCCGTAACGGATGTCGGCGACGGAATAAAGGTAGCTTCTGTCATCAGTCCATCTGGTAATATTGTCGGTATCATCGAAAATCCGCACTTTGTCCTGCCGTAATTTTCGCGCAGAACCCGCTTTCGGCGCCACTCCGAAATTCTACGTTAGCGATACCGATTCCGCCCTTAGAGCGGGAAATCACTTGCCCGTATAGCATTCCATCTCGGTGTAAAACAGAAGGGATTATGCTATACTGCCCCTATGAAAATGTCTTTTCTCCCCCCTTCGGCTCGAAAAGTCGGGCTTTCCCTTGTTCTGGGGCTTTCTCTTTGTATAGGATTAACGAACGTCGTTCAGGCGCAAGAGGGCGGTAGCCCATTCCAGCCGCCGCGTGCAAAAATCACCTATGCGCCAGACCGGGATTATGACCTCAAGCATCTTAAGGTTATTCTGAGCGTGGATTATGGCAAGCGCACCTTTTCCGGAACTTCCTATAATACGCTAAGCCCGATTCGACAGGTAGGACTTTCAAAAGTTCGGCTCAATGTAGGAAATGGCCTTGTAGTCAACAGCGTTCAGGTCGGGGACGTGACGGCATCCTTCACCAAGGAAGGCGACTTTTTGATAGTGACGCTACCGAAGACGGTGGCGCAAAATCAGGATGTAACTGTTGCGGTCTCCTACAGTGGCGGAAAGGCGCGCGGCGGCGGATTCGGCGATGGAGGAGGATTCCACTGGATCGAACCGAGAGCGGCGGGAGATATGGAGGATATCGCCCGCGTTGGTTTCTGGACACAGGGTGAAACCGGGTTCAACCGCGAATGGGCGCCAACCTGGGACTATCCTAATGACTTCTGCACGACGGAAACGATTACGACCGTTCCCGCAGACTGGTCTGTTATCGGCAATGGCGTCAAGGTATCGGATAGAGTCAGCGCCGATAAAAAGACCCGCACTGTCCACTGGGAAATGAAGCAGCCACATGCGACCTACCTTCTCTCCCTCTGCGCGGGGCCTTTCGACATGAAGACCGCAACATGGGAAGGCGTCCCTCTGCTTTATGTCGTGCCGAAGGGCAAGGGAGACATGATCGATGCCTCCTTCAGCGATACACCGGATATGCTCTCGTTCTTCTCGAAGGTATTCGGCGTCAAGTATGCCTGGCCCAAGTACGCACAGAACGCCATGTATGACTTTGGCGGCGGAATGGAAAACGTTTCCGCGACCACTCTGGGAGCGAACAGCCTGACCGATGGACGTGACGGATACCGCACGATGGCGAGCCTGAACTCCCACGAACTCGGACATCAGTGGTTCGGTGACCTGGTGACCTGTAAGGACTGGGGAACGATCTGGCTCAACGAATCCTTTGCAACGTTCTGCGAAACGACGTACATGGAGTATAGCCGGGGCAAGTACGCATACGATCGTGAGATCGAAGGAAATATGCAATCGTACTTCCGCGAAGCGCAACGGTACAAGCGACCCATCGTCACCAACCTCTATCCCAACCCGGATGCCATGTTCGATAGCCATACCTATCCCAAGGGTGGAGCGGTCTTACACACCCTGCGCCGCGCTCTGGGCGATGAATCGTTCTATCGAGGAATCAAGCTCTACCTGACACGCCACCGACACACGCCGGTGGAGACGCCAGACCTGATTCGCGCATTAACGGATGCATCCGGGGTCAATGTCCAGCCCATGTTCGACCAGTGGATTTACAAGCCCGGTCATCCCGTGCTGGAGTATGCCTGGTCTTACGATGAAAGCAAGGGCGAACTGACGGTCACCACGAAGCAGATGCAGGACACCAAAGACGGAACGCCTATCTATGATATCCCGACCAAAGTCGGCGTCATCTCGGGCGGAACGCTGACCGCGCTTCCCGTGCGCTTGAATGCGGTGGAAAATTCGTTCACGTTGAGAACCCCGAAGCCAGAAGCGGTCATCCTGGATCCGAACCATGACTTCCTGCGCGAAATGAAGCACACGTTCGCCGCATCGGAACTGGTGGCAATCGTGAAATCGGCTCCGAACGCTATCGACAAACAATCCGCCCTGACAGCAATGCTAAAGGGAACCCCTTCGGATGCGGACATCAAGACCGCAGTCGCCGCTATTGAGGCGGATAAAGAACGATTCTCCGCCTTCGACAACATCAGCGCTCTGGGAGCGTTGAAGCGCGAAGATTTGCGCCCCTTCTTCCGTTCTCAGCTCAAGAGTACGGACGTTAACCGACAGGCGCAAGCGATGACGGCTCTGGGAAATCTACCCAAAACCGATGAGGACCTGAAATTCGCGCAGAGCGTTCTTGCCGATAAGAAGGCATCGTACCCGCTCATGGCGGCTTCGGTATCAGGGATGGCGAAATGGGACCCGACCGCAGGAGTTCCGGCGCTGATCGCCATGACGGGTAAGGAGAATCCAACCCGCGTCCGGCGTATGGCGCTGGAAGCAATCGGGCAGACTCCAGGCAAAGACCCCCGCCTGACAGAAGCGCTCCGCAACGTCATCAAGGGAAATAACTTCGGCATGACCATGAGCGCAGTCGAAGCGGCGAAAGCGCGAAAAGAGACGTTGCTGCTACCCGATATTCAGTCGCTTGCAAAGAACGTTCCGGCGGGATACCCAAGCTGGTTCGGCGGCTATCTGAAGGAAGCGGCGACTGCTATCGGAACGGAATAGGACGGTAATGATGTCAAACGGAAAGCCCCGAGTCGGTTTCATCGGATTAGGCCTGATGGGTGCAGGAATGGCGCGAAATATCGCCCGCGCAGGCTTTCCGCTCACCGTCTATAATCGCACCCGCTTACGATCAGAGGAACTGGTTGCGGAATTCGGCGGCGTGACGGTGGCGGATTCGCCCCGCCATGCCGCCGAGTCGGCGGACGTGCTGGTTTCCATCGTTTCCGATGTTCCGGATGTGGAAGCCATTTATCTGGGAACGGACGGCGTCATCGAAGCGGCGCATTCCGGTCTGACCTGTGTGGATATGGGCACGGTCGGGGCGGATTGCGCTTCCCGTGTTGCCGCCGCACTGGCGAAAAAGGGAGCGGAGTTTGTCGATGCGCCCGTCTCCGGTGGCGTCTGGGGCGCAAAGGAAGGGACGCTTTCCATTATGGCAGGCGGTTCGGACGCCGCCTATGCCGCTGCGCTTCCGGTATTCGAGGCGATGGGCAAAAAAATCGTCCATTGCGGCCCGGTCGGTTCCGGTCAGCAAACGAAACTGGTCAATCAAATCGTGGTCGCTCTGAATCTGGAGGCGGTCGCCGAAGGACTGCTTTTCGCGCAAAAAGCGGGATTGAATATCCAGACGACGCTGGATGCGGTCGGCGCGGGTGCGGCAAGTTCGTGGGCATGGAATACGCTGGGGCCGCGCATGGCGTCCGGCGATTACGAACCGGGGTTCAAAATCGCCCATCAGATCAAGGATTTACGCCTTGCGATCGAGGCGGCGGAGAAAGCGGGAATCTCCCTTCGCGGCGCCCGGCTTGTTGTGGAGAACCTCCAGCGGGCGCAGGAAATACTGCCTGATGGCGGCGAACGGGGTACGCAGGGTATTATTGCCGCGCTCTAAGCTCTGATAGATATTCGTATCGTGGTCTCAGGGGGATGGCATGAAATGCCATCCCCCGCGTTATTCCCAGAGTCAGAGTAGGATTTCCGCCGTCACCGTCGCCGGGTCGCCATGCGGGGCGCTGAGTGTGAAACCCAGTTTTTCACAGATGGTCTGCATCGTCTCATTGATAGAAAGAATCTCGGCGAAGAGACGATTCACGCCCTCGGCGCGTGCAACTACGATCAAGCGTTCCAACAGTTCCGTTCCCAAACCCTGATTCTGGAATTCATCGCTGATCAACAGATTGAAAGTCGCTTCGGCATTATTGGCGGCAATTCCACCGCGTGTGCGGGATAATCGTGCGACCGCAATCAACCGATTATCCGGGGTGACGGCGACCAATGCGATCTCCCGGTCGTAGTCGTTATGACTGATCCGCTGAAGCCGTTCATGGGCGACCCGCTGGGAAAGCGCGAACGGATGGTAGTAACGCAGTTCGACGCTCCGCTCCGAAAGCATCTCATGGAAAGCGACAATGCGCGGTTCGTCGTCCGGGCGAATCGGGCGAATGGTGACGGTAACGCCGCTTCTGAGGGTCGCCGTTCCAATATACTGCGCGGGATATGGGCGAATCGCCGGTCTGGGCAATTGATCGGCGGGGATATCCTTGCTGTAAAGAACCACACGAGCGTCCAGCGCAAGCAAGGTGTCATGAGACGCCAGCACCGGATTGATATCGAGTTCCTTGATGACAGGTTGCTCCACGATCAGTTGCGAGAATCGAACGACAAGGTTCTCCAGTGCTTCTTGATTGACAGGCGGACGGCCTCGCACTCCCTGTAACGCCACGTAGATTTTCGTTTGCTCCATCATTCGCCGCGCCAACGTTCGCGTCAACGGCGGCAGGGCAAGCGCAGAATCCTGGTACACTTCCACCAGTTGACCGCCGGTTCCGAACAGAATGATCGGTCCAAATTGCGGATCAGGACTTGCCCCCAGAATCAATTCATAACAACCAGAAAGCTTCGCCATAGGTTGGACGGTGACGCCCAGAAAGTCCGTTGCGCTCGCCGCGCGCGTGACTCCCGTTCGGATACGCCGGAAGGCGTCCCGAACCGCCTCCTCATCCTTGAGATTCAGTTGCACCCCATCGACATCCGTCTTGTGGGTCACAGTCCCCGAGTGCAGTTTAAGAACGACCGGAAAACCTAATTGCGCGGCAACCGCGATCGCCTCCTCTTCGGTTGTCGCAATGTGGGTTTCGACGGTCAGGATTCCATAAAGCGAGAGAAGTTTCTTGGATTCATATTCCGTCAGCAGATCTCTACCGGACTGCCGGACATCATCCAGCAGTTTCCGTGCCGCTTCGGAATCGACTTCGCTGCCCTCTGTCGCAGCGGGAATTTCATACAGGGAACGCAGGTTATCGCTATACCGCCACAGGAAATTGAAAATCCGCGCCGCCTGATCCGGATAGGGAAAAGTAGGAATCCCAGCATCCATCAGAATCTTTTCCCCTGCAGCGACAGTCGCTCCGCCCATCCAGGAGGCGAGGACAGGTTTATTCAGCGATTGCGCATAGGGGCGCAGCGATTCGGCGATAATGGTCGGTTCCGTCATCGCTTGCGGGGTGAGAATTACCAGCAGTCCGTCCGTATTCTCATCCTGCGCGGCGATCTCCAGCGTTTTTGCGTAACGCTCCGGCGGGGCGTCGCCCAGAACGTCGATGGGGTTATTATGACTCCATGCGGCGGGCAAGAAACTATTGAGACCACTCATGGCATCGTCGCCGATTTCGGTGAGCGCTCCGCCGCCGCCGATGAGCGCATCGGTCGCCAGAACGCCGGGACCGCCCGCATTGGTGATGATAGTAAGGCGGTTTCCCTTTGGGCGAGGTTGCTTCGCCAGAGCTTCCGTCAGCGCGAAGATATCGGAGATGGTATCCGCTCGTAAAACGCCTACACGACTGAAAGCGACATCCAGCGCCGCATCGGAACCGGTCAATGATCCGGTATGGGACGCCGCCGCCTTGGCTCCCACGCTGGTGCGCCCCGCTTTAATGACAATAATCGGCTTTGTCAACGCCACTTCACGAGCGGCGGACAGAAAGGCGCGAGCGTCGCCCACCGACTCCATATAGATGACGATGCTCTCCGTTTTAGGATCATTGCCCAAATAATCGATCCAATCACCCCAACCTACATCCAGCATCGATCCCAGCGAGGCGAAGACGGAAAAACCGATCTGTTCCTGTTGTGCGTAATCCAGAACAGCAGTCAACAACGCGCCGGATTGAGAAAGGAATGCGACTTTTCCGGGACGCGCCATCCCCTGAGCGAAAGTGGCATTAATTCCGGAAAGCGGCGACATCACGCCCAGACAGTTGGGGCCGACAATACGCATCTTGCCCTCTCGCGCCTTTTCCAACGCCTGCCGTTCCAGTTCTGCGCCTTCCGGGCCAATTTCCTTGAACCCGGCGGAGATAATAATCGCACCCTTTACCCCGGCGGCGACGCATTCCGCGATGATCCCCGGCGTCGTGGAGGCAGGCGTTACAATGACAGCGAGGTCGATCTGGTCTGGAACCTCACGAATGTTCGGGTACGCCTTGATTCCCAGAACGGCGGGGCGCTTCGGGTTGACCGGGTAAACGACGCCGCCAAAGGGAGACCCGATCAGGTTCGTGACAATCGTTCGCCCGACGCTTCCCGGATTCTCCGTTGCGCCGATAACCGCAACCGAACGCGGCTTGATGAAGACATCCAGAGGATGCTCCCCTCCCTGGCGCAACAAATCATGCAAGGGATCCGTTATAACATCGGACATATGGAAAAGGCTCCTCGATTTGAGTCTAATAACAGTTTACCTGAAACTACATCGCCATGAAACTGGATCATTATAATGCGAAGTTGTAGTTCTAAAATTTTGCAACATTTCGAATCCATAATCGAAAGCGTTAGAGGGTTGGCACATTACGCTCCAGTTCCTGAAGCCACACGGTGGCGGAACTATCGGAAGGCGCGCGCCAGTCGCCACGCGGGGAAAGCGAACCACCGGAACCAACCTTGGGGGAGTTGGGGACGCACGAGCGCTTGAACTGCGAGGTCTGGAAGAATCGGAACAGGAAGACGCCGAGCCACTTTTTGATCGTCGGCAGATCATAAGCGACCCGCTTCTCCTGAGGAACGGAATCCGGCCAGGCGCCCTGATCGGCATCCGACCAGGCATGGAACGCCAGATAAGCCACCTTCGAGGGGCGGAAACCGTACCGACTGATGTAGTACACGTTGAAATCCTGCAGGTTGTACGGTCCGATGGTCGCTTCGGTGCTTTGCGCGGGAGCGTCCTTATCGCCCTTATCGTGCGGGACAAGCTCCGGGGAGATTTCCGTTTCGACAATCGAAGTCAGATAGCCGCTGGTGCGTTCATTGAATTGCGTGGTTTCTACTGACCAGCGAATCAGATGCTGAATCAGAGTTTTCGGCACTGAAGCGTTCACATTGTAGTGGCTCATATGGTCACCGACGCCGTAGGTGCACCAACCCAGCGCCAGTTCGGACAAATCTCCGGTTCCTAACACCAGAGCGTTCTGGAAATTGGCAAGCCGGAAAAGAATCGACGTTCGCTGTCCTGCCTGAACATTCTCAAAGGTGACATCATAAACAGGTTCGCCGTTATGGAAGGGGTGCCCGATATCGCGGAGCATTTGCAGACACGACGGTTTGATATCGATTTCCTGCGCGGTCACGCCGAGGGATTCCATCAGGCCGAGGGCATTCTTCAAGGTGCGGTCAGAGGTAGCGAAGCCGGGCATGGTGTACGCGAGAATATTTGTTCGCGGCAGTCCCAGTCTATCCATCGTTTTCGCGGCGACGATCAACGCCTGTGTAGAATCCAGACCGCCGGAAACGCCGATCACGAGACGGGAAATGCCGGAGGATTGCAGACGCTTCATCAGCCCATGTACCTGAATGTTATATGCCTCATAGCACCGCTCATCGCGCTTTGCGGCATCCGCAGGGACAAAGGGAAAGCGGGCGACCGTACGATTCAGCAGGGTCTCAGCAGGAATCTCGAACGCGAAATCGATTGTCCGTATCGCTTTCAGACGTTCGCGGAAATCATGGCGAGCGTCCCCGAAGGAGGTCAAACGCATCCGCTCTTGCACCAGTTTTTCGACATCGATATCGGCGAAGAGAATATCTTCCTCCGGCGAAAATCGCTCGGATTCGGCTAAAACGCCGCCATTCTCGCAGATGATCGCGTGCCCATCCCAGGCTAAATCTGTGGTGCTTTCCCCCGGTCCCGCCGCCGAATAAAGGTACGCCGCGACGCAACGCCCGGATTGCCCCATACACAGGTCGCGCCGATAATCCGCCTTGCCAACCGTGATATTGGAGGCGGAAAGGTTGCAAAGAAGAGTAGCGCCCGCCATCGCGCCAAAGGTGGAAGGCGGCAACGGCGTCCACACATCTTCACAAATTTCGGCGAACAAAACGAAGTCAGGTAGTGTCTCCGCACGGAATACCAGATCGTCCCCGAACGGGATACGCTGTCCAAACAGGGTAATTTCGCGATCAATCGCCTCTCGCGCCGCCGCAAACTGACGCTTTTCGTAGAACTCCCGGTAGTTAGGCAGATACGACTTCGGCGTGATTCCCAGAATCCGCCCGCGATAGACAATCGCCGCCGTATTGAACAGCCGACCGGAAACGCGCAACGGCAGACCAACCAGCAAAACAGGCGTCAATGCTCGTGACGCTTCCACGATGGACTGTAATCCCTGCAATGTCGCTTCCAGGAGCGCATCCTGATGGAACAGGTCATCATTCGTGTAGGCAGAAATCCCCATCTCCGGAAACAATGCCACTGCCGCCCCGCCCTCGGACGCCCGCTTCGCCAGACCGATCGTCTGTTCCGCATTGTACACAGGGTCTGCTACTCGTACCGTCGGGACGCATACCGCCGCCCGCACAAACCCGTGCGAATACAGCGAAAAGAAGGATTCCGTCATGCCTTCAGTATACCGCTCAAATTCTTCCTGAAGGTTCTGGATAGGTATCCGAACCTGTGTTGGAAGTCGCTGCGAAGCATATGGACGCACCTCAGATTGGCAACATGTCCTTTCCGGGGGACAGAAATAGCATATCGCTCTGGCGCGAGTTCTCGCATCGGAGCCATCTCTTTGATAACACATGATATTTAGTAACACATGATATCGAAGCGGCAATCAGTCTGTGCGAACATGTGATCCTTCGGGGAATGGTGGTATCACCTCCGAAGTGTACGCACCACTTCGCGCCCCTGTGACCGCGCTACCACGGCGTTCTTCACGATGAAAGAGGAACTTCTGGCTCAACTTTTAGCGCAACTTCTGGCGCTTACCAGCTTCTTCAAAATTTAACGGAGGACTTAACGCACTTTTGTCAAAAATTCACTCCCGCTACGATGTCTCCGGGGCTGGATGGACGGACCAGGCGTTTTTCTCGTTCCGTTTTCGCTTCCGGGTTTTCGATCGGTTCGCCGTTATCGTCTTTGCCGTCCGGGCCAATGCTGTAGAGCAGAAAGCCGTCCGGGGTAACACGATAACGTGGCGATCCGCTTCGGGCGAACGGATCGACCGGCAGTTCAGGAAGATAGCGCGGGACTAAGGCTTCCAGCGTAGCGGGATATTGACCATTCTCCCCCTTATAAGCCCGCAAAGCGAGGTCAAGGGTTAGAAGAGCGTCCTGCGTTTCATTGGCGGCGAAACGAAGGCGGGCAGTCGAAACCTCCGGCAATAGAATTGCGCTGATCAGGTCTTTCGGTTCAGGGATTGGGGCGTGGTCATCGATATAACGACGTTTTGATTGGGCGATAGCAGCATCCATCGCACGGGTTACATTGTCCATCGAGCGCTGCTTGCCATAAATTGACCAGAAATAGCTTAATGTCGTAGCGCGGGCGTCGGCGTTTTGCGGAGAGTCGTTCTTATCACCTGATGCGTCTGCGGGATATTTTTTCGGGTCACGAAAAATCTCCATTGCACATGATTGAAGTTTATATTTCTCCTCGATAAGGATATCGGTGTAACTAACCCCCATTTTTCGCAGGTTTTGAAGTCGCTGGGTCGCCGCTTTTGCCTGTGTCGCATCAAGTCGATCACGAATATCCCACGCGGCATGGCGGGATGATGACTGACAGGGCAAACTGACCAGGCCGCCTATGAGAGAAGCTCCCGTTCCCAGGTGTTTCCCAAACTGGATGCCATCCAGAGCGCTCTCCATCGCTTTGCCTGCATCGCCCCGCGCGGCATAAACGCGACTTTCCAGAGCGATCAGACGCCCGGCGTATGTGAAGTCTTTATAATAAGGAACCGGGTCGCTCAGCGAGCGTAGCGAAGGTTGCCTGTAAGGTAGAGCAAGCCCCGTGCGAATCGCTTTCAATGGTTCTTGGTTGGCATCCACCAACGCCGCCTTTTGTGCGGTCGTTATTTTTTCTTCCTGCTTCCCCTCTAAAAAAGCGGCGCTGATCTCATCTTTGCGAACGATGGCTTTACCTGCCGCAACATAAGTATCGAAGGCGTTTGGCGTCGGCATGGTCGCTGTCGGGATGGAAACCGTCGGCGTTCGATTATTGCGGATAAGGGTTATGACAAACGCGATAGCGCCCGCCAGCAACGCCAGGGCAAGCCCGATCATCAATACGCCCATCGGAGTCCCGAAAAAGGGTTTGCCCCGTTCCGGCGGTACAGGAAGCGGAGCCGATGGCGATAGCGATCTCGGAGGCTCTTGCGCCCACGGTTGTTGCGGAGTGGACATAGCGTTCTACAGCATCATTTCTTCGGCGTATTTTGTACAGTTTACCTTTTCAGAGCCGGTTTTCGTTCCTGCGATAAAGATACAGGGATGTTCTGCATCTCATCGCTTTCGGAGTATCTATCCTGATGTGTGCTATTGTCATGAAAAGCGTTTGCCTGCCGATTGTATGCCGAATATCAACGAGCGCCACTCACACAGGGAAGAGCGATTTTTCGCTCCCGCTCTTTATTCGCAATAACGTGGCGTCGCGCAACAAACGGCATCAGGCGCCCCTACATCAGATCGATGTTGCGGCGTCATCGTCCTCATCTTCTTCTTCACTGAAGCGGTAGCGTTGCTCTTTCCACGGGTCGCCGAGCATATGGTAGCCGCCTCGCTCCCAGAATCCGGGCGCATCATCAGCGCGAAATTCTACGCCACTGACCCATTTCGCTGACTTCCACGCGTACAGGCGGGGAACGACCAGACGGAGGGGTCCGCCATGCTCCAGAGAGATGGGCAGTCCGTCATGGGTATCCGCAAACAGGCAGTCTTCGTCCAGAAACCATTCCAGAGGCAGATTGGTCGTCCAGTTCGTTCGCCCGCCCGCAAAGGAAAAACCCTTGTCATAGGCATGAACCATCACGAACTTCGCATCCGATTTCAGCTTGATCCGCGACAGGACTTCCCGAGTGGAAACGCCTTCCCAGATATTGCCCAACCGGGACCAGCGAGTCACACAGTGCATATCGGCGAAGACACGCATCCGAGGCAACTTCTGAAAATCTTCCCAGGTGAAGGTAAGCGGTTCCTCAATCAGTCCGAACAGATTCAGACGCCAGTCTGAAAGGTTCTTCAAATTCATATCGTCCGGTGGTCCGCCAGCATCCAGCACCGGCCATTTTTTCGTCCGCGCCTGATTCCGGGGAATCCGGTTTTCCCGGCGTGTATCCGGAGAGATCAAAACATCGTTGGGTTGAGTCTCCGGGACGGGCGGTTCGCCGGACTGTAACTTGGGGTCTGTGGTCTGAAAAAGCATAGAATGCGCTTCCTTTCGACGTCTCCGCGCATACCTATTATAACCGACAGGTTTCCGGGAGAGTTGCGTTTTTTTGTCACTTCGGCGTTTTGTCGCCGGGACAATCAACCGAGAATCGGAATTCCGCCGGACGATTTCCCTGCTGATCTGGAGCATCAGATTCGAGCGATAGATTCGGTCAATAGCCGGATCAAGCGGGGCAAATTCGCCTCCATTGCCATCGTCACTTCTTCATGGCTCAGGGGAGTCCTGCTCAAGCCTGCGCCGGGGTTGGTGACCAGTGAAATTCCGGCGTAGGCGATACCTGCTTCACGAGCGAGGGTCACTTCCGGAATGCCGGTCATGCCGACGACATCTCCGCCCCACGAGGCGAAAAGACGCACTTCGGCAGGAGATTCATAACGGGGGCCGTCCGCACAGACATACGTTCCCGTCGGTCGGATTTCGATCTCTTGCGATTGCGCCGCCGACAGGATAACGTTGCGAAGAGAGTCGGAGTAAGGGCGCGTAAAATCCGTGTGCGTCACCGGCGAATCGGCTTCGCCATCGAAGAAGGTCTTCCCGGCGCGCGTCAGGGTGAAATCGATAAAGTCGTCCAGGAGTACCAGAGACCCCGGCAACAGGTTGAGGCGTAGTCCCCCAACCGCTGTCGTCGCCAGTGCGGATGTGACACCCAGCGCCGCCAGCGCAGCGATATTCGCCCGGTAGTTGATACGGTGTGGCGGAATCTTATGCCCGGTTCCATGACGGGCGAGAAATACGATATCCTTTCCTCGTAACCGACCTGTCGTAACCGTAGCATCGCCATGCTTCGTTGTGATGACCTCACTTTTGCCGGAGCTCTCCAGTTCAAAGTTCCCGACTCCGGTTCCGCCAATTATTGCAATCATAGAATTCATTGTATCGTTTTGGGCGGTTTTACGAATGCATTCGTTTCAGCCATCATTTTTTGGTATTATTTCATCGATGTGAAGCGACCAGACAACTATGAATATCAAACTTTTACAACACCCGCTCTCTGACCACCTGTTGACTATATTACGCGACGAGACTACCACAACCGCCGCCTTTCGCGCCGCCGCCGGTCGGGTAACCACTTTGCTGGCTATCGAAGCGACCCGCGATATGCCGACGACGCCACAGAATATCCGGACGCCGCTGGAAGAGATGCAGGGGGCGACGCTTGCGCAACAAATTGTGCTCGTTCCGGTGCTACGCGCCGGGTTGGGGATGCTGACGCCATTTGTCGAACTCTTTCCCGATGTCGCCGTAGGCTATATCGGTCTCGCCCGCGATGAAGAAACGGCAGTCGCTGTCACGTACTACCGTAAACTTCCCCCGCTTGCTGGTCGCCGAACCATTCTGGTAGACCCCATGCTGGCGACCGGGGGTTCAGCAGTTCAGGCGTTGGACGCTCTGAAAGCGGCGGGCGCAGATGACATTCAGCTGGTTTGCATTGTCGCGGCGCCGGAGGGGGTCGCCCAGATCCATCAGAACCATCCCGATGTACCCCTTCTGGCAGCCGCCCTTGACCGTGAACTCGATGATCGTCGATATATCTGCCCCGGTCTCGGCGATTTCGGCGACCGTTTATACGGGACCTGATGGCGATATGGTTGTTGAAGGAATTCGCTTAAAACAGACGCTTTTTTTTTGCAATTTCCGTCCGAAAGCAGGGATTCGCCTTGACAAACCCGCCCGCTACCGGGTATATGTCAATCACTTGATTGAATCATTGGATTGACTCTGGTCGAATAGGGACTTGCGGAAAGCGATGAGGCGGGACGCACTGTAAGGATGGGGGAAAAACAAAAAAAATCGGGGGGAGCGCCACGTCGGGAAAAAACGCGGGAGCAGATTCTGGAAGCAGCCTATCGCGCGCTGGTCAAAATCGGCTATGAGCGTATCACAACGAGGCGCATCGCGGAGGAGGCAGGATGTAATGTCGCCACCCTGCATTATTATTTTGGCGATAAGGAAACCCTGTTAACAGAGGCGGTCAGAGCGATTCAGCAGGAAGATTCCGCTCGAATCCGTTCCTCTATCGCCGCTGCTCCCTCCGGTGCAATCGCGCTCGAAAGCGCGTTTAACACGGTATGGGAAATCGTACGCGAGCGACCCGGCATCGTGCGGTATGACCTGATTGTACGGGGCTTGCGTTCGGAGACGACCCGACGCGAAGCGCTTCTCTTATATGGGGCGTTCCGCCAGTTGACCGAGGAGATCCTGCAACGGCATTTAAACGAGGGAGGCGTTCTCCCACCGGAACTGACGATAACCGATTTGGCGCATTATTTGATTTCATCGGTAGATGGCGTAATTCTTCAATTTGCCCTCACACAGAATGAGACGATAACGCAAACCAGCTTGAATCTTATTTTGCGCAACGCTCTTTCTCTCATGGGAAATACGCTAACGAGCCCAACGAAATAATAACGGGGCTACTGAGGAACATTTTGAGGCTCATGAGCCAGACGGAATTTGAAAGAACCGCGCTCCCGCATCGGGACGCCTTATATGGCCATGCTCTCGCATTGACTCGTAATTCTGATGAGGCGGAAGACCTTGTTCAGGAGACGATATTGCGGGCGCTCCGCAATTTTGAATCCTTTCGGGCGGAAGGACCGGTTCGGGCATGGCTTCTTACCATTTTGCGTAACCTGTTCATCAATGGCTACCGCAGTAAAAGTCGCGCGCCCCGCGCCGTGAGTCTGGATGCGCTGGAACATCCGGACCCGATAACGCCACGCGATCCCGGCCCGGAGCGTCAGGTCTTCGCTCGAATGGAGAACGAGGCTCTTAACCTCGCAGTGGACAAATTGCCCGACGATTACCGGGAAGTCCTGGTAATGTCGGATGTTCGTGGCATGACCTATCAGGAAATCAGCGCCGAACTCGAACTCCCCATTGGTACAGTACGTTCGCGCCTCTCCCGCGCTCGCAATCGCGTTCGTCGTTCGCTCTACGCCTGGCGCCCGGACGCTCAGGGCAGCAGTAAGATGCGGCGCGTCCCCGCTCTCATGGCATAATTGCACCGCAACGGAAACCGTGACCTTACGTTTGCCTAAGCCGCTATGGAACCTTCGTCAACCCGTATAGCGTAGCGTTGCATAGTAGTCCAGTGCAGCGCTGATGCTGCATCATGCCGCACGACGCCTGCTATTATGTCCTTGTAAGTATGTTTGTGTTAAGTATGGTTCTGTTAAGTATGGTTCTGTCGGTTGCAACTCGATTGCAACTCGTTTTGCAGAAAGCGGGGTTGATATGGATACCGGTTTCGGCGCTCGTCGTCTCAGCGCCTTTACCCTGATAGAGTTGCTGGTTGTCATCGCCATTATTTCGATACTGGCGGCGATCCTCTTTCCCACATTCGCTCAGGCGCGAGAAAAAGCGCGTTCCATCACCTGCCTTTCCAACCTCAAACAGATGGGACTTGCCCTGATGATGTACAACCAGGACTACGATGAGCAAATGCCTCCTATCGCCGGAGTATATACCAAAGGCAACGTCAAGTATTTCCAGAACTGGGCGATCGATCTGATCGGCGGGCAGAATGTGGATGTGGCGGTCATTCCCAACGGGGTGGTCGTTCCGGGGTTGATTCAGTCTTACATCAAAAACAACGGCATATTCAAATGCCCTTCTGCAAATGGCGGTAACCTCTCGTATATGTATAACGATCTGGCGGCGCAACAATCGCTCGCCGGGTTCGCATCGCCTGCAGTGAGCGTCCTTGTTCTTGAGTCCAGTCCAGCATCCGGCGCCTTCGGCGGCCTTGCCAATCCCCTCCGGTTGAATGTGGGGCACTTCGTTGCGCCGCCTTCCGCCGATGCGCTTCCCACTACAGCGACCGCAGACCAGTTGATTCCCTACGATAACGCTACCATTCTGGACAGCGCCCGATTCAAGGATGTTACTCGCCACAATGAATTTGGCAATTACATCTTCGCCGACGGTCATGCAAAATCGTTGCGGGCTCCGTACGATGAAGAAAATGGCGTCAACAAGAACGTGTTTTTTCCCGCTCCGGCACAGACCGTTCGTACAAACCGCAGCAATGCGGTTCAGTCCGAAAACCCGGGAAATATCGCCGTTCCCGGATTGAATGAGCCGATTCCCGGCGGAAATATGATGGGCTACGCTGCAACCCTTCATCTGAACTAACCCGAGCGTCAGACCGCCAGCATTACGTAACCGCTCCACTAAATCGCAAGGACGCAACCTCGGGAAGGATGCGTCCTTGCTCCTTGATATCCTCCGCAAAACGTTCTAAACGCCGTCGCCCTGCGTGGTTACCCAGTTCATACCGTTCGAGCCTTCCATCCATATGTCATGTAGCGGTGAGATATTTCGCCGCCTTTCGCTCTGACAACCGTGAAGCCTTCCGGGTGGACGCCAAGACGATACCCCTTCCACCAATCTCCGCTGACCGCTCCGCCGGTTATGTAACGAGTCCCCAGATAAATGCATTCTTCGACCACATGCGTATGCCCCTGAAAGACCGCTTTGACATTGCGTCCCTGTATCATTTCCTGAAACTGTTTTCCGTTCGAGACAACAAGACCAGAGGAGACCGCTTTCGTTGTGCCCTCTGTGTACATACCAAAGAGCGTCATGATCGGAATATGAGTCAGAAAGACCATAGGCATATTCTTATCGGTCTTGCGCAGGAGATTATCCAGCCATAGCAACTGGTCAGCGTCCAGTTCACCATGCCAACCGCCCTGTTCATCGATGGATACCGAGTCCAGCATGACGAAACGCCATCCCTTATGATCGAAACTGTTGTAACGATTCGCCAGGCTCAACCGCTTCAACCACCACTTCTTACCGTATTCGGGATTATCGGAGCTTAATTTGCTTTCTCCACCCAGAGCATAGGCGTCATGATTGCCAATGGTGTAATAAACGGGCATATTCAGAGAGCTGGCAGCTTCCTGCCATAAATCGTAGACCATCTCGGCGCGTTTTCGACTTACCGTATTGGCATCCATGACCAGATCGCCACCAATCAGAGCAAAGGCAGGCTTTTCCTTGAGTTGGCGAATTTTCTCAAAAGCCTGATGAACGCCTTCCGTCGCGCCCAATTCCGGTTGAATATGCGTATCCGTAATATGAATAAACGAAAAATCGGCGGGCGCAGCCTCCGCCGGTCGAGAGAGACGGGAAACCCCGAGCCCGAGCGCCAGACCGCCAACGTTACGTACCAGTGTGCGGCGAGAAATACTCATCTTGATATCCTTAATTCGTCACAGAAAGTTACGGAGTCCTGAAGTTTGAACGTAGAAAATCCGGCGCGGCGTCCTGCACGCTTCAGGAAACTCGCTCTCCTTTAAAATAACACGAAGCATACGCCCCACCCGTTTATACCACTTTACGTCCGCTTTTCGTATGTTTCTTCGTGCGCTTCCCGGCGCTGCCAGCGAAGGAATTTCAAGGAAATGCCCCCGGGTCAAATTCCTTCTATGGAAAAGTGTTACCATAGGAGGTGAGACGTTATTTCTTAATTTTAAGGTATAAAGAAAAGTGGCGCAGGGGCCAAGCCCCCAAGCCTTAACCATTCCAAAGGGAGTACCAAAACGATGCCTTACATCATTCAGGGCCAAGAGCATAATCTTTCGACCGACCCATTCCTGGGCGGTAGCGGCGACAAGCATTATATTCCGTTGCGCGAAGTCATTACCGCACTCGGCGGCAGCCTTTCCTGGGACAATTTCGAGAAGGCGGCTACCGCTGTCATCGGTCCGTGGAGCGCCGTCATTCCTGATGGCGCGTCCAATGTTACCGTCTCCGGCAACGGTCAAGATATCCCGGTGACGCTCTCCGCGCCGGCGATGTTGCAGGACAACCAGATGTTTGTTCCTTGGGACTTCCTCAACACAGCATACGGCTACAAGGTCGATCTGGCGGGTAACACGATGACCATCTCCAACCCGAACGCGTAATCGTTCGCTAGTCCAACTAAACGTCAGGTTACAGGGCGGAGATGCAATTTTATTGCATCTCCGCCCTTGTCTATTGAACTATTCTATTGAGCTATTCTATTGAGCTATCTCTGGAACTTTTTTCCCGGGGCGCGTTGTAGATATAGTGGCGTTCGGCGCTAACATGCTTTCGATATCGCTTTTCGATGTCGCGTTCATTACTGGTAAACCCATGACGGGTTAGAAGGAAAATGTGTTATGACTCGTTCTTCTCTGGCGGGTATCGCTCTTGTCGCGCTGGCGATCCCGGCTTTCGCAGCCCCGCTGAACTCGGGATTGAAATCCGGACAGCGTGTTTCTCCGTTCCATCCAAAGCATCTGGCAGGCCCACTGGCGGGAACGACCGGTTGTTTCCCCTGCACCTTCCAGGATCGTCCTCAGGCGCAGGTATGGGTGAACGGTGACGACCCGAAGAACGTCGTCGCTATCGCTTCGACGTTGAGCAAGGCGATGCAGACCTATAAGGGCAAAGAATTCAAGGCGCTTGTCGTCGCTCTGACCGATAAGAGCAACGCGAAAGCCACCGAAGCGATGATCCAATCCGCCGCCAAGCTTCCTTCCACTCAGGGCGTGGGAATGGCAGTCCTCGATAAGGACGCCGACTATGTTGAGAACTACAACATTAACACTTCCTCGGATATCAAGAATACGGTCATCGTCTACAAGAACTGGACCGTTGCACAAAACTTTGTGAATGTGAAGGGCGACGCAGCCGGTCTCGCCGAACTCAACAAGGCGATCGCTTCCATTGCGAAGTAAACTCTGCGCAAAGGGTTGTTAACTTCACCTTTTTGAAACGCCCCTCCCCAGATCGAGTTCGGGGGGGGGCGTTTTCTTTTCCCTGTCCGAGGATGGTCACCGAATTTATCGTTGCATAAAATGGATAGCGTGATTCACAAAATGGATTTAACTATATTTTGCCAAATCGTGTAAAATGATTGGTGGCGCTTACTAATGTTTAATTCCACGTCTTCAGCGATCTCTTCTTTTTATGGATTCCGAGAAACCGTCTCAACCTGATGAAACGTTGCCCCGACGACGATTTCTTTCTCTCGCTCTTCAGGGGACGATAACGGCGACGCTAAGTGGGTGCGGGGGCGTTCGCACTCCCAATGTGCGCCATTCCTCCACGACGCCTAAACCGACGCCCACCCCATCACCCACGCCCGGAGCGACTCCTTCGCCGTCTCCTTCGCCTTCCCCTACGCTAGGTCCGGTTCCGACTCCGATACCCACTCCGATACCCACTCCTGTTCCCACTCCCACTCCGACCCCTCTGCCCTTTACTTTCACTCCGGTAAGCCCGAATCTGGTGAACCTGCCCTATCCTTCGGAGGGTTTATCATATTATCCCTCACGAAGCGGTGGTCAGTCTTACTATCTGACCGCAGATGTTTGCATTTACGGCGCGACCGTAGCGGGAATCGCCGCCGCGATACAGGCGCGACGGATGGGACGATCCGTCCTTTTGCTCGCTTTCAGCGGCCATATCGGCGGCATGACTACCAGCGGTCTGGGCGCGACGGACTACGGCGCCAGGCAATCGATTGGCGGCATTGCGCGAGAGTTCTATCGCCGTATTGGGGCAAGATACGGCATGCAGGAAGTGTTCACGTTTGAGCCTCAAATTGCCGAAGCGGTTCTGCGTGAATGGTGCCGGGAAGAAGGCATTCCCATTCTGTATCAGCAACGTTTAGTCGCCGTCGAAAAACGTGGTTCCTCCATCGCTTACATCGCTACGGAGGGCGGAAACTATTTTATTGCGCGTTATTTTATCGATGCTTCCTATGAAGGCGATCTTCTGGCGGCGGCAGGCGTCACCTGCACCGTTGGTCGCGAAAGCAATGATCGTTACGGGGAAACCCTGAACGGCATTTACCCCGATTCCGGCAATCACAACTTTCTGACTCCGATAGACCCTTATAACATTCCGGGCAACCCGAACAGCGGTCTTTTACCGATGATCGATTCGGAACCCTGGGGGAAAACTGGCGAAGCGGACGACCGTGTTCAGGCGTATTGTTTTCGTTTATGCGTTTCTTCCGCCGCCGGACGCATTCCGTTTCCTCGCCCCTCAGAGTATGATGCCGTGCGCTATGAGTTGCTTCTCCGGTATATTCTGGCACGGGGGGGCGCAACGGATATGTTCAATCTGGTAGTCAATGTCTCGAATGGCAGAGCCAAAAACGCCGATATGAACAACTATGGCGCAGTCAGTCTGGATTATGTCGGCGGAAATCATGCCTGGGCGCAAGCGTCCTACGAACAGCGTGAACGGATTTTTCAGGAGCACGTCAATTACCAGAAGGGACTGCTGTATTTTCTTGCGAATGAACCGCGCGTACCCGATACCATTCGTCAGTTCACACAAAGGCTTGGTCTGACTCCCGATGCGTTCGCTTCTACCGGAGGATGGCCGCATCAACTCTATATTCGGGAAGCCCGACGCATGATCAGCGATACCGTACTGACAGAGCGTCATGTTTTCAGTCGCGAATCGGTATCCGATTCCATCGCCCTTGCCAGTTATACGGCGGATTCGCATCATACGCGCCGTATTGTCCTGATAACACCTGATGGGCCTCAAGTCCGTAATGAAGGATGTTTCGAGGTCTTTATCCCGCGCCCCTGGGGAATTTCCTACCGTGCAATCGTTCCCCGTGCATCGGAATGCATCAATCTGGCATCCGCCGCTTGCATCTCCGCGACTCATGTGACATGGAGCAGCCTGCGGATGGAACCCGTTTTCTTTTCGCTCGGTCAGGCGGCGGCGACGGCGGCGTGTCTTTCTATGGCTCCCATCGGAGCGGACGTCAACGCCGACGCCCCCCTGCAACGATTGTCCGTTTCCGCCTTGCAGGATCGTCTCCGTAGCGACGGACAGGTGATCGCCTGAGGCGGTTTACTTCTGTAAGGCGGCGCTGACATGGAGTAGAGCGCGGCCTTGATGGTATGGGTCTGTCCATGCATCACTTTTGCCCTGCCGCACTAAAGGCGTCCCGTCCGGATGCAGGGTGGGATACCATCCTCCGTGCGTCTTATCGATCTGATATTTTTGAATAAATTCCCACTGGCGGACAAACGCTTTCCCGTACTCAGGAGTTTCGCTTCGATAACGCTCGTCCATCAGTAAAAGCGCATTCAGCGCCTCCGCCTGCGTCCACCAGATTTTGTCCCGTTCGGTCGCAGAACCGTTGATCGGACCGGAGTCATAGAAACCGCCGTATCGCTTATCCATTCCGTACATTATTGTGTGGTTTACCAGACGGCGAGAAAGGGTCTGTACGGTGGCGTCCTCTCCTTTCCCGAGCGCACGGGCGGCCTCAAGAATCAGGTACGCAGTCTCGATATCATGACCGTAGGAGTCCATATCCGATGTAGGTTTCCAGTCCGGCGTGAAAAACAGGCGCAGGTATCCTTCCGGAGACGCGATTTTCTTGCAGAGGATATCGAAAATTTCCTGTAGTCGTGCGCCGACCCGGGACGTTTTGTCCGCCCGGTACAGTTCGGTCAGGGCTTCCAGAAGGTGGATGTGGGTATTCATGGACTTATACCCCTTGCGTGTCCCGATAGCGTCTTTTACAGATTCCGGGTTTTCTGTTACGGCGATAGGCTTGCCATTGCGTTGCAGGGCTTCATAGTAGCCGCCGTTCACGCTATCATGGGCATGGGTATCGAGCCAGTTGAACCCGCGTTGCGCCAGTTCCAGCGCCTGAGGGTTTCGGGTGACCCGGTAATTGGCAGCGGCGGCGTAGATAGCGAAGGCGATGCCATAGGAATGTTTTTCCGTCGTTACCGGCTTTCCCTCACCGGTTACCGCCCAGAAGAAGCCGCCGTCTTGCGCATCCCACAGGCGATGATTCAGAAAGTCCAGACCATGCCGGGAATATTCGGTGAATTCTACTGACCGACTTTTGTACCGTTTCGCCGCTTCCGCCGCCATCCACGTCAATCGCGCCTGATACACCACGGAGCGCTCATCGCCTTCGCCGCGTGTCCAGTCGTGATTGAAGTACTGATGAAAGCCTCCGTGCGTTTTATCGACGGCGCGAGGATACCATTTATCCAGTATGTCCTTTTTCAGGCTTTCCTCGACCTGCTCCGCAATAGCCAAATAATCCAGCGGCGTAGCGGTAGCGTCTTGATCGACCACAGGAACGACCGTACAACCAAGCATTGCCACGAGAGCGCCGATGGTCACGTAAGAAGCTATCATTTCGTTGTCCTTCTATTCATTTCGTAATGAACAATCCTTATTCTTGCTCAGATTTCCCCGAAATCCCTGTTAAGCGTTTACTCAGAGACGGTAGATGAGCGCCGCATTGTCATGAAACAAGTTTCGTTTTTCGGCTTCCGACCAATCCGCTATGATCTCGTCCAGTATACCTTTCCATTCGGTCAAGCTGGCGTACAGGGTGCAGACCGGCCAATCACTGCCAAATAGCAAGCGATCCTTCCCAAAAGCCTCTGCACAGTGACGGACAATCGGTTCCAGCGTTTCGGCGGAAGGAATTCCGGTGGGCGAAGAACCGACGATACCGGACACTTTACAGTAGACGTTCGGACATTGCGCCAGGACAGCGAGCGCCATTTCCCATAAAGCGCGATCTTTGCTCTCCCGTCCGGGCGCGCCACAGTGATCGAGAATGAAGCGGGTATCCGGGCGCTGTCTCGCTAACATCGCCGCTTCCTGCAGTTCATCTCGTCCGACCAGCAAATCACAGCAAAGGTTCGCTTCCCCCAGATTCTTCGCTAGTTGCAGGAAAGGTTCATTCAGTAGAGGAGAGGTTCCCACCTGACGATGGATCGCAGGTCGAACGCCTTTCAATCCCGAATGCGAGGAAAACGTTGCGATAACGTCCCGGTAATCTTCGTGCAAGGGATCAATACTGATGACTGCGCCTGCGATAATCGCATCTTTCTGTTGCGCCTCCAGAATCCATTCCGATTCCTCGTAGCGATACTCCGCCGTGACTCCGGACTCGACATAGATCGCCGCCTCAAGGGAAATGCCCCTCGTCGCCGCCTCATAGTCTTCGCGAGTGAAATCCCGCGCCAGCGCTCCGCTCAACCAAGGGCGGTCAAACTGCGTCGTTGTCCAGAGATGAAAATGAGAATCAATAATATTAATATAATCAATAACAGATGATGTCATGAGCGTTTTGGGTTATCTTCCACCTAATTGATAGGCTGATCAATATTATCAGGCTGATCAATGTAGCATTATGTTATAATTAGCCATATACTGATATCAAAACTTTAATAACTGATTATACATATTAAAATAAGTTGAGAGTGAGAAATAGAGATGCCCGAAGTCAGTAGCGATTCCCAGGATGTTGATTGCCCGTTGCCCAATTACTTGTACCAGTTGCTCAAAGCGTCAGCAAGACTATGTAGCATGGATTCAAAATTGCTCGCCCAAAATTTGGGGCGAACGCGCAGTACAATTAATACTGAATTCAGAGAGATCGCCAAAAGGCTTGGTACACACAGCCGTTGCGAAGCAATTTTTGTCGCCCTCCGTTATGGCTGGGTTAAATTGCCTCCACCGGAAAAACCTTTTCTCCTGCATAGTGTGTACGAAAAGGAAGAATAAAAGAAAACTCTGCACGACGGGCGCAGCGCCCAAAATTGGGTATTGTATTTTTGATCAGATCTGCATAAGATCATTTATCTCAGCGAAGGTCTGGAACCATCCACTTCGGGAAGCAGGAAATTGTAGTGTCAAGGCTGTTGATCATTCTGCCTACCTATAATGAATGTGAAAATTTGCCGCGTATAACGAGCGCCCTGCTTAGGTTATTGCCGGAAGCGCATCTGCTGGTTGTGGATGACTCTTCGCCCGATGGTACAGGCAATATTGCTGACGAATTGGCGCGACATGAGAATCGTCTTTATGTATTGCACCGTCCCCGCAAAGAGGGTTTAGGGCGCGCTTACATTTCTGGGTTTCAATGGGGATTGGCTCATGAGTATACCCATTTCGCTCAGATGGATGTGGATGGCTCCCATCGCCCGCAAGACCTTCTTAACTTGCTCCCTATTCTGGACAAGGCGGATGTTGTTATTGGCTCCCGCTTCATTCCAGGAGGACGAATTGAGCGCTGGCCTTTGTGGCGACATTTGCTCAGTTTGGCTGGCGGCTTGTACATCCGTACAATTTTGCATTTATCAATTGGTGATGTGACAAGCGGGTTCAAATGTCTTCGACGGTCAGCGCTCGAAGGTTTACATTTATCGGAGATTGGCGCCGTCGGATATTGCTTTCAATGCGAGATGAATTATCACTGGGCTTCCTTGAACCTACTCGTCGTAGAAGTTCCCATAGTGTTTATGCCTCGAGTTGCTGGTCGCTCGAAAATTTCTACCGCCGTTATTAGTGAGGCATTATGTTCTCCCTGGCGTTTACGTAGGCAATCGCCATTAAAAAGAACTACGTGGTGCAATACCCTAAATTGGGTATTGCCCCTTGTGTTGAATTCTATTATATTGCCATCAAAAAACTTGCTATGTTCAATGGTGAATCGAAAGACAATTATGTCACCACAACTCCAGAGTCGCTACTTTGGTCTTAGACATTTCAATCTTTATATCTCCCTGACACTTCTGTCAACGATTTTCTTGATCGCCGCCTTCGCGAAAATGCAACGGTTTAGCGAACTTCAGGCGACGATAGTTGCATCGCGTCTTGTCCCGGATTTATTGACCTTAGCAGTCGCCCGATTAGTTATTGGCGCGGAGTTAGTAGTCGCTACGTTTATCTGGTTACCATCTTGGCGGGTGGCGACGCTATGCGTTCTTTCGCTGTTAGCAAGCGTTTTTGCGAGTTATTCCGCTTGGCGCGGACTGATGGGGATACAAGTCCCCTGTCACTGTTTTGGAATTTTGTATAGCCTTGCTCCTTGGCAAGGTATAGCACTCAATCTGATATTACTGGTTGTCGTAGCGAATCTTTATACTTTGGGGCTTAATCCTACGAGGAATTCTACACCCAACATATTCGTCAGATAAATCTGACTTATACAGTGTCGTTTTCCTCAGAGGCAATATACGGTGGGAAGCCACAGCGAAACTTACTGATTCCTAACGACTGGCAACAAATTACCAATAATAGACGCATCGTTTTCTTTGTTAAAAGGACTGTAAATGTTAAGGAGGGTCGAAATGTATCGTTCTCTTGCGATCAGTTGCGTAATGGGGCTCTGTCTGTCACTATACGCCATAACTTCAACGGGCGCCGCGACAATACCACAGAGGTCGGGATTTATGTCACGCCCATTGAGTGCGGAGGAAATGAAGGATACAGGTGGGCGGGGCTACAGTTGCGATAAAACTATCTGTCAAGTCCCAGACGGGACATACCCATGCATACCTTGGTATGTCGGTGGCACTTGGCAATATAGCTATACAAACTCATATAATCCAGGTTTGACTTGTCGACAAAACAACCAAGATCCCAACTCTACCTGTGTACAGTTCTCTAAATGGTGTTCATGGACACAGTATTATCAAACGACTAACTGTACGGATATTCCCTACACTTCAACACACACCATGAATAACTTCTGTAGCGGAGGTAATGCAACGCATCCAACACCATAGCTCAGTAATAAAAAAGGGAATATCGTCTTCTATACCCCCTGGCAGGGGGTCCATATCCTACCAAGGGGTAAGCCTACAAATCAACAAAATGAACATTACATATACAAAAAACCATTTGTCATGGACGATACTCGTCGTTTTCTTGATTGCTTTTCTGCCTGTTAGGGCAATATCTCAAAATAGCGTACGCCCGTCTATCTCCGATATAATTCAGGCGCATCAACAAAGGCGTGAGATTTTGAATGCTGTCTTTACGTTTGAATATAATAATAGTTGGATTCTTCCTCTACCTGGGGGGAAAGAAACAGGGAATGCGGCGGAGGCAGTGTTAGGCGAATTTTATATTTTCCAATCTATACAGAATAATGTCGATCCTGCTAATCAAATGCCTATCTTTGTGTACGATGGAACCCAAACGCATTTATTGAGTAATGTCTCTTTGAACACTTCTACTGGCAAGTTAGATGGCGGTCAAGGTCAGCAAAGAGATACGGCAGTTGACGGAAAGAAAAATTCTCTTTATGGGCCGGCTGAATTTGGTTTTAAGATAGAGGGCGATTGGATCTGCGACGTTTTGCAACCTTCGTTTAAAATGGTTTCTATCTCCGATGACATAGGGAACGGAAAACTATACGAGTATTTGGGCCAATATCGGAACACTCCTTTACGATTGACTTTCGCTCCCAAATATAACTACGCCTGTATCAAAGCGGAGTGGAAATCCAGCGCCACCAGAACTATAATTTTTGAAGCGGCGAATTTTATTAATGATCACGGTCTTTGGTTCGCCCAAACGGGTAGCATGCGGACGATTGACACTCAAAAGAATGGCGTAAAGTTCACAGCGGGTCAATCTGTCATTTTCTCTGATTATCAGATCAATAACGCTCGTCTTACACTGGCTAACCAATTATCCGAGGCTACCTTTCAAGTGCGCTTGGCTAAAGGGAGTCAAGTGTTCGATCAAGACCGAAGAACTGTTTACAAAGTTGGGGAGAACAATGAGAAGTTCGAAGATAAAGAAATGGTGCGGCTGATGAAGCTGAACCGCCTGCCAATGGCGATAGGCTGGTTATTTATAGGGAGTATGACCACACTGCTTCTCCTGGGACTGGCGGCTTTCATCCGATGGCGACGACGCGATTCTTCATAATACTGATTTGCCTGAGCGTGGGATGCTGGCTTCCCTCCTTATATGAGCCACCTCATATTCTTGCCCAACAATCATGTGGCGAACGTAGCTTGTTTGCAGCCGCAACTTCGATAGGACTACAGATCACGGAAAAACAGGTGCAAGAAGTCCTCCCGGCAGGCGTGGAATCGTCTACGTTTGCTGAATTGCAAATCGCTGCCTCTCGATTAAACCTTCAAGCCGAGGGGCGTCAGCTAACTACCACCGACATTCTGCGGGGTCATTATATTGGTGTGTTGCACGTTGACCAAAATCATTTCGTGGCCTTGATAGGGCATGATGAAGACTCCGTAGAAATCATTAACCCTGTCTACCGCAATTTACTTAAAAAAGAATGCTGGTTTGTCAATGACTTGGAAACACGTTGGGATGGACGAATACTCATTTTGCAACGTCAAACAAGGATGAATGGTAGCAATGAATTCAAATAATCAAATTGCTCCTATAGACATTCGATTCATGGTAAGAATGTTCACTCCACGAATCCACAATGTTGTTCTAATAACATTAGTCTTTGTTTACGTGATAATTTTCTCTTGTTTGACCTGTAGCTTATTTGATCGCCTTGGTTACATGAATTTTGATATGGGGATTTTCGATCAGGCTACATATTTGATCAGTCATGAGGAAGAACCTTTTGTCACATTGCGCGGAACGCACATCCTTGCCGATCATTTTAGTGTTATTCTTTATCTGCTGGCTCCACTTTATGTCCTATTTCCGAGTCCTAAAACCTTGCTGGTAGTCCAGACCGTCGCATTGGCATCAGGCGTTTTTCCCGTCTATTGGCTGGCGAAGGAGAAAACAGGGACACCTTTTGTTGCTCTAATATTCTCTGTGGCTTATCTTTGTCACCCAGCGTTGCAGTGGAGCAATACCTATGAATTTCATCCAGATACCTTGGCTACGCCCGCATTTTTATTTGCGCTCTACTATTTGAACCAAAAGCGCTGGATCGGCTATTTTTCTGCACTTCTATTTGCAGCACTAACGAAGGAGAATGTTGGTCTCACAATTTTCTTTATCGGATTTTGCCTTTTCCCTCATCAACGCAACATGGGAGTCGCCACCTTGATTACAGGAGTCGCCACACTATGTATAGCGTTAATGACAATACGCTACTTTAATGGAGCCCCCTCACCTTATGTTTACCTTTATTCGCAATGGGGAGCAACGCCGTTTGCTGTCGTTACACACTTTGTCCTTAATCCGAAACTACTGTTAACACTTTTTTGGAACAATTATAGCTATTTTGTTTTTCTGTTGACGCCATTACTTTTCCTTCCGCTTTTCGCACCAGAAAAACTCTTACCCGCGCTACCAGCCATAGCGACGAACCTGCTTAGTAATAGATCAGGAATGCATAATATAGAGGAACAATACACCGCACTCATAACGCCATTTTTTATCGTCGCCGCTATTGCCGGTTACGAACGTTTATCTTACTGGATTCATCATCTCGCTAAAGGATACGCCGACTTGATCTGCTACGGGGTTTTGATGAATCTGTTATTGTGGGCATGCGGCGGCACTTTGCTCTGGGGACCCTTCTCCCGCGACACGGAGAGTCTGTATTCCGTTTTCTCAATCGAAGAAGCTCGTGAAATTCGGGAAACGCTTTCTGTAATCCCGCCAACTGTGTCGGTGTCTGCGCAAATGGGATTAGGATCGCAACTTTCCCAGCGGCGATTCATCTATCACTTTCCTAATCCCTTTTCGAAAAATGTTTGGGGAGGCACAAAACAGGCGTTAATTGAAGTCGCATCTATCGAGGGAGCTACCTTGTCTGCCGATTATAACAGTAACATTGCGCGTACGCCTGTTGAGTATATTGCCTTAGTCCCGCTCTCCTCATGCTTCCCTTTTTCCTTCGAAAGATATATGCATACCATCACTCTTTTACTCAAAAATCCCGCTTATGGCGTCATCACAGTGGGAAAAAACGCCATTGTTTTACGGCGCGGCGCAAACCATAAATCAGGTATCCAATTGCTGGCGCGGCGGGGGGATATTGTCACAGACGATTCAGAACAGGCGCTTTGGGCATGGCTTACCCGATCTCATTCGCGACGGTGAAAGAGTAAGAGAAATCTAATGAAAAAAGTTCAGACTATTAAAAAGCGGTCAATACAGGGTTTTACTTTAATCGAACTGCTCGTTGTTATCGCCATTGTCGCGCTACTGGCGGCCATAATCTTTCCCGTTTTCTCTCGAGTGCGTGAGAACGGCAGATCAAGCGTTTGCATGTCAAATATGCGGCAACTGGGTTCCGCCGTAACGATGTATATTCAAGATTACGATGAGACATACCCAATGAATCGTATTCCCGACGCTAAACATCCGTTACAGGTCTGCCAGGTTAGTGGAAAGACCCCCGGAATGGACGGCAGCAGTCTGAATTGGCGACGTGTTACATTTCCCTACGTCAAGAATCTGAAACTTTACGAGTGTCCCTCAAACGGGTATGCCTGGGTTGCACCGGCGCCAGGAATTCAGGGCGGCGATGAATCAAATGCAGAATGGCCCGCCTCGCAAGACCATTTTCCGCTATCCTATGCGTACAATGGCAGTTTTTTTCATGAGTCCGCCCCCTGCAACATAGGCGAAGCATTACAAAGACCACGGCGCGCTACCGAAATCCGTGATTCGTCGCGTCTGCTCCTACTTTTGGAAACGCGGATCTCGCCGCCTGACCTCGGAAGTTGGTCGCTTACATGGGTATATGGCAACGATAAATCACATGGCGTATTTCAGGTCCATAATGGCACAACTAACTTTGTCTTTGTGGATGGTCATGTCGCCGGCAAAAAATTAGCTACGACTTGCGATAATAAATACTGGTCAGATGGCTATCCTGATCCCGATTCGACTTGTAACGACCTCCCGACCGAATTATTCGACGAGTACCGCTAAGTTATATAATCTAAGTTAGATAATCTTTGGGAAGTGTCTATTTGAGTTAATTGATAAAATCAATTATATGCCCCCTGTACTGCGGAAAGCGGCCCACTCACTCCTGACGCTTGTTCCAATACAACACAAAAAAGGTTATTGCACGGCTCAACACTACCGGACAGCGCGAGAACCAAATTCGCCCCTCACGAACGGCGAGCATCCCAAATGCTTCAGCGAATCGCTTTGACCTAATCTGCACCGCAGCGCCCGACGGAACTTTTCGCCTACGGGAAACGGGAAGCCGCCCTCCCCCGCCGTCCAAAGCATGGTCAGCTTTCCAGCGGCGTAGGAGCATTCATACTGGATGCGCTGAGGCGATCCGTCGCTTAGGGCAGTATACTGGGATTAGCGAACGACACAGGATTACACACAAACACGAGGCGCGTAGGAAACCGAAACGATGGCGACAAAGGGATGTTTTGAAGTAGTCAGCAAGTTTAAGCCGTCCGGCGACCAACCACAGGCGATTGGCAAACTGGTGGATGGCCTTAACAAGGGCTACAAAATACAGACGCTACTGGGAGCTACCGGAACCGGTAAGACATTCACTGCGGCGCAAGTCATCGAAACCGTCCAGCGACCAACTCTCGTTATCGCGCACAACAAGACTCTGGCGGCGCAGTTATGCTCCGAATTCCGCGAGTTCTTTCCCAATAACGCGGTCGAATACTTCGTCTCCTATTACGATTACTATCAGCCGGAAGCCTATATTCCGCAGACCGATACCTTTATCGAAAAAGACTCGTCCATCAATGAGGAGATTGACCGTCTTCGTCACTCCGCCACTCAAGCGGTGCTGGAGCGGCGCGATGTCATCATTGTCGCCTCGGTTTCCTGTATCTATGGGTTGGGAGCGCCGCAAGAGTACGCCAATCAGCGGGTATGGTTCCATACCGGGCAGGAGTATGATCGGGACGAACTTTTGCGCCGGTTGGTGCGTGTGCAGTTCTCTCGCAACGATGTGGCGCTCACTCGCGGCACATTCCGGGTTAAGGGCGATACTTTAGAATTACAACCCAAAGATGAAGAGATTCTTTACCGTATCGAATTTGACTGGGACACCGTCAAGCGTATCTCCGCCCTCGACCCGTTGACGGGAGAACTGATCGAAACCCGCGACGAACTGACCATCTTCCCCGCTACTCACTTTGTCACCGACCCCGACAAGCTGGAAGAAGTGCTGGAAGGAATCGAACAGGAAATGCTCGCGCAGGTCAAAGCGTTCAAGAGTGAGGGCAAACTGATCGAAGCGCAACGTATCGAACAGCGGACGCGCTTCGATCTGGAAATGATCCGCGAGGTCGGATTCTGTTCCGGAATCGAGAACTATTCCCGCTGGTTCGATGGACGCCCCCCGGGAACCGCTCCGCACACCCTGTTCGACTACTTCCCGAAAGATATGTTGCTCATCATCGATGAGTCTCACCAGACTATTCCTCAGTTACACGCCATGTTCGCCGGCGATAAACGGCGGAAAGATACGCTGGTAGAGTTTGGTTTCCGACTGCCTTCGGCGCGGGACAACCGACCTCTACGATTCGAGGAAACGGAGGCGCGTATCAATCAGGTCGTGTTTGTCTCCGCAACGCCCGGGCCTTACGAGAAGCAGAACAGTCAACAGATTGTCGAGCAGATTATCCGACCCACCGGACTGATCGATCCGGAAATCCTCATTCGCCCGACGAAGGGTCAGATCGATGATCTTATCAACGAGATTCGAATTCGCACAGAGAAAAAGGAGCGTATTCTGGTCACGACCCTGACAAAAAAAATGTCGGAGGATTTGACCGAGTACCTGACCGAGATCGGTTCCAAGGTGCAGTATCTGCATTCGGACATTCACACTCTGGAGCGCACCGAGATCCTCCGTGATTTGCGCCTGGGTATCTACGATGTCCTGGTCGGTATCAACCTGTTGCGGGAAGGTCTCGACCTCCCGGAGGTTTCTCTGGTCGCTATTCTGGACGCGGACAAAGAAGGGTTCCTGCGTTCGGAAACGTCGCTCGTGCAGACGATCGGTCGCGCCGCGCGTAATGTTGGCGGGCAGGTCATTATGTACGCGGACAATATTACGGGTTCGATGGCCCGCGCTATCGATGAGACCAACCGCCGTCGCGCCAAACAGGTCGCCTATAACACGGAACACGGTATCACTCCGCAGACCGTCATCAAATCGATTCGCGACGTTCTGGAATCTCGAAAGGTAGCAGAGACCAAATCCTACTATCGTGTCGCTTCCACCAAAGTCCCGGAAACGCTTCCTCTGGATCAGGTCATGCTCGCTATCGCCGATATCGAAAAGGAAATGAAGCAGGCCGCCCGAAACCTCGACTTCGAGCAGGCCGCTGTCCTCCGCGACGAAATCGCCCGCCTCAAAAAACTCGTTCCGACAAACGCCAAACGGTAAGTCACCGGATGACGATCACTCTGGCGTAGGATCGGAACCTCACCGAAACATAAGACCTAACAGCGATGTCAAGGCTTCAAAGGATAAAATAGAGAGATAAAGTTAAAAGAGATCATGGCATTGATGCGGCGACAAGCGCCCGACTGATCAGCATGCCGTCCAGATAAAAATAATCGAACGGCGCTTCCTGCAACGAAAAGGAAATAATGTCGACATGCTCTACGAGGCGTAGCCGCTCCCGAAACTCAATGGCATTATCTCCGGATCGGAAACAAGTCAGGTAATCATGACCTGATTGTCTCAGGCAAACAAACTCACCGGTCTCAATATGACGAAGCGTGTATACGCTTTCACTCATTTTCGCTACTCCTGGATAGGAGCTATCGAACGATTCTTTCATTGCCTTCGTTCCCAGATGGAGTCACTTTCGATTCGTTAATTATTTTGTCCGTCTTCTTTCGACTCGATAACCTTCTGAAAGGGAAGAGCCCTATCCTTTGGACGAATCCACCTGCCGCCCCGTTCCGTCAAATGGGCGTAAAGTATGAGAGCGTCCATAGCCCTTATGACGACAGCGGAAGATCAACGTATCGAAGCGGTCACTGCGGACTCGCCCTTCGCCCGCTTCGACGCCGCCGTAGAAGCCCGTCTGAAGCTGTTTTTTAGTCCTGCAACGCCGGTATTCACTCCACGAACACGCCACTACGGCGAACGCTTGCTGGGCGTCCCTTGTAAAACTATCGCGCAGGAAGACGCCATGGCGACGATTGCACCGCCCCCGATACTGTTGATTCAAGGTGGGAAAGATCACCTTGTGACTCCGGACAACGCCCATGGTATTTATCAGCAATCTCCCGAAAACATTACGAACCGGGGGTTCCCGAGGCTTCGCATATCCGCTCTATCTATCTGGCGCGCGCCGAATATGCGCGCCGCATAAATGAGTTCCTGCAAGCATCATTCTCTACGAGGGAAGCATTCTCAGAGGAACCTTCCGCCTTGCCGACGAATGAGTAATCAATGCTGACAATAATCCAACTGACGCTCAAAGAAGCGTTACGACGACGAACGCTCATTATCTCGGTATTGATCGTTGGTCTGCTTCTGATAGGCGCGTTCATTCCCTTGAACGGACGGTTGGCGGCGCTGCCTCCCGCACAGGGTCAGCGGCTATTCGGTTCGCTATTTGTCTTTTACGCTACGGACGTTCTCAAGTTCTTCGCTGCAACGTTCAGTCTGGCGCTGGGAGCGGGCGCGATCTCTGCGGAACTGGAGCGTGGGGTTCTTTCCGCCATTTTACCCAAGCCTATTTCCCGCTTTTCGGTGTACGCCGGAAAATGGATCGGGCTGTTCCTGTTCATCGCGCTCAATATTGTGATCTGGGATATTGTCGTCTGGGGAGTCGCTCGCTATCGCGCCCCGCAGGAAATGTATTTCGAAGTCTGGAAAACGTTGCCCGCCCTGCTGGTTTATCCTGCGGTCTTCCTGACGCTTGCCCTGTTTCTCTCCACCTTCGGTTCGTTTCAGCTTTCGGCGGGATTAGGCATTCTGTGTGCGGGAATCGGTTGGGCGGAAGGCGTCCTTTACGCGCTTTACCGAACTTTCGATAATTCCTACCTTGCCACCACTTCAAAGGTCGCTGGATATCTGATGCCGCTGGGCCGTATGTCACGGAATGTCAGCGCTTCCTTGAGCGATCTTCCCGGATTCGCCGATCTTCCTCCGATGGTGCAGGCAGTCATTCTGGGCAAAGGCGGCCCCTTCAAAACGCTGGAAAACGGCCCCTGGGATTTGCCCTATATCCTGTTTTATGCGCTGGTGATTTTCATCGCAGGAGCGGTAATCTTCAGCAAAAAAGATGTCTGAACCGCATTCCGAAACCGCACACTCAACTTTGATTTCCGCATTCGACACAGAATTTATCGCCCTTCACCAGCGGCGCATGACAATGACGACATAGCGGCGTTGAAGCGACCTCATTGCCGCAGTTCGGGCAGAAGTTCGGGCGCCGTGAATCCGACCAGACGCTGCCGCAGACGCCGCAACTACGTTGCATCCGCATCCCGGCGAAGGCGAGGCCGCCACCCGCCGCCAACCCGAAACCGCCGACCGCCGCGATCAACGCCCCCGGTCCCAGGTAACGCGAAACCGGACCGATTCCTTCAAATGGCTCGATCGGTTCCAGAGCGACCTGCGCTAAACGCGAATTGACAGGCGCAATCGCCCGTTCAATAGAAATGACGCGCCCCATCAAGTCCCGCGCTACCAGATTCCGGGTGGTTAGAGCGCAAAAAGCGCCGAGAACTCCCGCCAGAACGGCGATTAAGGGGAAGTTTCGTAGGGTCAGCAAGCCAATCACAGTAGTGGCGGCGCAAATCGCGCCATAGGTCAGGATACCCGTCAACGGAAGCGGTAACCCAAAAACCGCCACTTGCGCCCACGGCAAGATAGCCCCCAGAAGGGCTGTCCCGCCGCCGAGGAAACCGAAGGCATAGCCACACCACCGTAACCAATGCGCTCGTCGATGTCGCTTTACCGCCGAAAGAGGAGAAGTTGAAGTTTTCGCGTTACGGGGCATAACCAGTATTATACCCTTCGCCCCTCGAACTTAAAAAAGCGTCGCGGGAGGCTCTTTCTTCGCCTCGATCACCTTTTTGCGCGCCGTCTCGATATCGGCAACCAGAGAGGCTCGGGCGGAGTCGAACGCTTCGCCCTGTTGACGTAAAATATAGGCGGGGTGCAGTCCGGCGATAGCGTAACGCCCATACTTCGTGGGGAAAAACGTTCCCCGTTCCTGCATCATCTTGAAGCCTTTGTGGATGATGGCGTTCGCCGAGGGAGCGCCCAGACAGAGGATAACGAGCGGTTGAATAACGGCAAGCGTCGGTTCCAGCCAGAGATTGATACAGGTCGCGGATTCCTGAGAGGTCGGGGGACGATTTTTCATTCGTCCTGTCTCATCCGGGTCAGCGGCACGGCAACGGACAACATTGGTAATGTAAACGTGCTTGCGGAGCATTCCGCATTCTCGTAAACATTCATCCAGAAGCACGCCCGCACGCCCGACAAAGGGTCGCCCGGTCTTGTCTTCATTTTCGCCGGGGCCTTCTCCGACAATCACGAGGGGCGAGAGCGGGTTTCCTTCCCCGAACACGACATTGGTTCTTCGCAGGTGCAGGTCACAGGCGATACAGGGTTGGGCTTTCTGACAGAGCTTCTCTACCTGCACCGCTTTATCAATCGCTTCCGCCATCATGTTAATCTAAGCGCATTTTAGCCCATTTTGTTCCCGGTGCGGAAAGAATCCGAACGAATACGCCGAGATCACCCCTCGCATAACGCCGATTACGGATGCAGTCCGCTCTCGCTCCGACGGTTTCCGAAAGCGACGCGCGTTTCGTCTCCGGGATACGGCGTGTCCACTCCCTTTACAGAGTGCCAGATAACGCGGTTGAGCGTATCGGAATCGGCGCGATCCAGCCCGCCCCAGTCCAGGGCGAGGCTTTTTTTCGTCCAGTAGAGTTCCCTGCCGACTTGCGCGGAGACCGGGGGATTCATATCATCCAGAGGAATAGTATTCTTCTTCGCGACATAAGCGGTCAAATCGGGCGTATCGGTAAAGCAACCGGTAATCGGCGGTGTGACCGCATCGAAGCGATTCATCGGATCAAGACCGAGCATCAATTCAATGCTTCGCAACATAGACACGGTTGTATACATCGTCGATTCTACGAATTTGCGCCGGACATAAGGCGAGATCGCCATGTAAGAGGTGCGATGCCCATCGACATGATCCGGCCCACTCTGTGCATCATCTTCAATTACGAAGATGCAGGTATCTTTCCACTGCGGCGATTTGCTGACTGCCTCCACGACACGACCAAGAGCGAGATCATTGTCCGCCATCATCGATTGAGGTCGGGGATAGTTCGGGTCACGTCCCTCCGTATGGTCGCAGGGCAACGACATGACCATCAGGTTCGGGACTTTGTCCTCCCGGCTCATTTTCGTGTATTCCGCAATGAACAGATCCGCCCGCATCTGATCGCTTTGCAATAGCGGCCAGTAGACGAACTCCGGGTGAATATAGGGTTTCAGTCCATTAACTCTGGTGCCGACCTGTATCTTGATCTTCCGAGATTGCCGATCTTTCCACAGTTCCATCCAGCTTTTGACCGGCGGCGTAAAGGTCGCCAATCGGTCATCACAGAACTCGCCGTATACCCGGATCGACTTGCCCTTTCGGGCGGCGGCGTCCCAGAGACAACCACCTTCGGAGATGCTCATCGCGCAGTCGCCGTCATCCGGGTAGGTGCGATAGTTATCGTAGAAGTGTTCGAGATAATCGTTGGCGACGCTCTGCGTGGACCAGGCATGACCGTCCGCCGAGTTGGTGCCGGACACGTAGCCGTTATCGAAAAGAGTGAACTCCTGCGCTATCGCCCGATGGTTGGGCATGAATTTTCCCAGCGAGCAGAGTTTCGGGTCGCCGTTTCCTTGCGGCAAATCCCCAAAGATTTCGTCGTAGGTGCGGTTTTCCTTGATAATGTAGAGAACGTGCTTGATGGCGCCGTTATAGACTTTGAGGTTGGGCTTCAGGTTCTTCGGGTCGCGGTTCCATCCGTTGTTTGCGGCGACTTTCGCCGTCGCTACATCCAGATCGGCGGACAAATCCAAGATACTGACCGTCCCCTGATAATCGTGCGCGTTTCCCTTGTTGCCCTTGACCGTCTCACGAACGGAGCCATTGCCTTTGGTATTCAGGACGAAAGCGGTCTTCGCGCCGGGAGCCAGAGCGATCTGCACCGGATAGTAGCCGACGGGACGATGTCCACGAATCTTGCCGGAAGGCAATTCCATTTCCGCAATAGCGTTATCGCCGCCGTTGGCGATGTATAAAGTTTTCCCCTCAGGCGAAAACGTCAGCGCGACAGGCATGGAACCGAACAGATTTTTCGTCTGCCATTTGATCGGCAGAGTGCGGGCGAGTTTCTGCGTGACGATATCCACTTCGGCGATAGCGTCCGACGCCGCGCAGGCAATATACGCTTTTTCGCCTCGCACCGCGATCTCGGTCGGGTGCAGACCAATTTCCCGGTGAACCGTTTTGCCGGAAGGGAGATCGATCAGGCTGACAGTCCCGGAATCCGGGGCGCCGCGCGGATCAACGACGATCAGAGCTCCCGCCGTTTCCGCTTTATCGTCGTCGCCTTTTGGCTGACGTCCGCCCCAGTTCGAGACGATCAACGTTTTCTCATCTTCGGAAAGCGCGACAGCGAACGGGAGCATCTGTACCGGATAAGAGCGAACGAATTTATTGCTGGTCAAATCGATTTCGCCGACAGCGTTGGCATCGCACAGAGCGACAAACAATTTCTTGCCGTCTCTGGTGATCGCCATTCCTCCCGGACGCGGGTTTTTCTTCGGGTCGGCGCTTTCGGGCGCACAGGCGATTTTCGCTCCTGCCGTCAGCATCGAACCATCCCAGAGCAGTTCGCGAACTGTTCCCGCCTCTGTGCTGACCAGGCATCGCTTCCCATCCGGCGTCCACTTGATGCCATGATAAGCGGCGCCGGTCATCAAGGGGACGGTGGAATCCGGAATCACGCCCTCGGAACTGAGGAGAAAAACCGTCTTCTGACCTAAAATGGCGGCGAATTTTCCGGTAGGATGCATCGCCATATCTATCGGGCGCATCTCCAGAGGAATAGCGCCCGCTTCCACACGTTGCCCGGACGATACTATAAACGCCCCGTCGGGTTGTTTACCCATACGGATAACGCCGGAGCCTGCTGCAAGGGCGGTCGCCAACGCCACCGCGCTGACAACCGTTAAAATCCCGCCCGTTTTGCGCCCATGAAATCGATTTTCCGTCATCTGAATCCTGTATTTCGTCCGTAGTGAAAGGGATCGTTATAAAATATGCGCGGAGGAACGTTTGAGCATAGTCCGGACTCCCTTAAATGAGTCGCGCCCCGGAATTTCAGGGGGGCAAATAATGAGAAGACAATGTGAAATCGCGGTTCGCAATTCCTGATAATAACTTTACCTCAGGCAACCGACCAGTGGATTAAGGTAATGTTAAGAACGTAATATTTTCGACAGCGGAATTTGGAACGCTAATAAAAACGCCGCTTCGATCAAAAGACCAAAGCGGCGCTTCCCGGGCAGGTATTCCGAAAGGATCGCTACGAGGCGTCACGCTCTTCACGCAGACGAGAGACTAGCTCTTTCGGCGCGATATGCGGCAACGCAAAAGCGGCCATCAGCAAGGGGCCAACAATCCATTCGAAGCTGTTAAAAGCGATATCGAGACCAACTCCGATTACCGGCAACATCACCGCCAGCAACGTTTCCGCAGGTAATTCCACCGCATTCAGCGCAATCATCGCGACAAAGCCCGCCGCCAGCGCCGCCATTTTGTACGGAACCGCGACTCGTCGATCCCGAAATAACGCCGTGCCAAGCTTGAAGTCGAGCGGTTTGCCGTTACCGACAAAATGCCGCGCCGCCAGCGCTACTGCAGGAGCCGCTACCTTACCTATGGGAACCCTTTTATACGTCTGTTTCATCTGTACGAAGAACGCGCCTCCCTGTGCGCTATACAACCCCTACCATGAAGCGAAACAAAAGCCGGAATATCTATCCTGCGCCACACTACGGAACTACAACGTTAACTATAGGACGCCTCTTTCCCTTTACGTGTTCCGTCGTCTTATCGTTCCCTTCTGCCGCACACTTTCCGTGTGCTTCCCTTACCGCCATTCTTGCCAGAACGAAAGGGTTTAGATTATTATAACGCCATGCCGACACGTATTCCTTATTCTTCTTTACCGATTCCTCCAGAATGGGGCGATCAGGACCCGACAACGCCCGTTCACGGATATTTTCCGGATGCCCCATCGGAATGGATGGCGCGACACGACCGATTCAACGAGGAAGCGGAAGCGCGTCGCGATGAGATCAAGGTCGTCTTTCTGGGCGATTCGATTACCGAAGGCTGGGCGGGGGCAGGTCAGGAAATCTGGAACAAGCGCTACGCTATGCTGGGATCGGCGAACTTTGGGATCGGCGGAGACCGGACGCAACAAATCCTCTGGCGTATCGCACACGGTAATCTGGATCATCTGACGCCAAAATTAGTCGTCTTGAAAATCGGGGTCAACAACCTCTGGATGGGGGACGCCCCCGCCATTCGCGTTCCCGAAGGCCGCGCCCTCTGCGTCGCCGCGATTCAGGAGAAATGCCCGAATGCGAAAATCCTGTTACTGGGCGTCCTACCCGCAGGACAATTCCCCCAAGATCCGTTACGCGCTCGCGTTCAACGCATCAATGACGCTTCGCCCACGCTCGACAACGGCAAGACTGTCCGCTACCTCGACATCGGCGCGAACTTCCTCCAACCCGACGGCAGCATCTCCGCCGAAATCATGCCGGATTTCTGCCACCTCTCCCCCGCAGGCTACAAAATCTGGGCTGATTCCATGCAACCACTGTTCGACGAAATGATAAATTGATATCTCTATACCGATTCTCATGCGCCAACCCCGGGTCGATGTCATGTGTATTTGACCAAATCTCGCTTCATAATGGTCGATTGTCGCCATTCCTTGCATGACCATGTCCTCGGGCAGACCCTGCCATTGTTATGAATCGCTTCAGGATGGTGGGCGAAGAGTTCAGGCGTTGCCTGAAACGCCCATTCGACACGTTCCGCGAACAAAAGCGTAAAGACGGATGCGCGGCATGCGAAACTTTCATCGGCGCCCGATACGGTTCTGGCTCCCGGCAAACCCCTGATCTACGGCACTATTTCGGACGCAGGAACGGGTGTCGCCAGTAACGGAGTCCGTCTCGTCGTCAATGGCGCCGATGTTACCGGGTCGACGACCATGCGGGCGGCGTTGTCCGGTATCGTATTCGCTATCAGGGAACTCTGGTCATCTTACCGGTTTCCGGGACTATCGCTGAAGGCGAAGTCACCGCTAACGAAAAGGGACAATGGAGCGTCTCCAACTTTTCCCTTCCGAACCCAACCGGCGTCACCAAAGTGACCTATGTCGCGGAGGTTATCTCTGTGGGCGCAGTGGGAGAAACATCACAACCGGCAAGCGTGGAGTTTAAACGGTAGCGGAAATCGGGTGGGAGAGCGGCAGGATCGCCTCCCATCCTTTCCGATGTTGCGCCGGAGTCAATCGCCGCACGATTTCGGCGGCGGGTCGGACATCGTTGATGGAGGAAATACCCCTTCCCGCAAAGAGCGCCGGGAAATCCGCGCCCGATGCTGTGCGCAGGTACCGGCGAGGAGCGCACGGCCATTCGCCAGCGACTTGAGGATCGAGGATCAGGTCGCTGACATCCGCACGGGCAAGACGTATTTTACAATGACGCTCCGCCTGCGCTTCTTCCGATAGCAGGAATCGCGTCCCCATCAGGGCGGCGCTGGCTCCCTGAGAAAGAATAGTAGCGACATCGCGAACGTTGGCGAGCCCGCCCCCCGCGACAATCGGAACCTGTCCTGCGGTGATACTCTGTAGTTTCTCCAGCAGTTCCTGTAAGGAATAGGGACTCCGCACCTGACCGCCCGCATCCGTTCCCGGCGCCACCAGAATATCGGCGCCGTTTTCGAGAGCCTCTTTGGCCTGTTCCACGGTTCCTACCTGCCAGAACACCGTACCTCCCACCGCATGGATCTCGTGCGATAACCGGGGGCCATTCCACCAGAAGACCTGAAAATGATGGAATCCCTGTTCCAGACAGGCGTTCAGTACTGTCTCACGTTGCCACTGGGGCGTAAAAGCGATGAGGACCGGACGTTTGGTTAGTCGGCGTAACTGTATCAGACGGCGCTTCAAACGAATATCCGAGCCACCGTTGATGGTGAGACTTCCCAGCGCTCCGGCGCGGGAAACGGCGGCGGCGAGTCGCGGACCGTCGCAGGAACCCAGAGACGCCTGTACTACCGGGCAACGTAAGGTAAGCGTTGATCCCAGTGGAAATAACGTGCGTTTAGTCGATAACGCTACCGCGCCCCGACTTACTGTCTGACTTTCCCGTGGTTGCAAAGCGCGCATCATAAACAAGACTGTTCAGTGAGAATTATATCTCTGAAAAGCCTGATTTGCTTACGGATTCTTTTGCCTATGGGATTCCCCTTATTCGTTGCGCCACAGGAGGAAAAAGAGGACGTTTTCCCAAACTACTTCGAACCATGCCTGACACGCTCCCCCTTACAGACAAACCGCATATCGCCTGCTGGACAGAAACGGAACGCAATGATTCCGCCGCAGAAGTTCGATTGATTGCACAGTCCGATAACGTACTGGAAATTTCGCTTTCCGCGCCGAATGTCGCCCTTGCTTATGTCGCCTTACGCTGGGATTTCGCCATCGCGCCTCATACACAAATTATGGGCGATCATTGGGAGCGTGGGTATGGCGATCTGGAGTGGCGAGGCATCGTTCCGGAGCGCGTTTTGCCCTGGTATGCCCTCCTGGCGGATAGGAAGACCGGGGTAACTTTCGGAATCGGCGTTGAGACTGGCGCCGGGGCGCTATCTTCCTGGCGTGTGGATGAAGTGGGCGTCACCTTGATGCTGGATGTCCGTAACGGCGGGAGCGGCGTCCATTCAGGTGAGCGTCTTCTTCAGGCGGCGGTCGTTCATTCGCTATCATCGGAGAGCGGCGAGGATTCCTTCGCTTTCGCCCGTCGTTTTTGTCGCGCTCTCTGCCCGGCGCCCCGTCTTCCGTCTCAACCCGTCTATGGCGGCAACGACTGGTACTTCCGTTACGGAAACATCACTGCCGAAACGGTATGGTCAGATTCCGCCCTGATCCGGGAATTGTCGCCCAATCGGGAGAATGCGCCCTTTTATGTTATTGATGCAGGGTGGTTTCCCGGTAAAGGTTGTAATGGCGGTCCTTATGAAGTAGGCAATACCGATTTCCCCGACTTGCCAGGGCTGGCATCCCGGATGACCGACAACGAAACGCGCCCCGGTATTTGGATTCGCCCGCTATTAACGCAAGCCACCGTTCCCGCAACCTGGCGTCTGCCGGAAACGCACCCGCACGGTAAAGCGCGTGAAAACTATCTGGACCCATCTGTGCCCGAAGTTCTCGATCTTGTTCGCGAGGATATCCGCCGCCTGACGCTGTGGGGTTACCGCATGATCAAGCATGACTTCACCACGTTCGATATCACGGGCAAGTGGGGATTTCAGATGGGGTCGGAGGTCACCCGAAATGGGTGGGCGTTTGCGGATCGGACGCGCACCACCGCCGAGATTATCCGCGATCTGTATTCCGCTATTCGTGAAGCGGCGGGCGACGCTTACCTGATCGGTTGCAACACAATCGGTCATCTGGGTGCGGGACTCTTTGAACTCCAGCGTACCGGCGACGATACCAGCGGACGACACTGGGAACGAACACGCAAAATGGGCGTCAACACCCTCGCCTTCCGCCAACCCCAGCATAACGCCTTTTTCGCCGCCGATGCCGACTGCGTCGGTCTAACCGAACATATTCCCTGGGATTTGAACCGCCAGTGGCTGGATATCCTCGCCCGTAGCGGCACAGCATTATTCGTATCTGCTGAGCCCGCTATCGCCCGACAACTTGACCAACGCGCCGCCCTTACCGAAGCCTTCGCCCGCGCCGCCGTCCCGCAACCGCTTGCTATCCCCCTCGACTGGCAAGAAACGACCTGCCCTCGTCGCTGGAAATTCGGCGATGAGGAAATCTCCTACGACTGGTCACCGTTTCCGGCATCCTCTTTCGATTGTCCGGGTTAAGGTACCGTCAAACCCGTATATCGGGCGTCCCCATTGGAGATGGTGAGTAAGGCAGTGTGAAGTAGGAGGCGCTATTATGGGTCAGAGAGATTGCACACTCTCCTGACGCCTGTTATGCGCCTTTCTGACCGCTACATTTTCTCTGAGCTCTGGATGCCCTTCTTCATTGGCACCTTTCTGGTGCTGATGATGATTGTCGGTAATACCCTGTATGCCTGGCTCGATACCATTACCCGCGAGAAGTGGCCGCTACAGGAAGTGGCGCGGATGCTCGTGCTCAATATTCCGACAGCCGTGGTGTTGACCTTGCCCGTTTCGACGGCGCTGGCAGCGAGTCTGACCATAAACCGCATGGCGCGGGACAATGAAATCACCGTCCTGCGCGGCGCGGGCGTCCCGCTCTGGCGGATTTTCCTGCCGATTTTCGCCTTTGGCGCAGTGATCAGTTTTGCGAACCTGTATATTGCGAATCGCATTACGCCCTGGGCGTTCAAGGAACAGCAGAATGTAGAGAGCGCCCTGAACTCCATCACGTCCAGCAAGATCGAGCAGGGTCGAACGATCAGCGTTGACAATTACACAGTCTCATTTTCCTCTGCATCGAAGCTGGCGGACAACAGGTGGCGGTTGAACAATGTCATTCTGGTCGAAAACAACTACGCCCCGCCCGGAACCGTTCCGGGAGCGCCCGAGTACCCCAAAATTACGACCGCTAAATACGCAGATTACGAGAAAGGGGCGGATAGAGGCATCTGGCATCTCAAAAGCATCGTCCGGCACGAGTATGATAGTAATGGTTTCACTGTCCACGATGCCGGAGCGGAATCGGGCACGCTGGATTTGAAAATCGACTTCAACCAGATGTATTCGCAACCCGCGCAAAACGATAAACTCTCCTACGAAGAATTGACACAGCGAGCGACGGAAGCCAAACGATTCGGCAACTCACGAGACGCTGTCACTCTGGAAGTGGAACGCTGGTTTAAACTCTCCCTCCCCCTCATGGGAATGACGCTTGCTCTATGTGGGCCTCCGCTGGCGTTGCTCTTTGCGCGAGCGGGCGCATTTACCGGAATCCTGTTATCGGTCATCGTCTCTTTTGTCGCGTGGAACACCTTGCTACTGATGAAATCTATCGGGTTCGGCGGATATTTATCCCCGATGGTCGCCGGTTGGTCCACCAATGTGATCTTCACGCTTTTCGGACTGTGGCTACTCAAAAAACAGGAATAGCCACCATTACGGTCTCCGCCGTAATGCTTGTGGTATCCCTCTGTCCTTCCCGCGCCGGAGCGCAGGACACGAGCGGCGCCAATCCGCCGCCGCCTCTCCCCCCGACTAACCCTCAGGCGGCGGAAGCGGCGGAAAAGACAGTTCCCCCCTCGCCCCAATTCGCCGATACGACGCAAAAGCCGGTGGCGCCGTCGCCCCTTGCGATTGATCGCGCCCGTAATGCTGTCCGGGATCGTCTCAAAACGCAAACGGAGCAGGAAGCGACAGCGAACACGCGCAAGGGTCGGGAGGTCAACTTTCAAACCGATGGCGAGACAATCTATAGCGAGAATAACCAGATCGTCACCTCACGCGGCAATGTGAGGGTCGAAACGTCCGGGTATATCGTTACCTGCCAGCAGGCGCAATGGGATCGCCGCCGAAACTTCGTCACAGCGGAAGGCTCCGTCGTTCTGACGGGGACTCCCTACCCGGTCTATGCCGATTATGTCCGTATCAATACGCGAACGCGCGAATTTCAAACGCGGAACGGGCGAACCATCGTCCCTGCCGAAAATATCGGATCTCAGATCGTCCAACCGGCCTATATTTCGGGCGCGACGCTGGATCGAATCGGCAATAACTACAAGGCGACCAACGGACTCCTGACCACCTGTGACTTCCCGAATCCGCACTTCAAGATCGGCTTCCGGCAGTTAGATGTCATTCCACGCGACCGCATTGTTCTGCGTGACAATATTCTGTACCGCTATGAACGCGAAGTCGCCCGCATCAAGTATCTGACATTTCCGATCCGTGACGAACCGCGATTCAGTTATTTGCCGGAATTCGGGCGGACGAACGAAGAGGGGTATTACGTCAAGGCGGCGCTCGGTTATGCGCTCAGTCAGACCCTGCCGGGCATTGTGCGCGTCGATGTGATGCAAAAGAAAGGCATCGGGCTGGGCTTCGATCAGGCGTATTCGCTCGGCGCTGGCGCAGCGGTCGGGACGCTCGCCCTGTACGGTCTCAACGACAAAAGCAGAGCCGCCAGTTCGTATAACGGTCGCATCAGCCATCAGCAATATCTGGGCGATACACTGGCGACCATTTCTTCCGACTTCCAGAACAACAGTTATCAGGCGTTGACTTCCAGTTCACGCACTTCCAACACCACGCTGAATCTGGATCGCTCTATCGGCAAAAGGCGCACCAGCGGCAGTATCACTTACGGGCGTAGCGACTACGGAACCAGCAACAGCGACAACACTTCGTATACCTTCTCCCAGATCGAACCGCTGGGTCAGCGGGGAAATATCACCTTCCGGTTGAACGGCTCGGATACGACATCGCGCAATACGTTCAACGACATCATCACCCGCTCCGGACGCGCCGAACAATCCGCCGACCTGACCGCCAGCGGTTCTCTGGGCATTTTCGATGCGAATCTGAGCGCCAACAAAAACCTGTTCAGTCGCGATAAGAGCGGCGGTTCCTCCCCCTTCTTCGGGACACAGAAACTGCCCGACTTTGTGATGACAACCAATCTGGATCGCCTCCTCGGCGTTGATCGTAACGCTTCCGGTTCGTCAAACTCCCTGCGTCCCCGGACGTCTCGACCCAATCAACGTGGCGCAGACAGAAACGATACGGGTTCCGACAGAACCGGGTCCGATGCGAGCGGGCAGGGGACGACTCCCGAGGAAACGCCGCGCGAAAGTTTCCAGAGCAAACTGGTCCAGGTACTGCCGTTGCGCTTTTCCTTTGGATATGGACGCTTTCTGGAAAATATCACACGGTTCAATACCGGAGGAGGGACTTCCACGTCCGTCGTCGTACCCGTGACAACGAACCGACTGCTTTTCAATGCGGAAACCAGTCGCGACCCGCAGTTTTCGCTCACACCGGGCGGTAATCTGACGGTCACTGCAGGCGGCGGATTCCGGCAAACCGTCTACCGGCAGGATGCCGCGCAGTACATCATTACCGGACGGTCGAATCTGCGCCAACGCCTTGGGGAAAACTCGTCGTTCAATGTGAACTACAACTATCAGCGGCCTTATGGCGGAACCCCTGCGGACTTTCGTCTGGATCGTATCGGGGCCTTCAATAATGTCGGTCTGAATGCGAATGTCGATACCTACCGTACGCGATTGGGCGTCACCACCGGATACGATATCGAACGCGCCGGGGCGGACTTGCCCGCGGGAATCTCCAAGAATCCCTGGCAGAATCTGGGTGTCCAGTTGGGTCTTCGCCCCTCCGACTGGTTCCAGACCCGGTTCACGACTACTTATGACATCAACCACGGGAAGTGGCTGGATTTGACCAACCGGATGCGTTTTCGGGGGTTGAATTTCTTCGCGCTGGATACCAGTTTCCGCTATGATCCCATGCGCCATAAATTTCCGCAGCTTACCAGCGCCCTGACAATTCCGCTGTTCTCCAAAGATGTCTTCCTGAACGCATTAAATGGATACAACGGCATCAGCTACAAATGGGACTATCAGCGGTACTCCGTCACCTGGCGTTTCCATGATTACGAATACCTGTTTTCGTATGTCGATCAGCCCTACGGCTACCGCAGTGAACGGGGCTTCAACTTCTCCATCCGCCTCCGCGCCCTCCCGCAAGCCACCGTTTCGACAACGGGTCAGTTCGGAACCGCCATCGATACCGGTTCTGGCGAAGTGTTTTAAGTTAAGACTTTTCTTATTTCTGCCTGTTAGCATAAAACGATGAGAGCATTTGTTGAAAACAGGGTATGATTTCGGCTACAGTATCAGGGGAGAATAATGGTTATGCGTTTAGCCGGAAGAGTCGCTCTTGTTACAGGCGCATCCAGTGGAATCGGTCGGGCGATAGCCCTGCGCTTCGCCGCAGAAGGGGCAAAAGTCATTGTCAACTATCTGGGCGGGCCGGACGGCGACCCGAAAGCGGCAAGTCGCAAGGCGGATGCGGAAGCAGTCGTCGCCGCTTGCGGCGGCCCGGACAGGGCAATCGCAATCGCGGCGGATGTTTCGGTCCGCGAACAGGTAGAGGCTCTGGTGCAGGGTGGAGTCGCCGCGTTCGGTCGTCTCGATATCGCGGTGAACAACGCCGGAATCGAGATCAAGAAACCCTTCCTCGAAGTCACGGATCATGAGTGGGACCTGGTGATTGCCGTCAATCTACGCGGTCCGTTTCTGGTGACCCAGACAGCGGTCAGGCAGATGATGGCGCAGGAACCGCTTCCCGATATGGAAGCCCGTGGCAAAATCGTCAACATCTCCTCCACCCACGAAGACATCCCCTTTCCGCAATACACCGCCTATTGCGCGAGTAAAGGCGGCGTTCGCATGCTGACGCGCAACCTCGCGATTGAACTATCGCCGATGAAAATCAATATTAATAGTGTGGCGCCCGGCGCTATCGCCACGCCTATCAATCAATCCGTCCTTCAAGACCCTCAGGAAACGAAAAACGCCCTGAGCGAAATTCCCTGGGGACGATTCGGCAAGCCGGAAGAGGTGGCGGGCATGGTCGTCTGGCTCGCCTCCCCCGAAGCGGACTATGTCTCCGGTTCCACTTTCTATCAGGACGGCGCTCTGGCGCTTCAGGTAACCCAGTACTGACTAACCCAGTACTGACGCTGTATTCATTCCTAACGTGAGCGAGGCGAGCGTGGAACTCAACAAAGCGAGGCGATCGTGGAACCCAATAATGAAGAGCAAAAGCGGTTGGATCAGGCGAAGGGCGACCCCGATGGGTGGCGGCTCTGGGGGCCATATCTGGCGGAACGCGCCTGGGGAACGGTACGCGAAGATTATAGCGCGGATGGTAGCTCATGGACTTACTTCCCTCACGATCACGCACGGTCACGCACCTACCGGTGGAACGAGGACGGACTATGCGGCATCAGCGATATCCGTCAATATCTCTGTTTCGGTTTGACACTCTGGAATGGACAGGACGCTATTCTCAAGGAACGCCTGTTCGGTCTGACCGGACCGGAAGGCAATCATGGCGAAGATGTTAAGGAATATTACTACTATCTGGATGCAACGCCGACGCATTCCTACCTGAAATGCCTGTATAAGTACCCCCACCGGGCGTTTCCCTATGCCGATCTGGTCGCGACAAATCGGAGCAGGGGTCGTCATGAGTCCGAGTATGAATTGATCGATACCGGAATATTTGGGGAGAATCGCTATTTCGATATTTTTGTCGAGTACGCCAAAGCGACCCCGGAAGATATCGCAATTCGGATTACCATCCATAACCGAGGACCGGAGGACGCGTCGTTACACCTGTTACCAACGCTGTGGTTTCGAAATACGTGGTCCTGGGGCAATGATGATCGCCATCCTTCCCTCAGCGCCGATGTAAGCGGGGATTACTCGGGCAATCAATGCGTCGGGATTCGCGCTTCCCACTTTGCGTTGGGGACGCAGTACCTGATCTGTAACGATACCGTGACAATCACTCAGGCAAACGGGGAAAATTCCGAAACACTTGCCCTGACGCCCGAATTGCTATTCTGTGAGAACGAAACCAATCATCAGCGGGTATTCGGCGTTCCCAATCAGACGCCCTACCCCAAAGACGCCTTTCATGCGCGCATTATCGGCAGCGATACGCGCGCCGTCAATCCGCAACACATCGGAACGAAAGCGGTTGCATGGTATCCCCTGAACATTCCGGGAGGCGGTTCCGCAATCGTAAAACTGCGTTTACGTCCTACAGCGCCACATCTGCTGGAATTGCCGGGGATGTTCGCAAAGGAATCGTTCGATGCGCTGTTTGAAACGCGAATTGCCGAGGCGGACGCCTTTTATTCTCCCTTTACCTTGCCTATGGATGGTAAACCGCTCTCCGAAGATGGGTGTCGCGTTCAAAGGCAGGCATTCGCCGGGTTGATATGGTCGAAACAGTTCTATCATTACGATGTGCAGAAATGGATAGAGGGAGACCCCGCCTCGCCCACGCCGCCGGCGCAACGCAAAAAGGGACGTAACTCCGATTGGCGCACCGCTTCCATGCGCGATGTCCTTTCCATGCCGGATACCTGGGAGTACCCCTGGTTCGCCGCCTGGGACTTAGCCTTCCATATGATTCCCTTCGCCATGATTGATCCGGACTTCGCCAAGCACCAACTCCTGACGCTCTGCCGGGAATGGTACATGCACCCCAGTGGGAAAATTCCGGCGTACGAATGGAGTTTTGATGATGTCAACCCTCCGGTGCTGTCCTGGGCCGCTCTGCGCATTTATAAAATAGAGCGCAAAGCAATGGGAAAAGAACGCAACGAACCGGGCGATACCGATTTCCTGGAGCGGATTTTCCATAAACTGCTCCTCAATTTCACCTGGTGGGTCAATCGGAAGGATACGGAAGGGAACAACGTCTTCGAAGGCGGCTTTCTCGGGTTGGATAATATCGGGGTCTTCGACCGCTCCGCTCCGCTTCCGGAGGGGATGTCACTGGAACAGTGCGACGGAACCGCCTGGATGGCGATGTTCTGCCTGAATATGCTGGCGATTGCTCTGGAATTGACGCGAGTGAATCCCGCCTATCAGGATGTCGCCACCAAATTCGCCGAACACTTCGTTTATATCGCGCATGCCCTGACGCAAATGGGCGATGATGGTCTTGCGATGTGGGATGAAAAGGACGGCTTTTTCTACGACATTTTGCGTCAACAAAGTAAAGAGAACGCGGAATCGTTTATGCCGATGCGAATCCGCTCCATCGTCGGGCTGATTCCCCTGTTTGCGGTGGAAGCCTTTGATTCAGATGCTCTCAATGTCGCCCCGGACTTTCTTCAACGCATGGAATGGTTCCTGCGCCATCGTCCCGGTATGGCAAAAGATATCGCCCATATAACGAAACGAGGACAGCAAGACCGAATCTTATTTTCCTTGATCAATCCAGACCGCTTGCACCGTATTCTGTCCGTTGTTCTTGATGAAAACGAATTTCTGGCGCCGCATGGCATTCGCGCTTTATCCCGCTATCACAAAGACCATCCCTTTGTCTGTACCCTGAACGGAATGAATATGAGCATCGGATATGAACCGGCAGAATCTATGTCAGGATTGTTCGGGGGCAATTCCAACTGGCGCGGACCGATCTGGTTTCCTATCAACTTCCTGTTAATCGAGGCGTTGCAAAAATACGATTATGTCTACGGCGGTGAGTTTATGATCGAATACCCCACCGGAAGCGGCCACCAGTATGATTTGTGGAATATAGCGGCGTTATTGTCCCGGCGACTTTCCGCCCTGTTCCTGCAAGATTCCGAAGGGAAGCGCCCCGTTTTCGGCAACAACCTCACCTTTCAGTCTGACCCGGACTGGCGCGATCATATACTCTTCTACGAATACTTCCATGGAGACAATGGAGCCGGGATCGGCGCCAGCCATCAAACGGGATGGACGGCTTTAGTGGCTAAACTGCTGGCGCAAAGCGGTGAATAAGGCAAAACCTGAAAGTAAATCACTGGGTTTTAGTATGCGCTTCGGAGACACTTACCAGACGATACTCCCGGGCTAAAAGACGATCGATGACACGGGGCAGCGCCTCGGCGGTATGCCATCCCCTGCCGTTGATATGGAATATGAGAATTGAGCCCGGATGCAGGGGGCGTAAAACGTCCTCTATAATGTCCGGACTTTTCTGTTTGGGATCAGGATCGCCCGATTCACAATCCCACATCACCGTCTTTAGCCCAACGCTCGCCGCCACTGTGACCACGCGCTCGTTATAATCGCCAAAGGGCGGACGAAAGAGCGTTCCCTGTCTGCCTGTCAGGCGAAACTGTACATCCTGTGTACGATTGAGTTCATCACGGATCGCTGCATCGGAGAGGCGCGGAAGATGCGGATGGCTGTAAGTATGATTCCCAATCTCGAAATTCGGATCGTGCGCGAGATCTCGCGTTGCATCGGGAAAATGCTCCATCCACTTCCCGCCCAGAAAAAATGTCGCTGGGACGCGTTTTTCCCGCAGGATGCGCGTGATTCGGGCGTCATAGCGGCTCGGACTCTGCGCCCAGCAAGCGTCAAAGGTAAGCGCGGCGATACGGGAACGCGTATGGCGTTTGCCATCCAGCAAGGTCGGCGGAATCGGAGGAAGCGGCGGTCTTAAAGGTGAGTCGTGCAGAGGAGAAACAGGCATTTATGGATTATCTCTGGCTCATTATATTCGTTTAATCCTTCCCATGCTGCCAACCGCGCAGGGTATCGTGGAGTCGCTGGGTGTCTTCGGTTGTGGAAGACAGAGAATTAGCCCTGTCGCGGGCGACTAAGCGGAGCGATGGATAGGGAGTCTTGAGAGGAAGAGTGAGGGACGCTCCGATCAGATTGCTGGTCGAATGGTGTAATCTCGGGTCTCCCGCAACGATATCTCTGGGTATAGTGATGATTTGCGTCTCGCCGATGAAGAGCAAGCGCTCAGGGAAGAGGGAGAGCCAGCCGATATCAGGGGCGATTTCCCCTTTTCTTTGATTTGAGCGTATCTCGACGAAGGATCGGGCTTCCGGGACTTCCGCGTTGCGTTCCCGCAAAAGCCGCGCCTCTTTTCGCGCCAGAATACGTTGCGCCCGGCTGTTTCCCAATAAGGCGAGATGATCCAGTGCAAAGTAGAGCATCGCCCAGGTCGCGATTATTCCCAGCAAAACGGACACATCGAAACGCCAGCCTTCAACAATGCCCCAGAGCAGTCCCCCCTGCGCCATCCAGTTCAGGATGGGCGCCAGCAGACTTCCGCCACGTTCCCATCCGAATGCCCGCGCTATCCCTTCCAGAATCGCCCAGAAGGCATACCCGAATATCCAGACACTAATTACGCCCCCTGCAAAGGCAAAGGCGGTAAGCGTCGTCAGCAATGCGGCAGGTATGTTCCCATAGGCGATTTCGCCACGCTGTGCGGGAGAGCGTTCGATACGCAAACCATCAGCGAGGACAGTCGGAGCGTTGGATGGTGGGTATCCGGTCTGCATTGTTTTCATTGTACCCGTTAGCAGGAAAAGGCATAGGGGCGGAGTAAATTTATACATGGACGCCGATTCAGGATGGACAGAGGAAAGCGTCAAGGCATTCACAGTCAGGAAATAAACTCATGTCAAACAAAATACCTATAGCCCTGCAAATGTACACGTTGCGCGACGATGCAGAGAAAGACTTTGCAGGTACGATCAAGCAAGTTGCCGCCCTTGGTTACTATGGCGTTGAACTGGCGGGCTACTCAGGACACAGCGCCGCCGAAGTCAAGCAAATTCTGGAGGACAACAATCTGAAAGTGGTCGGCGGTCACGTCGGCTATGACCAGATCCTCGGCGATCCCGAAAAAGTCATTGAGGAATACTCCGCTTTTGGCGCGAAATATGTCGCCATTCCCTGGATCGGCGAGGACAAGCGCCAGACCCTGGATGACTACAAAAAACTGGGCGCGACATTCTCCGAGTTGGGCGCAAAATTGAAGCCCGCCGGTATCACCCTTTGCTACCATAACCACGCCTTCGAGTTTGAGAAATTCGGGGGGGACGAGTACGGATTCGATGCCCTGTTCGCCGCCGCCGATCCCTCGCTTCTGCAGGTGGAGATGGACACTTACTGGGTGAAGAAGGGTGGCGAGGAACCGGACGCTTATCTCCGCAAGTATGCCAATCGCGTCCCACTCGTCCACCTCAAAGATATGGGTGAAGATGGCGATTTCCGACCGGTAGGGGAAGGAACGATAGATTATCCATCCCTGTTCACCGCTGCAGAGGAAGCCGCAGGGACCGAATATTACATCGTGGAGCAGGATGTCTGCCGTACCGCAACCCCCCTGGAAAGCGTCGCCATTTCCATTGGCAACCTGAAAAAGTGGGGCAAGTTGTAGTCCCAGTTCTCAACACTGTATCGTCCTTGATTCGGTCGCATTTGCGATAAATCGACGAAAACAGAAAACTCTCAAGGGGCGGAACGCTGTAGCGTTCCGCCCCTTGAGAGTTTTAAGGCGACTCGAACCGTGAATCTCAGATCAGGACAAATCGGACAGTAAGGCGACCACCGTATTTGCGGCTTCAGCGACCGGCGCTTCACGGGCGGAATTCGAGTTCTTTCGGACTTTGATTTCGACCGTCCCGTTCGCCAGTCCCTTACCGATCACGACGCGAACTGGGATACCTATCAGATCGGCATCCTTGAACTTGATTCCGGCGCGTTCGTCCCGGTCATCCAGAAGGACATCGACGCCGCGTGCACGAAGGGCGTCATGCAGTTCCTGCCCCGCCTTAACCAACGCCTCGTCCTTGATATAAGTGACCACGATGATAACCGAGAAAGGAGCTACCGCTACCGGCCAGATGATGCCGTCCTTATCGTGGGAATTTTCAATGAGCGCCGCCAGCAATCGGGTAATCCCGATGCCATAGGAACCCATTTGAATCGGTTTCGCCGCGCCGCTTTCCTCCGTATAGTTAGCGCCCATGGGCGCGCTATACTTGGAGCCTAATTTGAAGATATGCCCGACCTCGATGCCTCGCGCATCTTCCAGTTTCTCAGTCCGGCAGGAGGGACATAAATCCTTGGCGACCGCCACGCGAATATCGGCATACTCTGTGGGTGAAAAGTCACGCCCGAGATTCACATGGACATAATGCGCATCCGCCTGATTCGCTCCGGCGATAAAGTTTCGCATGGTGAGCAGGGAGTTATCGGCGATCAAACGCAGACCGATGACGCCAACAGGCCCTGCAAAGCCCACCGGCGCTCCGGTTATACGTTCCACTGTCGCCGAATCCGCCAATCCCAGCGATTCCGCTTTCAGAAGGCGACGCAGTTTGATCTCGTTGACCTCATGGTCTCCGCGCACCAGTACCGCTACCGGCGTCCCATCCGCGACATAGATCAGCGTTTTGACCAGATTATTGGCGGAAGTGCCCAGTAAACCCGCTACCTCGTCGATAGTGCGTGCGCCCGGCGTACTCACCATTTCCAGAGGCTTGTCGCCATTGCTCGCCGGAGCGGAAGACAGAACGCTTTCCGGCGTCAATACCGTGCAACGTTCCGCATTGGCGGCGTATCCGCAGTTCGGACAGAGAAGGATGGTATCCTCCCCAGACTCAGAAAGAACCATGAATTCATGGTTGTCCAGATCGCCAATCGCGCCGCCATCCGCTTCCGCTGTAACTACGGGCAGTTGAATGCGGGCGAAGAAATTGTCATACGCGCCTTTGAGTTTCTGGTAGCTCACATCCATACCTGCCTCGTCACGATCAAACGAGTAGGCGTCGAACATGATGAATTCGCGCGTTCGGATCATTCCGCCGCGTGGGCGAGGTTCATCACGAAACTTCGTCTGATTCTGGTACAGAAGACGAGGCAAATCGCGCCACGAGCGCATATCACGCCGGGCGATATCAGTCATGACCTCTTCGTGTGTGAAGCCGAGAGCGAATTCCGCTTCGCGGCGGTCTTGTAGTTTGTAAACCACATCGACATTCCAGCGCCCGGTTTCTTCCAGCATTTCACGAGGATGAAGGGTGGGCATACGCATTTCCGCGCAGGCGATAGCATCCATTTCGTCGCGCAGAACGCTTTCGATCTTCTGGACGACACGCCAACCGAGGGGCAACAGAGTATATACCCCGGCGCTGAGTTTGCGAACGAACCCGGCGCGAAGCAATAATTGATGAGAGACGAGCTCCGCTTCCGCCGGGACATCGCGGAGGGTAGGGATAAAGTATTCTGAATATTTCAACGTTGTGAAGTCTTTTTGCGCCCCGCATGTGACGCGCACGAGGGAATGGAATAGTAGTCTATTATAGCGGTGGAAACGGGGCGGACGCAAACCCCGATATCCTGAAAGGGCTTTTTAATTTTTGCAGACGAAATTATTCGCTCCGAAGGCAATGACGCCTAGCGAGCAAATAAATATAACGTCACTATGCTTTAATAGTAAGGAATAGCGGATGAACGACGAAAAAAAGGGTCGGTTCGAAACCATCTTTGACTATGTTCGCACGATTCCCACCGGGCGCGTTCTCGCCTATGGAGAGGTTGGGCAAGCCGTAGGGGAGACGGCGCGGACAGTCGGTTGGGCTATGAGCCTTGTTCCGAAAGACGTACCGTGGCATCGGGTAGTAGGCGCGGACGGATACCTGAGAATCGCCCGCCGCGCAACGGAACTGGCTACCGAACAAAGAAGGCGCCTACAAGAGGAGGGCGTTATACTGAACGAGAAAGACTGTGTTCTTGCCGAGTACTTCTGGTCGCAGGAGAGCGCCTGATCCATTGCGTCTGGATGCGCTTCTCCTTCGGAGTTGTTTAACGGAAGGAATACGTTCCCGACGAGGCGCACTAATCAGTCTGCCAGCGGCGGCTTCATGCTCTTCCTACACTGTATAATCACGCGATGCCAGTGGGAGCAGACTAAGGTCATAGCGAACGTTCTGCCCGGAGCGTTCCAGAAGTTCCTTCCCCCCCGGCAGAGGGAACCATAATTATCGCTCCGCAAGACGACATCGGTAGCTTCTTCCGGACTTATGCGTCAACGCAAGGTGACGCGCCCGAGTTTCCGGTATCCTGGAAAAACTGTCCTCACAGGAAATCGGAAAGACTTATTTCTTGGGGAAAGTGATTGCCGCGACCGTCTGACTATTATCGGTCTCCAGCGTAAATTCGCCGTTCAGGTCTCCCCGTGTCAGCGTGTCAATAATCTGTAATCCCAGATCACGATTTTTCATCGGATCGAAATCGGGTGGGAGCGGATCACCGGTATTACGCACTTCCAGACGCCACTGCTCGGGTAATTCGTTCAAACGAACGACGATCTCGCCATCGTCCGTCTTTGCAAATCCGTGTTCGACGGCGTTTTGCACCATTTCATTCAGGCAAAGGGCTACCGAGTTCGCCTGATGCGATGATAATAAAAGGTCTGGCCCCTCCACCCGCATCTGAATGTGTTTGTTGGGCAGGGTGAAGCTCTGAGCCGTTGCGGTCAAAATCGAATCGGCGATTTTGCGAACCGAGATCGTATCGAGGTCTTCACGGGAAAGCAAATCATGAACGGCGGCGACCGCCAGAACCCGGTTGATGCTCTCATTCAGGACAGCGACCGGAGACTGATCACCCGCATAGTGCGCCTGTAAGCGTAGCAGGGAAGCGATCGTCTGCAAGTTGTTCTTGACCCGATGGTGCATTTCCTGTAGCAGAGCGCCTTTGACCATCAGCTTCGCATTCTCAATGGCGACGGCGACCTGATTTCCCAGCGTCATCAGAACGGCGATCTCATCCTCGGTAAAATCGTGCTGTTTTTCCGTGTAGCAGTTGAGGATGCCGATAGTGCGCTCTCGAACCTTCAGAGGAACACAGGCGAGGCTGGTCAACCCTTCCTTTTTTGCCAACTCCGTAAAGCGGTAGTCCGGCCGCTTTTTGACATCGGCGACGGTCACGACCTTCCCGGTATCCATCGCCTGTCCGGCGATTCCTTCTCCGAGCGGCAGTCCGGGCTTACGAGCATATTCACGGGACGAGGTTTGCACCGCTTTGAGGATCAACTCACGCTTGTCCTCGTCCACCAGAAATAAAGCGACCACCTTGAAGTTCATGGTCTGCGCGGTTGCGGCTACCGCCAGTTGCAGGATTTCTTCCAGATACAGGTTAGAAGTAATTGTCTTGGAAACTTCGGCGACAGTGGAAAGGTGCAGAGCGCGTTTCTCAGCAGAGCGAAATTGACGAGATGCCGCCAGAGTCCCAGCGATCTGTCCGGCAATGGACGAAAGCAGTTGTATCTGTGTCTTGGTATATTCGTGCGGCCCCTGCGTTCGCACATTGATGACCCCGATACAATCCGCCCGCCAGATAAGGGGCACGGAAAGTATGCTCTGATAACGCTCTTCCTGAAGTTCAGGAACATACTTGAACCGTTCATCATTCCAGGCTTCCGCCGCAATGGAAACAGGTTGCTTTTCTCGCGCTACCCACCCGGTTATTCCCTCACCGACCTTGAGACGGATTTTACCGATCAGGTTTTCCGCTTCCGCATCGGCGACGGCGCGTAAGATTAAGGTGTCCCGGTCATCGTTAAAAAGATAGACCTGCGCAGAGTCGGTTCCGGTTACCTGAATGGCAAGAGCCGCGATCACCGGCAAGATTTCTTCTTCCTTGACAATCTGCCCGGTAGCTTCTCCGATGCGACGTAGCGCCGCCGCTTCCGAGGCGCGCGCTTCCAGCGCCGTCTCTAACTGTCGAATGCGTGCGCGTGCATCCTCTAATTCCTGTTCGCGCTTTTCCAGAAGGTGCGCCAATTCGCTGGTTTTTGAATCGCCGGTGAGCAGATGCTGTAATGAAAGACGCATACTGTTATTCTACCGTCAATCTTCGGGGATATATCCTGCGGGAGCCTCATCGCGACCGAAATAAAAATCCGCCCCTGTTTCATTGGAGTTACGCCCGATTCCGGAAGCGACCTTCGCCCAAAAATTCGGGCGTAACTCTAATGAAATTCAGAGACGGATTACGATTTGTCTCACACCGAGTGAGCGATAATAATCGCTTCAGCGATTTCTCGCATGGACTTGCGAGTATTCATGCTCTGCACCTGAATACGGCGGAAGGCGTCCTGTTCCTTCAGTCCGTACATATCCATCAGGATGCCTTTCGCACGGTCAACGGCTTTGCGGGTTTCCAGTTTATCTTCCAGAGAAGCGACTTCCTCCTCCAGTTTCATAAACTCTTCATACCGGGCGACCGCGATATCGATGGCAGGCATCAAATCCGCTTCCTTAAACGGCTTGACCAGGTAGTTAAAGACGCCCGCTTCGCGCGCCCTTTCCACCAGGTCTCGTTGTGAGTAGGCGGTCAATAACAAGACCGGGGCGATGCCCTCGGTAGAGATAACCTTGGCAGCATCAATGCCGTCCATATTCGGCATTTTAATGTCGAGAATGCACACGTCCGGTTTTAGTTCACGAGCCAATTCCACCGCCTGCGCGCCGTCACCGGCTTCGCCCACGACAATATGGCCCATGTTTTCCAGCGTGCGCCGCAGGTCAAGCCGGATAATCGGCTCGTCGTCTGCGATCACAATCCGCAGGGATTCCACTATTCTAACCCTCCTGATATTTGTATGCGAAGCCTCTCGTTTGCTCCCCTTCGGCGGGAACCGGGCAAATGGCCCGTCAATGGCTCCACATGGTTCCAACGAAATAAATCACACGATTTGTATTATTTTATATGTAATAGCTAACAAAAATCGACGTATAGTATAGACGCTACCGTGCAGGGCATTGTATACTGACGTTTAGCGTTCTGTCAAACGTCTCCCCCCCTGCCTATGGCAGGGATAGCACACGATGTGACGACAGCAAAGCAATGAAGTTTCGACCAATTGCAGGACAAACCGCTCCTCTGGAGCGTCCTCTCAATCGGTGAAAAACCAGAAAGACGACGCGAATCGCGCCCGACTATGACCGGCTCTCCGCATAACAATATAAATAACGAGGAATTTCCTATACAAAAAGAATCAGAGAATCATTTTATGGATGACCCCGTAGAGTTCCGGCAGAGCGCTTTCGGTCAGGTTATTCTCTGGGCGATCTCCGCCTGCCTGTTAACGCTGGTGAACCGGTTCGCCGGCTATGTCGTTCCTATCGCCCCTTACGGAACGCTTTCGGGCCATTTTTTTTCGCTTCTGTATCTGGCGGGATTACTGTATGTCCTGATGCGATTGACCGACGCCGCTGCTCGTCTGCCCCTGAGAACCGTTTCCCTTTTCAGCATCGGGTTGGCTTTTGCGATCCCCATGGCGATTGTTTTGCTGATGCAGTACCAGCATCAACGTCCGCCTCTGTTCTTGACTCTTACGGCTAACAATCTGTTCCTACCGATTGCGGCGGCGATGGTCGGGGCGGCGATCGGCCGTATCATCAAGCATCCGAACACGCTTCTGGCGGGCGCCGGATTCGCCATTTTCTTCGATTTTGTGGTGGTGACAATGGGCACCGTCGCGCAATTGATGAAATCCAACTCCAGTATTATCGCCTCCGTTTCCGTGGGAGCGGGAGCATCGGTGGCGGCTTCCGCTGAATTGCCGTCCTGGATGCGCGCCCGGTCGGCGGAACCGATTACCGGCGTCACCATTGGCCCGGCGGATGTGCTCTTTCTGGCACTCTTCCAGGCAGCGGTATACCATCTGCGGCTCTCAGCGCGGTCTACTTTCTGGTGGATGTTCGGTCTGTTGATGCTGGCGCTGGCGCTGGTGGAAATGATCGGACTGCCGGTTCCGGCATTGATCCCGATGGGAATCGCTGTACTTATCGCTAACGCCCGGCATGGGGCGTTTACAGCGACGGAAAAGCGTGATCTGGCTATCGGAGCCGTCTTCGCGGTCTTTTGCGCGGCATTGATCATTTTTATTTCCCAGCGTACTATCTCGCAATCGGGGGGTTCCACTCCTCTTGGCTTCACTATCGGGCCGGTCAGCGCCAACGCGTTTTATGTGGAGCCCAGTGGCGGCGACTCGAAACAACTGGAAAAGGGTTCTCTGGGTGAGCAGGCGGGGATGATCGGCGGCGACCAGATTCTGATGATTAACAACGTTCCGACCGGTTCACTCTACGGAACAGGAAACCTTTACCCGACTCTGGGCGACACTCCAAAGAAGGGGTTGGTCTTGCGGGTTCGCCTGCGCGATACGCAGATCGTGCGCGATATTTATATTCCCCCCTCGCGTCCTCTTACCGCCGAAGAAGAGCAAAAATACGGCAAGCTTCTTCGCAAAGTTCGTCCGTAACATCCTGGCAGAGCGCATTCGCTCCCTGCCAGGATGTTACGTTAGACTCCCTGTTCTCTCCATCCTTGCTACAAGTGATCCGGTTCATTCAGGGTGATGACATCACCTTGTGGCGGCTCGTTACCCCTGACTATTACCTCACTCTTGTTCCTAATCTATCACTCGCCCACTGTGATCACTGTGATCTGTATCACAAAACCATCTAATTTGCGTGATTGTGTATGACAGGCACAAAGAACGCTCAAATCGTCACATCATGGGTAATGCTTGCTATGTGGCAACTCTTGCGACCTTTGCACGTCAAACTGTATTGAACGTCAAATTTGATAAAATACGATAATAAAACGAGACGACAGGGAGGGTAAAACTTATGCCGCAAGAATCAGGCAACCGCCTTGGATTAACCGAGGAAAAATCCACAGTGGAAAAGACCAGGAGCCAGTATGATATGGCGTCTCTTCAGGAAACCGGCGCCGAACAAAAGCGATTTCCGGAAACGCCCTCCGTCCTCACCACGGAGGAAGCCACTTATTTCCATCACTCCGGTTTCGAAAAAGAACGGGGCGCTCTACCCGGGTTGTCCGCTATCGCGCTCATGGTAGCAATCCCAGCGCTCGCTGTTTACTTGCTAACCCTCGGAGGTGGAGTCGCCTTGCTGAGTATTCCACTGGGAATTCTGTGGTTCTTTCTGCTGAACGGCTTTTTCGTGGTCGAACCGAACGGTTCCAAAGTCCTTACCCTGTTCGGCAAATACGCCGGAACAGTCAAGCAAAACGGTTTTTTCCTGACCAATCCGTTTGTGAGCAAACGCGCCATCTCCCTGCGGGCGCGATCGCTCAACGGGGATAAATTGAAGGTCAACGATGCGGTCGGTAACCCGATAGAAATCGCCGCCATTATTGTTTGGCGTGTCCGGGACACGTATCGCGCCTGTTTTGAGGTGGACGATTACGAACAGTTCGTCCGTCTGCAGAGTGAGACGGCGGTGCGCCATCTGGCATCCACACACCCTTATGACGCCGATGATGAAACCATTTCTCTTCGCCGTAATGCGGATGAAATCAGCCATGCTCTGAGAAACGAGTTGGAGGAGCGACTATCTCGTGCGGGAATCGAAGTGCTGGAAGCCCGCCTTTCGCACCTTGCCTACGCCCCGGAAATCGCTAGCGCGATGCTTCGACGCCAGCAAGCGGCGGCGGTAATTTCCGCCCGACAGCGGATTGTGGACGGAGCGGTCGGCATGGTTGAAATCGCCCTGAAGCGGTTGGAAGAAAACCAGACGGTCAACATGGACGATCACGAAAAGGCGCGTCTGGTATCCAACCTGCTGGTTGTCCTCTGCGGCGAGACGAACGCGCAACCGGTGGTAAACACAACGGCGGCGAATTAAGCGGTCTTTCCGTGACTTCTCCGGCGTATACTTTCTGACATATCCCTTCCTGAAGGTTCGCCGGTTCTTGTATGGATGTCTACGGTAAAGCGACACGCTCCGCCGTGATGCGCGCCGTCAAAGGAAAAAATACAAAGCCGGAGATGCGTATTCGTAAAGCCCTCCATGCAGAGGGCTTTCGTTACCGCTTGCACCGGCAAGATCTGCCCGGAAAGCCAGATATGGTCTTTACCGGTCGTCGTAAAATCATCTTTGTTCACGGGTGCTTCTGGCATCAGCACCCCGGTTGTCCCGCTGCAGATCGCCCATCCGCCAACTCCGACTACTGGAACAGGAAGCTCTCGCGCAATGCGGCGCGAGATCAGGAAAATCTGACCGCCCTCGCTACGCTGGGATGGGAAACGCTGGTAGTCTGGGAATGCGATCTGCGCCATGATCCGTCGGGGACGCTGAAAAATGTGATGGCGTTTCTGCGAAGAACTTCACTGGAAAAGTAGCTTCGCCGTTTGATACCGACGCACAAACGCATTCTTTTTCTTACCGCAGCAGGGCTATTCAGTTATTTGTATTCCCATGCATTGTAACGCCCTCCGGGGATTTGCTGCGAAGTAACGCCGAGCCGCAGCCACGTTGCAAAAACCCGATAAACGAATCAAACTAAGCGCCA
>CAIVZM010000012.1 GCA_903910385.1 uncultured Armatimonadota bacterium
GCACCTGACGTATCAACCGGAGCGCCTGAGCATGGAACGAGTGGAGCAGGAAGCCTTCACCCCGCTGGATCGTATCGGTCAACTCGCCATGCGGAATCTGGACATCCTCGATTCCCGCGAAAAGATCGGCGTCTACGCCTCCGCAGGCGTCATCCCCTCCGACGGTCTACAAAGCCTTCTCGAACACTCCGACCAGAAAGCGCTACCGCCACAAAGTGAAGGTTAGCCAATCATCCGATTTATGGTGTAGGTCAGGTATAAAGTTACAGAGTGGCGAACACCAGTTTTCAATTTTCTGGTGAGGAAGCGGCTTAGTTCCGTGTTACTGTAATGAAGACACAATCATTTGGCATTAGCCTGGCGGAACCGTTGGGGGTTATTTTAACAGGCAGATTCCGGGTAAGACACACAGTCGCGCCATTATCCATAATCTGGCATGAGTCCGATGTCATGTGTGGTAACTTTGAGTCGCCCTCTGAAAAAAACTGCTTTGCATTAAAACTAAGAACAACCTTCCCCTTCCCATACAGACGGCGTAAGTCTTCTTCTTTGAAGCCGCATTTGTACGATAGTGGGTGATAAGGCGTGGTTGTCCCGGATTTTTTATTTTGATCTATAATACTTTGTTGTGATAGATCGTAACGAGCGGATGAAGGATCCGCCTGGAATAAACGACGGTCTTTTTCCACAATGGCGAGCCAGATTTCATGAATCGAAAAATTATCGGGCAAAACAAAGCGAGTATCCGCCTGTAGAGTAGCGGTAAAGCGGCGCAGGACTTTGTCGAACCGGAAAGTCGGATTCGCTCGATTTAGCGTTTGTAAAAACTGTTCATCTGAAACAGGAGTGGTCAGAATAAACCCGTCCTCCAGTATCGCGGTGAATTTTGGTTCAAGCTGTTTTCCTGCGGACGGCGTCCGTCTCCAAACCGGTTGAACCACCCGAAAGACAACCTGGTAGTGGTGCGCTGATTCGGACCTGGTCGGCAAAGCAGGTGTGACCGTCTTGAGTGGCGGCTGTCCTATGCTTGAGCTTAACGGAATTCCGATTGTGGCAACGAGAGCTAATAAGACAATAATCGTTCGGCGCATACATTCACACTTCTTTTGGTGTAATAATAGAGACCGTTTCTCATTTTTTAATCGCCTCCCCCACCGTCATTTCGCCAATGCGACAGGGAAAGCGGCAAACTAACTCAACCGTATCGCTTGCTTGCATTGCCTTACGATTTGCCTTAACGATGAGAAGCGAGTTCTCTCCCTCGTTCACCAACGTAATGATTGGGCCGCTTCCGTCCGACCACGCGGCGACATAGTCGCTTTTCCCTTCTTTCAGATCGACGAAGGAATGGCGTTGCGCCTCCGGCAACGAGGAAAGTATCAGACCTTTACCCGTCAAATTTGACATCTGTGACCCGCTAAGTTCGCGTAAGAAAAGAAGGACATGACTTTCCTTTTTAATCCACTCGGCATCCACTCCAAGCACCGATTCTACCCGCGAGATTTGCTTCGTCGGTAGCGAGGAAATTTCCATCCAGTCCCGCAAATCTAAACGTACCGCTTCTTTTTTTCCGCTCTTCAAAATGCGGTTGAGTAAACGTTGCGTCGCTCCGCCGTCCCGGTACTCGAACCAGTCCGGCAGTCGCAGGAGAATATCCTTACCATTAGCCGCCGCCTGATGCCAATCGCGCCCCCATGAACCACAGGAATCAAGCAAGTTACTAAACCGTTCGCCTTTTCTTACTTTGATTTGAAACGCCGTTGGTCGGTCATCAATGTCCGGGAATCCTGGGTAAGCGTCGGCGAACAAATTCAAATCAAAGCGTTCGGCGGTGTAAGCCACAAATTCATCCCACTGCCGGGTCAAAATAGTTCCCGATTTCGGCAGGGGGACGACCGGCGCTCTTTGAGATAACAGTAGTTCTTTCGCATAGCGCGGGAGTGAAACGTCCGAAAGAAGCCGAGAGTTTCCGCCTGTATCGAAAATGAGAGGTGGCATAAAACCGCCCTGCGGGAAGCTCACAAAAGCGCTGATGTTTGCGTCGGCTCCCTCCCCTTGCAAGGAATAACGGACTATACATGATGCCGGATCAGGAGCGACATTATCTTTGAACTTGCACAGCAGCAAGTCGGCAAACGCCTTTTGTCCCTGTGATGTCAGGTCATCGTATCGAAAAGAAACGGAATGACGAGACTGCAAACGTGGCAACTCCGATTCCGGTAAAGATGCGATAAGTCGCGCAGCCGCCTGCGACTCGGGAGAGGAAAAGAATGAAGCCCATGCATCGCCATCCTGCGCCAGCGATTCCAATTCCGCCCCGGACATATCCGCATAACGGCGATACCGGGCGAACCGTTGCGAGAGGCGAGACGTACTCCGATTCTTCAACCGGGCAATAGCCTGTCTGTTACTGTCACTCTCAAAAAGCTCGTATCGAGGAAGGGAGCCCGTCAGCGTATACTTCTTGCGCCAGGAGAGGTTATGTAACGTGGCGATATGATGCATCGCCGTGTAAATCGGGATATCTTTCGTGAACGCCGTTAAATTCAGTTCCCGAATCCATTCCTCCTCATATTCAAATTCAATTTTCGTTTCCTTGCCGATGCGTTCCAGCGCAACTGCTAAAGGTTCGTGACGGATTTCCAGCTTGACATTGGTTTGAAGGCGCTTATCTCCCTCATCGGTTTGTAAGGCGAGCGTCTCTACCGCCGGGGAATTTTTGCCATCTGGTTTCGTCGACGCCGCAGTGGGCTGACCGAAAGCGGTATGGCAGAAGACGATTATCAAAAAGAGCGTCCACAATTTCATGATGAGGCAATTCATTTACCACGGCGTACTATCAAAAGCTCACTTCCTTACCTAAACGAAGAGCCGTCTCGTTTTCCGCTTTGACAAATTGCAAGACGGCTCGTGTGGCTTAGTAGGAAATGGGCTCAGTTCACGATAAATTGGTTTTGAGTATAGTCGACGGTAGTCGTGTTACCGACGACTGTTTTTGCAAAGCCAGTATAGGTTCCCGGCGTCATGGTTTGATAACCTGTGATTGACCCGCTGTTGCTCTTTGTGCCACATTCTCCTTTACCCCAAGTGAAGTAGCCTGAGAGCAGCCCAACCACTGTGTTGCCATACCCATTCTTAAACGCATAAGACAAAGAAGTCGAGCAATTGTTGGGGCAGTCCGTCCGCGTGATCTGAACAGTGTGATCACTCGTGAAAGTGTACGTCCTGGGATTGTTTTCTCCTGACGTTTCCTTGAGGTTAGTTGCCGTACCGCTCTGGGTGAACGTAGCGTCGCATGGCGTCGATGCATGACAGGGCTTCGGAACCATAAGATTTGATAATAGAGTTACCGCCTCACCTGCGATCACAATACGCATTACCCCCCTCGTCCATCGGAAGTATGAACTTTTCATAAACGCTCCTAACTGTATAAGATGATGGGAAGATAGATCATTTCAGAGTGCCAAGTACCGCGTTCTCATTACGCTTCAGATCACTACGGTGATATCGTCCAATCATTCAGGAAGTTGTATCATATTAACATAATGTTATATGAACCCATAGCGTAAAAATACGTCATTTTCTTTTCTGGTTCGTTGACGAATCTTTTCCCTCCGTTTTACTGTCGGTAGGAACTATGAACCCATATTTCAGCGCGAACAGCAATGCCTCTGCGAGACTGGCGGTATCAAATATCTGGTTTATCCGACTGACGCGCGTATTTACGGTTCTTGTCGAGATAGATAAGTATTCCGCGAGTCGCTGATGGTTAGCGGTACCGAGGTCGCGACAGGCTGCCAACAGGTCTTGCGACGCTCGTGAACGTAAATATTGTCGTCGCACACTTTCCAGGTGATTCTTGTCCAGATCGGAAGTTGCCATTGTGCCCCTTCTTTCCTATCAGTCGTTTAGATTACCACAAGTATGAATCTCCCGGCATGGCGCTGTTGCATATCGCGTATGAACGGTTGGTCTCCGCGATCCATAACGAAGGCACTATCGACAACTACCGCACCATGGGCCGCCGCCTCGGACGACTCCTCTACGAAGGCAGATGGTTCGACCCGCAATCGCTGATGCTCCGCGATATGTTGCAAAAGTGGATCGGA
>CAIVZM010000013.1 GCA_903910385.1 uncultured Armatimonadota bacterium
ACCGCAAAGCGTCACGTAATTATTCCTGTCGGTTTTACTGATGCAGGACCTGGCGAATAAACGCCCGAAAGGGGAATGTCTCACAGCACATTCCTTTGTAACTGGATTGGATTATCACGACACAAAAACAACCCTGCGCTCAGGTGCAGGGGAAACCGGAGTATTCACGATGAAACGCAGTTCATTCACGCTCGCTGCCCTGATGGGTCTCGCTCTCACCGTTGCGCCCGCCTTCGCGCAACAGTCACAAACTACGCCCGTCAGGGTCAAGGGTTATGTCAAGAGGGACGGTACTTATGTAGCGCCATCCCGACGCACCACTCCCGATGCCAGGTTCAACAACAACTGGTCAACGAAGGGCAATTACAACCCCTACACCGGAGCGGCAGGGACAAAGACGACGCGCCCGAGTCGGCGGCACAACTAAGGAAGGGCTTGATAATCGCTATGGGACGAATCGCGTTTGTGACTATATTGTTGTGGTCGATTGTTGTGATGGGCTATTCTCCCACTTTTGCACAGGAGAAACCGTCGGTCCCATTTCCATCCACACTGCCCCCGCCAAAGACAAGTATGAGTATTAGAGTGCGCGAAATAGCCAGTATGTCGGACGGAGAACTCACTCTCCCAACCGCAATGGCAGATACTTCCGATGCGCTGAGAGGACTTGCGGGAGTTTATGTATATTCCAGTATAAAAAATGGAGGAAAAGATCGCGGAGACTTTCTCGGACTCAACAAAGACCAATTGAATACCACAATCGAACTCAAGCTACGTGAGTCCGGTATCAAAATACTTACTGAAGCCCAGAGAAACGCGCAATCAAGCGTACCTACACTCTATGTATCTGTGGAAGGTAGCAAATTAGCTGGGAGTACGAAGGTTTTTCAAGCATTTATCAGAGTGGGTTTAGTGGAAACAGTTGAATTTCATCGCCCTAACGGTGTACTGCGGATTAAAGGCGTACCGGTATGGACAAGAGCGAGTTATGGCACTGCGATTGACAAGAGTTTCCTCCTTAACACGTTGCGTGAGAAGCTGGGCGCGTTCAGCAAAGATTATCTCGTAGCAAATCCTGACCACAACAAGATAGCCCCAAACGCGATTCGTCCCATTGAGACAGAATATCCTCCTAGAGGAGTCGTCAATCTTGATCCAGACCTCGGTCAATCAGAATTGGATCTGCCCGGTAAAGTGAATAATCAGGTAGCGGCAAAACCGGTTTCTCGTGGCAGTTTCGATCTGACGGACAACCTGCGCTCCATGCCTTTCAAGGGAAGCGTCACCTTCCGTGTCTTCGTAGATGCAAACGGTAGCCATACGGAAGAGGTTACGGATAGCTCTGGAAACGCCAGCATTGATCAGGCTGCCCTCGCTTATATAAAGCGATGGCGATGGAAAGCGGCGATGCAGGATGGCAAAACTATCCGAAGCGTTACCACAGTCAAGTTGCCCATCGAAATAAAATAGGGAAACTATTCACTCACGAAAAAGGCGACTTCGCTTCGAGCGGAGTCGCCTTTTTTGTCGGTATCCGAAATTGTGTCCTTGCAACTCCTTCACCCAGGACACAAATCATGCTATTAGGTTTGCTGGTCAGGATATTATTTCTGCGCGGCGCCTTTGATGCGGAAGGAGACGCGGTACAGACCGTCGGTCTTGTCCAGGCCCAGTGCGTGCAATGCGCCAACGGACAAATCTATCGGGCGATTCGGGATCGATGGGCCGAGATCGACCAGATAACAAACGACGACATTTCCGGTGGTCAGGCTCATGACTGTCACCGGGGTGCCTTCGGGGAGCATCGGAAGCGGGGAGTTGCGGAGGGCGGGTATCGCGTCCGAACGCATCGCCAGAGCGCAACCCGGTAGCCACGAATACTTCCGAACCGGAAAGCCGCGCCAGCCGATGCCGTTGTCCTGGGTATCATCGGTATCCCCGAACCACGAGGCGATACAGTCGCGGACGACGATATCCGCCCCATCGACAAGGGGTTTCCACAGGCGGACGGCGGGTCTCTCTACAGGTCTCTCTACAGGTCTCTCAACCGTTTTCTCAACCGTTTTCTCAACCGTTTTTTCCATGATCGATGTGTCGAGGGAACGGACAAATGGCGTTTCGTCCGTTCCCGTTTTCTCCTTTCTGTGTTGATTTTTGCTACTATGCCCCGGCGGACTTGTATGCGAGTTGGTACAGACCGAACCCGGCATTGTCGCGGGAGCGGACGCCGTACAGGAACTCGTCCCGCAGGAAGACGGAGTCGCTTTCCCGATCCGTATCCATCGATTCGAGAGTGATCGGAACCCGCTGCTGGACAATGAACGGCTTCACGCGCTTTGAACAGTCCAGAAGATGCCATTCTGTCGCGGTAGTCAATCGCGGCGATACCACCACCTCGAACTGCCCACGCCAGATATTCGTTGCCATGTTGCCGGGTTTTCCCGCTCCCGCTTCCGACGGGTAGAACGACGAATTAACCAACTGACGCCCCACCATTTCCAGGTCTGGCGGCACTAACAGGTGTGTCGGGTTAACATCCATCGGTTCGCCGTTGTCGAGTTTCTGCTTCCGCATCGCCGCGACCCCTGTCGCCAGAGAGGTCGCCGACAGCGCCGAAGAAGCGCCACTGATCAGGTTGCTATGGTTGGCATGGTAGAACGCCGTCCCGTCGTATGCGTTGCCGTTACCGTTGATCAGGGAGAAAAGAATCTGATCGTAGTGAGCGACAGCGGCATCGGCGAGGCCCATGATCCGCATTTTGATGGCGCCCCATCGTTCATCTTCCAGAACTTCCCGCTGGATACCGATGGTCGCCTCGAACTTCTTGTTCGTGATCGTGAATCCGTACTCTTTCAGGGCTTTGATGGATCGTTCGTCCGTCCACTGCTGCATAATCGGAATCTGCCCGATAAAGGAATAATCTTCCTGCGGGAGCGAGGAATCGACAAATGTCGCCAGAGAACTGGCAAGGTTCCGCTGAGCGTCGTAGGCGTCTTGAAAAAGCGCCTTGACCGCCGGGTTAAACATTCGCACGAAGTCGCGCGTTACGGTAATCATGTTGTTGTTTCCTTACTTCGCGCTCACGTTGATTCGGACACGAACCCTGGTCGAGGAGATAAATTCGGTGATGACGCCAACCTGAACGGAGTTTGTCGAGGTCAGGGCGACTGTGTTGTCATCCAGCGCCATCGCGTTCCGACCTACCCAGGTTTGCGCGGCTCCGGTACAGTTGTAAACAAAACTCCCCATTTTGGTGACACGCGCCGAGACGGCGCCCGCCGCACCGGCGCTGTTGTCGCCATCCTCATATGCGACCCCCGCAAAGTATTGGTTTGCTGTATCGCCGCACGGTTCCAGAAGTCCGGTAGAACCGAGGATCGCCACCAGAGCGCCCTTGTAGATTTTGGTCGCCGCCTTGATCGGGTAGTTTTGCAGGCGCCCGTCTTTATCCAGGGCGTCATACGATGCCGTTAAGTTTGCCATGATTCGTTGTTCCTTTCATTATTTGTTCTTTTCGGCTTTGAATTGCGCCGTCGCTTTTTCCGCCGACAGACCGAGTTTGGCGGCGAGGTTCAGGTATTCCGACGGAGGATTTCCCTGCGATATCGGTGAGGGAATCGCCGGGGCGGAACCGGCGGACGATCCGGCATTCCATGCGGCGACGATGGCGGGAACCTGCCCGCCACGAGGCGCGAGAATCGGTAATGCGGAAAGCAACTGACCGATTTCCGCTGCGATATCGATCTCGACAGCGGAACCATCCGCGAATGTCACCACGGATGGAGTCGCGGAGAGCAACCGGGTCACCGATGGTTCCATCGCCGGGGTTACCTTTCCCGCCGCGCGAAAGTCCGCCAATTTGCGCTGAATTTGTTCGGGGGTCAGCAATTTCGCGCCGGGAACGCGCCCGGTAAAGACGAGGGACACTTCCTTGAGGGAGTATCCGGTCTCGTCGCGCATCAACGCGACCGAAAGGTTCCGCGCCGCTCGTTCCTGAATGTGCGATGCCACTCCCTCAGAAAAGACCAGCATCCCGAAAAGGTTGTCCCCTTCCCGGTGCAATGCCACCACTTCGCCCAGCGGGTCGAGCGGCGAATCGAAATGCTCCGCCTTGACCGGGACGGGACTTCCCGCCGCCTGAAACCGCGTTATCAGGGAGTCCAGATCGGCGATTGTCACTGTCACTCCCTTATCGGGATACTCTCCCGCAACAAACAGCAGGGACGGAATCCGCACCCTGCCCCCGCTCGGAACCGGCGCCCCCGGCGCAAATCCCGCATTGAATTCGATCTCCATGTGTTTCTCCTGCGCTCCTCTTTCTGTCGCCGGAAGTCGTCCATCCCCGGTCGGGACGGTCGCCATCGGGCATTGGTTACGGTTGGGACGATACCCCGACGGCGTCTCCTTGTGGTCGGGACGATACCCCGACGGCGTCTTCTTGTGGTCGGGACGATACCCTGGCGGTGTCCCTTAGAGCGAAGTTGATTTGCTCCTTGACCGCCTCTCGCGCCGCCTGATGCGCGTTCGCCGCCGATTCCGCCGCCTGCTTTGCGATTTTGCCAGAGCGAATCGAAACGATCAGCGCCGCAATCGCCGCAATCAGCGACGCCGACTCATGCAGTGCGCTCGCCACCTTCCCCATATCCACGTCCATCGTGATCTCCTTTCTCCCCATTATCCGTCGCTTTAGCGAACATAAGTTCACAAAAAGGCGATACGCACACTATACGCGGGTTCGCCCGTTTGCGCTAAAACATTTGGATAAGGTATCCCGAAATTTACAGAAGGCGCAATTGCTTTGGGATAGGCATCTGAATCGTTCGTGACGAGGGTGGCGCGGTCAACTCCTCCTATATTTGTCTGGCAAGATGATTTCGCCTTACAAATGGCGAAAATAGCCCTATATGGTTCAGTATCAGTCTTTTCCGCGTTCTAATTCGTTGCTTCCGCAACTACAGGAAATCGTCGAGTGTTTTATCGCCGTGGATTCGGAAATCAGTTCGCCTTCGCATAACTTGAGCAGCGATGAAGTTCTCGCCGTGTTGAGACCCCACTTTGAGAGTATCGGGCTAAAAGTCGAGTCCAGCAAGCGAAGCATCGATAAGATCAAAGTACCTGTCCTGTTCGGTAAGAACAATACCGTGGATCGCTCCTTTGAAGCGGATGCCGTCAGTGGGGATGGTTCGATTGTGATCGAGGTCGAAGCGGGTCGGGCGACGGAAAACTACCAGTTTCTCAAGGATATCTTTCAGGCTTGTTTGATGCACCGGGTGGAGTACCTTGTTATCGCTGTCCGCAATCGCTACCGCACCCACAACGATTTCGAGATTGTCTATTCTTTTCTGGACACGCTGTATGTCAGTGGCAGAATCACATTACCACTCAAAGGAATCGTCCTGGTCGGTTATTGATTCATCCGCGATCTCAAACAAATTCCACGGTTCCCCCGGAATGAATTCGATCAATGTCGCATCACGATATTACTCGCACGCAGTTGAACCGTCGTGTTCTCCGCAATATTGACGATGGCTCTGAGGATATTCGGCATGAAAGCGTCTCCCTGTTAACAGAATAATATCAGGCAAGCGTGAGGAAATTAAACGATCCGGGGGATTACGACCACCATCCTTCGGCTTCGTAGGATGCCCGCAATTTTTCGTATTCTTCCGCTGTGTATGGCCCGGAGGCGGAATCCCATGCGCATCCTTTGCCTTCATCCACAAGATCGACGACAAAGTGTAAAGTCTCCCCTTTTTCATCCTCGATTGATACAAACGTTACACAGTATGAATACGACTGGTTTTCCTGCTCCAGTTTATACTCTTCCTCTTCTTCAGGCGTTAGTTCTGCGCCGTTTCGTATTTCCTCAATTCGTTCAGCGGAGATGCTTACTTCATCATCAGATTCAGCCGCTTTATTTTCGAGAAAATCGGCAAAATTGCCGCAAGTGTCCGGGCCATAGGGTGAGCCAAGAAAATATATTTCGCCGACACCATATCCACAGATTTCACCAAGGACTTCTGCAAGGTTAGAGTCATCGTCCACGCATTCACGGGTTCGTATAGGGCGGCAGCCGTTGCATCCCCAGAGATTGGGCATTGTTTTCTTGCAGTAGGTGCACTCGCCTGAGAGGGCTCTCAGGCGCGAAGGTATTTTGTTGTTCGGCAGGCAAGGTCGCAAGATGTGTTGCGATTTCCTCGGGCAGATCGAGCGTCAGGGTAATGGTCATGGTTTGGTGTTCCTTCCCACAGGATGACATCTGCATTTTACCATCCGTCCCGTCTTGCCCAATCGGAATTCTGAAAGAAGATGGGCTATAATGACGGCAGAGGTAAACGATCATGCAGGCGACGGTCTCTAACAACATCATTGAGGGAACATGGGAGGAAGTCTCCCGCCAGTCCGATAAGTTCTATGGTCACCGGTTGCGCGTTGTCATTCTCCCCGACGAACCGCCTTCTTCTCCGCGAAAATTTATGACGAAGGGGATATTCCCGCAACTCGCCTCGATTGAGGAAGAAGATTTCAAGGTCGCGGAGTTTCAGGATGACATCGAGAGCAAATTAGACGGGGATGCATGAAGTACGTTGTCGATACGCATGCCCTGATCTGGTTTTGGGCGAATAGTCCCCGTCTTGGTGCGAATGCTGACCGTATTTTAAGCGATCCTAACAATGTACTCGTTTTGCCTGCTATCGTGCTGGCAGAGATATGTTGGATTGTCGAACATCGGGCTGTTGGTATTGCCCTTGACGAAATTCTTATCGCTTTAGACCGCGATTCTCGCTTCGTTATCTATCCGCTCCATCGAGAAGTCATTGAGAAGTGCAATGTTCTCAACGCCATTGGTGAAATGCATGATCGGCAAATCGTGGCAACGACTGCTCTTCTTATAGACCAAGGGGAGATGGTTTCTCTGATTACTCAGGACGCGAATATCATCGCCTCTGGTCTTGTTCCGATTATTTGGTAGCAGAAACACACTTCTGTCACGACTATCTCAACGCGACGTGAAGTCAGCCAATTAAACTTTGCGCCGACGAATAAAACCTATCAGGGGTAATGCGGCGAAAGTTAGCAGAGCAGACGAACTGGGTTCCGGGGCAACCGAGGTGAGGGAAGTGCCAAACTCGACAATGCGGTTGTTGCCGCGATCTGCGACAAACAGATTTCCCCTTGGATCAAAGGTAAGTCCCCAGGGATTTTTCAGTTCCCCGATGCCGATGTTCTGTATGAAGTCCCCACTGTTGCTAAACTCGACAATGCGGTTGTTAATGAAGTCCGACGCATAAATGTTGCCAATCGTGTCGAAGGCGATACCCGTTGCCGTATTAAACTGCCCGTTTCCGCTCCCACCACTGCCAATGGTTCGGAGCAGCGTTCCATTAGTATTGTATTCCCCAAGCGCATTGTTGCAGTCGGTAACGTAGAGACTACCCTTGCTGTCAAACTTCATATCCTGCGTTGTGCCAACGACATTGTTGCTCCCAACGATACCGAATTCGGTGATTAAATTCCCGTTATTATCAAACTTCTGGATTCGGTTAAAGTTATCTTCAACATAAATGTTGCCCGACTTATCAAGCGCAAGACCATAGGGCAGTGGTTTTGTACTGGTAACCACACGCTTAAAGTTTCCCGCACTGTCAAACTCCATGATGCGCCCATTGACAATCGCATGGATATAATCTGTCGTATACAGATTTCCTTGACTGTCTAATGTAATACCCAGAGGCTCCCCTAAAAACATTCCCACACCGATATTGCGCACGAAGGTGCCGTCATTGTTGAACACTTCGATGCGACCATTGTCGAAGGTGGATGTGAGGTCGGCGACAAATATTCTCCCTGTCTTGTCTGAGGTAAGGAAACAGGGAGTGGTGCCATTGCCAAAATCACCGAAGGCGTTTTTGAAGGTGTACGTTTGCGCCATAGCATTTTGGGGGCAAATGCCCGTCAGAAGTGCGGCGGCTAACGTGAGTATTGTTACTCCAGGTTTCAAAGTTTCTACCTTTCCTTCACGTGTCCATTGTAGGGTGACGTTAAACTGCGGTTTTCCGGCTTGGCATCGCCGCTAAACTCAAATCGAGGGAACAGTCTAAACAAGGACAGTGTAGCACGAAAGCGAAGAAACTGTCAAGGTGAATTGTTTGTCAATGTGAAATATTCTGTAACCGATTGGGTACATGGTCGCTTCGCTCCCGGTGTTGGGTTTTGGGTATTAGGTGTTGAACTTGCCCAATACCCAATACCTAACACCGTATTTCCTAATGCTTGATGCGGAAGGCGGGAATCATCGTCGAGCTGGTGCTGCGAGTGGCAGCAATGTCGAGCAGCGCTGTTGCGTTGGGATTCACCCTCTTTAGTCTGTTTTGTTTGTTGTGCTGTGTCGTTTTCTTGTTGCCAGTCTTCATCACCTCAAAACCCTAACCTCCTATAAATTGCCCCACCGGAGCGGTTTGACGTGCTTTAGCATAGAGGCGGGACAAAAGCGCATCCTTTTCTGTCACGCGACCTGCGGCAATATCGGCGAAACCCTGTTCAATAGTCTCAATTGCGTCCGCTATGCAATCCTCGCGTCGGAGTGGCGTGAGTGAAACCGTGAGGTCTGCTTCGTCATCGGTGTCGGCTTCCCATTTCTCACGAAGGGCAGCGACATATCTATGGCGTCGTCGTCGCTGAGGAGTTCGGGGTCAGCCGGATTTTCGACGGGCAGGTTTTGTTCCGGGTTGTTCGGGTCGGCGTTTGAAGCATCGGGCATCGGTTTGGATAACTTTCTGAATCATCTTCGTTATCGCTTGTTTTCTGCCTGACCGGGGCGATCTCCTCTGTGAAGTTGGTCGATTTGCGGTAAACATTGGAAAGTTTTTTTTCTATGTCTTCCCAATCTTCCCTTTCCTCACCGTCCGAATCGATTGGAAAATTCCCCTATTTTCTGAAAATTTATTGAGTATAATATTGACACCATTTCGTTATCTGTGTACCATCTTCTCGTTGAAGTAATGTTATTCCGTTTTGATTTACTGAAAGAGAAATCATTAATGGAATAAATTCCCTCTATTGCTTCGACAGGGATATAATAATGACATTTAACGGAATCAAAATCTCCGTTCGTCTTCTGGGCGCAACCCTCGCGCTTGCGGTGTGTGGTCTGCTGACCGGCAACGCGCAAGCGCAGTCTCGTATGTTCGTGAGTCTGGACAATAACTCTATTGTCTCCTACGATATCTCACTGTCCACGCCGGCGGATGTTGAGGCATCTAAAGTAATCTTCTCATCCACCAATCTGAACAATCCCAGTGGTATTGCCTTCGATAGCGCCGGCAATCTCTATGCTGCAAACAACAGTAATTTCGACCCCAGCAACTGGTTTAATAACACGTACAATATCAGCAAGTTCGACCCTGCCGGGAATTTCCTGACCAAGTTTGGCGCTTTCGATGACCTGGTCTATCCGCAGGGTATCGCCTTCGATAGTTCCGGCAATTTCTATGCCTCGAACTATTTCGGCAACAAGATCGCCAAGTACGACTCCAACGGGAATTTCCTGACCACCATCGGCGCCGGCGGAAAAGTGAGAGCTCCCTATGGTATAGCCTTCGATAAAAATGGTCGCCTGTATGTCGCTAACAATAACACAAACGACATCAGCGTTTTCGATGCCAGCGGGATTTTTCAGGGAACTATTGGTTCCTACCCAAACATGGACGGTCCCACAGGTATAGCCTTCGATCAGTATGGAAATCTCTACGCCGCGAACGGTTACGCCATCACCAAGTATGACTCTACCGGGGTTTTCGTCACCAAGATCGGACCTTCAGTCAACCTGAACTATCCCATCGGTATCGCCTTCGACAGCGCCGGAAACCTCTATGCCGCGAACTATGCCATTAACACGATCAGCAAGTTTGACTCAACGGGGGCATTTCAGTTCAGTTGGAATACGCAAGCCGCTCCAAGATTCCTGGCGCTTGGCGGTTTGGGCAGTCCTTCGGCGGTTCCTGAACCGAGCGCGGTAGCGTTCGGCATCATCGCAATCGGTTCTGTGTTCGGACTGATCGCCCGGAAGCGTCGTTGGTGATCGGGTTGAGACAATCATAATCCCCTGAAGGGATACCCGGACAGACTGCGCCCGTTTGTCCGTTCGTTCCTGCTACCCTGCCGAGATCGCAGCCCCGCGTTGGAAGGGGACGCTCTAATACTGAAATACAGCAACCGTTTACTTCCCACTTGCATCGATTTCCTCACCGACACTTTTCAGAATGCAGTAAAACTTTCTGTCACCATTTGCGCTTTGTTTACGCTTTTATTAATTGTTCGTCAACCAGAAAATCTTCCTTGTGCGGGAAGATACAGTCCTACCGGGGGACGCTTGGGAAGGCAAGCCCTCGTTCCCCGGAGACCTTTCCACACAGCGTAGCCCCGGTGGACGATTCCTTCGAGAATCACAGTTTAGTCCCGGTGGACGATTCCTTCGAGAATCACAGCGTAGTCCCGGTGGACGATTCCTTCGAGGATCACAGCGTAGCCCCGGTGGACGATTCCTTCGAGGATCACAGTTTAGCCCCGGTGGACGATTCCTTCGAGATTCCCGGATGCGGAACTTTGCGATTTATTACCCCGTAAGATAACCAAAGACGTTTAATTTGGATTAATTACAGGGTATAATGATACATGACGATCTCCCCTTTCCCCATCCGGGTTCGTCTCTTTCCCATCGCGCTTGCCGGATCGCTCCTGTTGACCGCGACATTCGCTGGCGGAATGAGCAATGCAAATCCGATCCATTCGCGACAGTCCGTCACTCGTCTGCGCTTTGCGCCGGGACAGGATCGCATCAGCATCCGTGGAACTCTGAGCGTCTCCGGACAGAGACCGATTTATTCCTATTATGCAAAAGCGGGTCAACTATTGATGATCGATCTTCAGGATATCCCGCCGAAGAATGACCACCCGGGACATCTCGTCAGTATGTACCACATCATGTTTCCGTCGGGGAAACAGTACGGCATGAAAGGCTATGATCCGTTCGAGGGACGATTGACCGAAACAGGATTTTACTATATTGTTGTAAACATCAATCAGATGGCTTCAACCGGGAAGAAAGGCGAATTTCGCCTCACGTTGAAGCGATGAGACGGGTTTAATCGTTAAGGAACGGAAACCTTTAATAGATACTAATGTCCAGTAAGCGAAATGAAGTTGTTTAAGGTATACTTAACAAAACCTGAGGATGTGCGACTCATGAATAACGATCTCTCAACTGTTGATCCCTTGCCGCGAGACGAGAATTCAGCAACGACAGACATTGCAACCACCGTTCCGTTGACGGAAACTGGTGAAGATGCATTGAATGTTCGACTGCCCGGTAGCGATGAACTGGCGCGACGAAACGCCGATAATCTGGCGAGTATCATGGAACGGTCTATCGAGGTCGGCAAATCCGATACGAACCGACGCCGGAATCGACGCCCCCGCAAGCCCGGGGGGTCGTCCCAGCGTGTGAGTTGGGTGGATCAGATTCGCGAGAAGCTCCAGTCCCTGATGCGCCGTTCGTAGTCCCAACCGGTATTTCCCGAATTCGGGAATGTATACCGGAACCTGTGTTTCTGCACCGTTTCGGTTGTGGTGGTGAGCGGTGCAGGAAATCCCCTTCCCCCTACTCCCGGATACGACGAACGCTTGATCGGCGAGCCATTTTCCAGAAACGCCGATTATTTCCTTTTCCGTCGCCGTACCATCAAACGGGCGAGCGAACTTCCCACCAGCAAGCTCATGGCGATTGTCCCCGACTCCGGGACAAAGCCCAAACTTTCCCACCCGGTCGGTGCAGGAAAGAAAACGGGCGATGACCCTGAGCTATTCGCGCCTTCGTGCTGGAATCTGTCGAAGGACGAACTGGCGCCGTAGGATACCGGGATTGTGACAGTGGACGTTTGCGCCTGTGCGACATTCGCCATTGCCAGGAGCATCGTTACGGCGCACGATGCCGCCAACTTCTTCAAGAATGCAGTTCCTGTCATAAACACCTTTTCTAAAGCATAATAAATCATGTAATTCGATTATATTTCGCTATTTATTACATAAATGATTTGGTATTGATATTAACACAAGTTAACACAAATGTAAATACCAATAAAATCTTTTATGAAACATATTTTAAATATAAATTTATCTTTTTGCAATTCATTACCAATTTCTCTATTCTAAATCACTGAAATGGAATCGAATCGGCTCTTTCCACCTATTTCAGGCAGGAAAATATGCATTTATGAAATATTGCGACCACACTCCGACAGGGGGCATGTCGATCCATTTTATTTGTCCGATTAAATCGGGCGATCCGTTCGAGTAATTACAGGATTCGTACTACGTGCAAAAACGGCATGAAAGAAATTTCGTCCACCCCGGAAACACAAAGCGATAGTGGGGTAACTTGGGATTAAAAAATTGAACGAATCAAAGTTATTATTGAAACAAGAGGAATAGGAACGCTCGAATGAAGTTTATAATATTAAGACAAACGATTGCCTTATAAAATTATAGGAAACTTAAAATAATGAATTTTATCTCCTTATCTGAATAAATATATGGATAAAAAGGGTTTATTTGTCATTATTTCACGCACTTTAAGGTATAAATACCTTACTGCATGGGCGATGATGTCCGGGCGCAGTGGATGGGGAGACTTCTTCCCGCACCGAAGTCTCCCCGCCCATACGGGACAATTCCTACAACGGGAACAACAGCGTATAAACCGCCCGGATGCCCCAGCGCGGCGCGGATGCGGTACGGGCGGCGAACCACTTCGCCGATACGCCGAAACTGGTCGGGATACCGTTCAATTTTGCGACCTGGGAAAATCCGACAATGATCGGCATGGTGGAACGCTTCGACTCCCAGTCGTAAGTCTCTTCCAGAGTCGCCGACAATGTGAACGAATTCTTGTTTGTCACAGAATAGAACGGGTTGATGAATGTCGAACTGACATCGGGACGCTTACTGTCCCCGGCAATCGACCAGATATGGTTGATCAAGGCGCCATACGTGACCCCGCCCTCCTGCTTCAGTGCGACCGCTGTCGGGCCGAGGCCCCATTTCTTGCCGCCCAGCTTGCTGTCGGTGGCGGTGGGAATCAGTTCCGCGACACCGTAGCCGTAGGTGACGCCGTTCTTTGGCTGCTTGGGGGAGATAAACTGGCTGGCGACTGTGTCGCCGAGTCCGAACTGTTCGCTGCCCTCGCCGAACACATTGCTTTGATAGATGATCGGTACAATCGTGCGCGTGATCAGGTTCGTCGTCTTGTTCAGCGTGAACGGCGCGACCGGTTGCACATTGAGCGTCCATCGCGTTCCCTTACGGTTCCCGATTCCGAAGTCGAAGTTATTCTGGAACGGGACGCTGACCAATGCCGCCACCGGATTCGCCAGCTTTTTGGCGAGTTCCTGTGCATCGTTCACCGCCGCCGACGCCGCCGGAACCTGCCGCCGTTCGGAACCGAAATACGAGGGGGAAAGCAGCGCCACCGCCGTTCCCAGGCGTTGCATCCGCTGTTCGGGAGTGGTCGAGATTTGACCGGCAACCGCTCCACGGTATTGAGCCGGAGCGACGACGCTTTGCGCCCACACCCCCGGAGTCAACGATACCGCCGCGACGCATAAAGAGATAGTGCGCGACATCACTGCGATGCGAGAGGGATTTCTGCGCGAGGAAATGCCTGAATAATTCATCGTGATAGTTCTTTCTGTAAGCGAAACGCCCTGAGAGAGCGGGGGCATTCCCGACATCTACCGCAAGAGAATGAGTGTTCTCCGACAATAATGTAATGTCGGTCGCCCTGCGCCCCTATTTCTTCAGAATAGGACGGATATCCTGCCGCCCGGAATCCACTGCCCGAGACAAGCGGCGCCTGATACAAAAAACCGGGGCGCCGAAGATCACAGAGACGGGTAAAACCTTCGAGAGCCGGGGCTAACGATCAAAATACCGGAAACAGATGAGCGACGGGCGAGCCATTCTTCAAAAATGAAAAGGGAAAGACACGATAACTATCGATCCATGTTACCTAACGCATAGGGATGATCTGACCATCTTTCATGGATTCGATATATTGGAAAGGAGTGTGGTGGTGATTCACAAAATGGATGCTCCGAACGCCGTTGCGCCGTGTACGGGGACGACGCTTCGATCTAAGCCGCTGTTGCTCCCAGAGAAGGTACAACTCCTCCTTTTCCTTCTTAGATACTTGCATCGCCGCCAGAGCCATATCCAGTTCAAAAGAGTGCGGCACAACCGCGCCACTCTCCCAGCGCCACACTGTCATCCGGCTGATCCCCGCCATCAGGGAAAGTTGGGACTGCGAGATACCCATTCTCTCCCGATAGAGCTTGAATTGCTCCCCCAGCGTCATTATCGCCGGTTCCTCTATGATGCAACGATCCATCACAGCGCTTTTATCCTCTTTTATCACTTTCCCAATATCCTCATCTCCGGTTGATTGCTTACGGAATAACCCTTACGTCCTGTCTTATTCGTGCTGTCTTATTCGTGCTGTCTTACAGAACCGCTTCGAGCCGACGGGCGGACGATGTGGGCAATGGTATGAAGCAAAATTATTGCAATATGCCCTGCAAAGCGGAGCCTTCCTGCCGTCAGCCGGTCATACGGATCGCTCTACACACGTTTGCAATGACATTTTACATCTCTTATGCATCCTGTGACAGGTAGCAACGGTAGGAAAAAAGTAGGCAAAAAGTAGTAAGTATAGTAGTATTTAACTTGAATCCTCATTAATTTTACGGAAATAAACCAAGATCACGAGCGCGGGCGCACGCCTCACTGCGCGAGCGGACTCCCAATTTCCGGTAAATACGCCCGGCGTGCTTTTTGAAGGTCAAAACAGAGATGCCCAGTTCCCGAGCGATAATCTTCTGAGGATGATTTCCGGTAAGCATGGTCAGCACCTCTCGTTCCCTCTCCGTTAAGGGGTCGAAGCCGTCTAAGGGGTCGGAGCCGTCTAAGGGGTCGGAGCCGTCGGTGGCTACCGCAGGAGAAACCATCGTCGTGTCCGCGTTTCCCCGAACCGGATACGAAGCCCTGCGCGAGCGCTCCGGGGCGCCGAGGGAAAAAAGGGCAGCAACCTTACGATACGCCCGATACGTTTTTACTTGCTGGGACGATTCCTCAGGCAACGCGGCGACACGGGATCGTTCCGCAATCATAGCGCGGACAATCGCGTTCAAAAACGTATCTTCGGGAAAGCGTTTCTGCAATAGCGCTATCAGCGAACAAATTTTCTCGCCTTCATCGAGATAATGCCGAACCGCGCCGGAAGCGTGGGTCATATCGATTGATTCCTTGAGAATCGCCAGCGCTTCTTCCTGCCGTCCCAGCCCATCCAGCGCCGCCGCACGAAACATCAGCATCTGCGCCTGAGAGGGACGAAATCGCACCCGGAGCGGAGACAGGAGGAGCGATTCGATCTGCTGGAGGACTTTTTCGTAATCGTCCCGCCTGCCCCGAAACAGCAAGGCGCGAAGATACATCCCTTGCGCCGTCCCATAGACGGCGAAAAAATCCTCGGAGCCATTCGCTTCTAACCGCGCTTTGTTCGCCTCCAGCCAGCGGAAGACGCCTTCCTTTTCACCCAGTACCAGCGCAAAACGAGCCCGTGCGACATCGATTTCTTCCAAACGATATCGGGAACCTGCGGTAAGAGTCTGTTCCGTCGCCTGCATCAGAATCCGTTCCATGTTCTCCCGATCTTTCGCAAGAACGCTGATTCCGGCATAGCACATTTGGAAGCGGAAATTCAGTTCCAGGTTTGAAATCGGCGGTAATTGTCCGACGAGGGTTTGAATTTCGGCGCACTTGTCCAGTTCATTCCAGCGGTAGTGGACGACATAGAGACACAGATACGCGAACGCCTGCGCGTTGACGTCCCTCATTTCCTGCGCCATTTGCAAAAGGGACTGCGTCGAACTCATGAGAGTGTGATTTTCCCCCTCATACTGATAGATCGTGCACAACGATTCCATCATCAGGAGCGAGTACGCCTTCCGATCTTGTATCGAACGTTCGATTTCCTCGCGCAGGAGCGTTATCGCCTCGCCATAGAAGCCGGTTCTTTGCAGGCTCTGTGCAAGTGTCCTCACCGCCATCGCCTTAGCGAACCACATTTTCTCCGGTAGCGAATCCACGGCGGAACGCGCCGAATCGATTGCAAGGTCGGGCCGTCCCTGCATAAAGTTCAGAAAACTCCGAAGCGATTCCGCTTGTCCGGCGAGGGATTTCTTTTCTTCCGGGGGCGCCGAATCCCCCGTCGCAATCGCTTTGAGGCTCGACTCCAGCACGGCGAGCGCCGGAACAAATCGGTGGCGCACCGCGTGTAGCCAGCCCTGCGTCAGTGTCAATGCAGGGTATTTCGTCATCAGCGAATCCGGCAATTGCGAGAGCCAATTTTCCAGAGTACTGTAGTCACGACGCAGTAAGACAGCATCCTGCTGCCGTACCAGTAGCGATGCCGCTTCGTCCGGTGAAATCGCCAGCGCCTGATGCAGCGCCTCATCGATTCGTCCGTTCGCCTCCAGCCAGGAAATCGCCCGACGGCGCAGCGCAGGGATTTTCCCCTTCGCACTTTGCCCTTCCAGTTGTTGCAGTAGCAGGTTACGGAAAAGAGGGTGGTATCGATACCCGTTTTTTTCTCCCGGCAACGGCGCCAGAAACAGCTCCTGCGCTTTCAGATGCTCGATAAAATCACGCCCGGTCAGATTCGGGGCGATCTGCGTTTCCCCTTCCGGTTCCTGCTCCCCATGGGGTTCCTGCTCCCCTTCCGGTTCCTGCTCCCCATGCAGTTCCTGCGCCAGCGCATCGCATAACTCCGGGGTAAAACTGTCCAGCACGGAGGTACGCAGAAGCAATTCCTGAAGGGCGGGAGATTGATGCAACAAAATTTCCCGCGTCAGGTAGCTGGCAAGGTGACGGTCAGGATCGAGAATGCCCGTCAATCCGGCATCCGCCGTTCCTCTCTGGTTCAGGGTAAGCGCGACCATCCGCATTCCCGCCACCCATCCCTCGGTTCGCTCCTCGATCCGGGCGATCATCTCCTGTTCCAGCGCCACTTCGGTCGCCTGATCGAAAAAATCGGCAATCTCTTCCGGGGTGAATCGTAAATCGCGTCCCCGAATCTCCGCGATGCGCCCCTGTAACCGTGTCGCGCTCCAATCCAGCATCGAATCCCAGCGGGTGATTATCATAAACGAGATCGGCATCGCCGCTCTCTGCAATCGTCCCGCAAGAACTGCCGATATAAACGCCGTTACTCCCGGATCGCGCACCTTGTGCAGATCATCCAGCACGATGACAATCCGATGGGGAAACTGACTCACCGTCTGCAAAAAGTTCGCCGCCACCACTTCCGGCGCAAGCGCCTGATGCGCCGCTGTCAGCGCTGGAAAGTGTGAAAACGGGAACGAGGCAATGGTTGGTTCCGATTCCGATTCTGAATCAGATTCCGATTCCGATCCCGATTCTGATTCCGATTCTGATTTCGATCCTGAATCAGAATCGGAATCAGTTTCCTTATCGGAATACCAGGGACGGGCGCCATCGATGATCCGGCTCAGGAGACTGGTGATATTCTCGCGCTCGTTCAGGGACACCCAGACAAACCGATGTCCCCGCGCTTGCAGCCACGATGCCGCCAGTGTTGTCTTTCCGCTTCCTGCCGGGGCGCAGATCAGGGTCAACCCGTCCGCCATTCCCCGATCCAGCTTCTCGAAAAGCCGGGGACGCGCCACTAAATCCGGGCTAAGCGAAGGATACATTCCCGTCTGATCCGTCTCATTGGAATCTCCGGTGATTTTCGGCGAAGTGTGCGTTGAGTTCATGAGTTTGAAATCTCACACTGGTTCTGGATTATTTTACCAGATACATCTGCCCTAAAACCGTACAATTTATTATTGAATACCTTTCCTATAAAACCCGAATCGTCTCATAATACACTTTTGTAATACACTCCTATACCGGCGCTGTATAACACTGTGTAAAGCGGTATAAAGTGAACTTCCCCGTTTTTTGTGGAGGATGAGTTAAGCAAGTGGTTTTGCTCTCTCCGCTTCTCGCCTCTGTGCCGTTTTCTCAAATTCTACGGGGCTAAAATAGCCCAACGACGAATGCCGCCTTCGGCGATTGTACCAGAC
>CAIVZM010000014.1 GCA_903910385.1 uncultured Armatimonadota bacterium
GCCGAAGCCACCGCCGCCGCCGCCGCCGAAGCCACCGCCGCCGCCACCACCGAAGCCACCGCCGCCGCCGCCGCCGAAGCCACCGCCGCCACCACCGAAGCCACCGCCACCGCCGCCGCCACTTGGTTGTCGTCCACGATGGGTGATAAAGACGATATTACCAAGAGCGCTGGCAAGGTCGATCGGGTCAATATAGATGAGTGGAATTTGAGCGAATTCCTGATATTGGCGATTCGTGTTTGGCAGTTCGGGAGCCGGAGGGGGAGCAATGACATTATCATTGCTGAATCTTCGCGGCTCGATAATATAAGTATTGTTCTCCTTCTTGTAGGTAAGGGGAACGCCAGAGGCACGCAGAATCAATCTCAGAGCCACCTCGAAAGGTTGATCCGTGATTTTCAAGGTGGTGATAAACCCTCCCACCTGCGGGTCTATGATATAGTTGCTGACTTTCGCTGCATCAAAAATCTGTTTCAAAGCGGATTGAATCGGCGCATCGCGCAATTCAATCGAAACCGGCGGTAGATCCTTCTCCTGCGCTTGGACTGCGCTCGGAGTTAGCATGACCACCGTACCCGCCATGACCATACAGGCCACGCCAGCAAACAGGGAGAATGCTCTATTCATCGTTCAGAATCCTGTTCTTCCTCAATCTGTCGGGCGGGTATTAACCCGCTCTAACAATACACGTTTCACAAAAAGCGTCACTCGATAGGGAGAAGATCGAAATTATTCTCCGTCATTGCCACCGCCACGACCACCGCCGAAACCACGACCTCCTCTGCCGCCGCCGCCCGGAAAGCCGCCGCCGCCGGGGAACCCACCGCCGCCCGGGAATCCTCCCCCATTGAAGCCGCCGCCTTGCTGAGACAGTGCGGCGCCGGAGGCGCTCAAGGCGACTGGTACGGTACGACCATCCGGAGCTCGTAGCGTCAATTGGGTCGGCGTTATCGAAATCACCGTCAGTTTCGGAATACCCGGAATACCGCTCTCAACCAGTGATCCAGGCTTAACCACTTCAGTCAGACCGGAACCCGGACCGCCGGTTTCAAGAATTGCGGAAACCGCTGCACCATAGAGAATGCCAGCCACACGTCGTGGGACAAACGGCAGTGGACCAAATTCGATATTTGGGTCTGGATTCGGCTTGGGTTGGGGTGGTGACGGAATGCTTGCCAGACGCAACGGCGTAATGAAGTTATACGCAGCAGGCTTCTGGTAAGCCGGGAATCGATAGGACACAAAGGGATCAGGACGCGCCGCCGTGGCGCGGACGCCACGTTGTATCGGAGCGAGATTCGCAAGAGGGTCGGCGCCGCCCGTCGCTGGAGGGGTGGTGGGCGCCGCTCCGCCAGGAGCGCCACCGCCCCCACCGGGGAAGCCACCGCCGCCCCCACCGCCGCCGGGGAAGCCACCGCCACCGCCGCCGGGTAATCCGCCCGGAGCGCCGCCTGAGCCACCCGGATAAGAAGGCGGGGCGCCTACAAAGGAGTTAGGCGGCAACGGCTTTGGCACAGGGTTCGTGACAGGTTGACCGGGCTTACCTGGCGCTCCGGGTTGAGCGGGTTTGCCGGGAGCTCCGGGTTGAGCAGGCGCTCCCGGAATTCCAGGAGCGCCTACTTGCGCCGTCATGACGCCTTGTCGAACCTGACCATCACTGTGCAGGGTGAATGCAAGCAATGCCCCTACGCCCAGCAGACCGCCAACAGTGCTGCCAAGAACGATTTGTTTATAGTTCCGCATCTTGCGAAAATCCTCTGCATCCCTCGTTAGTAACTGTGAAGATGACATTCATCTAGTCCTCGGTCTTACCGCCCGCGGGTGCGGCTCCGCCCCCTGCTGCGGTAGGTCGTCCAGCGCTGAACGGTGCGCCGCCAGCGCCGCCGCCACCATAACCGCCGCCACCGCCGCCACCAGGGAAGCCGCCGCCGCCGCCAGGGAAACCGCCCCGAGCGCCGCCCACACCATTGCCACCTGCCGCCGATGGGAATTCCGGCCCAATCGTGTCACTATGCGTAAAGACATAGCAGCTCAATGAGTAAGAGCCGACCAGACGGGGTGAATTGCCCTGAAGGGACAGATTATCCGCAACGACAAGACGATCAAATTTGTTCCAACGTTCGACATGGTTCAGAACATCGTTGAAGCTTCCGACAACATCGATCTGACCGAAGTCGAATACGAATGCCTTACGAGCCAACTGATTCGGGTCGGTCGGCGGTGCAGGCAATGCAATGCTTTCACGCGCCACTTGCACCTTTTTATCCGCATAGAGATAGTTGCGGACTTTCGGTCCCAGAGTGTTCAGTTGTTCCGCCCACAGTTGCGTCATCGCCGTGTAACGGTTGGTCGTATCGATATTCGGCATAAGCTGGCGATCATATACCCCCCACTTCGCCTTCGCTTCTGCGACTTCTTGCAAAGCCAGTTTCTTATCTTTTTCTTTAGCAGACCGCGTCAAGACTACTTGCTCATTATCCGAAAACTTTCTGTCCGCCTGCGCCAGCCGGTCTTGCGCCGGACGAATCAGCAGGAAGAAGATAAGCACTCCGGCAATCAGGCTCAAAACGATACTGATTATCCAGATTTGTAAAGGCGTTATTTTTGCCATAATTTGCGTTTATCCTGTAGTTCCTGTTACTCTTCACTACCGCCGCGCTTACCACCAGCAGGAGCCGCTGCTCCGCCAGGAGCGCCACCGCCGCCGCCATAACCGCCGCCACCGCCACCATAACCGCCACCACCGCCTCCACCGGGGAAGCCGCCACGACCGCCGCCTGCCCCACCACCACCGCTGATGCCGCCCGCTGCGATACTTGCTGGCAGCGGCGGAGTAATCACAGAACGTACGAGATTTGCTGTGACTTGAACAGGAAACCAGCCGCTCGTCTCCGGATTCGGCCCGGTAACCGGGACTCCGCCTGCCGGGAGCGCATTTTGCGGCCAACTGGGGATTCCCTGAATACTGACGGCCGTGATATCCGGGTTACCGAACATCGTAATATACAAACGTCCAACATCGGCTACCTTGCGAACGTAACCGTTGATCTGCAAGACATTGCCATTAACTGCCATCGAACCGTACTCAGCGTCACGAATCGTGTACTGAGCCGCATTTCGGAAAATCTTCTGCCGGATGGCATTGTGGAAACGAACCGCTTCCACATAATCCACTTTTTCTTTGATCGGAGCGACTTGATCGCGAATGGTTTTCGTCTCCGCAACCAGTTGGTCAACAGCCTTTCGTTGTGTTTCCATGTCGTCCGCTTCCGTTTCACGAGCGACGACCTTTGGCATCAAGTACAAAAAGTGAAAGCCCAATGCGCCCGCCAGCACCGCCAGCAACAGCGCTAGCGCGCCAAGAATCGCCCAGTTTCGGCGCTTCCCCTCATTAATTGAGGCGGGGAGCAGGTTAATTCGTAACATAGATTCGCGTCACCATTCTTGCCGACGACTTCCGCGCTCTCTCGCTTTTTAAGTGTTCGATTAGATCGCGTTTCTGCCTTACGGCTTCAATATACCTTACGGTTTTTCAGTGTTTTCCGTTGCAATAAGTGGGTCAGTCGTCCACTTTATCAAAGAAGACGATCGGTCGTCAATCCTTCCCGATTACTGCATCTCGCACTGCAAGCCCCAACGCGACAGCGTATTCGGGTGAACCCCCCTGTGGTCGCCCCTGCTTGACAGGTACGCTCACATTGGCGAGTGGTTCCGCAACGGAGGAAGAAATACCCAGTTCGTATTCCATGTACTTATCGAGGTTACTGATCTTGGCGGAACCGCCGCACAGAATAATCTGGTCGATCAACTCATTGGGATACCTCGAACGGAAGTAATCCACCGACCGTCGCACCTCGACCGCGAACTCGCCCAGTACCGGCATCAGCGCGTCGAAAAGCTCCTTTCGACGGCGTTCACGCGGATCTTCGGGAGCGACAGCGGCAAGAGCAGTTTCGGACGCAGCCGAAGTCGTAACCACCGGTTGTTCAGTCGCAGCGCCTGCATTCGCGTAAGGATCGAACTCCGTCGCCGGTGTGGGAGTCGCTGGGATATCGAAAGGAGAACTTCCTGCCGGAATATCAAAGGGCGAACCGCTGGGAGAAGCGGGGATATCGAACGGCGATGCGCTTGCCGGAATATCAAAGGGCGAGGAACTCGCCGGGATATCGAACGGAGAACCTCCTGCAGGAGCGTCGAATCCGCCGAAGATGTCGTCGCTCGCAGGAGCGCCGCGACCGATCATATCCATCAGAATGACGGCGTCTTGCAACTTGTCGGCTTCCGCCGCTTCCATGCTGATGCCCAGATGATCGGAGATCGCCCGTGTGAAGTTATCCCCTGCAATCGGGATTGTGCGTGGAAAACGCAAGACTCCGCTTTTGTAGACGCCGACATCGGTCATCGAAGACCCAATATTCACAATGACGACATTTTTCTTCGCCAGTTCGGTTTTGCTCAAATCCAGTAAGGCGCGTCCTACGGCAAGCGGTTCAATATCAACGGCGATCGGTTGCAGTCCTGCCGCCTGCAACGTCTGCAGGTGAGATGCGACCATGTCGTTACGGGCGACCGCCAGTAACACCTCCATTTGCGTCGGAGGCATATTCGGATCGAGCGGTTCGTCCGGTTCGATCGCGCTGTAGGACATCTCAATATCGCTGGCGGAGAAGGGAATATGACGCTCTACTTCATAGCGCATCATGTCTTTCAGTTCTGTTGCTGACATCGGCGCGACCTCGATGACGCGTACAACAACGCCATCGGCTCCCGCCGCCGCAGAAACGGACTTATTCGTCCTTTGCCCTATCTTCTTCAGCAGAGCCTTGATTTCCACCGCAAGCCGTTTGGGATCGGAGATGATGCCGCTTTGTATCGTCCCGGCAGGCGTGGGAACCTGTCCATAACCGGTCACTGCCAGGCCGGTTCCCGAACCCTTGACTTCAACAGCCTTAATGCTATGGGAACCAATATCAATGCCGACAAAAGACCCGCCGCTCGGTCGCGCCTTTGCGGCAGGTTTTACTTTCCCTGTATTGCTCGTTCCAGCAGTCTTATCCGCTTTCGCGCCGAGTCTCGCCACGATGCCTTCCTTCCCGTTCCCGTCTCATCCGTAAACGCGCCATTTTAGCGCAAATCACGCTTCTGCGTCAAGAGCGTTCATGAGACGTAATCTGCGCCTCTGTGCACGCCAGATTCGCCGTAGAGAGGCACGGTTCCTTCTTTCTCCGAATAGATTTTTGAGCGGCGGGAAATCAGGCTCCCCGCCGCTCGTTCTACCAACGTTCCGCTATCGTTTCATTATAGTGGCGGCAGCGGGCTGAGCGACTTCGGATCGAAGTTCGGAGCCAGCGTCTGCCAGTAGAGATCATAGGCGGTCGGGAACAGATCGGTCGCGTTCGGTTGAACTCCCTGGCGACCACGTGGGCTGGTCCAGAGTAGCCATACGCGACCCGGTTGCAATGTTGGATCGCCGCCCGGAGCCGGTTGATTGATATCAGAAGGACGACTGACCCCGCTGATAAAATCTGCCAGATCCAGGAAGGCGTATGGTTGCGTCTCATTGACACTGCGTTGCATGGGAACCTGTTGCGCTCCCCCGCTATCCGTCCCGAGTTCATCGATTTGCCGGGCGTAGATCGTGCCATTCAGTCCGATAGTCCGTTGCGTTTTCGTATTCGTCTTTTTATTGTAGGCGTAATAGCTGATCTGCAGAGGCAGACCTTCATATTGCGGATCAATATAGATTCGTCCGCTGGCATAGTCCACTTCGAAGCGGTTGACGAACTGGTTCAGATTCCCCCGAATCTGTACGTAATCGACAGCGGGAAGCTGGTTGCCGCGAGCGCTACGATCTCCCAGAGCGATGGATTCCGTATCGCCGGGAACCATGCCGCCCTGTGCGACCAGGACAGACTTGAGGTCAATCCCGACACGACGCACCGCATACTGAAGCGTCGTTGCGCCCTTCTGATAGAACAGCCAGGATCGACCTGCCGGAAGGTAGGCGTTCGCAGGCGTATCCGGGTAGAAGCGACGCAGTACCGTATTACGCGCCTGGTTCGCGGTAGTGAAGGTCGGCGCTAGGAGACGGTTGTCCCACAGAGCGAAGACCCCGGTTCCGCTCCCCTTCCCATCCGACAGGCGTAACACCTGCGGCGTGTAATCCGCATAGACAGGCTCTGCATTCGTCGGCGCCGCATCTCCCCGGAAGCGAACTGCCCCCGAGTCGGTATCGACATAAACGATTCCCTGTTGTGCGCCTCGCCGGAAAGTCTGGTAAAGCACTCCGGTTGCGGCGTCATAGTTCCATGCGTTGTTGGCGCGGGTGGCGTTAGTGGTCGGGTTCGGTAGGGTAACCGCATTTCCGCCGATATAAATGACCGGCAATTGATCATAGTTTCCAGCGGAGTCCGGCGTCAGAGTCCGATTCCAGGAAATGTTTTTGGCGGCATAAGAAGCGCCTCTTCCTGCAGCAATCAGTTTCTCGCCCGTGATCCGGGGGAACGCCATCGGCGTCAGACGAACGTTACCGCCGCCGGTGATCCGATACCGTCCAACGAACGCTTCAGGAGTCTGCGTTGTTTTGAGGACCCCGGAGAAATAGATATCCACTGCCTGTACCGACTGCGGAACCGCCGCAGGATTCGTTGCAGAGGGAAGGAAAATACTTCCCCGGAAGATCGGCGCAGGGTCAGATGCCGATGCGATAGACGCAGGAAGTGTCAGCGGGACTTCGCGTATCGGTTGTCCCACGGCAGTGGCATTGGGGACGTTTCCAACAGGAGTCCCATTCGCATCGCCGTTACGGACGCTATAGTACAAACCCCACCGTCCGCTGGAACCGCCGTAGTAGGTCACAATGACGCTACCGCCGTTCGTCTGAATCGCACGAGGCGAGAACCGCTGGACAGCAGGATCGTAATTACTCAGGAACGACTGACCGTTGCCAGTGGGGTTACCGCTGGCATCCAGAGCGGAGAACATAATCTGGTTATACGTCCCACCCGCCGTCTGCGGTTGTGAATTTACCCAGAACAGCGTCGCTCCTGAACTGTACACCGGTTTCCCATTATTATCATAGGAAAACGGTTGAAGAACGAACGGAGAGACGTTCGATTCGGTCGCCGTACCCGGATTGAGCCTTTTCATGGTCTCCGGTGTAGCGTCAGCAAACCACTTGCCCGCATTTTTGGTAGCGTCATCAACCGGAGCGCCGATATTGCTGGCGGCGAATGTCCCGAGCGTTCGATCCCAGTTCAGGGTCGACTTGAATAACCGGTAAGGTTGACCGGGTTGCGCAAACCGTACGCTCGGGTCTCCCTGATAGTTACGACTGAAGAACAGATGCATCTTGCCGTCCGGGGTGCGGTACCCTGCGGGAGAAAGCGCCGCCGCCGAACGTCGCGCTTGTCCGGTCGCATCGATCAATGGCTTGGCGTCCACTGCCGGGAGACGTCCGGCAGCGACATTCAACGGAATCTTGGCGTTCGAATTTTCCAGCCCTCTGTCTGCAACGTCCCCAGTCAAGGGAGTTTCTCCGACCGTGATCTTCAAGTTGATTCCCGGATCGGAAGCAGGGAGCGGTTCATACTGTCCCGCCGCATTGTACCGATAACGCCAGATGCCTTCGCCGTTGCTACCATTACCACGTGTCAGGATCGAGTTTTTACCCGGATGCACGACATTGCTTCCGCCATACAGCGGTCCAGCAGGACTCAGCGTCAGACTATTCTGCGACGATGAAGTCACAGTAGGAACCGGCAGGTACGGGGAATTCGTGTCGTGGTCTTCGAACACTACAAAACGTTGACCGTACGCCGTAGAGGAATAGGTCCCCGACGGAGTTCCCAGCGGCACCGCGACGCTTACCACCGTGTTGACGCCCTGCGGTTGCGGGTCGCCCACCGGTCTCAGATACTGCGCCGAAGGCAAGTCGGGAATACTGCCCACTGCCGGAGCGTTGACTCCCACAACCGGCTTATGCAGGGTATGCCGTCCCTTGAACGCAGCATAGTACCGCTGGTAAGGCGTCGTCCCGTCCTCCAATGGCGCGATGAACGGCTGACTGAAGTTCGCCGGCCCGGTCTGCAAGTATTGATCCCAGGCGGTGTCATAGCGCTTATCCAGTGAAGTAATGATCTGAGGCATCAAATTATTGATGTCTTTATTCGGATCGGTTCCTACCGCAAGGATGCCAAACGATGGGTCAACTGTCTCGGAAAGCAATCCCAGATAGCGGAAGGGGTCACCGCTTCCCGCTGTAGCGACGCTTGCCGGGCTTTCCAGCCGTTGCGCTGACCTAATGTTCCACAGGTTCACGTTGCCCATATTCTGGACAGTGAATTTCTTGAAGAACGAGTTGTAAGGCGCCGTTTGATTGTTCGGGAACAGACCGGTATTGAACAGCGGCGCCGGGAGAAGCCCGGTCGCAAAGGCGGGATCGCCCGCGCCGTATCCCAGCAGACCATTCTGAATACCGAACGAATGTCCGAAGGAGCCCAGATCGATGGTCTCTTCCGCCACCTTCATGCTGGCGTCCACCGGGACGCCGACCCCGATTTCAAACTCCCGGTACGGCGCGGCGCTTGCCCCGCTGACCAGTGTCAGACGGTTCAAAGGATCGCTGCCGGTAGCCGCTTGCTGGAAGCTGAGAGCGTTCACCGTGGAATTGATGTTGTTACCTACGGTGACCAGCATACGGGACGAGTACCCATAAGGGACAATGTCCCGGCTACCGCCGTATGTCGCTGAGCCAGAGCTGACGCTGGTATAGCGTTGCAGATTGCGGTTGTTGATTCCGCGCGGCAACTGGAGCGGCGCTGGATTACTGTCCGTAATCGCGTTATCGTCCACGGTCGGCGCAACATAAGATGAGGTCAGGCTGTGCGTCGCAACGAGGTTGGCAGGTTGGTACTTCGGAACTGTGACCGCCGCCGCCGTTGCGTAGATACCCGGCAGCGCCACTATCGGATTCTGAGCCGCTACCGCACTCCCGTTTCGCCAGTTCGCTTCCGCGTCCGTAGTATTAACATCCGCCGCAAGGCTACCCGGCGCAACAGTCAGGTTACCGCTTGCCGCACTGACCTTGATTGCCGTAGAGGCAGGTATGTCCGGGTAGTCCGGGCTACTGTTGCCAGGAGCAGTTGGGTTCCAGGGTTTCGCCTCATTGATTCCCGTCTCCCAGGGAAGCGGGTTGATACGTCCCCCGATATCCATACCAGCAGGCGTAAAGCGCGGGTTATTGTTATTGACCGCAGGGTCTAACGCGTTAGCGGGCGTGTCCGCTTCCGCATTAGGAACGCGACCCGGCCAGTAACGCCAGACCATGGCGCTGGCAGGAATAACGCGAACGTTCTTGAGCGACGGCAACAGACTACGGTTCATAATCCGAAGATTCTGTACCGTGACGCCCGCCGTACCGGAGCTTACATCCGTAGTTCCTGTATCGCCGTGATTGACGTATCCGGCATTGGTCATGACCGGGAAGTAGAATTCCGGATCATCGCCGCCATTGGAGTCTTTCAGGATCGAACTGAAACTCGGATTGAGACGGATGTTCGAGCCGCTGACCAGGAAGCGTCGCAAATCACGACGGCGCACCCGGTTACCATTGGTCAATGCGGCAGCATAACGATAATCTTGCTTCTGTGGGTCGGTGGAGCCATCATTAGCCGTTTGCCCGAAGGAAATACGGCTCTTAGCGGCGCCAGCAGTGTATTGATCGGCGGCGGCCTCGAAGGGGCCAATGCCGTTATTGACATCGCCCGCCTGTGTGGAAGCGGGTCCGACGGTCGCGCCCGTGGTGCTGGTCAGGAAGCCCTGAACAGCGATCGGGTTTGCGATAGAGAAGAACCCGTCCGCATTTTCCAGTGTCGTTTGTGGCGACTGGACGACATTCACCAGTTGTCCGGGGCGACGCACACCACTCTGGGTCGCGGTCACCTGAATGACATCGCCCGGAGTCTGCGGGAACTGGGAAGAGTTATCACCCAGAGTAAGTTTGAACAGGACGACACCCAGACGGGTGGCTTCCGGATCCTTGACGTTTTCTGCGGTATACGTGGCGACCGCACCATCCCCCCGGGTAACGAGCGCCTGCTGCGTTCCCCCAGAGCGAGTATTTTGCAGAGCGTTGACGAATTGCAACTGCACCTGCCCGCCACCGATGACATAGTAATCATCTTCGTTGCGCGGGACGGTATTTCCCAGCAAATCGTAGACGACCACATAAACCGTTTCACCCCATTCGTAGAAGTTCTTGCCGCCTTTACGTGCGATAGAACCATTCAGGGCAAGCGTGCGGGGATCCTGCCCGGTGAGAACGGAATTGCGAATGGAGGCGAATGTCGTGGGATCGACAATCGCTACTTTCGACGTCGGCAGTCCAAAAGTTCGGTCATTCGGGTTTGTCGCTACGTTGGGCGTTCCCGCCGCGCCGCCGCTGGTCTGTCCCGCAATCGCCGGGGTAAAGGCGTACAGCAATCCGCCCACGCCGCCCGAGTAGATCCAGGCGACATTTTGCCCTGCCGGGTTGATATCGTCGTTATCGTCGGCGATATTGTCCACCTGCCGAACGTTATTGACGAATCGAGCGTTCCGCCGCGCCCCATCCGGAACCTGATCGTTCGGATTGACTCCGTTCGGGAAATCGGCGGCGGTCAGCAGACCGCCGATATAGCTGTATCCGGGAACGCGTAACTTGACCGTATACGCCCCATTGGGATTCTGCGTGATAAGGGACGATTGCGCCTCGTTGGCGGGATGCGTGTCCTGAGCGTTATTGGGCAGGACGACCCCAACCTTTCCGGCGAAACGTCGGTCGAAGAACAAGCCGTTCAAGTCCAGCGGGAATCCCGTCTGACCGGTGTTCGTATCGGCGGCGTTCGTCAGCGAATTAAGCGGACTCAACGACCGGGGACGGAAGTCTGTGCGCGGATCATCGTTATTGGCGATCGGTTCGACAGTCGTCGGCGCCCCGTCGGCGGATCGATAAGGCGTTGGTGACGTGGTATTCGGTTCGCCGTACGGATAATTCCGATACGCTCCGGTCGGATCGGCGGTAGCCCGCGCCGAGTTCACATAATTCGGGTCCAGCGAGGGGTAATACGTATTGGTAACGACAGCCACCCCGCCCGGCCCACCCGGCCCGAATTGCGAGAAGTGCAGAGTATGTCCCTGCTGGAACTGGTTCTCGATGTTTTCCGTCACGCCGAATAACGGCCAACCGACCGTGAAACTACGGTTAAAGTTGGCGTCATTGACGACAGAGCGGTCTTCGCCTTCTATATTGCTGCTTGCTGCATGCAGGTTACCCTCGGCATCTGTCACAAACAGCATCGGATACTGATATGCCAGATTCGGGATGCGGTTGACTGCGCTAGTGTCTGCGTTGCCGGTATCCGTCGCAAGCGCCCCTTCCGTCGTCGTCAGCGGATCATTGATATCCTGGGCGATGAAGTGAGTCAATCCACGTTGCGTTGTCGGGCTGTCAATGTTGAAGGGATCACTGAAATCGAAGGATTTCGGGCTGGCGCTTACCAGATCAGCCAGATCGAAGAAGAGCGGCCGCCAGTTTGGCGCATCGTTCGTCGGGAACAGCGGAGCCATCGGTTGGGAAGGTTGCGGTAAAGTCGCCGACACGGAGACGCTACGGTTTTGCATCGGTCCACCGCTGATGACGACGCTATTGACGCTCGAAGGCGATCCATACAGGGGAGTCACCCGGGCGAGAATCCTCAGGCGAGCGAAATTCTGTTCCGCGCCAACCGGGTCGAACCCGACACGAAGCGAGGGATCCAGCGGGTCCAGCAAATCCCTGGTGGCTTCTGGCTTATAGAAGAAGTTGCCCGAATCGGTGATATCGAACCCAAGCTGGTTCACGCCACCTTCCGGCAATGATGTCAGAGCGGAGGTCGCCGCATAACTGGGACGCCAGCGCATAAACAGACCGGTCTGCGGATCGATATCGATTCCGAACACTTTACCGACGCCGCCAATATAGACAGTCGGCGTCAAACGGCGAGACGGTACGCCCTGATTCGGGTTCGCCGTATAGTTCGAATCGGTCTTCGATAGAATCGGCGGAACGATAGGACTGTTTCGCCGCGACATATCCAGAGCGAAGTTCGTTCCGGTGTACGTGTCGTAGACATAGCGGTACGACCATGCGGGCGACGAATCGCCCAACACCTGTTTGGGCGAGAATCGGTCACGCGGATAAGCGGAGATTCGCTCGACGGAGCCGAACTTGCGGACGACAGGATTCGAGAGGAAGTTCGCACGATCCCCTACCTGATCTAACAGGTAAACGCGGCTTTCCGTCGGTGGAGTTCCGTCCTGCGTAGAATCATGCGCCTGAAAAACAAGATAAGAACGCAATTCCCGCGTCGTTGGATCGCTGGCGACCTTCTGGAACGGGAAATCCATCAGGACAGGCGCCGTCGTAATCGCGCCGATGCTGCTACCGGGTTCGACCAGAGACTTGTCCGCAATGCCGCGATCTTTCGCGCCATCCAGCAGAGTATTTCGGTACGCCTTATCAATCGGGCGATCAAAAGTCAGGGCATCGCCATCCCGAATCTGACGATACAGGTTCGGGTAAGTCCACCGGGGACGAATATCGCCCTGGGTGCGATCGGCGCGTCCGTTGATCGTCGGGGTCAGGTTATGGAAGCGATAGTCATCGTTCAGCTTTTCCGCCCGTTCCGCGAACGGAGACGCGCCATAGTTAGCGTTCAACGCCGGCGGGTTACTGAACGTGAGCGGGTTTACATAATCGATATTTTCCGTGTTGACCGCAGTGCTATGAAGCTGGCGAGTAACCGGGCCATCCCAGTCGATACAGTAGACGCGCCCTTCCTGCGAGGTGACATAAACCCCTTTGGTAATCAGGTCAGACTCGGAGGAACCCTGCACCTTGCCGGCGTTCTGGCGCATCACGGAGACGGCGGGCGTTGCATTGATGCCGCCTCGCGCCGCGAACCACCACTTCACGCCCGTAAAGTTGCGTTCGATCACCAGATTATTCTGAATGATGCGCTCTCGCCGTCCCTGCTCCTTACGGAAGGGCAGGCTATACAGACCGGAGTAGACATTTCCGTTTTGCGTGAATCCAGCATCCGCACTGGCGTCCAATGCATAGACATAACCGTTCAGGTTGCCAATAAAGAGACGTGGCTCATCCTTTGCCGGATCTAACGGCGAAGTCACCAAATCCTTCTCATCCTTACGGTATGCAATAACAGGAGCGGACTGTCCGAAAGAGGATGGAATGGGAATTTCCCGTTTCAGTCGCAGGTTGTACGCCGGAAGCGTTTCGTTATTTTGCCGTCCCAGCGTCAACGGGCCGGAGAACGTCCACAACGCATTAGTGGTGCCGGGGCGATACGTTCCGAAGTTACGATAACCGTCTGGCGCTGCGTTCTTCGCTACAGGCAGATAGTCGTTATCATTGTTTCCATAGGCGTCCACTGCGTAAATCACGCCATTTGCGGCGGCGATATAAGCGACCCCGACCATAACGGGTTCATTACTGCCCTGCTTATAGTAACGTCCCGGCGGCGCAGCCATAGTCCGAGCGGTAATATTAGGAAGTTGTCCCGCATTGATTCGCGTCTGCCCGGTATTGGCGTCGCGGATATAGGTAGGAAGTCGGACAAGCCCGCGCACCGGAACCTTCGGCGCATAGCTCACACTGGCAAAGATACCGCCACTGGGATTATTGCCCTGACCGGCGATAAAGACTTCATCATCTTGAATCACATTGTCAAGATTTTTGTCGTTCACAACGACGCCAGGAATCGTATATACAGCCCGACCGCGCGAATCGAATACCGGAAGGTTCGTGATTCGGTCGGTCAATTGCGGGTTGCGGATACTGCCGGGGGCGTAGGTGCGATCCGGGAAACGCCAGATCGGCGTTCCGGTCTGGGAATCGAGACACCAGACAGAACCGACTGCAATGGTGATAGTCCCATCCTTATTATTATCCGGGACGCCGTTTTCCGGGTCGAGGACATACTCGGTACGGGCCATAATGACCTGCTGATGCGAGAAATAAGGAACCACCGGATTGCTGTCCAGGTTCGTCGGATCGTACGCCTGCAAGCGGTCGGTACGGTAGATATTATGGTTGTTCGCATCCGTCGCACGTGCCGTGCGCTGAAGACCATAGGGTCTTTCCCCGGTGACAGGGTCAACAATATCCACTTTGACTCGGTTCTGGGTTCCCGATCCTACCGGGTCGCCAATGAGATTAGGCAACGGGTAGTTGAGAAACTGACCGCCTGAAATCAGGCGAGGATCAGCAAGGGATTCCGGCCCCCGGAAGAGAGTGGTCGGGTTCGCTGTCCAATCCGGATCGCTGGCATCTATGGTGTTTGTATCAAACGGGTTATTGATAAAGGTGGAGAGGTTGTTGTACCACTCGTCGGTTACATCGATGGTATTCGACGTGCTCAGATACGCATGCGCTTTTTGGTCACTGCTACGGTAGCGTTTATTCACGGTGTCATAAACATAGTTCGGTCCGCTGAAGGGTTGTAACGGTTGCGTTCCTGCCGCGACCGCATCCACACGGCGTCCGCCATGCGGGCGTGTAACTGTCGGGGTAGCGTATACCGAGTCAATCGACCCTACCAGATTCAGACGATCCGCCAGAACAAACAGGTTACTGCCATCATTCCCCGTCGTATCATCCAGCACTACTCCCTGAAAACGTCGCCCGATTCCCGGTTGCACCGGAAAGTCGGTGTTGTTCGCGATATTGCTGGCATTGGTATAGAAAGGGAAAAACGCCGGGATGCCGTTTTCATTGACCAACGGACCTTCACCCGCCGCTGCCTGAGAAACGATAAAGGTCTTTTGCCGCGCCTGAATAGCGCCACTGGCGACTCGCAGATAATAGAAGACCGTGTAGCGAGCGTCCGTAATCCGGTTTTCACCGACTCCGGGCGTCGGAAGGTTCACACGCACCTGATACCGTACTGCCTGACCGGCGGTAATTCCCGCGACCGCAATGTTGGTGAGGTTCCAGACAGCGGCACGCGGCTTATTGGCAGCGGGTGTGATGTAGGTGATCGATGTAGAATTTGGACGAGGGCGCGCCGCCGTTCGCAGATAAGTAGCGCCGGGAAAGGATCCCAGGGTGGAGGGAGCGCCAACCTGAACCCAGTTACCATTGGGCAATGTATTCAGGGCAGTGGCGTCTACCAACGTCCCCTGACCATCGCTATTGATAGCGGGAGAGCGCAATGCCGGGCGGGATAGAAATGCGCCATTCAAGCTGGCGCCGCGTGGAAATCCCCAGCCATCCAGATCAAGAAGATTGGGGCGAGCGCCAGCATTTGGCACACGCGAAAGCGCGTTTCCGGAATACGTTTTTCCATTGAGGACACGCGGTCGCCCATTCAGGTAAACTCCGGCGGGCGTGTTAGCGTCCGTGACCCCCCAGTAATAATCCGCCGAAGCGCGACCCCTGTTTTGCGCATCTCCGTTGGGAAAGGGAAATGGATTGACCGGCGACTGTTTCTCCGTTGGCGCCGACTTTGGCGCTTCGGGAGGCGTTTGCGCCCCGGGAGGCGTTTGCGCCCCGGCGCTTTGCGCCAGAGACAGCGCAGCCAGAGCGGCGATGACGATGCCTACTCTGGTTATCGGAAACAAAAGACCGACGTTGCGAATATGCGCGTACCCCATTGATTTAACTCGAAGCCTCATGTGCGCTGTCGCGCTAACTGGTAAGGGCGTCGCCTATCGCTGTGGTTGCTCTGCGACCTGCGACGCCCACAAAAAATTCACTATGTATTATATCGGGCGACGTTCAACGTCGCCTTGTATACGAATTAGGGACGGATGGCGAATATAGGTTGTTCCAAAAGCCCGGTATTCCCATCGCCACTGCCCATAATCTGGCGATTCAGTCCGATAGTGATGCCGCCATTCGTCGCTCCTGCATCAATACGCGGAACGGAGAAGTTAGCGAACGCCCCACCGAACGAAGTCTGCGTAAAGGGTACCGTCGCCAGAACGGGAGATCCGTTCGGCTTCACTTCAAACACATCACCCGTAAACTGCCCATTCTCGAACAGGGAGCTACGACCAGTCCATCCATTGGTGATGAGATAGTTGCCGTTCGCCAGCAGTTGCAGAGATACCGGTTGGAATTTAGGAGCTGCATCCAGAGGCAATGTCACTCCCACAGTCGATCCAACAACATTGAAGCGACTCGTATTCATCCTGTTATAATCGCTTTGCTTGAACGCCCACAGAGCATCCAGCGCCGTCTTTCCGTTTGCATCTGTACGCGCTTGCAGAACATAGGCGCCATCCAGATCGCACAACAGATACAGGGTCTTCGCCGGGTTACCTGCATTCAGGTTGGCGGGAAGATTGAGTTGCTGAAAGAAAGTCGGGTTGTTGATGCGCTTGACAAGCCGGTTGGTCGTCCCGGGACCAACGGTCAGGGTATTGAATTCCGAGATAGCGATCAACGTCGCCCCGTTGCCCACAGGCTCGCTCTGACGAGCGGAACCGGCAGTGGTCGGAGGCAGCCATAGTTTCGCGGGTTTCTGCGTCCCGCCAGCATCACGGAAGGTCAATGCCGTATTGAAAGGCGCATAGCGCATGGTGACCAGAGAGCCGCCGACCGCGTCCGCCGAAGGCCCATCGATACCCAATCGGACATTACTCACGACCGCAGTCAGGTAGGGATATCCGTAAAGTCCTTCGTAGGGCGTCCCCGCCGGACCGAAGCCGACAGCGCGTTGAACGCTACGGAAGCGCAACGATTTGCCCTGCTCAGAAGCGACACGGCTTGACCAGACGACCACAGGAGACCCTGCGGTGTTGGATGTATTCGAACCCGGGGACACCGGAGCATCCACCGCGCCGCCCGTCTGATCGTAGTAGGTCGCTACTTCAATGATACGAGAGTTGCCCGAATCCGCGATGATGTAATGGACTTCATACCCGGTAACCGCGTTCAGACCGGCATTTAACGTCGGAGTGACATAATACAGCAAGTCAGTCGGTTCGCTCAGGGTCAGCGGATCGCCGCTGGCAAGAATACCATAGGGATCCGCCGCTTTGGTCATGCCCCACACCACATTACCGCCACGATCCGTCCGGACGACCCGGTTATTTCCGGAATCCGCCATCAAGTAATCGGAACCGCCGATCCGTTGCAGGGAAGTCGGTCGCGCCAGACTGGTACGCGCCACATTGAACTGTCCCAGAGGCGCAGGGGTAGGATTGGTGATTTCACCCGTTGGCCCGTAGATGGGAATCGGACCGCCCGCAGAGGTGCGTGCGACAGTCGATTCCATACTCCACAATGCGGAGGCGTCCGCCGAAGTCTCCAGCAACCGTCGGCTGTCGGCAATCAGAGTGACGCCATTATTGAAGGCGAAAACGCCCGCAAGGGAGCCAGCAGCGCCGCTGCCCATAATTCCTGAGTTCACGACCAACGAACCTTCGCCGCCTACCGGCCCGCCTTCCGCAAAGGAGGGCGTCGTATTGGCGGGAGTCAGTCGAAGAATTCGAGCATGGTTGGATTTCGTATTCGCCGCCGCCGCAAGCGTGCCATCAGGGTTTTGGACGCGCACTCTGTCGGTCACGTTCATTACCTGCTCGCTTAAACCGATCCGCACCTGAGGATCGTTGGAATACGGTCTCGCATCGACGGCGACGACAAAGCCGACGTTCGAAAAGGAAGCGCTATCCGGGTCCCGGCTGGCGACATTGTAGTAAATGTAATCGCCGACCAGTGATGGTTGGGAAAGCGGCATTCCCGGCAACACATAGTAGAAAAGAAGCGGCGAGAATCCGCCCGGATTGCTGGAAAGCCGTCCGGTCGCATCCACCTGTTCGCCCACAGTAGCGGTGGAACCCAGCGGCGTCGGCGGAATCACGATTTTACGCTCCGCTCGACCTTCCCGGCTGTAATAACGAACGACAAACGATTGCGAGGCGGAAAAACCGCTTCCACTGCCCCGGAAGTTCTTGACAATCACCCGCCCCCTATCAGCATCTAATGTTAACTGCGGGCTATTCGACTGGTTACTCGAAGCCCGAACTACTGCCGCAGTTCCATTCGCCTGATCCGAGAGAATGTCGGCCTGCTGAATTGTGACGCCTGCATTCAAATCGAATGGTTCCGGCAGATTCAGAGTGATTTCCGGGTTCGTTTTGAACGCCATCAGCAAGGTTACCAGGCGACCCGCATTATACTGAGATACAGCGCTCGCCAGGAAATAGGTAAGGCCATCGTTGGTAGTGATCGGCGTGCCGATAACGCGGATGTCCGTCAGCGCTTCCGGTGTCCGTTGCCGAACGGCGCTACTGGTTTTCGGCCATGCCGCGTCGAAAGTCAGATAGTTCAGGAACGGCTTGATGTCCTGCACATTGACATCATCCACCGTCCTATTGAACGCTGTTGAAGTCCCCTCAAGTTCGTTGGTGATCGGAAAACGCCAACGCAAACGACTATTGGACGGGTTCAGGAAGTCGCCATCCTGCTCGTTGACCGCGAAAATCGTCGTGATCGGCGGATTGTCGGACGACGGGTTGGTTGGCGTAAATGCCTGTATTGCCGCAAAGAACAATGTATCGTCAGAGGATAATGCGGGCGTCGAGAACGAGCGCAGAGCGTAGCCTGAACCTACTCGCTGAAAAAGGCCACCAGTAACCGGATTGAAGTTGGCATCCAAAGGCGTATCGGCCGCGGCCGCCCGGAAGATTCCATTTGTTCCCAGCGTCAACAACTGATTCGGACGCGCGCCGATCTGGGTCGGGTTGGAGGCATAGTTCGGCGGAACCGTGCCCGTCTTACCAGAGATGTACATGACATCGTAATCCGCCGCGACCAGCATATCGGTTCCCAGCGGCGGCGCTTTCCCGGCGCTGTCTAGGACAGTGATTCTGCCGTCTTCCACAATTTTGCCCGTATAGAGCGTGGTCGCTTTACCGGCATTGTAATTATCCTGCGCGGTGATCGGCGGGTTTGACGTAGCGATAAAGATACGGATACGGGGCGCAATGAAGGCGCCCACATTCGCATTAGCGCCAGGAATAGCGACAAAGTACTGTCCTTCAGACGGACCTCCCGGCACTCCTCCCGCAATGCGTGTCTTTACGATTCCATTCTGCGATTCCGGGTCATTGCCAAAGCGTAAGACTTCATTTCGGGCGCCAAGCCAGTAAGCAAGAATACGGGGGCTGGCGGCGCCATTGTTAGTCCCTTCCACATAACGAGCCGGAATATACATCATCAGGTCATTGGTCTGACCGCCGCTGTTTCGTGAAAGAACGCTCAGTTCCGAATTCTGGCGAACGAAGCCGACCGCCGGGGAACCAGTCGGGCGTACCGAAATGTTTTGCGGCGCAGTATTGAAGGACTGGAACAGTATTGAGCCATCGCGAGCATCGATACAACGCACCATGCCGTTAGGCTCAACCTGATAAATCCGGTTTTCAAAAAACACTGGCGCAGGCGAGACGCTTCGGGGGATCACCTGTTGAGAAACGGTATTATAGGAGCCGCCTGTCCCGGCAACTGCCGCTATGACCGGCGTGGCAAGCAACGAGCCTCCCTGACGGGGAAACGCGGTCATGATTACCAGAGTCCCATCCGGCAAGGTGACAAAAATCCGGTCTTCCCGTGCATCGTTGCCATTGCTCGGAATCAGCTTGTTTGCGGTATTTGCGGTATAGACACTGGCAAACACCGGAGGAGAAGGCTGTGCGGTATCACTGGCATCGCCGCCTGTCCAGCGCCAGATCTCATCATAGGGGAGACCAAGTGAAAGATCGGGGCGTCCATCATCAATATTACCGTCGCCATCGAGATCACGAAGCGGGTTCAAATCGTAAGCGCGAACGGTAATCTTTCCGTTCTGCGTTCCGGTGACAAAGTAGGCGCCCTTGGCGATAACCCCCGCCGAGCGCGATTCGATGATATCGCCGCGTGAGTTCTGGACGGCTTTGGTCAGAGCGTTGTTGAAATCGAAGGTGGAGACCAGCGGAGCGCCGATGTTCTCAAAAGATGCAGCGGAACGTCGAGTATTTCGTCGGAAATCTCCCGTCGCGCTCCCCCAGGACACCATATTATAGAGGAACTTCAGGTCTTCCGTATTGGCGGCATTGAAGTTCGATCCGGAATACGCCCCGGAGTTTCCGCCAGAACCGGCATTGACGCCACCGATATAGTCGTTGATGTCACAACCACAGTCGCTGGCAGTAGCGATGACCGATCCACCACCGTAGTTTCCTGCCGCAATATAGGGAAGATTACTTCCCTGAACGCCGACGATATTGATCAGGACTTCCGGGTTCGGCGGTTGGGTCGTATCTTCGAGCGACACCATAAAGGAGGTGTATCGCTTGTCCCCAAGGCTGCCGATTTCATCGAAAGTCAGTCGGTACGGCGTGTTCAACAAGGGATGATCCGGGTGGTTGACACTCGGTTTCCCGACCGGGCCACCGCCTTGAAACGATAGTTGCTCCAGAAAGAACGGGTTGGTTTTGGAGATATCCATCCCGCCGCAGTTCTCGATCCAGACAATGCCGCCCGCATCGACGACCTTCCGGAGTTTCTCACGATCCGCAGGCGAGAAAGACGTGGAGCGATGGTTCGTGATGAACAAAAGATCGAATTGCAACAAATCCTGAATGGATGCCTGACGCAAATACACTTCCCAGTAGGCCGCCATATTCTTGGTGACCTTCTGACCAACAGCGTAATCGCGCCGCTGACCGGCAGGCACTGTTACCCCGGTCATTCGCGCTTGCCAGCGGGCTTTTATCTCAGGAGTCACCGTGCCCGGCGCCAGCGGATTGATAAATTCCCACCCCGATGGCTTGATATCCGTTCGGGAATCCGCAACATGGAAGACATACGGATCCGGGTTTTCCGGACCTTTTGCCAACTGTGTGTCAAGCGTCGTGGATTCCAGTAACAGGATTCCCACCTTGAATTGGCGTTTGGACGAAGAATATGTCGTTCCGTCCGCAAGGGCGGGACGCGTGGCGACCACGGCAAGCGCCGCCGTCAATGCCATTGTTAGTGTGATTACCGTCCGCTTCGCCGCGTTGAGACGCGAAATCCAAAGGTTCATTTTTTTATTGCAATCAGCGTTCATTATGCAGGACGCCTCACTCGAATCATCGTGTATGCAGACCGTTAACGGGTCGGCAGATTTGTCGTATCACTTCCCGAATAAAGCAGTCCGGGCGCGACGGGAAGGCGCGGCGCGAATGGCAGCGGTTCCGTCGGATTATAAAGATTGGCACGCAGAGGCGTTCCTCGCGCCGCGCCATTGTACATCTGCGAGTAAGGCGAAATGGAGCGAGGGTCAAATTCAAAAATCAGACCATTTCCTGCGCCTTTTCCGTTGGCGTCACCGCCGGGATATGTTCCTACCGGACCGTGCGCCGTCCCCAGCAATGCCTGTTGTGAAGGATAGTTCGTGCGGTTCAGCAGTCCTGTTGAACCATAATAGCTCGGAACCCAGCCCCACTTTTCCATCCAGGCGCCCTGATCCGCGATTTCCGCTGGACGGTTCTCGGTTATCGAACCGCAGAACGTGATCCGGACATCCATCGGCTCTCGATAGAACGGATAGCGTGGATCGATGCGCCGACGCTGAGCATTACCATTAGCGTCCAGAATCGGGACTTCGCCATCGCGGTAGAGTCGCGGCTTGTTGTCCGAGGGATCGTTTCGCAAAAATGCTTCGACCGTATCGTTCGGATTCGGATTGAACCAGGGGCCGGGAATAATGAAGAATGCGCCTTCCTGAGCGTACATCATCGCTTCGATACGAATATCCAGCGGAACCACTCCTACACGGGTAGCAAGATACGTACCGCCGGGCGTACTGCCGGGGACGTTCGCATTCGCATCGAAGTGCAGAGAAATACGGTTATCCAGTCCCAGAGTTGGCAGTCCTCCGGTAAACGGATACTGGTTCTGCGGATACAACGCCGCCAGTGGCAAAGTAAAGCGGTCATATGCAAAGGTGGAAGGCGAAAGACCTACCGCCGGCCCCAGCGTCAGGACGTTGGGTTCCGGTGAGACAATGTTGCCAGGAATCGCCGGGGAGAACCCCAGTGGATTGTCACCCGCCGCCGTCTGGTTGACAAAAGCGTTCAGGTAAACGTCCCGCGTATTGCCGGACGTGTGCCGCAACATCAGGAAGGGCTGTCGATCAGGATCGCTGCCCGTCAGGTACGACGGCGTCAACAGACCGTTTGTTACCGGGTCGAAACCCGCTGGTCCAAAATTGGCGTTCAGGACGAACGTATCTTTCCCGAAATCCGGGGTCAGGGAAATTCCCGTCGCTGTGGGGTCAATGAACGTCTGACTGTCCTTGAAGTTCATGAACTGCGTGGTATTGATCGCGACATTGTTCTTCGCCAGTAGCGCGATAGTCGAACGTCCTCGAACATTGCCAATCGTCTGAGCGTTCAGACCGGACGGCGGATTCGCAATCAATTCCGGCGTAATGTTGTCGCGCAACAGGTTGCCGTCCACGTAGATGTTCTGATTCGAAACGATGGTCAGATGGCGGACGAAAAGCTTTTTCGTTTCCGGATCGACACCACCCGCCACTCCCCGCACCCGGACATTGCCTTCCGCATGGATCACGAAGTCTCCTTCGTAATATGTCCCGCCGGAAAACGTTTCCTTGACTTCCAGAGCCGGGTAACCCGCAAACTTGCGGTCATCCGGCATTCCGGCGATCGCTCCCAGACTCGCCGGTTTTCCGGCAACGTCGCGGAGCGGCGTGTAACGGTAGATTCGGGAGACGCCGCTACGCAGTCGCTGACCGCTTGCCGGGTCACGGAAGTAGTATGCTTGCCGTCCCTGAGTATAGGGGGAAAGCTCCATGACAAAGCCGCGCGGAGTCAGCGTGATCGTAATCGCCGGAGGAACATACTCGAAGTCGCCTCGCCAGTAGTTCTTGCGCGGAATGCCGAATGCGCCATCATCCGGAAGTCGGGGGTTCAACCAGTCATTGCGTAGCGAATACCCTCCGAACAGGGTCGAAGACGAGCTTTGCACATCGCTGTTATTGTCGATATACAGTCCCTGCCCGTAACCATACGTGCCGGCATTCGTCGCAACGCGATTGTTTACATCATCGCCCGTACCGAGCGAATATTCCAGGTTGCTCTTGTCCGTGATATAGGGCAAGGGTGCGCTATCGCGGGTCAGGGCGCGGTAGCGGGTCAGCCCATCCGCGCTAATGGTAGCGTCAATAAGTGGCGGCGAGGTACGTCCTACCGAGCGCAAATTCTGGTATTGATTACCAAATTTGTCCTGCTCGATTGGCAGCGAACCGGTTTCGCTACCGCGCGGGTTGTCCCGGATCAAGGCAAACCCTGCCGTATTGTTCAGTCGGGCGACTTCCGAACCGAGTGTGGTAAACAAGGGTGAGGCGCTTGGCAAAAGGTTCGGCGCGTTGCCGGGCGTCACATTCTGTCCCAGACCAATCGTAGAGATAAAGACCTGTGTTGCATCCCCGGCGGACGTAATCTCCGTGGTATCGCTGACTTCGTTTAGAGTGATCGATCCTGCCACTTCTATGGCTTCGTTTCGTGACGGGTTCAACTGAATCCGGTTGATCCCATAAAAGGTCAGCGGCGCGTTGACACGGATCGGTCCCTGAAGTATGTTCTCGATGTTTCGAACAATCGGGTTTCCGTTCTGATCACGGTCACGCACCGGGAATGGGGCGCCCAGCGCGACCGGCCCGGGCTTGTTGTCCTTATTGGTGATTTGACGAACGTACTCGTTCAAGCCAATCGCTTTATAGGCGACACGCTCCACCTTCTGGGCAATTCCCTGCGAGTTACCGTAAGTGGTTGGGTCACGAGGGTCGATCTGCCCGACACGTCCCACGGCATCCAGCCGAATATAGCGGCTGAGCGGATCGTTACCGGTCGGTCGATAGCTGACGCGCACCAGAGCGCGTCCGCCGACCGCCGGACCCCGTTCACGGCCCCCCGCAATATCGCTTCCGAAGTTGACACGGGTATAACCGCAGGGTTCGGCATCCGTGACCCCGTCCTTGTTAGCGTCCATACACGGGCGCAACCAGGTATAGTCAGGATCGTTGGCGCTGAGCGTGGTACATGCCTGATTGAAGGCGCAGTCGGGAATGTTGCGCCAGTCCGCGCCTTCGGGCGAGTTTGTCAACTGGTCGTCCAAATAACGAACTCCGGCATCGGCGAACCGATCCGCCTGAGTCGCTCGAGCGGCGGCGCTTGTCCCACGGATATTGTTGGAAATAATGGCGATAAAGATGCCCGCCAGAAACAACAGGAGGAACAACACAATCACTGCGACGATTGCTGATTGTCCGGCCTGTCCGCGTCGTCGGCGCATTGCCGCCGTTGCAGGACTGCGCCATCCGCTATCGTCCACTGCGCGGAATCGCTTTATGCTCATCCCTGTATTTTCTTGCCGCGTTATCATTTTTATCTCTAGTTTACCTGCGTCTTTAGACGGCTCAATGCGCCTCTTATGTTCGGCGGATTTCAGAGCGGGGAAGGAAGGCGTCTTTTCCTTGCCTTTCCCTCGCTCCAGAATCTGAAACTCCGGTTACCGACCTATCGCGATATATTTCCGACGGTGATTTTGTCGTTGACCTGCGCCGATTGCGGAAGTCCCGAGGAGACATCGTACACACGGGGAACCAGCATCACATTTATGGAAGAACGGGTCGCATAGTCCAGCTTGATAACGTCCGCCTCAGGGCGAATGCCTTCCGCCGTTTTCTGAGCGTCTCCACTGGTGATCGGAACCCGTGATGTGTTCAATGGGTGCCCCTGCTGATCACGGGAGTAGTTGTTCTGCCATAGATAGCTGACGCGTACTTCGCCCTGCGGCCCGCTGTTGTCCTGAGACGACCGGGCGGGAAGACCCGCCGCCGTGTCCGGCGAAGAAATCGACGGCAATTCGTCGAAGAACAGAACCGGAGCCGGGTAATAGCTTTCGATGTCCTGCGCCAGCGTATAGTTGAGCGGGCCGGAGCGGATATAGCGGCGGTCGCCCGTATTCGCCGCGTTAGGCGTGTTGACGGTGGTCGGTTTCGCCAGCGCTTCGGTAACAGGAATACGGAAGTAGGTATTCATGATCAGCTTACCGGTGGCATCCAGCGTCAGATTGTTGTCGGGCGCAAGCACCGTCTCGGTTCCCGGCGCAATCAGAATGCCCCGGAAGTTGGTCACACCGGAATAACTGCCATCCGCATTAGAAACACCCAGCGTCACAAAAGGCGAAGCGAAGGAAGCTCCCGCCGAAGCGAAAGGAGCCATTGGCTTGGTCGCCGGATAGTAGGCGGGATAAGCCAGAGTCGTCCCCAGAATTCCCTGATTGGTCGGAATCACTACGGGTCCTGTCTCAGAAGCGATGCTCTGTCCCTGCGTATATCGGTTGAAGCGATCCGCGATATCCGCACGGGAGTTTTGCCGGAAGACCAATGGGAACAACGACCCGACATTCGGCGGATCAGTCGCATTGTCCGCGCCCGGCCCGGCTTCCATGTCTCTCAGGTTAATGGCGGTCGCGTCAAGCCCGTAAGGCACATACCGGGGAACCCCCGTCGGCGAAACCGGGAACGGCGCAAAAGCCGTCTCCACTCGCCCTCGGGACGCATCGAGTTGCAGCGTTATATTGCGGGTATGGATGAAAATCTTTCCGGTTGAAGGATCCAGTAACCACCAGTAGTTCGCAGGCGTCGCTGTCAGCGAACCGCTGCTATTCCCCAGGCGAACGCGCAGGCGGGTCGCCAGCGTACCCGGAATTTGCGCCTGCTCGACGATAAAGGAAATACTGCCGAACGGATCCGTGGCGTTAGCGGGACCATCTTTGTGTTGCGTCGCGCTACGATACACCGTCACCGTGAAGGGATACGTCCATAATGCGCTCTGCGCCGTATAAAGGGTGGGAACGGCGCCCGGAGCGTCCGCGTTGACATTGGTCAGGAATCCGGGCGTCGCCGTATCGCTTAAAACCGTAGACGGCGCAAAAGTTGCGTTCAACTGGAATGGGCTCGCCGCCACCAGATTGCGTCCATTATCGCGTCGCCATCCGATCAAATCAAGGTTCGGCGTTGACAGAACAGGGGCTGCAGCATTGCGCCAGTTTTCGGCGTAAGTGCGCCCATTGCCTCGTTTACCGACCTTATTGACGGTCGTCGCCTTGTTCACATTGTAAAAGAAGCTCGGGTCATTGAACCCGCCCGCCAGATTCGGGTAAGCCTGTGTCTGGTCGATCAGATCGGGATCGGACGGGTCAAATTCCGCCCGGTAGAGAATAAACAGGTTTTGCGAAGCGCTGTCCGTGCGCGGGAATTCAAAGACATTGCGGTAATACTCCGGTTCGCCTTTAGCAGTCAGGTTACTTCGCAGACCGATAAAGTAGCGGATCACCCGATTGCCCGGAGAACCGGGAATAGCGACGGGAGAACCGCCCATCGTCTCACCTGTCCGAGGATCAATTCCGACCAGTGGCTTGCCGGTAGTCGGGTCAATAGCCGTCTTGTCTCCGGCGCCGCGCGTTGCGGAAGGAACGAAATCGATCTTGCCGTAGAGCACTGTCGGGCGCGGGTTATTGTTGCCATTCTGTATCGGGTACATGATGGGGTCGCGGGCGTCATTGGCGTCCGGCTTTCCATCATTGTTGGCATCCGGCCCCAGAGGCAGGACAATGGGAGCGTTGGTATTGTCATAAACATAGGCGGCCTGAGAAAGCTCCGCCCGCAGTTGCTCGATGCCATAGCGCATCGCTTCCTGCGCCGCCGAATAAGCGCGGGCGCGGTTGGTCAACCGGAAGCCCTGCACCAGTGGCCCCAGCACCAAAGCAAGTAGCAGTCCTGTCAGAGCGATGACTACCAGAATCTCAACGAGCGTAAACGCTCGCGCTTTCCGTATGGTTCGCCCCGTCCCTTTATTAATCGTGTGCCCGGTATTCGACATTTTTCTTCTCATCCGCTTCGCAGGCGCCCTTGCGCCCGGCATCGCCTCACCCGACGAGGCTTTTCACTCGCCGATTCGGAAACCTCACCGAAATCCTTTACAGATCGTCACTATTGTCCCGGTGTCAGGTAAGCGTCCATATCCTGGAGTCGCCATCGGTTTTCCGTAGAATCATTATCACGCCAGATAGCTCGAGACTTGATCGAGACGCCAGAGATATTACCCGCCACCTGCCAGTTCTGGGCGCTGGCGAACTCGGAACGGGAAGTGAGCGGCAGATAGTCCCTGACCTGAATCGCCGACCACCGGTCATCATAGCCACCCTGCTTCACGCCTTTACTGCGCTTGTTCGCTGTCATCTGAATGGGAGGCAATCGACGGATACGACCATCCCGTGTCGTGTATTGCAACGTCACCACAAACGATTTGTTGAAGTCCGCCAACGGGAAGCGAATCTCCGCCGTCGCCGCCGAGCCGGAAAGAGCGAAGCCATTGTAGCGACCCTCTTCCGGAAACTCCGCCGGAACATTCGGGTTATTCGGCAGTGTTGTCAGGCGGTAAGTTGTAAACGCCTTCTGTACGGCTACCGCCCAATCCCCTTCCGCTTTATACAGAATACGCAGTTTCGAACCAACGGGAACACGCGCCGGGTTGATATAGATCGTCCCGGTTCGGTAAGTCCCGCCGCGCTCATCGTCGTTGATATAGTAATCTTTATCTGTCGCGGAAAGAGTCGTATCCGTAATGCGTCCTGACGCCAGCGACGCGCCGTTGGTTTGGGAAAGATTGAAGACCTGGATATCATCACTGGCGCTACCATAGATACCGTTATAGGCTGTGGCATTTCCCTGATCGCTACCCCGCTTTTTGATCAAGGCAAGCGTCGTGCGAATCGGAATCAGGTTCACGCCGCCGATTTTGACCGGAATCGCTGAGGGAACCTCGCGAGTGTCACGCAGAATGTGCCAGTCGAGCACCGCATAGTCCAGATACGCCCGGAAAGGTTGCTGACCATTCGGCCCGGTCTCGGTGTAATTCGCCCCGGACGGGTTGAATGCCAGAACCCCGGCATTGGCATAGGTAGGATAGCTATTGCCACCCGCTCCTTCAGAGGTCTGGTTCGTCAGAATATTGGGCGAGAGCAGTTTGTATTGATACGGATCGGTCACATCCCAGTCAGTGGTAGCGGCAAGACGGTTAAAATCTCGCGTTACAGTCTCGCTACCCGGCGCAGCGGACGTAATTGCCACCCCCTTGACAGTAACTGCCTTCCATCCTGCATCACCATCATTGATGGTGACAGGATCCGCATCTCCGGTTACAACATCGTTACCGAGAACGTAAGTCAGGGTTATACTGAATGTTCGGTATGGAGTCGCTCGCCCGGCGGAACCGCGAGGCGGCAAGTAGATGAACACCCCACCGCCATCATTGCCGTAATCGATCACGTAGGTTTGCTGATTGCGGATGAGCGAATTCGGATTCAAGTTTGCATCGCCAGAATCTCCATTGATACCAATCAAGGGAGCCCCGGTAACACGTAAATAACTGTTAAAAATTGCTCTCTCGGCGTCGGTTGTCGGAACATTTCCAGGTTCGCCGACCAGTTGATTCATGAACATCGGACCGAATTTGGCGGCGTAAATCGATCCTGAACCATACGCTCCGATGGTCGGCAGCGGGACCTTGACTCCCTCGCCTTTGATGTAACGGAATTTGTTAACATCGGCAAAGTATGTATTTTTGAGCGCCGTTGTTGGTTTGCCACCTGGCTCTGGAACAATATCACGATCATCGCAGGGATTGAAATAGGAATCAGCCACATCTGGCTTGTCACCGTTGAGAATCTGACGGCAAGGGCTCAGGTTATCCGTGTCTACATTGGAGGCGAAAATTAACGATCCATTCACTGGATCGACAGAAGTGGCTAGGACTCCCTGTGGCAGGCTTCCCCCATCGGCGCGGAGTTCGGCTAACTGTTGTTGCGCGAACTGGGTCGCTAATGTCCGGTTGCTGTTGGAACGCAGGATACCGAAACCGCCGGGGAAGATTCGCACAGCAAGGAAAATGCCGACCAGCAGAATGACCAGCACCACCATGATTTCGATCAGCGATGTTCCGCGTTCATAACGCGCCCGTCGCGCTCGCCCCATCCGGTTGGCTAAATGAATTCCGCTGTATTCCGTTACCGCTATGTTCGCGCTCGTCATTGCCTCTCCACATCACTCGTCCCGAAATTTGTCTGTTCGGGTCAATAAGAAAGCCTGCCCGATAACCACCGTGCAGGCCAGTCGCAATCTCAGAAATCGTCGTTCGGGGGAATCGTCTCTTTGCGGTTCCGCCCTCTCGGTTGGTCACTAACTGACGCCTTTGTGTGACGCGACCAACGGGACGATTGTTCCGATGACAGACGGTATCGCACGCCCTTTTGCCTTATTATTTGCTAATTCGTTACCTTAGTTTTTGGTAGGCGTCATCTGGAACAGATTGAAATCACGTCCATCCGTGCCGGGAAAATTGTTCAGTTTTCCGGTATCCAATACCTTGGCGGAACCGCTGAGCCAGAGCACAAGAACTTTGCTATTGGGCACATGATAAGAAGTGGCGGTCAGGTACGCATCGTCGCCGGGCGTCTTGAACGTTAACTGCCGCTTGTAGGCAGCCAGTTGCTCGGCGGTCAGACTGTCCTGCTCCTGCTGATTGAGCAATTTGCTCGCCCATACACGGGAGTACCGCACCTGATATTGAGCCCCCGCCGCATCGATCTTCGTCGGTCCCGTGATGCTCGGGCTGACATCGTAGGAATCGTACTTGTAGTACGCTTGCGTCACCGGCGTGGAAACGAATTCGTTCGTGTTGGCGTCGACATCCTGAAAAAATCGCGTAGCGACCACCACATCATTCGAGTTCGTTGTGGCGACCGGGTTATCCGGGCAACCGTAAACGCTCAAATCATTGATATAGGTCGGGTAAAGCGAGTTTTTATAGACAGCCTGCGCCGCCTTGATCTTTGCGGCATCCGCCGCCGCCGTACCGCCGGTCACCTGTTGCTTGAGTAGAGCGGCGGTCTGCTCCATCGTGAGACCAACCTCCGCCGCCGTCTTCGCAACGGTACCATCCGCCTTTAGCGCAGGACCGAACAGATACTCAGGGTACGCCTGATTATCGAGCTGGTACTGGCGCACGGCGGAATACAGCTTTTGCATATTGCTGATCGTCGCTCCCCGACGGGCGCTTTCACGCGCCATCGCAAAAGCGGGGAAAATGATAGCGGCAAGCACAGCAATGATCGCAATGACCGTGAGCAGTTCGACGAGTGTAAAACCCGTGCGCCTGGATGAAGGGCAAACAACTTCAGTTTCAGTTTTGGCAAACATTTTAGTAGCGTTCATGGACGCGAAAACTCCTCGTCGCAACAGGGAAACGGCGCACCCGACTTTCTTCTTTGCGTTACGTCCTCGCCATCCATCACGAACGGAGAGCGTCGTATCGGGCCGGGGTTTCCCCCGCTTGCAGCGCGCCACGCCGCACGCAGACATTTTGACCTGCGTTTATTATACTATCCTCTAACGGGACGATGCAATCCCCCCCGGTGTTCCGAAGCGACAGTTACGGATGTCCGGGCAGGCAGTCATACAACGAGGAAAAAACCGTCACTTTACGTTCTGCGCCGAGATTCGCTTCTCAAATCGTTCGGAAGAGAGCGCGGAAAACGTTACAGAGGAACCTGCAATGACAGATCGGGCGTCCCGCCGGGCGAGCATTTCGTGCCACCTCTCCGGCTTTTGCAGATGCAGGTCGGGAACCACGCCGTCCCGTCCCAGTTCGTTCAGGGCGTCCTCAATGGTCGCAAGGAATTCTGACAGGCGCTTTTGAGGAATTTCCAGAGAAGCCAGATTCAATAAATCGGGCAGGGAAATACGCCGTAGCCGCCCATCGTCATCACGGTGCAGGCGATCATAACAGGCGATACTGAAACCGAGCAATATCTGGTATTTCTGACGCACCGGATGATACGTCAACAATTTACCGGAAATCTGCGCGTGATTCGCGTGATCGTCCCCGACCCAGTTCTGCACCGTTTTCCCCAGATGATATTGAAAACGCACCACACTGGAAGACTGCGTGATCGTTCCCTCTTTGTCCCGATCCGTCGTTTCCGCAATTTCCAGCGATTCCAGTGACAATAATCGCCCCAGCGATGTCAGACGGATATCTCGTGTCCCGCCGTCCGCATTTGTCGCGGTGTGAGTGGCTGCTAGTGGAACGCTGATTCGGCTCAAAAGATAAATCTCGCGCCCTTTCGCCAGGATATCCTCTTTATGGTAGCCCCCGTTCCTGGTCTGACGGCGTCCCTGATAGCGCAATAGATCGGAAGCGTAGATAGTCAGGTACGTCTCGTAGGGCTTCCCCATATTCCGCTCCTGCCATAATCCGATAAGCGCAAAAAATGTTTGCGCCACAGACGCTCCCTGTCGGGCGATTTGTTTCAATGTCGCTTCGGCGCTCAGACCCGCGAGTTCATCCGAATCCACACGGACGCTGGCATCCTGACGGGTCGCCATCACCGCATCGCCGGTAACCTGGGTGCGCCAGAGATGCGGCGCGAAAAACAAAGACATCAAGTCACGAGCGGGAGCGGAAGCGGGGATACGCAATGAGTCCGGCAAATTTGCACGAACACGCTGTCCTGTGCGAACGGGAAGTGACGGAAGGGAAACCCTGCGGAAAAACCGCTCTACCTGCTCATCCCAGTTTCGCCGCGCCTGAATCCATCGGTTGATCGGTTGCGTGACCGTATCCGGCAAAGCGGAGGAGCCATCGCCGTTCGGCGCGGACAGGTAAAAAGCGGCGAACGCTTCCCGTGAAGCCCTTTCGGCGGATCTCAGCTCGTTCAGAGCGTCATAAATCGCTTTTTCGCTTTCCGAAAGCGTTTCGCCAATCAGGTTTTTGGCATCAATCGTCCCAATCAGCCATTCTAACTGGTCTATTTCGGCGGGCGTTAATTCCTTTTCCGCAGACGGCGGTTTGACTTCGTCCATGTTTAATACGCTTTACTCACCATTTCCCCTCGGGGAGAGCCGGAATTCAGGCAAGCGGCGGTTTTCCCGCGTCGGGATCATCCGCTTTGCGGATAATTCCGACATGCCCTTCGAGTTCCAGTTCGGTGATACCGTCGAGCGGCAGGTTCTGATCGCGGCACCATCCGACAATCGCGTCACGGTTCTCCGCTTCCAGTAGCCAAACGATCCGCCCTTCAGAAAGACTATGAAACGACCGATAGCCGCTCACCCTTCCATCTGTTTGAAAGGTCTGTACGATTTCCTCGATCCGCTCCGACGTGAGCGCGCCCGCCGGAAATGTGTGAATAGTCATAAACTTTCGCATGATGATTCAATTCTATCAGGCTAAAGCCCAGACCTTTTCGCAGTCAGCGGCGTTTGCTCCTCTTCATCAGAAGGCGGCGTTCCCCGCTCTATACGCTGCTTGATTTCCTCGATGATCAGCTCCGGTTTTTAGCGTTCCGAAAGGCAAATCGTTTCAGGAAAGAATTCCTATTGCTTTTTGGGGGGAGCCGCCTCTTCGGTCAGTTTCACCGGGACAACGCCATTGGTAATACGTGGGGTGACGAAAACCACCAGTTCCGTCTTGACATTGCTTTTCGATTGCGAGCGGAATAAAGTTCCCAGTATGGGAATATCGCCCAGTAACGGAACTTTACGATTGATAACCTGCGCCTGATCCAGCGTCAGACCTCCGATGACAATGGTTTCGCCATCGCGGACGCGCACTGTGGTATTGGCATTGCGCGTCGAGAGGACCGGCAACCCGGTCAGCGGATCCTGCTCCGTGATGTTGGACACTTCCGGAGCGATCGTCGTCGTCACCTCACCATTGCCCCCGGTGAGCGGCGTCACCGCCAGTTTGACCCCAACGTCCACCGGTTGAATCCTTACCTGTGTCTGCCCGAACGAATTGTACTGCGTTTGAATAAAACGTTGGGCTCCGATAAAGATATTCGCGGACTTCCCATTGACTACCGCCATCTGCGGGCGGGCGCGTACCCGCGCTTTCCCTGTCTTTTCCAGTGCATTGAGAGTCAGGTTGAAGGATTGAGGAAGGACGCCCACCGTGTCATACGAAAACGACCCTGTGTTCGTGTTCGCGGTCGAAACGGACGTTGAACGCACATTTTTCAACAATAGCCCGAGGTCCCGATCCGCATTATCGGTGAATTCCACGATAATCGCCTCGATCAGAATCTGCGGGGACGGCAAATCGACCTTGTTCAAATCCTGACCGATCTTTGCCAGCATCTGTGATGGCGCGGAAACCACGACCGCATTCTGCTCCGGGTTCACCTTCACATACGAGTACAGAAAGTTCGGCAACAGACCGGAAGCCGTATCCGCTTTCAGGTTCTGCATGCGGTATGATTGCGTCCCCGAGACCCTATAGGTCGCCAGATCATTGGGCACGCCCTCGGAAAGGACAAAGAGCGACCCGACTCGCGATAACGCCAGCCCATTGGCGGTAGCGATAGATTGTACGGCGATCTCCGGCGCGATATTTCGCAGGTTTACCGTCACCTTGCGATCAACCGCGTCGTCCACCGCCCCAGTAATGCCTGTTTTCTCGGCTATCAACCCTACCAGCGCATGAATATCCGCTTTTACCGCCCGGACAGAAAGACGCCCATCTTTGAACGTGACTTCCGTCGAGGTGTCTGGTTTGTCAGACAGAGTCGCCGCCGCGCCCGCCTCTGCGGCGCGTTTCCCCTCTATCGTTCGGTCAGAGAGCACGGTGATCAATACTCCCTGACGATCCGGCGTCGCCGAAATGCGCGAGTTCGCTTCGGTGAAGTTGTTGATGGTCAGGTTCAGACCGATACCATTGGCTGCCCCCTGAGGCGTCGTCAATGCGATATGAGAGACCGGATAACGGTTGACATTGAAAAAATTCTTGCCCGTTCCGTTACGCGCCGCCGGAAACGATAGCATGATCGCCTTTTGCGATTCGCCGTAGTTGCGCCGGTAATCCAGAATGCCATCTGCGGCAATCGTGATCTGCACTCCATTGGAAAGCGGAGTCACTTTCACCGAATTGACCGTCGTGTAAGACAGCGGAGCTTTCACGCTTCCGTCCGAAGGGACGAAGTCCTCCTGTCCCCACGCGCCTCCCGCCGAACATGACAATAACGCAAGGCAGACAAGCGCCGTAAGAGCGGAGATGATTTTCATTGTTTTGGCAGGCTTTCGTTACTCACTCGCGCTGTCACGAGCACCAGGAGAGAAGTGCGTCCTTTCGAGGAACGACGGGAAGATGTAAGGTCATTGAGCAAAGGAACCGGGCGAAATGGCGCAAAGTTTCGGCGCTCACCGAATTCCGACTCTGACTCCAGACCGCCGACCAGCACCGTGTCGCCAGGACGGACACGCACATAGGAACTGATCTCACGCGTCCCGATCACGGGCAGACCGGTTTCCGCTTCGATAGAGTCCACCGTCGAAAATTTCGGCTTCAGGTTCAAAAGAATGTCCGCATCGCCGCCACTTGTCGTCGGTTGTACAGATAAAGTAACCCCCACAGGCAAGGGCAAAATACTGATTTGCTGACTGCCGGAATAATCCGCGGTGAGAACCGGCAAGAACCGCGTCTGCCCCAAAAATAGCGTTGCCTGCTCCCCCGATAGCGCCGTGACCGAAGGACGCGCCGCCAGACGCGCCCTGCCCTGCGTAATGAGAGCCTGCAAACGCGCCTGAATCGTCGCCTGCTGACCGGGCAAAAGATTGACGGTCACCGCGCCAGCGTCCGTATCGTAAGCGACCCGCCCCTGATTGACGACCCCGGAAAGTACATAAATCTGATCTTCTGGCATCTGAAACTCGTATGCCTGCGCCTCTACCGTCACCTGAGGACGCGGACGGTCGAGAAGCGAGACATCACGCTTCAGTCGCTCCAGCAAGGCGGGCGAGCCAGAAGCGATCAATGCATTGTTGTCCATATCCGCACGAAGCGACGGTAACAAAAAGTCCGGAAACAGCAACCGCGCCCGCTCTGGAGACAGATTTTGCAACGGCAGACGTTCGGAAGGCAAGCCTGCGCCGCCTCGACCGACGGTAAATCCACCGCCTTGCTCCGGCGGCAAGGCGATCAGATTCAGTCCCAATCCACCGATCAACGCTTTCAGATTGGTCTTAGTATCTCTTTCCGGCAGAAATGCGGTCACATCCGCTTCCGCAGCGTCCGGTTGTGACTGCAGGTTCACCTCAGCGATTCGTCCGATCTCGTTGAGCGCTTCAGCAAGCGGCGTGTGTAAGATATCCGCCTTGAATCGTCCTGCACCGCCTGTGATCGCCAGTCGATGCTTCCAGCTTTCGGGAGGAGAACGGCGTATCCTTTCCGGATTACGGTATGCCTCCACCCGATCCGTTATCACGGTAATGATCACCGATCTTCGATCCGGTCCCACAACGATGCTTGCCTGCAACGGTTGCAGAACAGCGGGATAACCGGCGAACGACCATCCGTAATAACCATCGAAACGCAACGTGAAATACGAGATACGAACCGGCACATAGAAGCGTAGTTCGACATCGATCCCTGCCTCGACCGGCGCCCCCGGAATCGGTGGCCCGAAGTTATCTTCCGAAAGCGAAAAAGCGAACGGGTCACGGCTCAAGGTCAGCGAAACCGCATCGAAAGGATACGCCCCCACTTCCACAAATGCCGGAATCCGGGATTTCGCTCCCGTAAAACGAAGCCGGAACTTCCGTTTGAGCAACGCTTCCTTGAAATCAAAATTGCTACCCCCCAGATCGGTCAACGTGACAAATTCTCGGGCGTCGATGTTTAACTTCACATCGCCATCGGTCTGGATGGTCACCCGAACGGCATTGGGAAGCACATCGGTCTTCACCCCGGTAATGTTGTAGAACGACTGCGCCAGTTGCGCGATTGCAGGTGAGGGCATCAGGCAAAAGAGAAAGACGATAAGGCAAAAGGCGAAAGCGCGCGGGAGATTATTCCGGCATACCATCGCTCTCTTACCCTTCCTCGTATTTCTTTCGTCCGTCATTACCCTCACGGTTTGCTCCCGGTAATGGGGACATCACTTTTCGGCGCCTCGCCACGGGGCAAGCGCAGAGACGGTGGAAACTCCGGGTTAACAGCAGGCGGGGCGGGCGGAGCGGGCTTGTTGATATCGGAATTCAGGAATCGCGCTTTCAATGCGTTCTCCTCCGCTTCCGGCAGGTGACCGGTATTGGAAAGAATACGTGGCGTAATGAACAGCGCCAGTTCCGTCTCCGTCGTCTCGGTGTTTTTACTCTGAAAGAAAAGCGGTCCCAGAAAGGGAATGTCACCCAGAAGGGGGATTTTATTGCGGACGGAGCGCGACTCCTGCTGCGTTAACCCACCGATGACGATGGTCTTTCCATCCAGAACGCGAACGGTGGTCGTTGCGGTGCGCGTGGATTTTTCCGGCAGTTTGGTAATCGGGTCAAGAGCGGAAAGCGTCGATACTTCCGCATTCACATCGACCAGAATCTCTCCCTTACCGCCGGTATACGGCGTGATAGAGAGACGGACTCCCGCAGAGATATTATTGGTCGATCCGCCATAACCTCCGGCGCTCGAATCGATGGGCGTAGCGATATAGCGTTGAAGACCCACGAAAATGCTTGCCGGACGACCGGATACCGTCGCAATACGCGGATTTGCGCGAACGCGCGCCTTCCCCTTCTGCACCAGAGCCGTCAGAGCGACGGAAAACTGCCGGGAGTTCGGTTGGAATCCGAGCCAGGAAACGATACCGCTGGCAGGATCGATAAAAGGTCCCTGTCCGCCATTGAGGTATTTTGTCTTTAACGCAAATTCATCCAGGCTGGTATCCGTCAGTTCCACCAGCAGCAAATCAAGAACGATCTGTGAAGCGGGAATATCGAATTGCGCGATATCGTCCCGGAACTTGGAAAGGACCTCAGTGGGAGCGGAAAGCACGAGCGCGTTCTGTTCCGCATTGAACTTCACATAATCCTGCAAAAAGACCGGTAACAGGTTACGGGCATTCGAAGCAGTGACATATTTCGTGGGAATCGCGGCGATATCGGAGAGCAGATACGACGAGGGAGAACGCGGAATGCCTTCGGAGATCATCGTAATCCCCTCGACATCCGCAACCGAAAGACCATAGGCGGAGCAAATATCCGTGATTGCCTGTCGCGCCGGTCGGTCTTTCAAATTGATGGTGATTCGTCGCGACACCTGATCGTCCACCAGTAGCGGGAGATTGGTCTTGGAGGCGATGGCGGTAAAGAGTTCAGGAGCATCGACGGAAACCGCAAAAATCGAAAGTTTTTTATCATCCCCGGTGATACGGTAAGTTCCACGCGCCGGAAGGGGCGAAGCGGGGGTCTTCACCGCTACCGTAGCGGGCGCCGCCGAGGACGGGTTCGGCGAAGGCGGAACATCCTGCGCTCTGCACAGGCAAGCAAGGCAAAGCGAAACCGCAACCGCAACCGTGACACGAAAAGAGCCCCGAAAAAGAATAGGCACAATGACCTCCTGCGCAAGAATCCCGCACAGTGAGACGTTCGTCACCAGCTAAACGTTACGGGAAGAACGAAAAGAATTTTTCATCCCTTGCGAGCGACGATATGAAAAGCGTGCCAGTGTTTGGGAGAACCATCAGCGACTGTGCCGTCGCGCTCTTCCTCCTCGAATTTCTCAATGATCAGCGAACTCAGTAAGGCTTTCGCTTCCGCCTGTGTGTAATGAAGGGTTCGCCCCCCGCCCGCCCATTCATCATGATCCCCGAAAAGTTGTCCGCAGAACCGACCTCCGGGAACCAGCGACGTGACGATTTGTTCCCACAACGACGGAAATACGGCTTTCGCGCAAAATGGCAGAGAATAAGAAGCGTTTATCAGGGTCGCCGGACGAAGCGTCATACTCTCGAATCCGACAACGTGCGTTTCCAGTTCCGTTCCGGCGGGAATATCGGAGCGCTCCCGCAATCGACGGATCGCTTCCGGTTGAGCGTCCATCGCCAGAACGCTCCAGCCGCGTCGGAGCAGTTCCGCTGTATCGGGTCCATCGCCACAGCCCAGATCGAGCGCAAAACGCGAAACGGTAGGCGCAGGATCAGAATCGAAGCGGGCTAATGCATCCAGAAGCGTCGGGCGAGGAGGGGCTTGTTTACGAAGTTCGTAGTACTCCCGCCAGCGTTCCGCCTCAGCGTCCGGGGAGACAACGTCAGAGGTTTCAGATTTAAGCGAGTTAAAAGGCGTATCGTCCATCAGCAATGGACATAATGTTGTCGATCGCCTGGAAAAATCCTGCCTCATCATCCATCTTCATCCGGATACGCAGAGCGTACAACGGCTTTCCCCCGACAGGCCAGAGCGGCGCCGCTTTGACCGCATCTTTCTCGGTAGTGATGACCACGGAAGCTGATTCCGTCTGTCGCGCCAGAGATTGCACATCCTCCGCCGTATAAGCGAAATGATCGCCAAAAGTGCGCTCTCCGACCACTGACACTCCCTGATCCCGCAAGACCTGTAAAAACGCCTCACCATCAGCGATACCCGAAAACGCGAACGCCGATGCGCCCCGTAGCGCTTCCAGAGGGGCGATGTTATTGTCAACATTTTCTGCCGGGTTGCCTCCGAGGCGTATCCAGTTGGTCGGAGCATGACGGGCGGTAAACGTCGGCGTTTGCGGCGCATACCGGGCGATCAGGGATAGCGAACGTTCCAATTCTTCCGGGGTAGCCCGATCCGCACGGGTCAACGCAATGATTCCCGCACGAGAAAGATGGGAAGGCGGTTCTCGTAGCAGACCTCGCGGCAATACATGACCGTTGTCGAACGGACGGCGGGCATCGAGCAGAATAATATTCAAATTCCGCGCCAGTTGCCAGTATTGCAGTGCGTCATCACAGAGGATAACTTCTGGCGCAAACCGCTCTACTGCCAGAGACCCGGAACGCCGTCTGTCACGCCCTACCACCACCGGGACGCCCGGTAACAATTTTGCCAGCAAGACCGGTTCATCGCCCGCTTCCGCAGGAGAAAGTAAAATCTCTGCGCCATCGCTGACCACACGCGGCGTTTTACCGGATTCTCCGCTACCGCCGTGTCCCCGGGAGATCACGGCGACACGCTTCCCGGAATCCCGTATCCGCTCCGCGATCAGCGCTGTCATAGGCGTTTTACCAGCGCCTCCCGAAGTCAGGTTACCAATCACAATCACGGGAACCGGCAGTTCATACCGGCGTCGGATTCCCGTCCGGAATGGCGCCAGGTAGACTTCCAATCCCAGATGATGTAGCCAGGACAACGGGGTCAACGCGCCCCGTAGCAGGACGGCTACCGGACTTTTATCCGCTCCGCTCAAAACATCCTGAACGAACGTTCCCCTGTTCACCTCGCACCGTCCGATTTTCCCGACAGTAATCGCGCCGCCTCATCGACGCAACGGACTGACACGCCCTGATTCCGCTCGATCAAATGCCGGGCTTTCTCAGATAAGCGGCTCTTTTCCTCCGGAGTAAGCGAGATCAATCGGATTACTTCGGAAGCCAGCATTCGGGCGTCACTCACTTCGAATGCTACTCCGTCCGCTTTCGACAGCGATGAGATATCCCGTTGATTGTTCATGTACGACCCGAAGACGACCGGGACGCCCTGTGCCAGAGGTTGGAAGACGCTTTGCCCCCCGAACGGCGCAAGAGAACCGCCGACAAAAGCGCAATCCGCGACGGCATACACGCGGGCGAGTTCGCCAAAGGTATCCAGCAGAAGGACTTCATCCGAAATGGCTTCCGTCAGCAGAGAAGACCGGCGCCGCACCGTAAACCCTCGCTCGGTAAACGCCTTTGTCACCTCCTCGGCGCGTTCCAGATGGCGCGGCGCGATAATAAGCGCCACACCGGGGATCCGTTCCCGCACCGCAGCCAGAGCCTCCGCAATAATTGCCTCTTCGCCGGGACGTGTCGAACCACAGACCCAGACGGGCGCATTTTGCGGAATCTTCAAATCCCTGCGGAGCGCCAGTCTTTCGTCGAGGGTCGGCATCGTCGCGGACTCATCGAATTTGGTATTGCCGGCATCACGAATTTTTTCGGGGGAGACGCCCACAAGAGCGGCGCGACGAGCATCTTCGGCGGACTGCATCAGGAAAACATCCACCGCATCCAGACCCGGACGCGTAAAGAAACCGCTTTTGCGACCACGCCGAAGCCCCTTATCAGAAATGCGCCCGTTCAAGACAGCGATCCGTGCGCCGCGCTTGTGGGCGCAGTTCAGAAAATTGGGCCATATCTCCCATTCCATCAGGAGAACGATATCTGGACGCACGACCGACAACGCCCGGTTGACTGTCGAGGCGAAATCCAGCGGATAACCGGTCACATAATCCGCCGGAGGACATTGCTTCAGCGCAACTTCACGCCCGCCCGCCGTGGTCGTGGAAAGCAGGATCAGGGCGTCCGGCCAGCGCCGCCGTAGCTCCTTGAGCACAGAGACCGCCGCCATCACTTCCCCCACGGAAACCGCATGCACCCAGATACGCAACCGTCGGGGGTCATTGGCGATAGCGTCGGAATAATCGCCCCACCGCTCCTGCCAGGAGGCTTCGCTTTCCTTGCCCCGTGACCGACGCCATACCATCAACAGATAAATCAACGGCGACAGTAATATCAGGAGCAAGTTATAAACGAAAAGAGACATAAAACGCCAGTAACAATAACCCGGGCGAAAGGAAACGCCGCAAAATCGGCGCCCCTGCCCGTCACTCTGAAGAATGTTACCACGACCTCGAAGAGTGAATTTCGAGGAGGATTCGCCAAAAATCGCCAGAAAATGGCATAATGTACTGGCATCATAAAAATGTTGACGCAATATGCGATATTGCAAGAGAGGGTATTTCATGGCGGATAATGTGAATGCGCCCCTGCCGGAAGCGTATGAACCGATTCTCAGAGCGGCGCTGACAGAAGATATCGGGACGGGTGATATCACAAGCGAGTTGACCATTCCCACGGAAAAATCTGGTCATGCCTCAATGATAGCGAAAGCGGACGGCGTTATCGCCAGTCTCGCAATCGCCTGTCGGACGTTTACGCTGGTAGATGAAAGCGTTCATGTGACCCTTCTGGTCGGCGAAGGCGAACAGGTAAAGCCCGGAACTATGCTTGCGAATATCAACGGCCCGGCGCGCAGTCTGCTGGCGGCGGAACGAGTGGCGCTCAATCTGGTGCAACGCATGAGCGGAATCGCGACTCTCACCCGACGTTTCGTCAACGAGACTGTCGGAACCTCCGCAAAAATCCTCGACACGAGAAAGACGACCCCCAATCTGCGCATTCTGGAAAAGTATGCGGTACAGGTCGGCGGCGGCATCAATCATCGCATGGGACTGTATGACGCCATTCTCATCAAGGACAACCATATTGCGGCGGGCGGCGGCGTCACTGCCGTACTCCAGCGCGTAAAAACCGCTATGACCAATCCATTGCCCATCGAAATCGAGTGTAAAACTCTGGAAGAAGTGGACGAAGCGGTCGCAGTCGGCGTCGATATTATCCTGCTCGATAATATGGGATTTGAGCAAATGGGCGAAGCAGTGCGGAGAATCGCTTCCAGAGCGCAAACCGAAGCGTCCGGCGGCGTCAATTTGAACACCGTCGGCATCATCGCCAAACTGGGCGTCAACCGAATCTCTGTGGGGGCATTGACCCACTCCGCCCCTGCTCTGGATATTTCGCTGGACCTCGATATCACGTGAACGCGCCCGCTCATTTCCGATTCGGTGATCCGATCTACCGCTATGACGCTCTGGCATCGACCCAGGATGTCGCTCGTGAATGGGCGTGTAAAGGAGCGTTGCCCGGAACCGTCGTCACCGCCCGCTCGATGACAGCGGGACGGGGCAGGCATGGCAGAAAGTGGGAAGTCCCCACGGGGGCGAATGTCTGCCTGACAGCGCTTTGCCCCCCGGTTGCGCCGGAGGAAGCATGGAAGGTCGCCCTTGTCGCAGGGATCGCTGTCACCGAAGCGGTACGCACTATCGTCCCGTCAGCGGAGGCAAAAACGCGCTTTCCTAACGATATCTACGCCAAAAACCGCAAGCTGGGCGGCATTCTGGTCGAAACGATGCTTCTTCCGGACGGAAAACTGGCGCCATTACTGGGAATCGGCGTCAATGTCCTCAAGGCGCCTCTCTCTCCCGAAATCGCTACACGGGCGATCTCTATGGAAGAAGCATCCGGTTTTCCCTGTCAGGTCTCTGTGACCGAGGAAACAATCCTCGTTTTGCTGACCGCCCTATGGCGTCGCTGGCGCGAGGAAGGGTTCGATTCCGTACTGGCATTATGGCGCAGCGGAACCAATATGACCTTGAGTCGGAATTTCATCCTCAATGGGATTGCGACCGAATGCCTGGTCACCGATCTTTCGCCCGAAGGTATCGTCTCTATCGTCAGCAGGGACGGTAAACGGTACGATCTGCCCGCCGCACACATCATCCTCGGCGAGGAGCGCTGAAACTGCGCGTTCCCGGTGGCGGCGCTAACGGTTCCGGTATCGGATGCGCTCGCGGATGAAATTCAGACGAGTGGCGGGAGCGGTCAGCAGAATATCCTGCGGGCGTTTGCCCTCAAAAGCCATCGCCAGGGCCGACCACTCGTCCCCGGAAAACCAGGCCGTTTCCGCGCCGACTTCCTGCGCGATCAAAATACCGGCGGCCACATCATAAAGCGAAGTTCCGATACTTTGCGCCCCGACCAATCGCCCTGCCCCAACCCAGCAGAGTTCCAGCGCCGCAGAGCCGTGGATACGGAGACGCACCGGCAACCCCGCGAAATCGACATCCCGGACGCTGACCGAACAGATGGCGTACGTGTCGTCCCAGGTCGTTTCGTGCAGGAGAGGCAACATCGGAAGCGGAACGCCGTTCAGGGTTGCGCCTTCCCCCTTCGCGGCGGCGAAAATCTCACCCAGTAGCGGGAACGCGACCACACCGACCACCGGTTCGCCGTCAGCGATCAATGCCACGGAAACGCCCCAACCGGGCAAATTATTCGCCAGATTTACTGTTCCGTCAATCGGATCAATCGCCCAGAGCGGCGCTCCGGCATCCCGCGCTTCATACCCATACTCTTCGCCCAGAATGGCATGATCCGGGAAACGAGCGGTGATCGACTCCCGCAGAAAACGCTCGATAGCGGTATCGATATTGGTGACGACCGTACCATCCGCTTTATGGGACGCTTCCGCGCCCTGCTTCAGCATCTGCGCCGCCCGTTGTCCCGCTTCTCCCGCTAATTCCGCTGTCCAGTCACGGATCGCCGCCCATTCACTCATAACGCCCCCAACTCAGCAAATCGCAAAGCGAATCGCCGTGCTTAACGCCGATATACTGATTTCTATGAACTTGGTATCACGACCGGAGTTACTTGTCACGACAGCCCAAACCAATACGGAAACGCTGGAGCCAAAAGCGCGCGCCTATGCCGCAGAACTCAACGCTGAATTTGTTGAGCGGCAGGAACGCCCTATCCCCGCGTTATTCGCCGGGCGAAAGGACGACTGCCGGTTGATGATCGTGCAGTCGGAGCGTATTCTGCTTCTGGACAGGGAAGGCAATGAGTTCTTCTATCACCCGAATATGGCATATCCCCGTCTGCGTAATCTGTTGCGAGGACAACGAGACCTGCTGATCGAAGCCGGGCGACTGGAGAAAGGCGATTCCGTACTGGATGCCACTCTGGGATTCGCTTCGGAAGCGGCTCTCTGCGCTCATATCGTCGGCGATACTGGTGAAGTACATGGAATCGAAGCAGTCCCCGAAATCGGTTTGATGGCGCGGGAAGGGTTAAAAACGCTCACTACGGAAAGCGTGGAATTGAACGCCGCTCTGCGCCGTATTCGCGTCGTGCATCTGGGCGACCATCTGGAGTATTTACGCTCCTGTCCGGATCGGCGCTACGATGTCGTCTGCTTCGACCCCTTTTTCGAGCAAGAACCGGGCGGTTCCGAGCAGTTCGGCGCACTGCGACACTTTGGAGACCATGCCCCCCTTACTCTCGATGCCGTAAAAGAAGCGCAACGGGTCGCACGCCGCCGGGTGCTCATCAAGACTCTGCGATGGTCGTCCCTGCTGGAAGAAATGGGAGTGATGGAACGCCTGACAACCCGGAGCGGTATTGTGATGTACGGAGTACTGCCACCGCTTTGAACCGGTTTACAAGGCTGGTGGCGTTTTCACTCAATGCTCAGGAAGAGAAATCTGTGATTACCACTCGTTATGCGACCCTTCCATTTCTGCTGTTCGCGATGATGGGCGTCCTCCTGCCCGCCGAGGCTCAGACAGGCAAATGGAGCGCAAACGGGACGTTGCTGGAAGCATGCACCTGCGCCGTTCCCTGCACCTGCAACTTCGGCGAAGGGCCGTCGCCGCATTCTTATTGCCACCCGGTCTATGGCTATCGGTTGGACAAAGCGGACTGGAACGGCGTCGATCTATCCGGGCTTATCGTCGCCGGAGCCGATGGCCCCAACGGCATCAGCGGATTTCTGGACTCACGGGCGACTGCGACGCAAAAATCCGCGTTGGAAGCGCTGGCGAAATCGCTGTTCGCTCAGGGAGGACCGAATTCCGGTGACCGCAAATTTACGTCACTGCTCCTGACACACGAAGTCAAAGGAAACGACTTACGTCTCAACATCGAGGGTCGTGGCGGATTTACCGCAAAGGTCATTATCGGTAGGGATGGAAAATCGCCGGTCGTGGTCGAAAACAATACGGTCTGGCCCATCGCCCGCGCCACGAAAGCGAAGACATCCTCCCTCTCCTACTCCGACCCGGTCACGGGAACGATCAAGGAAACCAGTTCCAACGCCAACTACGGCGCCTTCGCTTTCAAAGGAAGCATCCTCAAGGGAAATTCCGCTGCCCTGACGACTCCAGCCACGGATAAATCCTGTTGTAACGGAACCAGAGCCAAAACGAAGCGTTAAGAGATAAAGCGGATTCGCCCAACAACGAAGTTGGCGTTAACTCGATAGCTGTTATCGCTGTTGCTTGCCAACCATTCTCAAAAGGCGTTCCAGTTCGTCCCTATCTTCCGGTTCAAGAATACGGAATTCTTCCTCCACCCGTGCGACATGTGCGGGAAATAGGGAGACAATCCGTTCGCGGCCCGCTTCCGTGAGATGCACAATAATCTGCCGACGATCTTTCTCGTTGCGTTCTCGCCGCACCAGTCCATCCCTTTCCAGATTGTCCACGATGACGGTCAGGTTGTTCGGACTGCGCAGATGCTTTCGCGCCAGTTCGCCAACCGTCAGCGACCCCAGATGCAATAACGCTTCCAGAACCCCGAACTGCCCTACCGTCAGCCCGGAACGGTCGATAGGCTCCTGCGTGCGCTGTGCGACAGACTCCGCCGCACGCAAAAGTTTGATATACAAATCAAGGGCTCGTTTCTCGTCCGGTTCCCCATTATAGTGTGTTGGCATTTCATTTTCCCCACATCAAAAATATCGCCAATTCATATAATCACAATTGGAACTATACTATCCGAATTCAAGTTTGATGCTTGAAACTATTCCCATGCTTGATACCGACCCGTAGCGAGCAAAGTCGAAAGGAAAGATCATGTCCGACGCTCCTGTTAAAACCCTGATCGCTTTCTATTCACGTAATGGCTCCACCGAGGCGCTTGCCAACGCCGTCGCGGAAGGCGCTCGGCTGAAAGCCGCCCGATAAGAGGCAGTCTTGATTCCGTTCAAAGGAGGCTTGGCGCGTCCGACATTACTGCCAAACCTCCTCCCAACGGAATCAAGGCGTATCGCTTCTGCGCTCATTAGAAGCGCTGCGCATCTTATCTATTTCCTCTTTGCAACGTGCGATCAGGATTTCCAGAGCGCCTTTATCGAATGGCGTCTGCCAGACGCTATAGCGATCCGTTCCATAGCAGTCGGCGGGAGGCAGATAACCGTACCATCCGTTGGTGATGTTCATCACGACGATAGCGGTATCTGGAAAAGCGGCGCGTAATTCGATTTGCAGTTGCGAGTACGCCTCGTTCGGATGCCCTACCAGAAAAGCGTCGCCGATCTGCCATATCCAGACAGGTATCTTCGCCGTTGCGCCGCCGTCGCTCGCTTCTGTCAGCGCAATCCTCGTTCTTCTTCGTCGTCGTAAGCGTTCCAGCGACGCCGCATCGCCCGCCGCCGCCCACTGCCGCTCTTGCTCCGTCTCCCCCCGCCATTCCGGTTTCAGCAGCAGTTCGACATCCACACAGAAGGCTTTCAGGGTGGAAGGATAGGCATACGGTTCATAATCCCAGATCGCCAGAGGGGCGCCGGATTCGACGACTCCCTGAAAACGCAAACGACTTCCCACAGGAATACCATCCATTGCTCTCAGGGTAGCCTCGATACTCGCCGCCAGCATGGAACCATTGACATCCACGAACTCTGTCGGAGTTCCCGTCCGTGGGGCGATATACCCCAGACGAGGTGCGAGTTCGCCGGACGCGCCCTGAAGAAACAGGCAGGGTTTTCTTGCGCCTTCTTCCCCCTCTACTGTCTGACGGATCATTCCGACAAAGTCCGGAGAAATCAGGCGATTCTCGAAGGCGAGCGTCGTGGGATGGCAGGCGTAGTTTGCAAGGCTGGCAACCCTTCCGCCGTTCGCATCGGAGATGCGCCCTATCAGTAATGTGTCATCCGCAGGCGCATTCGGGTTGTAACCACAGATATATCTATTTTCCTGCACCGAGAAAAAATCACGATTGGTCGCCAGACCACACTTCCCGTATCCGAAATCCAGAGAGCACGGTTCCGCTTCCGCAAGAGCGCGTTGCGCCGCTCGCGCCACCGAATCCCGCAACTGATCCAGATACGGCGCGATCAGATGCCCCCCCGGTTTATCGGCGTCATCCCGGCAGAGAGCGGGGCCGGCGTGGGTATGGGAAAAGTTCAGCACGAACTGCGCCGCATCCAGACCGAGGAGGTCCAGAATCGATTGGCGGAACGCCTTTTCATCCTTTGGATCACGCCACCAGCCCAGATCAGCGGCGGCGAGAATTAGCGGCGGCGCGTCCGCATTGGTTTGCAGGGTCATCACCGTCAATGTCAACGGCGCATGGATGCCTTCCACCACTTCGTGAGTCGCCGCTCCCCAGTTTCGATGGTAAATGCCAGGCGGCGGCGTAATATCTTCGCGAGCGATCCCGATATGACCGAAAAAGCCGGGAGGGGCGTATGTCACAGGCATCGGAGCAGGAGTGTCCGTCGCGGATTCGTTCATGAGTTCACTCTCGCTTTTCGCTCCCCATAGACACCATACCGATGCCATATCGACACTGGCGGGAAGCGTGATTTTAGTTTTTCCGGAATTCCGAGTGTGACGCCGCCGTCACCAGAGACAACCCGCCGTCCATCACGAGCGTCTCGCCGATCATGTGACGATTTTCTGGATCGCAGAGGTGGGCGACCTGCACAGCAACTTCCTCCGCGTGGATCAACTCCCCACCGGGGACGCGTGCGACGGCTGCTGCGCGGGCGCCGGGGTTATCCTCGAAGATACGGCCTGAAAGTCCCGCATCCACATAGCCGGGAGCGACTTCGTTGACGATAACCCCGTGCGGAGCGAGTTCAAGGGCAAGGCATCGCATCAACATGCGTAGTCCCGCTTTCGCTACAGAGTAAGCCACGATATTCGGGTGCGGGGCGTGCGCCGCCCACGAACCAACAAACACAATTCGACCCGATAGCCCTGCCTTCACCAGACACCGCGCCGCCGTCTGCGCCAGATAGAACCCTCCGGAGAGATTGATAGCGAGTTCTCGCGTCCACTCTTCCGGCGTCACTTCGTTCCAATTCTTAAGAGTGACAATCGCCGCATTGGGAATAATCAGATCGGGTATAGCGGAGCGTCTCTCGACTTCCGCCACCCACCCGGCGACGGCGGCGGCGTCTGCCACATCAACCTGATCATAACAGGTAAAAATTCGGTGTGCGGTCAATTCCGCCAGCAAGTCTTCTGCATCCTTTGCCGGGCGTATATCCCCTATCGCCACATTCGCGCCGTATCGCGCCAGACGACGCGCAATCGCCGCCCCAATGTCGCCAAGCCCTCCGCTGATCATTGCAGTCCGACCTGAAAGATCCATGACTTGCGCTCCTGTGACTAATTGCCGGTGGCGTTGGGCTTCCAGTCATCGCTATCCGGCGTTGCGGTCGGCGTCCCCCCATCGAACAGCGCCGCAGTTCGGAAGATCGCTTCTTCCGGGTTCAGAATACCGCCTCCCCCATCGACGGCAAGACAGTGCCCGGTAATGAACGAAGCCTCTTCGGAAGCCAGAAACACGGCGGCGCGGGCGACTTCCCGGGGATGCCCGACACGGTACAGAGCGTAGGTGGTCGGGAATATCTTCTGATCGCGCTCCGAAATACGCTCTTTCCAAACCTCCTCCCCGACCGACATGATATGCCCCGGCAAAATAGCGTTGGCGCGAATATTGCGCGGTCCCAGTTCTACCGCCAGAGCGCGGGTCAGACCAATAATTGCGGTTTTCGAGGTATTGTACGCCAGCCGTCCCGGCAAAGCGACATTCCCGGTCAGAGAGGACATATTCACAATCGCAGCCCCGGACTTCAAATGGGGTTCCGCCGCTCGCGCCAATCGCATCATCGCCGTCACATTGACCGTGATGACCCGCTCCCAGTGCTCATCCGTCTCTCGCGCCAGCGTAGCGACCGTTTGATCGGCGGCGTTATTCACCAGAATATCCACTCGCCCCGACTCCGAAAGGCAGAGTTCCACCAGATGCAAAGCCAATCCGGCATCCAGTAGATCCCCTGACAGGACGCAGACACGGGCATCGGGAACTTCAGTCCTCACCAGATGCGCCGTCTCCTCTACTCCCGGTTGATTTCGGTCTGTGATTACAATAAACGCGCCTTCACGGGCGAACTCCACCGCAACGGCTCGCCCGATACCGAATCCTGCGCCGGTGATAATCGCCGACTTTCCTGACAACTGCATGATAAACGATTTGCTTCCCCTCGAGATTTAACGGCTTCTGATGATTTTCTTATAGTTGGGAAAAATAGTGGACGCTCTCTTTGACCAGTCGCCATTCTTCGGCGCTGACAGCGGCGGAATCTTCACCACGCTCCCAGACGGACGAGTAAGGAGCGTCAGCGGGAATGCCTTTCGACCAGAGAACCCGTAACGCCTCTGGTAGAAAACGCGCCTGCTCCTGTGGGAATTCCGCCCACCACGAATCTTCCAGCAGCGAAATGGTGCGCGTCGGCTGTGCGGCTACCTCTATACCGGGGAGAAGCGCCGCATATCCGCTTTCGGCGTATGCGATCTCCAGAATTCGGCGAAAGTCCACGCACCCCGTTCCCGCCGCACAACGCACCAATCGATACCCGTCCGGGGCAAAATGGATCGTATAATCCTTCAGGTGCAGGTGACGAATGAGCGGCGCCACACGACCCGCAAATTCTACTGGTCCCTCCCCTACCGCAAGCGGGTTACCGGTATCCAGACAAACCCCATAGGCAGGGGATTGCCCCGTCTTTTCGTATAACCAGAGCAGGTCATCGCTGGTGGAATCCTGATGATTCTCTATCGCCAGCGCAATACCATGCGCTTCGGCAATCGGTAGAATTTCCCGCAGACGTTGCGCCACCCGATCCCGGTACTCCCCCCAGCCACCGGACACTTTGAGAGGTCGCCGGTCGCCGCACAATAAGCCGGAACAGATAGCGCGCGCCGTTTTTGCGCCAACGAACGCCGCCGTTTCGATATAATTGCGCCAATCCGCTACTTCGCCGTTCAAAAGAATCATACCCTCCGCAACGATACGAAGACGATGTTCTTCCAGAGCGTCTTTCATCCGCTCTCTGGGCAAAGACCCGATAACCGGAATATCCACCCCGGCGAGATTCAGTGACGCCGCCGTTTCGATCACCCCGAGAGCGTCCAGAGGAGCGGGATGCTTCTCGCCTGCCAGCGTCGGCAGATATCCCATAACATGGGGTAGCCCATAGGCATTCAATGCCATTAGCAAGGGTTCCGACAAAGAATTTTTCGCGTTCAAACTTGTTTCCATACCAGTGTTTTTCCCGATGGCTTCCCTTCAGTGTAAACTCGTCCCTCACCGAATGTCAAATCAATCCTGTCGAACGTCCGTTAAAATTTAAGCGTCAGGAATGAATATCGACATCCCGTAAAAGAAAGAAGGCTTTCACGAAATTTTGTCTCTCTGCCATGAAGTCAGTCATACGGCAAAAGAGTATAGCCCCACGCCCAGGAAGCAGAAGTATCCGCTCGAATTAAGACGCAAAACAGTCCAAATATATCAAGCGACTATCACAGCGATCACCGATACGGTTCCGCCGTACTTGAGTTTAGCATTTGGATGGCGTCGTGGTATCCGGGCTAGTACGAAGCGTTGCCCGAAAAGAGCCAGACCTACAGCGTGGAAGGCGACAACATTGAGTTACGTCATTATCTGGCCCGGTTAGAGTGGAGTAACCGCTGTTTTTCGCGGTGTATCCATGCGCTAACAAGGGTTGTTGACCTGTTTGTGCGGGCATGGGACGCACGTTTGTGCGGGCATGGGACGCACGGCAGGAGGTCAAACGGCAATATCCCAAACTGTCCACCCCATGTTATGAATTTTTCATCACCGATAAATTAGACACTCCCGCCGCCCTGCTCGCGACTGCCTCCTTCTTTCTGGCTCTCTATTATCGTTCGCCAGTTAAAGCGGTCGCCGCTCAGGGAGCCCAAAATACCGATCATCGGGGACAGCCTTCGTCCCGGATACAATAACCCCATTGGCACGTCGGGCGACAGGAATGTCGCCCGCCGACTGTCGCCACAAGGGCTACGCGGTGAGAGATTCTTCGATCACCGGGTTACTGAGCGTCCCAATTCCATCTATTTCGATTTCGACGGTATCCCCTGCCTTTAGCCAGAGCGGGGGTTTTCGCGCCATGCCGACCCCGTGCGGCGTTCCAGTCAGGATGACGGTGCCAGGAAGCAGGGTACAACTGCCGGACAAGAACGAAATTAGGTGCGGAACATCAAAAATCATGTCGTTCGTGTTCCAGTCCTGCACCGTTTCACCGTTTAGCCGGGTGCGGATTCCGAGTGCATTCGGGTCAGGAATCGTTTCTCTGGTCGCCAGAATCGGTCCGAGTGGGCAGAAGGTATCGAAAAATTTCCCCCGGCACCACTGCCCGCCGCCACGGGCGATTTGCCAGTCACGCGCCGAAACATCGTTCGCGCAGGTATAGCCGAGGACATAGTCCAACGCATTTTCCGGCGAGACATTCTTGCACGGCTTTTCAATAACGACCGCCAGTTCGCACTCGTAATCCACTTCATCGGACTGCATGAACCGGGGCAGGACAATCGGGTCGCCCGGATTTTGCAGAGCGTTCAGACCCTTCACGAACAGGATCGGATATTCCGGCGTTTTCGCGTTGGACTCTTCCGCATGGCGCTTGTAGTTCAGTCCGATACACAGGATTGCCGTCGGTACAATAGGCGCAAGGATTTTTTGCACATCCGCTTCCTGATTGGAAACTAAACAATCACCATAGATATCTCCCTCGATCACAAAAGCCACATCATTTATTCCAAGCGCGGCATAGCCGGATTCACCAGCGGAGTTCTGATAACGAATAATTCTCACAGTTCGATTCCTTCTTCGTGGGCGACCTTCCGAATATACGCCGCCGCGCCCGCATACTCCTCCGACGTTTGTAAATGCTCCAGAATCAGACCGACTTTCGGGTCAGCCAATCGGTCGAGTTCCTTCAAAAACGTGCGATAATCCAGCGCTCCCATACCCGGCGCCACTTCATCCAGATGCACCGTCAACCGGGGATGCAAAGTGATATCTTTGGCGTGGCAGTTCTTGATCCAGGGACCCAGTAACCGGAAGCATTCTTGAAGGAAGGCAGTATTGTTGAAATAGCGTTCCGGGGAGGAAATCATATTCACCGGGTCCAGATGGACGCCGAACGCCGGTCGGTCTATCGCTTTGATCAGTTCCAGATACGATTCCGGTCCTGTCGGATAGATGTAAGGCATCGCTTCGAGCGTGTAAAACGTGCGGGTTGGCTGGACGGCATCGATAATATCACGGGTCGTTTCAACAATCCGGTCAAAGGTTTCCCGGGTCAAATTCGCCGCGTAGGGACCGTCCCAGATCGGCCCGCATGCCCCGGCAATATTGACACAACAGTTCGCACCTATTTTTTCCGCCAGATCAAGGCGGCGAACGCACTTCTCGCGAGCTAGGATTCGCTCCTTCTCATCCGCGCTCATCGGGTTACTCCACGCGCCGACCTCCGCAATGATGATGTCGGCTTTTTGCGCGGCGAGGGCGTAGCGGGCGATAGTATCATCGTCCTCGTCCTCGGAAAGGGGGCAGACGGCGGCGCGGTATCCCAGAGCGCGAATTGCCGCCGCCCATTCGTCCGGGTCACTGGTTCGGGTAAAGACAGGGCCACCTAATCGAATGCTCATGCAGGTTTCTTCGTCGTTCCTGCTCGCGCTTCCTCCTCATACCTTTCGTTATGATTTCAAAGGCGCATCCTCGGGGTTATGGCACATCAGGTAAGAAAGGAAAGCCGCAACCAGAGAGTAAGGCAACCAGAGAGCGATTTCGCTGGCATCAGGTTTCCAATCAGGTTGATGTAACACGGAAAAGATCATCGCCATGAGTAATGAAACGAAATATCCCAGAACAGGGACAAAAAGTAAATCCCGTCGTAAATGGCGCGGGGAGGCTTTCCGTCCGACAACCCAACCGGCGAACAGCGGCATCGTAAACGAAAAGACGGCGGCGATCCTTCCGATATTGGCGAGATAGTCTTCTCCGCCATTCATTCCGAAGAGCGCCGCTACAACGCCCAGAGTCAAAAAACCCGGAAAAACTGCCATCATATAGCGGAGCATTCCCTGTAATACCGGATGGGCGGAACGGAACCGGATATTCCCTCAGGAAAGATTTTTGATAAACCATGAACAATTCGGCGCAAGGAGGAGGTTGGCAGCGCGGCATAGCTCTGCCGACTACCGGACCGGAAGCGAACACACTTTATCATTTTAGTGAGGAAAGCGATATATCCGTCTTTGCTCCCCGCCCCGTGAAAGCGAATCCAGACTCCGAGCCGCTGGTTTTCACCATTGATGCAGAACACGCTCCCCTGTATTTCTTGCCGCGTGACTGCCCCCGCGCCGCCTGGTGGGCGCTACCTACCACCACTCCCAAAGACCAGGAGAAATGGCTTTCGAAGACGGATGCCCGCATGATCATTGCCGTGGAAAGCGGCTGGCTTCAGCGCATTCAGGATTGCAAACTCTTCGCCTACCGCTTTGCGCCTCATGGATTCGTTTCGTTGCAGGATCACGGCGTCCACGTCTCACAGGAAACGCAAACGCCGCTTTCGGTGGAACCCGTGGGCGACCTGATCGAGCGCATTCTGACGGCGGGAGTCGAATTGCGCTTTACGCCGTCCCTCTGGCCGCTTCAACGCGCCTTGATGCCGACCACCTTACACTGGAGCTTTATCCGAATGCGAAATGCGACTCCGGAAACGCCCAGACGCGCTTAGCGAACCAAAGCGCGACGTTAAAGCCGTTCCCCCAGAACATGACGCAGTCGCCCCCAGCGTGAGGGATGCGTCGCATGCCAGTTATCCGGTCGGAAGCCCAGAGCGAGATACACTTTGATCGCCGGTATTCGGGGGTCGTCCGTGTGCAAAACGGCATCCTGACAGCCAAGCCTAACGAATTCTTGCAAGGTAGCAAGTGATGCAAGATACCCCAGCCGCTTTCCGCGATGTTCCGGGTCTCCGCCGACCCAGTGAATGTACCCTGAACCGGGAAATTCCTCCGGCAGAAGTCGCGCCGAAGCGGTAGCGACAATTTGAGTATCGTGTTCGATAACGAACACTGTTTTTACCGAGGGTTCCGTCAGAAGCCAGTTGGTGGCGTTTTCCGGCGTCCATGTCATTTCCGGGAACGCCTTTTGCAGACAGGACGCCAATCCCTCCGCATCCTCCGGGACTCCGACCCGAAGCGTATACCCCTCTGGCAGGGACAACGCGGGCAGATCGTTCAAGTCCGGGCGACGTAACAACAGCGACGGACGTCTGCCCAGAACCGTCTTCAAAGCCTCATGACCCTTTTTACTTTTGCGATCACGCGAGACAACGCCAAAGGGGGAGGTGGTCAGGTAACGCAGCCAGTTGTCCTCCGCCCAGGGATGATCCGCCCAGCACCAGACCGTCGCGCCGCTCATGAACGTCCCGGCATCCAGAATGTCTGTCAATTCGGCGCTCAGCGCTTGCGCCTGCGCTTCCTCACCGATTCCCCCCTGAGCGATTCCTGCAATCGCCGGATAGCCGAATTCCGCCACCACTATGGGCTTATCAGGATATTGCTCGTGCAATTTCGCCAGATTCACCCGCCAGCGCTTCGATGCCTCCTCTGCGCTCAGCGAGGGATTCCCACCCCACTGCCGCCCTCCCCATGTCGGGTAATCGTTCACGCACAGGACATCATCTTCCTCAAAGTGCGGCGTTCGCGTCCACCGGTTGGAAACATGAGTCGCGAGTCGGGTAGGATCGAGGGATTTCGCCAATCGGATCAGTTCCGCATTCCCCTGCCAGACCGCATCCAGACTTTCATTCGTCTCGTTGCTCACGCTCCAGAACAGGACGGAGGGATGATTGAAATCGCGTTCGATCAGTCGTGTCAACTGCCGCTTCGCGTTTTCCCGTTTCACGTCGTGGTCTTCGTCGCGGTCGCCCCACCAGTACAGCGGAATCTCACACATCGCCAGCAGACCGATTTCATCGCAGATATCCAGCGTCCCCGCATCATGCGGATAATGGCACAGGCGCACGAAATTGACGCCTCCCTGCGGCGCCGTCGCTTTCATCCGTAGGAGGTCTTGCCGCGCCAGTTCCGGGTTCGCGCACATATCGTGCGTCAGGGAATCCTCATGCCGATTGAACCCGATCAAAAGGACAGGGTCACCATTGAGCATGACATGTCCGTTTTCCACCCCAATAGTGCGGAAACCGAAAGTCACTTCCCGGCGGTCGATGACGCCGACCTGATCTTCATGGAGTTCGACAATCACCCGGTACAGGGTCGGCGAATCCGGCGACCAGAGAGCGGGATTTTCCATTTGACCGTCCAGCGTCAGACGGGAACGCTTTCCCGGAGCCATTGGTCGTTCCCCGAATCCCTGACCGTTGGGCATCGCCATCGAATCCCCCGCCCCGCGCAGGAATACCCAGGTCTGCGTGATCGCCTCCGTCTCACGCTCATTGAGGACTTCGACTTTGATCTTATAGGCGCCGTCCGCCCCGGCAGTCACCGCGATTCGCCCCAGGTGTAAAGCGTCCGACGCGACCAGCGTCACCGGGCGGATAATGCCGCCGAAGGGACGCCAGCCGCGCAACAGACCGGGAACATCCCCTGCCCGGCGCGTATTGTCCGCTCGGACAACAATACTATTTCGGGAACCGGGACGAAGATATTTTGAGATATCGAGAGAGAAAGGAAGGAAACCGTCCACGTTTTCCCCGATTTGTTCGCCATTGACCCAGACGGTCGCATGGTGGTTGACCGCGCCGAAGTTCAGCAGGATTCGCTTGCCGCTCCAATCCGCAGGAATGAAGTTTACGATCCGGCGGAACCATCCCGCGCCCTCATAGCCCTGCATCCCCTCGCCGCAACGGTCGAAAACGCAGGGAACCATCGCCTCGCGCCAGCGCGAGTCATCGAAATCGGAAGCGACGTATCCGAACGCTTCGCCTTCTCCAAAGGGGTCCGGTTGGAATCGCCACACCCCATCCAACATTATCTCAGTCTTCATTGCGATTCAATTCGAGACCAGTCACGATTTCGCCTTCCCAAACCCTTTGAAAGCGCCCCCAGAACCGGTTCCGAAAACCTCCGAGCGGAATCTATCGATGTCGAAAGCGAGAAAAGATTCGCAAATAGCCGTCGATAGCCAGTCCCCAGATCATACTATTCGCGGCGAACAACGTCAGGGCGAGAAGACCTGAAATACCATCCGGAAAATACGCCAGAATTGCGCCCGCGTTTTCTTCCCGGAGCGTCGTAATCAGCGGCAGAGAAAGAACCCCATAAATCTGTTGCGGCGCCTGCATCATGGAGTCGCCCACCCCTAACTCGATGGTGGCGAAGGCGGCGAAGGCGCCAAAAACCATAAAATGCGTCACGGCGACCATCACCGCTCGCCCCGTCCAGAATCGTTCTGTCATGATTGGTTCTCCGCGGAATAGAGTAGACGGGCGGCTTTCCTGAACGCCTCTCCCTTTCCTCTGTTATTCCTCAATCGCATCTCGTAGCCAGTCGGGCAGGTCGTTTTCGTCATCCTCGGCGTTTTCAATATCCTTGAAATTTCCGCCTTCGTATTCCGGAATCGCCCCACCTTCCCGATGGAATGTACTATTGCCGGAAATATACGAGGCTAAATCACGGACATCCGGCGCCGCGACACTGAAGACAGCGCTGGCATCCGCCCAGGCGAAATGGCGTTGACGCAACGTTTCGCGCAGGTAGCGCATCGTCGCCCGTTGCAGTTCAGCAGTGATCTCATCGGACGTTTTGCCGGAAGGCAGTTCATACAGCAGATGCAGATGGTCTTCCGCGCCACCGACAGCGAGTACGGAGACTCCGAGCGTCTGCGCATAGCGAGTGATATAAGGTCGCAGGCTATCTATCGTCGCTTCGTCAAGCGATGTTTCGCTATCCGCCCACCAGAGCTCATGAACAAAAATCTGACTGCCGGGCGTGCGTAGAACGGAGTTTGACATAGGATACGGCTTTTCCCTGCATCTGTTATATCGCAGACCGGCGTGGTAACCGCCACTACCGGACTTTATAAATCCACCGACTGCCCGTGCCACCTTACAACGGCGTCTCGGAATGTCTTTCATGTTCCGCAAAAACGATGCACCGGATGAAAAGACGCGCTGGATGAGCTTGATGACAGGGTGGGATTGCCGGTACAGGAGAATACAGCATCCGATTAAACTAAAGCGCGAGACTTCACTCGCCGCGCCCGGTAGGGGGCGATACTTCCCAGCGGAGGCGCATACAGAGGTTACTAATCGCTTCCGCCAGATCCGTTCCGCGCGATTCATTGGGGCCAAGCGGGACGTGTGGGGGTAAGGCGCGACCACGTTCGGCATCCACCCGTTCAGCAATCGCGACGGCGTTTTCCAGAGCATCCAGCAACTCACGGGCGGTCGAGGTATTCAGGGTCGCCAGTGAGCGAAGATTGTGCCGTTTCCGTTCACGATTAGGCGCATCCCCCACATTCCCACCTGCCTGCATGATTGTAGTCAACGCTTCCAGAATGGCGCATTGCGATTTGAATACCGCCTCATGTAGTTCTGGTGTAGTCGCCAGTTCCAGCGCAAGCGCGGTCAGATCAGCCGCATCCTGACATTTCTCGGCAGCAATGTCGAGACGGCCTTGGTCTTTCATCGATTGGGGCGTTAAATCGCTCATGAGTGCATTGCAGGAATTGAGCAGGGGTCCAAGGGACTTCACGTCAATTTCCACTAATCAATTCAGACATCTTCGCCTGAAAATCCTTCAGTATTATCGTGTCAATTCACCTGCCTTCCCTGCCGCGATTGAGGATAGCGCTGGTAACGATTCCCCGATTTGACGCAACCACTGCAACAATTATGAGCCAAATAGACCGCAATCGTGATGAGGAGACACGATAAAGGGCAGTATGAAAGGAAAACAATCTGAATGAACAATCTCAAAGTGGAATGCTATCAGGAAGATGATGTTAACCCCTTCGTGGATTTAGGGGCGAATCGGTTGGAGAAATGCGAAGCGGCGCGGAGATGCATCCAGTGCGGAGAATGCGGGTTTCCGCGTGGATCTGGTCACGCACCAGACTGCCGTCTGGTTTTTGTTCCTGTGATGGAAGGTGAATAAGGGAGGATGACGGGTCTCGAACCCGCGACCTTCGGCGCCACAAGCCGACGCTCTAACCGACTGAGCTACAACCTCCGCGAACGCCGTATTTTACCTCTGCGGGTAAAGGTTGTCAAGACAGCTTTGAAGAGATAAGCGAGAGCGCCTTATCCCGGTATTGACAACCGAGCCTGTGGCGAGCCTATAATAATGCTCCTCCGGGTGTAAATGCCTCGGCGGTGAATAAGCGAACCGTGCGCTCATAGATGAGATATCGACCATGAAGACCGAATTAAAAGTCACCGGGGCGGAACGTATCACCCTCCATGTCCCCTTCCGACCACGTATTGCGGACTGGAACGAACTTCTGGTGCATCAGTGGCAGGTCGTCGAACTGATTCGCCTGACCACCGAAGACCCGGAAATCATTGGTTGGGGCGAGACCCTACCGTATTACACCTGGGGACGCGTCACCGATGACGCTATCGCTCGCGCCACCGGCGCACGGCTTTTCGACCTGCTCGGTGATGACTCCCTCGGTTCCGGTCTTCAGATGGCAATCTATGATGCGGCAGGGAAAAGCGTCGGCGCCCCGATTCACAAACTGCTGAACTTGCCCGTCGTGCGCCGCGCCTGCCCTATCGCGTGGTGGAACCATGATATGGCGGCGGAGATTTTAGGCGATGAAGCCAGAGACGCCATCACGGAAGGCTACATCGCGCACAAAATGAAGGCGCGTCCGTGGATCGACCTTTTTGAACAGGTGGACGCCATCAGCGCCGCGACACCCGCGCATTACCGAATCGATATGGACTGGAACGATACCCTGCAAGGAGTGGGCAATGCGACACGTATTCTGAGCGAACTGGATGGTTATGAACGTGTCGCCCTGTACGAAGGGCCGATTCCGCAACGAGATATCGAAGGATACCAGCAACTGCGCCGCAAGATTGAAAAGCCCATCGCCATCCATTTCGGCAATCCCCCTTTCGCAACCTCCGTCCGAACGGAAATGTGCGATGGGTTCGTTGTCGGCGGCGGGATATCGTCTATCTTGAATCAGGGACTGCTGGCGACGGCATTCGATAAGGCGATCTTCTTGCAAATGGTAGGAACAGGGTTGACGACAGCGCTAATGACGCAACTGGGCGCGGTCTTACCTTCGGCGCGATGGCCCGCCGTCACCTGCCTGAACAACTACAGCGATGACTTGCTGGCAACTCCTCTGGTCATGGCGGGGGGCTATGTCCGCGTCCCAGAGGCGCCGGGTCTGGGCGTCACCATAGATGAGGAAGCTATTGCTCGTTTTCAGGTTCCGGGCAATCCGGTTGCGCCCTCGTTCCGGTTGCCCCGTCGCTCCTCTATTCTGTCGGTCGTCCGTCCCGGTGACCGCGTGACACACTACGCCTCCATGTGGCGCTCGACCCTGTTAGACGACGAAAAACGCAACGCCGCCGATGTCGGCCCGCAACTCTGGGACGATTTCCTCGCCGGAAATCAGCCGGTGGACGAACGTGGAGTTCATCTCCAGTTCCGCTTCGATGATGGCTCCGCCGAATGGCGCGATCTCTACGATAAAGCCGTTCGCGGCCCGGTACTATAGCGAATCGCTTAACTCCAGCGTAGGATTCCGTTCAGGTCGATTCCGGGTACGTCGGCGTTGTCGGGCGAAGGGCGCGATGGTCGATGCGCTCCGCTTTTTGCAGATTGCGGAACTCCCGCACGAACTCCGCGAGATTATCAGATGCCGCCTCGATGATCGTCTTTCCCTTTTCCGGAGTCGCCAGCGTCGGAGCGCCGGAAACCCCGGTTGGGGTTGCGCCGCTGGTCCACTGAATGACTTTCATCGGTCCCCAACCCCGTGACAGATCGACATGCAGAAAGCGCGACCCTTCTTTGCCCGCCGCGCCGCCATAGTGATCTGAGGCAAGTTCCATTTTGACGCGAGAGGGTTCCAGATGCAGGTACGCCGACGTTTCCAGTTCGCAAGCATGGGCCGCACCGCCATCCCCCGATTCGCGTACCGCTTCGAAGGCGTCTTTCGCCAGATGCGTCCAAATGGTGGACGCCACCAGAGCGTCCGTCTCCAGCGTCCCCCGTCGCGCGATAAATTCGCATAGATGCTCGTTGGAACCGTGTCCGTCGATCAGGATAATGCGATCAAAACCAGCATGCGCGGCGCTCTTTACCACCGCAAGACAATAGGAGATAAAGACTTCATACGGAATGTGAATCGTGCCGGGAAAGTCCAGGGCATGCTCATTATAGCCATAGGGAATCGTTGGCATGACCAGCGCTTCACGAGGAATCTTCTTTGCCGTTTCCAGACAGACGCTCCGCGCCAGGAAGTTATCGACATCCAGCGGAAGATGATGCCCGTGTTGCTCCGTACTGCCTATAGGCAGTAACAGCGTTTTTCCCGCCTGCGCCGCCGCATTGATTTCCGGCCATGTCAGTTCATCGTACAGATACTTATCCAGCGAATCCATCGGGGGAGATGCCATCATCGTCCTTTCAAATCAGGTTTTTCACCGGGAGAGACTACCGCCCGCCAGATGGGCGATACGCTCAAGGTCTAATGTCACCCCGAGACCCGGACTCGTCGGGATCGCCAGCATACCGTCTGTATCCAGAACAAAAGGTTCCGCGACAATATCGTCGATATAAGGCGAGGGCGTTATGTACTCCACATAAAGCGCGACCGGCATAGCGGCAGCCAGTTGCAAATCCGCCGCAAGACCGACTGCGGTATTCCAGCCATGCGAGACCATCTGGATATTATGGTCATATGCCATCCAAGCGATCCGTCGCGCCTCGGAAAGTCCGCCGCATTTGGTCGTATCTGGTTGGATGATGTCCAGAGCGCCACGCTCGATCCATGGCAGGAACGATTGCCGCCGCGTCAATACCTCGCCGCCGGAAATCGGCAAAGGCGCATTTTCTCGCAGGCGGATATACCCCTCGATATCATCGGGCGGAAGCGCTTCCTCGAACCAGGCGACATGGTAATCCGCCAGCATCTTCGCGGTTTCCAGCGCCCACTTGTAACCATGAGGCCAGAACTGTTCCGAACCGCCCGCATCCACCATGATTTCCACATCCGCGCCTACGGTCGCCCGCGCCGTTCGGACCAGCAGTTCGTCATAGGCGCGATTGACGCGCCCGAAGCCGTTCCAACCCAGTTTCAACGCGCGAAAACCACGAGCGACTGCCGACTCCAAACGGGGACGCAGAATCTCCGGTTCCGCAAAAAGCAGGGAGCCATACGGCTTGATTCGATCCCGATAGCGACCGCCGAGTAATCGGCTTACCGGTTGCCCGGTCGCCTGCCCCATAATGTCCCAGAGAGCGATATCGATACCGGAAATCGCATGAGTGATCGAACCGCCCCGTCCCTGCCAGAAGGTGAACTGATGCAGTTTTTCCGAAACGCGTTCCGGTTCCACCGCACTCTCGCCGAGGAGAAAGGGGCGTAGAACTTCCAGCGCTCCCTCCACCAGCGCCTGACTGGTAAAACAACTGCCGTACCCCACCACGCCATCGTCGGTGCGGATTTCGATCAGCGTGTGCAAATCTTCGTTCGGATCATACCCCTGCGCCCACCCGCCATCGGGAGTCGCGCCACGCAAGGGGATCGTTCGCGCCTCGGTAACTTTCATTCATTCCTCACGCGGCAGATTGACCAAATATAGCAAGGATTCCTGCCTCAGGGGCGCGAACGATGCGATTCTCTATATGCCGCCTACACGCTCCACAATCGCCGCGCCGCCTTCTTCGGCGGGGGCGAAGCCACGACGCATCACGGACTCGGTGATGGTGCGTCCGTGGACAAATTGAATGAGGTAATCGGGCCCGCCCGCTTTGCTGCCGACGCCAGACATCCGCGCCCCGCCAAAGGGGTGACGATCCACCATCGCTCCCGTAATCTTGCGGTTGATATACAGATTCCCGACCCGGTACTCCCGGCGCACCCGCTCGATATTGCGCGGCGAACGGGAATACAGGCCCCCAGTCAATGCATAAGGCACATCATCGGCAATCGAAAGCGCTTCATCCATATTTTTGGCGCGAATCACGCCCAGAATCGGCGCAAAGATCTCATCCTGACAGATACGCCCGCCGGGGGGACAGTCCGCAAGCACGAGGGCAGGAACATAGTTTCCCTTGCCCTGCAACTCCTCCGGAACTTTCGCCTCCGCCACAATCCGTCCTTCCGCAACGCCAATTTCGCGATAGCGGGCGACACGTTCCACAGACCCTTCATCCACAATCGGGCAAAGGGTGGTCGCAGGGTCGTCCGCCGGTCCGATACGGATACTTTTCACCGCTTCCGCCAATCGTGCCAGAAACGGTTCATACGCCGACCCAATGACAATAGCGCGGGAACAGGCGGAACATTTCTGACCGGCGAAACCGATAGCGGACTGCAAAACTCCCAGCACCGCTTCGTCCAGATCGGCGTCCTCATCGATAATAATCGCATTCTTGCCGCCCAGTTCCGCCACCACGCGCTTGATTTCCCGTTGACCGGGACGGACGACGGCGGCATTCTCCATGATGGACAAACCGACATTCTTACTGCCGGTGAACGCGATCAAAGCGATACGCGGATCATTGACCAGAATCGGGCCGATCTCCTCGCCATCGCCGGGCAGGAAGTTCGCGACTCCCGGCGGGCATCCCGCCGAAACCAGCGCCTCCATCAAGAAATATCCGACACGGGACGATTGCTCGGCGGGCTTCAGGATAACCGTGTTACCCGCGACCAGCGCAGCCACCGCCATACCGGTCAGAATCGCCAGCGGAAAATTCCACGGCGCAATAATCGCGGCGGGTCCGCGCGGTTCGTAAAGGTATTCGTTCCGTTCGCCGGGAATATTGCGGCGGCGCGGGACGCTCAACCGCTCCATTTCCTCCGCATAGAAACGGCAGAAGTCAATCGCTTCTGCAACGTCGCCATCCGCTTCCCGCCACGGTTTTCCTACCTCGTAGGTCATCCAGGCGGCAATCTCAAACCGTCGCCGCTCGAATTCATCGGCTGTCCGATGCAGAAGAATGGCTCGCTCCGCCACCGGGGTGTCGCGCCAACGGGGGAACGCCTTCGCCGCCGCCGCTACCGCACGTTCCGCCTGTTCCTTCGTCGCGTAATGCACCCGCGAAGCGACCCGTGAAGCGACGGACGGATCGTGTCGCTCAACCACCTTCTCCGATGTTTCCGCCTTATGGTCGATGACTGCCCACACCTCGGCGCCCAGATGGGAACGCACCATCGCCAGCGCTTCCTGCATCTCCTTTTGATGGCGTGGCTCCGCGAAATCGGTCTCCGGTTCGTTGTGGAAGCGGTCGCGTTCTCCGGTTCCGTTTGTTCTGTTTGTGGAAGGGGCAAGAGCAGAGACCGTCTCCGGCGATGCAAGAAGGGTCTCGTCCGCGACATGTTCTCCCGCCTTGCGGATGAACGAATCATTCGATGAGTTTTCCAGCAGACGGCGCACCAGATACGCCATACCGGGCAGGAGCTCCCCGAAGGGCACATATACTCGTACCCGCTCTCCCTGTGCGGCGAGGGCGCGTCCGATAGGTTCGCCCATACCGTACAGGACCTGAAATTCGATGGCGCGTTGCGGCAGTCCCTGTGCGGTGGCAAGCGCCTGTGCACGGGCGGCGGAACGGACATTATGCGTGGCGATAGCGGGACGTAAAATCCGCCAGTTCTCAATCAGGAACGCTTCGCACCGTTCATAGCAGGCATCCGTGTCCGCCTTGGTCTGCCATACCGGGACGGAATGTCCTCGTTGCGCCGAGACAATGGTCTCATAATCCCAGTACGCCCCCTTCACTAACCGCACCCAGACCGGGGTCTTGCGCTCCGTCTCCGCCCAGTCTCGCAGGGAAACGAGGTCGTCATAAGCGTCCCGGAGGTATGCCTGCGACACGATTCCCACATCCGACCAATCGATAAATTCCGGTTCGGTGAAGATTTCTCGGAAAATGCGCCCCGTAATCGCCGCGAAGTCATGCTGCTCCATGTCGAAATTGACGAAAACGCCGTTTTCTTTCGCTAATCGCAGGATCGGGCGCAGTCGTTTCTTTACCGCTTCCGACGTCGCATCGGCTGCCATCGGATCGAAACGCGCATACAGGGATGACAGCTTAACGGAAACATTGATCTTGGGGAGCGTCCCCCACGGGGCGTTCTCAATCTGCGGGTCTGATTTCCAGTTCCGCGAGATCTGCGCAAGGTCGGAGATCAAATCCAAGTACTTTTTCTGATACGCCAGCGCTTCTGTCTCCGAGGTCACCGCTTCTCCGAGCAAATCCAGCGTGAAGGTAAGATGCTGGCGGCGCAATCGCTCGATCGCGGCGGTCGCCTCATGGGCATTCGCCCCGGCGATAAACCGCTTCGCCATCATTTTCGCCCCGATCTCAGAGGCTCCCGCGAGAACGCCCTGCGTCGGCGCAAGGGACGCCATCAGCTTGAGGGTCGTCGCCGCGCCGGGGGGCAACGTGATTTCGGGCTTCAGCAGGTATTCTTCCAGATGTTGCGATACGGCTTCCGCCGTCTTCAGGGACGGTAGCGCATCGACGAACCGGAACAGTTCAACCTTCAACTTGTCGTCCGAAGTGGTCAACTGCATCAGTCGGTCATAGAACCAGTCCGACGGCGACCCGCCCCGCTCTTCCCGGCGTACCCCCGCCAGCAGCTTCTTCCCTCGCGCCAGAGTATCTCTTTCCAGCAGAGCGTCTTTCTCCAAATTCGCCCCGTTGAGCAGGTTGGCAGACTCTTCCGTTTTTAGCACAATCGTTACTTTCTCCGGTTGATGAAGCCCTTGATCTCTGTTTACAGGTTCAAAAGCGTCCCTGCACTATTTAATATGCAGGAATCGCCGATATCGTTTCTGGCGCGAGGGAAGAAACATTTTCCGGAAACGTCACACGACCTTGACCTGCCCAAGGATATTCCACCCGTCCACCCTTGCCAGGTCGTTCGCGAACCCGATGGCAGGATTATCCAACCACGGGTCGATGATTCCCATTGCCAGACGGTAGGTTCCCGGCGAAGCATCGAATCGTACATCTGTCCGAAGCGTGAATTTTCCCGGTAACCAGGTGCGTATATCACCGTCCCTGATCTCCTGTACATTCACAACCATATTCTGATCATTGAGGAGCGCGAACCGGATCGGCCACCGGTAATAAAACGGAGCGACTCCCTGATTCTCTCCATTGAGGGTCAGGGTAAACGGCATATTGCGCTGTATCTCATCTGGGATGTCCAGATCCTTCAGGCAGTATTCGTAACCCATCCGCCGAACCAGTTGTTGCGAACGGTCGAGAAAAGCGGTTGAGGGCGATTTTTCCATTGCCGGTGAGTAAGGGCCAATCCAGGAAAAATGAGCTTCCTCGGCGCGTTTCATCGTGAAAGCGAAGTCTTTATCGTTGCCAAGCCACTTCAGAGCGTTATTTCCCGGAAATGGGACCATTTCGCCTCCGATCACCGCCTGTTTCCAGTTGTTACTACGCCCAGTACGATTGATATCATAGAGGAAATACCCCTGTTTCTTCGGCCCTTCATCCCCGGTGTCCTGCGGGAAGTAATCGTCATGAAACCCAATCCAGTCCTGATCCGCCACATAGCCCAGCGCATTGCGAGCCATTAATTTTTTGTTTCGGAAGGCCCTCCGATAGGCATCCACAATGCGGCGTTGCGTGGACGGATTGGCGAAAAGTTGTCGTTGAGGAATCGTATGCCATTCCCCCCAGAATCCAAGAAAACCCAATTGGATGAATGCGACACGAGGGTTATTATCATAACGCTGCCCCAACGCGGCGATCATCCGTTCCATAGCCGCGACAAGGACAGGATTGTCGTAGTCAGTAGCCACTCTCCCGTCGTTACGCCCCTTCACCGGACGCTCCTGAACGCCTCTCGCCCGCAGATAGTCCGGCAACCCGGATGGTTGGGAAGGATAGTCGATAAAAACGCGAAATACGATATGTTTCCCCTTCGCTTTGGGGACATCCCACGTTTCCTTTTCCCATTCCTCAAAGGCAAATCTGCCTTCCGCCGGTTCTATCTTGCGCCACGGCACATAGCGAAAGAACATAGAATACGGTTGATACAACTTATCCGGATGAATATAAGAACACCACCCTTTTAAAGGGTTATCCAATGGACCGGGAGCGGATGAAAAACGGATCATCATAAAAGCGTATGCCTCAATGACTTAAGAATTTGATTGTGCGAATTTACGTCTGGACTCAAATCCGGACACGAATAACGATTCCGCTCTGGACGATTCCAACAAGGTTATGCTCCTGTTCTTAAGACAGCCTATCTTACCCCAATATCGAAAAAGATAGGTATTTCGTCTCAGGTAGTGCGCTCTATCGGCGTTATAATGAATAACAAAGGAAGGATCAAATGTCTATACGCACCCTTGCGTTTCTGGCTCGGACGCTCCTCTTGATCTGGGCGGGTTGGTGGACGTTTTTCGTTCTCGCGGCGGCATGGGAGGGTAATGCCATACCATTCTGGCAGGGATTTGTCGCCGCTTCGATAGGCATCCTGCTATTTACCGGGAGCGCCGCCTTCACTCTCTATGCGCCGCGTTATGGGACAGTATTACTGGCTGTGGAAGGCATCACGTTCACTTTGATGCATCTCCTCTTTTTCCACAACCCACCGCTGACCCGGCTTTTCCTGCTGGCGACCATGGCGCTTCCCCCTGTTCTCGTTGCGCTATTGCTGTATCTTTCCCATCCGCCACGTTATAGTGGGGCATAGTGATAGTGGGGCATAGTGGATCGAATGCCAGAAGAAACAGAGCGACGGGAAGACGATAAGGAGCTTATGCTGTCCGTTTTCGCCGATACGGACTACGGGATTGCCTTGCTCTTCAGTCAACGCACAACAGGAGGAGCGAGAATGGGCGGAATACTGACGACCCGGAACTGTTATGTCGAATCGGCGAACGCCCTCACCCCGGGGGATCGGGGTGAGGGCAGAGAACGCATTACAGATTGGCGGTGAAGTACTCTTCGTACGCACAACCATCCGCGTTGAACTTCACCTTTTTCTCGGGGTTGCCGGTGACATACTTAGAATGACCGTCGAGAAAGGTCAGGTTGGCGCCTTCACCCTTGTGTCGATAGCGCCCCTCGCAACCAAAGCGCGATTTCACGTACGTCCGATCCTTGGCGATGATCGTGTAAGCATCGGTGATGTTTGCCGTTCGGGCGACCTCAACGACACTGGCAAGGGAACGGTTAGACCAGGTGCGAGGCGGGTTCCAGAAATCGCTCCATCCCGTGCCGGGGTAGTTGGAGTAGGGGTACTGCCCTGTCTTATCACACGTTGCCGGATCGATCTGATTGAATCCGGCGTTGCGGGCGATGCCGTAGTGCGAGAGATAATAGCTGGCGTTCGGTACGGGCAACTCGTTCGGCGCATAGAGGTTTTCCCGACTTCCCGCAGTTCCGTCGCCGTCGCAGTCCGCCGCATCTACAGCCTTGATCGTCTGTCCCTCGCTGAAGGACGGGCAAAAGAAAATCTGCTTATTCTTGACATAGGGTTGGAGCAGGTTCACCCACGAACCAGCTATCTGCTGATCAAGAGAATCGCCCGCTTCTCCCTCTTTGGCAGTGTTGTTGGGAACAATCGTCTCGTCATAGTCCTGCGCATACATCAACTCAGCGGTGCCGAGTTGTTTGGTGTTGGAGAGGCAGGAGACGGTGCGAGCGGATTCACGGGCCTGGGCGAATACAGGAAAAAGAATGGCAGCCAGAATCGCGATGATGGCGATAACGACGAGTAGTTCGATCAGCGTAAATGCCGAGAGAGTACGGCGAACTGGTGTGGTCATGGACCATTTGCTCCTTCAGGAAGATGAGAGTGATACCGTCCAGCGTTTGGTTGCCGCTTGTACCCGTCCCCCATCTTACCTACGTCCCCGAAAAACGATAAAATTTATGGGAGGAACGCTTGCTATTAGTAATTGTTGTAGCCTGTTTTAGCCAGAATGTCAAGAAAATCTGGCAAATATCCTCAGGTGACGTATCCTATTACGCAGCCGCGTTCAAAGGCATCTACCTCCTCCGCTGTTGACTGTGACTTCCTGTATTCTGCGCCGAGACACATCGCCTCGTCGTACACCGAGTCATGCACAAACGCGCTGACCCACTTATTCCCACCAGGGAGCCTTCGCGTTATCACTATTCGTTTCCGCCTCCCCGGTAAGCCGCGCCACCTTCTCGTCAAACAGAGCAAGCCATTCTTCAATCGTCGCCGTCGTCATTTCGTGTATTCCTTTTCGGCTTATCTTCCTGCCGTTACCCGCCCGCCACGACACTCTATTCGGGGGAGAAACCGCCAAAGTCAGGCAACTGCAGGTCGCAGAAAAGAAAATCCTATTCCTTATAGCGACCAGCGAGTGGAAAGCGACAGCAGACAGCAATCGGGTAAAATAGAGAAAAGTACAGGGGACGAACCGAGTGGGAGTTTCTGAGATTGAACGGGCGATTGAGGCGTTACCGCAAGAGGAGTGGAATGAGTTGGAGCGGTGGATTGCCGATTACAAGTTCCGCAAGTGGGATAAGCAGCTAGAAGAAGATGTCGCAGTGGGGCGATTGGACGGCTTAATCGCTAAGGCGAAAGCGCACTACGTGACTGGGCAAACGCTGCCTCCACCCGGCGAAACGAAGCCGTGAACCACCGAACCACGCCTGACTTCTGGGACGGGTATAACGCCCTGCCCCGCGAAGTCCGTCAACTTGCCGATAAGAACTATGAGTTGCTGAAAAACGACCCGTCGCACCCGTCGCTGGAATTGAAGAAGGTTGGCTCGCTATGGTCGGTGCGCATCGGTCTGCATTACCGGGCGTTAGCGACGGACGAAGACGATACCGCCAACTGGTTCTGGATTGGCTCCCACGCCGAATACGACCATCTTCTGAAGAATTCTTAACTCCCGTGACCGGGGCGCGACGAATCCGCGTCCGGTATAATCCGCTCAAGGCAGTTAGGAAAACATTGAAAGGGTCGAATAGGATGGGCGTTTCAGAGATTGAACGGGCAATTGAGGCGCTGCCGTCAGAGGAATTGGCGGAACTGACGGCATGGTTCGCGGAGCGAGATGGGGATGCCTGGGATAAACAAATCGAGGCGGACGCCACAGCTGGCAAACTGGACGCCCTCGCAGCGAAGGCGCGGGCAAGCCATAGGGCGGGCAAAAGCCGACCGCTCTCGGCGAACTTTCCGGTTCCTACGGCAACGGGCGACGAAATGTGAACCACCACACCGCGCCGGAGTTCTGGGAGTTGTATAATAACCTCCCAAAGAAGATTCAGGACTTGGCGCAGATAAACTATGTCCTGTTGCAAACCGACCCGTCGCATCCCTCGCTGAATTTCAAACGTGCTGGCCCGTATTGGACGGTTCGCATCGGCATTCACTATCGCGCCATCGGCTTACCCGAAGACGACGGTGTCCTCTGGTTCTGGATCGGCTCCCACGCCGAGTACGACCGTATTCTCAAAAATATTTAAAGGAAGACGGGTCTATCCCCTCGCCGCTAGGCATTATGCATGACGTCCACCCTCTGGGCAAGATCGCAAATAATGAATGAATATTAAACTTATCTTCACTTTTTAATCCAAATCCGTCACCGCGCCCACGCTGGCGGACGACTCCAGCTTAGCGTACTTGGCGAGGACGCCTCGGCGTCCAATTCGCCCTGCGTTCCGCTAATTCCTGCTCTGATATAGTCAGTTGAAGGGTGAGCGTGTCGGCGTCAATGGTGATGCTGTCGCCCTCCTCGACCAGCGCAATCGTCCCACCCACCCAAAGGGTACTCGCCGCTTCCGGGGCGACGTGACCGACCACCAGACCGTAGGTTCCCCCGCTGAAACGACCGTTCCATCTGCGCTAAGCAATCGCATATTCCGGCAATAAGGATCGGTCTTCAGCAGTATGAAATGCTAGAACGATGTCGTGTTTGGGAACGCCCGCCACCTCCAACTCATCCGCAATCCCATCTTCCGTGCCGTCGCGTTGAATCCAGACTTTGCCGCCGATAAGGTCGATATGAAGCAGGTTCTGCTGAACGCGGCGATAGCCCTGCCACCCTACGGAAGCGATAATATAATGGTCACGCTCTCGGTCGAAGACGGCCTCATTGGTGATATCGTCCCCAGAGTAGCGCCGCTCCGCGTAGGGCAACAAAACACGCTCTATGATTTCTCGGTAATGTTGGCAGGTATCCGTTGGGTTATTTCCTCCGTAACAGAGTTGAAAACGACAAGCCGTAGTTTGTGGCTTTCCATAAGGATTTTACCAATGCCGTTCTCGAAAAGCGAGACATAGACAGCAAGACGTACGGCAAGAAGCAAAATCCGGTCGACGTTCGCCGGGGAACGCTTCAACGTCTCCTCATAGAGAACAAACTGCCCGGTCGCCTCCTTCAAATCCTGAACGGCTGATTTGCTGATGAAACTCTTGATTTCAACCGCGATACGTTCGCCATCACGCTCGGTTCGCTAAGACAGTCCCGTTTTTAACTTTTCTCTCTTGGATGAGGGAACGCAGGGCTTCATTCACCGATTCGGTGTCCGGGAAAAAGGCGGCGACGTCCGGGGCGAGCGTCACGGTGGGCGCTTCGGTCGGCACGACGTAATTCGGCGCGACGTAATCGGGATTCGGTACGCCCTGAAACGACTTGCGGGCGCGTCCCATTTTATGAATCCGCAACGTACTGAAGTCTAATTCCTCTGGCATTTCGTCTTCGGTATCAGTCATCGTTTTCCTCGTATTGGCGTCGCTCGTTTCGGGTGGCGGGACGCGCCGTAATCAGGCGGGTTTTGCCCTCACGCTCGGTATAGCAGACTGTCAAAATCCGCCCCGTACTTGCCAAACCGAGGAGGAAGAATCGCTCGCTCCTCCTCGGAATGGACGTCGTCACGGAATATACGTTGAATAGGTCATCAAACACGGTCGCCGCCGCCTCAAAGGAAACGCCGTATTTCGCAACGTTCGCCCTCGCCTTATCCTCGTCCTACTCGAACTCCATTATATTCCTTTAGTCGGTGACCGCGCCTACCGACGCGGAGGAGACGAGTTTGGCGTACTTGGCGAGGACGCCGCGTGTGTAGCGGGGGGGGCGGGGACGCCACGCGGCGCGGCGGGCGGCGAGAATTTCAGGAGCGACGTTCAGCGAAAGGGTGAGCGTTTCAGCATCAATGGTGATGCTGTCGCCTTCTTCCACCAGCGCTATGGTTCCGCCGACGGCGGCTTCCGGGGCGACGTGTCCGACGACGAGGCCGTAGGTTCCGCCGCTGAAGCGTCCATCGGTGATGAGGCCGACCGAATCGCCCAGACCCTGACCGATAATCGCGGACGTCGGGGCCAGCATCTCGCGCATTCCCGGCCCGCCTTTGGGACCTTCGTAGCGGATTACCAGAACATCGCCGGGAACGATCTTCCCGGCGAGAATGGCGTCCAGCGATTCTTCCTCGCTCTCGAAGACACGAGCGGGACCGGTAATCTTAGGTGACTTGACGCCGGTGATCTTGGCGACGCAACCCTCTTCCGCCAGATTTCCCTTCAGGATGGCAAGGTGTCCCTGCGAATACATGGGATTGTCCCACTGCCGGATCACATCCTGATTCGGAGACGGTTCATCGGGAACGTCCGCCAGAGTTTCGGCAATGGTCTTCCCGGTAATAGTCAGGCAGTCGCCGTGCAGGAGGCCATGATTGAGGAGCATCTTCATCACCTGCGGAATACCGCCCGCATGGTGTAGGTCATAGGCGACATACTTGCCGGACGGCTTCAGGTCGCACAGTACCGGGACACGGAGGCGGATTTCCTCGAAATCGTCGATGGTCAGCGGGACTTCGGCAGCATGCGCGATGGCGAGAAGGTGCAAAACCGCATTGGTCGAACCGCCGACTGCCATGTTGACCATAATCGCGTTCTCGAACGCCTTCCGGGTCAAAATCTGACGCGGCAATCGCTGATGGACGATGCAATCATACAGGACGCGAGCGGATTCTTCCGTCGAAAGGGCTTTTTCTTCATCTTCCGATGCCATTGTCGATGAGTACGGCAACGACATTCCCATGACTTCGAACGCCGAGGACATCGTGTTCGCGGTGTACATTCCCCCGCAAGAGCCTGCGCCGGGTATCGCATTGCACTCGATCCCGTGCAATTCTTCATCGTCCATCTTATGGGCTGCGTGCGCCCCGACCGCTTCGAATACCGACACGACGGTCAAATCTTTGCCGCGATACTTGCCCGGCTTGATCGTGCCGCCGTAGACAAAGACCGCCGGGATGTTCATCCGCGCCAGAGCTATCATCGCCCCCGGCATATTCTTGTCGCAACCGCCGATGGTCAGGACGCCGTCCATGCTTTGCGCCATGGTCGCCGTCTCAATGGAATCTGCAATGACTTCACGAGATACCAGGGAGTACTTCATCCCCTCGGTCCCCATCGAAATCCCATCGGATACCGTGATCGTTCCGAATACCTGCGGCATCGCGCCCGCTTCACGGAGGGCGACCTCCGCCCGCGCCGCCAATGCGCCTATGCCCATGTTGCAGGGAGTAATCGTCGAGTGGGCGTTGGAAATCCCAACAATCGGCTTCTGAAAGTCGGCGTCCTCGAAGCCGACGGCGCGGAGCATAGAACGGTTGGGCGCACGCTGCACCCCTTCGGTAATCGCACGGGAACGAGAATTTAATGGCATGGTTTTGTTATCCAGCGAGTATTAGAAAGGCAAGATGCGGGCGCGGGCGCGTAGCGCATCTACCGTAATCAAAGCGCCCGCCACCAATTCGTCCGCAAATTGATTCAGAGCGTTCACAACAATAGTTTCAGCGGCAGCGGGCAAAATATCCTGCATCCGCAATTGTAGTACGCTCGGCGCGTTCGCTTTAGTGGCGGCGAGAATCGCGGCGAAGTCCAAATCGTGCGTGAAGACGAGGTAGCCGTTGTCGCGGGCATAGTCCATGATTTCGGCATCGGGCGCATTCCGCGCCCCGACTCTTGACCAGTGAACCGCCTCATGGCCGTATTTCGCCAGCGTCACGCACCATTCCGGAGACAGATTCATATCCACGAGAACCTTCATACCGCGATTGGAGTGGGAGTCGGGGCCAAGGAAACTTCCCGTTCCTGCGAACGCCAGGCGGCATATTGTAAAGCCTCGGTAATGTCCTCACGTTCCAAATACGGATAGGCGGCAAGTATCTCGTCGGCGGAGCGACCTGCCGCTACGAGGCCAACAATCGCGCCGACCGTAACGCGGGTTCCCCGAATACAGGGTTTGCCCCCCATAATTTGTGGCTCTTGCGTAATGCGGTAAAGTGGCGACATAGTAAGGAAGTATATCGTAAAAAGGGCGAGACTATCCGCGAATACGGGTATCTGCGCCTTCGCGAGCAATGACAGGAATAGACAAAGCCTTTACAACAACAATCCCGCACACCTGATCATGCATTTTTGGCATCAGCGGCTTCGCCTTTTTCATTTGGAGCGGGTTCGACGTGTTAGCGCGATCGCCTTTTGTTCTTCGGATAGTTCGGCGATGCGCTGTACGAAAAGGGTTTCCTGTGCGACAAAGATCAATGCTGTGTAGCGAGGCGAAAGGGAAAAGTCACCATTACTGTTTGCGGAAAGCGCAAGATCATAGCGTGTCGATACAGGGGTGCGAGCGTCGTTGGCAGGCGCTCCCTTCCCTCTCCCCACCAATGAGATCAAACCGGGAGAAGGAAATGTCTTTTCGGAACGGAGGGTTAACAGCGGTTCCGCTTCCAGTTGGGCGGCGAACAGGTCGCGACGCCCGTTGAATGTGACGCGTTTCACCTTGACCTCGCCCGCCTCATAACGGACCTCCAGTGCAGTCCCGCCCGCTATGGTCTGTTCGCCCTGAATATAGTAGGCTTTTCCATCAACGCTCCATCCGCATAACCCAAACGCCTCCATGTCATCTGCGGGTTTCAAGGGAATAGCTTTACCGTCTGCAATCACCCGGAAGCGTTGGCTTTTGTCTTCGATAAAACGCTCAATCAGGAAGGGAGCATCTTCGTGCGACGCTTCCAGCGTCCCACTAACCGATAGCTCTTCCACCAGACTTGCCCGACCCGCCTTGAGGTCGTAAACATAAAGACGTTTGTTAGGCTCAGGGACTTCCACCGTTGGCGGGACGCCGGTTACGACATAGAGATTTAAGCCAACCCATTCCGCCGTCAGGAAATACTCTTTATCGCGGAGAGCCTGAAACTTTCCGATGCCGTTCAATCGCGACGTGTCGAAGTCGTAAACGAAAAGACCTGGTTCATCCTGCAGTGGAGCGATTTCGCCCCGCAATAACGCTTTTGTCTCGGCGATGGGCGACCGGAGCCGAGACAGGCCAAAGAACGCGACAGCGCCGCCGTCTTTACGCCATCGAACGCCATAGATACGGGAAAATGCGCCAACGACACGGGGCGCGCCCAGCGCAAAGAGGCGATTGCCCGACAAGACCAGTGGCGCGTCCGTAGAAGTTTGGCAGAGACCACTGGTCGACGAAAACATTCCGAGAAGAAAGACGCAAACGAATCGGAATATCGTGTCAAGCCAACCAAACATAAAGTATCCTCATTCGAAATCGGAACTCCGTCCGCTCTTGCGCCGCGGACTTCACGGCAAGGAAACGCTTTACCTAATTTTGAATCGTAAGTTCCGGCGGAAGTTTTTTGTCTACAGCGGGACGTTGATCCAGATCGGCAACCTCCAGCAATGTCAGAAATACTGTCCGGGCGACCCTTTCCATTTTCACAAAATCGACCTTCGCTACCTAATCACCAAGCTGATGATAGCTTCATGAACCCCATCGAACCAGAACACAATGGGTAAGTCCCGCCCATGGACAAAGGTTATCGCACCTACTTTGAGAGTGGTCTTTTCTGGAACGACGACGTCTTGAGTGGTGACTATCTTCTGGAAAAATGTCAGAGTGCACATTGAAAATACCGACAAGAAAATACCGACAATCAACTTCTCAAAATCAGTGTCCTCGAAGCCGACGGCGCGGAGCATGGAACGGTTCGGGGCGCTACGAATTCGCGTCCTTAATCGGCATAACCTCGACAATATCTCCTTCGATTAACTCGTATCCCTTTTCCGGCAGCAGTCCCATCGTGGACAAACTCTCAAACTGCTCCACATTCCACCGGATGCGCGGGAGCGAGGCGGGCGGCAGGGTGCGTGTCGGCGGTTCTATAATTTGCGGCATCATCGTTTCCCTTTCGGCGACTTTATTCTATGCAGTAAACCAAGAGGCGACAAGACACCACGTAACAAAAAGCCCCGGCGCAAAATGCGCCGGGACCACATAACTCTCATTTTCCGTATAGTGCGCAGTCTAATTCAGGCGCATCTTCCTATTCACCCCAGGCGGAATGGAACGTGCCCGGACGGTCGTTGCGTTCGTAGGTATGCGCCCCAAACAGGTCACGTTGCGCCTGAATCAGATTCGCCGGAAGATTGGCGCGGCGGTAACCATCATAGTAGGCAAGCGACGACGAAAATGCAGGAGTAGGAACCCCGAGGTTGACCGCCTCAGAAATGACCTTCCGCCAGGAAGGTTGCGCCGCCTTGAGAGCTTCATTGAAGTAGGGAGCCAGCATCAGGTTCGCCAGATCGGGGTTGTCGGCGTAAGCGTCCTTGATGCGGTCCAGAAAGCGGGCGCGAATAATACAGCCGCCTCGCCAGATAGTTGCCAGATCGCCGAAGTGCAGATTCCAGCCAAATTCCGCCGCCGCCAGTTTCATCTGGTCGAAGCCCTGCGCGTAAGCGACTATCTTGGAAGCGTACAGAGCATTGCGAATATCCGCAATGAACTGCGTCTTATCGCCGGAGTGCGTCCCCGAAGGCCCGGTAAGAATACTCGATGCGGCGACACGCTGATCTTTCAAAGCCGAAAGGAAACGTGCAAAGACTGCCTCAGTAATAGCGGTCACCGGAGAACCGAGGTCAAGAGCCGACTGGGAAACCCACTTACCGGTGCCTTTCTGACCCGCTTTGTCCAGAACGCGATCTACCAGATATCCTTCGCCAGTCTCGGTGTCCTTCGTCTTGAAGATCTGCGCGGTGATCTGAATCAGGAAGGAGTCAAGATCACCCGCATTCCAATCGTCAAAGACGCCCCCGATTTCCTCATTGGACAGCCCAACCGCATTTTTAAGCAGGTCATACGCTTCCGCGATCAGTTGCATATCGGCGTATTCGATACCGTTATGCACCATTTTCACATAGTGACCGCTGCCGCCCTCCCCGATATAGGTAGAGCAAGGAACGCCGTCCACCTGCGCGGAAATCGCGGTCAAAATGTCGGCGATATAATCGTAACCCTCTTTCGGACCGCCGGGCATAATGGAAGGCCCATTGAGCGCCCCTTCTTCGCCACCGGAAACGCCAGTACCGAGGAAATTGAACCCTTCGGCGGTCAGTTCTCTGATGCGCCGTTCCGTATCGGTATAGTGCGAGTTGCCGCCGTCAATCAACAGATCGCCTTTTGACAGGAAAGGCTTGAGTTTGGCGATAACATCGTCCACAGGCTGCCCAGCCTTGACCATGATGATAATGGCGCGGGGCGGCGCGATGGCGGCGACGAAGTCGGCATCGGATTCGGTAAAAATCAGCGGTTCCGATCCGCCAAAGGCGTCCACAAATTCGCGCGTTTTCTCCACCGTCCGGTTATGGACAGCGATAGGGAAGCCATGTCGGGCGATATTTCGGGCAAGATTCTGCCCCATGACGGCAAGTCCCGTGAGTCCGATGCGGGGGGTATCTGACAAAGCGTTATTCCTCCGGTAAAGAGAGATCAGGGCATACTATTTCCTGATCCCTGCATTTCTCGTCCTGCATTATACCCTTGCAGGGAAAAATCGCCTTGAGAAAGTGAAATGTCCCGCTTGCAACCGATTGACGGTCAGGTAGCCTTTTTATTGACATACTCGATTTTTTCTTGTGTGAATGATTGATGCGTTATCCTTTAGCAGGACGCCCCCTACTATCAAGAGCTGCTATTTCGGGGATTCGCCACAACCGTTTCGCACTTGACTCATTCCGCACGTTCGCCCGACGTGATAGGAAAAAGGACAGAAACCCTGTGAATGCATTCTCTTGGTTCAGACGACGGCGCGAGGCGCCATCCGGTCGCAAACCTTTATTGCCGGATGAAATCTTTGTTCCTTTCGTCCCAGTTCCACTTATCGGATTTACCGTGTATTGCCAGTTTGATCCAGAGAATACTCCCACACCGCAGGAGTTGCAGTATGTCGTTATGCACTGGCTGGAAAGCCACTCCAGTGACATATTCCGCCCATTGCTTCAGGAATATGTGTCCAAGGGACTGATAATAGCGGACCTCCGATTGCGCGAGGAGACGCACGAGCCTTCCGAAGAGCTTGTTCGCGCCTACAATCCAGGCGAACTCGAAGAGCGACGATTTCGGAATGCCACACATGCCATACAGATCACTACGGCAGACCTGACTATTCCTCCCCGGGTGGGCCTGTGGACAGCAATCGCTTATGCGCGGGCTCTTGCCTCCGCTCTACCCGGCGGGGTTATCCTTGACCCGGAATATCCCCGACTTTTGTCGCTGACCGAGAACCGTGAGAATATTCCCGTCGATGGAAGGATTCGAATCAGCGAACATATTCTCGTCCCCTTCTCCCGTAATCAGGAATCCGGACTCGTCTGGATGACCACCCGAGGTATAGGTCGCTTCGGACTGCCTGACCTGGAGTTCAGGGACGTCCCTCCGCACCTTGCCAACCTGCTGACGCCCGTATTGCACGGGGTGGCGCAATGGCTGACCGATAAAGCCATGTGTGAGACACTGGAAATTTCACAGACCGGCGGAAAAGGCGCCACAGAAGCGACAGCCCTCCATTTCTTCGCCGACAAGACTATCCACCTGTCAGAGATCCGTCGCGCTTACGCACCCGATCCTCTGAGTGAAGCCTCACTGTTTCCGGACTACGACGATATATCAGGCGAATCGCGCATCCGTCTCTGCATAGGTGCATCCGGCGGGGATATCGCCCCGCTTATCCGCATCTGTGCGCCTCTGGAAGCGGGCGACGATCAGGCAATATGGCTCAACGATCTGCTGTATGACCTGTTCGGCGATGACGACGAGTTGACCGTCATCGAAACCGAAGACATCGAACTGGAAGCCGCCCACCAGAAAGCGAAGGAAACGCTTTCTCTGGTACGCGACCGTTACCGGGACGGTTATTGCTCCCGCGCCGCTTTCCATGTCAAATACGGCTTTCAGGTCACCGATCAGAAACGCGAATTCCTGTGGATTGCTGTCACTCGATGGGAAAACGGACATATTCGCGGACTGCTGGTGAACGAGCCGGAGGCGGACCTCAGTCTCCAGGCGGGTCAGACCGTCGAAATCTCGGAGTCAGATATTTACGACTGGCTGATCGTCCATGAGGATGGACGTACGGAAGGCGACTTCACAAACCGTCTCTTAAGCCGAAGGCAATGTTAAAGGAACAGGAACTTCGTTTCAAAAATCATTTTCGCCGATTTCAGGAGAGCGATTCGATCACATTTGACGCCGACCCGTTCCAGACGGCATAATTGAAAGGAACGGCGGCGGCAAAAATCGACCGCTTTAACCTTAGAGGGCTTAACTCATGCGAAAAAAAGTGACTGTTATCGGGGCGGGGTTCGTTGGTTCGACCTGCGCTCACTGGATTGCATCCAAGGAACTGGCGGATGTCGTCCTGTTAGACATTGCAGAAGGGATACCACAGGGCAAAGGATTGGACCTGCTGGAAGCCGGTCCGATCGAAGGCTTCGATCTGAGCATTACGGGAACGAACTCCTACGAAGAGACATCAAACTCTGATGTGGTCATTCTGACATCCGGAGCGCCCCGTAAGCCGGGAATGACCCGCGAAGACCTGGTGGCAATCAACGCCGAAATCACTGCGGGCAATATCGAGAAAGTCGCGGCGACTTCCCCGAACGCTATCATCATCATCGTCAATAACCCCATGGACACCATGGCGTATCTTGCCTACAAAGTCGCAGCGAAAGCGGGATTCCCCAAAAATCGCGTCATTGGTCAGGGCGGCATTCTGGACGCCGGACGCTACCGAACCTTCATCGCCCTGGAAGCGGGCGTTTCCGTCGAGGATGTTCAGGCAATGTTAATGGGCGGGCATGGCGATGAAATGGTTCCTCTCCCCCGCTACACCACGATCAGCGGAATCCCGGTCACGGAATTTATCACCGAAGATCGACTCAACGAAATTGTAGAGCGCACCAAAAAAGGCGGCGGCGAAATTGTCGCACTACTGAAGACCGGTTCCGCCTACTACGCCCCCGCAGCGGCGACTGTCCAGATGGTCGAGGCTATCTTAAAAGACAAAAAACGGGTTCTTCCCTGCGCCGCCTATTTGGAAGGCGAGTACGGGTTAAGCGATCTCTACTTCGGCGTTCCGGTTCTCCTTGGCGCCGGCGGGGTCGAAAAGATTATCGAACTGCCCCTCACGGATGCGGAAAAAGAAATGGCGGCACGTTCCGCCGCACTGGTCAAGAGCAGTATCGCCGCTCTACCGGAAAAGTACAAAGACCTGTAA